>NZ_DF952469.1:555917-562086 GCF_001263615.2 Arthrobacter sp. Hiyo1 | reverse complement strand
TCCGCGCGGACGGACCGGCCGCACGTGCCAGGTCATAGAGGTGGTCGTGTTCGGCGCGGTCAAGCTCCAGAGCCCGAGCGATTGAGTCGAGGACGCTGTCCGAGACCCCGGTGAGGTTTCCACGCTCGAGGCGGGTGTAGTAGTCGATGCTGACCCCGGCGAGACGGGCGACTTCTTCCCTTCGGAGACCCGCCACTCGGCGCCGGCCGCCGATGGGCTCGATGCCTGCCTGCTCGGGGGTGATGCGTCCTCGGCGGGAGACCAGAAACTCTCGTACCTCGGCTCGGTTATCCATATGGAAACGGTACGACGTAACCACGAACGGTTGGGAGGTTCTGCCATAACCCGTTTCGGCAGGGCCCTCGCTACGCCTGCATGATGCGGGTTTCATGGAAATCGAAGGTCAAGCATTCGATGAAATGGAGCACCAGCGCATGCCCGTGAGCACGACGCCGACAACCACACGGGCTGCGACGGCAGGGACTGTCCCGGCAGCACTAGTCGCCACTGTCATCTTCCTGACAGCCGTGGCACCCCTTGCCACCGACATGTATGTCCCGGCGTTCCCACGCGTGTCAGAAGAGTTCGGCACCTCGGCGTCGTCGGTGCAGCTGACGCTGACGACGTTCTTTGCCGGGATGGGGCTCGGGCAACTGGTCGGGGGTCCGTTCAGCGACCAACGCGGCCGACGCCTGCCGCTTGTGGCGGGCACGATACTCATGACCATCGCGACGGTTGGCTGCGCCCTGGCCCCGAGCATCGGATTCATGATGGTTGCCCGGTTCCTGCAGGGCTTTGGCGGGGGATGGGCCATGGTGATCGGCCGCGCCGTCATTGTGGACTTGGCCCACGGCCCGCAGCTGGTCCGGGTGCTCAACGTCGTGATGGGGATTGGGGGCGTGGCACCGATCATCAGCCTCTGCTGGGCGCGGTGATCCTGCAGCTGACCGGGTGGCGGATGACCTTCTGGACGCTGGCGGCCCTCGGTGTCCTGATGACCCTTTGCGCCCTGTTCGTCGTGCCGGAATCCCTGCCGCCCGGGAAACGTCACGCGGGCGGACTGCGTGAATTCGGGCACGCGGCGCGCACTGTCCTGGCGAACCGCCGGTTCGTTGGATACGTCCTGGTGGCATCTTCGGCATTCATCGCCTTGTTCGCCTACGTCGCCACGTCCGCGTTCATCCTGCAGAACATGAACGGACTCTCCCCGGTGGCGTACTCCATCGTCTTCGCCGCGAACGCCGGCGGGATGACCATCGCCGCCCTCGTCTCGGCGCGGCTGGCAGGCCGGGTACCCACCCGACGAGTCATCCTCGTAGGACAGGCCATCGCGCTCGCCGCCGGCATCGTGATGCTTGCCGGGGCCCTCTGGTGGGGCACTCCTCTACTCGTGGCAATGGGCAGCTTCTTCGCGCTCATGGTGGCCAGGGACTGATCAATACCAACGGCGGTGCCCTTGCCTCGGCCGAAGTACCGGCGCACCCGGGCACGAGTTCCGCCGTCCTTGGCCTGGTGCAATGGACCACAGCCGGCATCATCGCGCCGATCGCAGGGTTGGGCGGCACGGACACAGCCGTCCCGATGGCAGCCATCATGATCGTCGGGGCCCTGCTGTCCCTCGTCGGCCTCCTCATCGTGGCCCGGCCCAGCACGCCCGCGGGGCGTTCACCAGCCCCTCGCGATTCCAAGCAAGCCGAAATTGGTTGATATGACCTGGGTCACTTATGCTGGTAGAGGTCAAGCAGCTGGCTTTCTCGATTTAGTACGAGGAGGTCAGTCATGGCACCTATTCAACCCGGTCACCCCCATGTTCGCGCTGCACGGCGCCGGGGATCCTGGACGCAAGACACCTCCGATGAATCTTGGCGGAACCACCTACCCAGGCACAGTGCGCTTCAACAACTGTTTCGGCAATGGCCATCCGTGCCCTCGCGCGAATTGGAACGCATCCGTCTTGTGCTTCTTCACTGCGACGAAATAGCCCACACGGCGGCAACCCACAGGCTCTCCGAACCAGCGCAGGCGTTGCTTGACCTCGTGACGGGCGAACTGGAGCGGCGACGCGAATCGGGACATCATCAACCGCTTAACAGCAGCCCGGCTTCCCGGCATCCCGGACTGCCCAAGCTTGCTCCTGTACGCCGTCGGGGAGAACTTCTCTGATGGCGGGACACTTTGAAGTGTTCACTGACAACGGGGGCAGCTGCAGGGTCAGGCTGGTTGACGAGTTCGGGAAAGAGCTTGCGGTCTCGTCACCATTCCGGGACACGGCCGCCGCAGTCCGGGGGATCTATACCTTCCGTGAGATTGCGGCAAGCGGACTGATCGAAGACCACACGTCCCGGTTCTGAGCTTTGTGCGCCGCCTCCGCGGCAGTTACTTCTTCGCCGAACGCGGCTTCGCGGCTTTCGGCGGGAGAGTCGCAACGTAAGCGAACGCCTTTTCGACCCACTCCGCCGTTTGCTCATCGTCGCCGGCCAAGGCTTCGGGCAGGCCGACGTAGCCGCCCATGGCGCGGCCTTCCGGGCCGAACGGGAGCGTTTGGTGGCTTGCCTCCAGTGCCTCGCGGTCGACGTCGGAAAGCTTGACGCCGATCATCGGACCGAACAGTCCGGCGAACATATTGCCGTTCACGAAGGCGCCCAGGTTCCCGAACATCGGCTTGACCACGACGTCAGGGTTCTCCGGCACCACCGCGCGGAAGCGGTCTTTGTCGGCGTCGGACGGTTTGGGGATCTGCATGTGCGTACTCCGCGGTAGGGGATCGAAAGCCTAGGACTGCATGCAGCATACGACGGTGGGATGCGGGCTTCCAGCGTCGGCGCACCGTTCTCCTTGGCAAACGATGAAAGTAGGATGGGCGAATGTCGAGTTCACCGGAAAACGAAGCAGCGGACCTGCTTCAAGGCATTCTGGACCTTCAGTCTGTTCTGGTCGGCGCAGGGAATGCATCTGATTTCCTGAGCGGGCTCACTAAGCTCGCCGCTGCCTCGATTTCCGAAGCTTCCGGCGACGAGATTGAATGCGCCATCACTGTCAAAGTCAGACGCCGGCCCCTCACTGCAGCGGGCAGCTCCCCACGCGCCGTGCAGATTGACCGGTTTGAGCAGGCTATCGGTGACGGCCCCTGCATCGCGGCACTCCGCGAGATGTCTCCCGTGATCATCGACGACGGTTCGACAGATCTCCGCTGGCCGGCGCTCACCAAGAAATTCGCCGAGATCGGCGTTCATAGCTCGTTGGGGATTCCCATGGAAATCAGCGAGGACGCTAGTGCGGCGCTGAACTTTTTCGCATCCAAGCCAGGCGCGTTCACCCCCGATGTCTTCAACAAGGCCGTGGGCTTCGCCGCTGCCGCCCGCAACATCCTCCACCTGTCCGTGCGCATCGACTCAGCCCACCACCGGGCAGAGGACCTGGAATCAGCAATGCAAAGCAGGACCGCCATCGACCTGGCCTGCGGTGTCATCATGGCGCAAAACCGATGCTCGCAGGCAGAAGCGATGGAAATCCTCACCAAGGTCTCCAGCAACCGCAACCGCAAACTACGGGACATCGCCACCGAACTGATCGAACAGGTCTCGGGGAGCGGGATCGAAACCCACTTCGAGTAGGGGCACGCTTTGGGTGCCGCGGTAGGCGGGATAGCACCGTCAGTTTGACGCAACCATTCGTGCAAGAATCGCGGCATGGATGAGGATGAGCTGCGAACAAGGGAACAATTGATGCTCCACGAGGCCCTGGTGAAGGCGATGGATCGGCGGGGCGAGGTCTTCCAGGTGGTTGAGGATTCAGAGAACCTGGACGAAGCAATCCAGCGGGTGGGTCAGCTGTTGGGCCTGGGAGAACTGGGCAGCCGGGTAGTCCTCGACATGCAAGTCAGAAGGTTCACCCGCGATCAGCGCCAGGCCATCGCTTCCTATGCAGAAGAACTCAGATCAAGGCTGCCCAACGGGCGCTGAAGTGGTCGCGTGCGGTTGTCGGAGAAAGCTCGGAGAACGCAGGCCCTTGCGCGCGCTGCGTGCGCGACGCTTGAGGATTCAGGTCGGTGCACCATGCCGGATAGACGCGGAAACCACGTTTACCGGGATGTACGTCGGAGCTGACGTATCCGAGCGAGATCAGGTGGGTTTTGGTGAACTGGAAGTACCCGAACCGATCCTGATCCTCTACGAAGACGAGCAGTCCGGACATCGACTCGTCAGCCGTGAAGGGCCTGGTCGATCCGCCTTCGCCGCGCTTCCAGACCGCGACGAAGGCACCGGGTTTCGTCGGTGTGATCCGGGCGGTGCGGATTCGCCATAGCTCATTCCCGATGCGGGCAACACCGGATTCGTAGTCGCTGTTCTGTTCTTCAACCTCGATGACAGGCTGTGCAGCGGCAAGAGCAGGCGCAAGATCGAAGAAACGCTTGAACGCGTGGAAATTCACTCTCAAACTGTATCCACATGCCGGGTGAGGGGCTGGCTACCGCACCGTCGTGAAGTGCTCAACCACCGGGAATGGATCGTAGAAATGGTGCAACAGCTCCTTCCACCGCTCATAGTCGGCGGACCCACGGAAGCCTTCGGAATGGGCTTCCACCGAATCCCACTCAACGAGTAGAAGGTACAGGTTTGGGGACTCGATCGAGCGTGAAATCGAAAGACTCCGGAAGCCCTGCTGCCGGCTGATCAGAGGTCGCGCCATCCGGAATGCCTCTTCAAAATCGGACTCGCTGCCGGGACGGACGGGGAGGATTGCGTGCTCCAGAATCATTCCCTCAGCTTCTCACGGTGGTCCAGATGAGGGCCGGCTAACGGTCACCAGGTGACAAAATAGCGTTGGGAAAAGTTCGTCGCTTATCGCCGCGAATCCGGGGCTTGTCGGGTGTTCCGAAAGGGGAGCGCGTTCAACACAGCATTGCGGATCGTGATGCCCGATTGCGTTTTGGGCACGAGGAGGCGCGATGCGATGCCGGCGCCCCGTTGTAGCGAGTGCACGTGTTTGCGATGGCTGCGTTCATAGACGGCGAAAGCGGCGGTGTGGTCATCCGGGTAGGCGGCAATCGCATCGGCGAGGGTCTTGGCTCCAACGATCGCGCTGCTGGATCCTTCACCGAACAGCGAGATGCAACTCGCCGCGTCACCGAGCAGCACCACGCGGCCGGCAGACCACTGCGGTACGTCCATGCGGGTGACTGCGTCGAAGTACCTTTCGTCGGACGCGCCCCATTCCTCGAGCGCGAGCGGGGTGAGCCATCCGCCGTCGGCGTAGGTGGACTCGACGAGGCGTCTGCCTTGGTCCGCGTCGCGGTAGTCGAAATCGTGCTGCCCCCGGAAGATGAATGCGAACCCGGGCTTCCCACCTGCCGGATGGATGGTCAGGGAGGTTCCCGGTTCGTTGTACATCAGCACGGTGCGCGGATCTTGGATCGGTGCAGCGGCGCGCACGGTGCCCACGAACATGCCGAATGGGCGGGAAAAACGTTCTTCGGGGCCGAATACCAAGCGCCGAACTGTGGAATGGAGTCCGTCGGACCCGACGACCAGGTCGAAGCGACGGGAAGGAGTCCGCCGAAACTCGACGTCGATTCCGCCGTCGTCCTGGTGCAAGGCGGTGATCGAGTCGTCCCGGATGATGCGGCTTGTCTCCTGGGCCTTCTCAAGCAACAGGCCGACGAGGTCGGTGCGTGCGACCTCGACCTCGACCTCTCCGTCGCGGTCGGCGCGTTGCCGGGTGGGGATGGTGGCCTGCGGCTGCCCGTCGGCATCGACGAAGACCAGGCGTTCGACACCAGTGGCGGCCTCCTCCAGGCGCGACCAGATGCCCATTTGCCGTGTAATAGCGACCGCGTCTCCGCGTACGTCGATGGGGTTGCCACTAGATCGCGCATCGGCCGATCGTTCCACAATCGTGACTGACCAACCAGCCTTCGCCAGCCAGTACGCGGCGGTCAAGCCGGCAATGCCGCCACCGGAGACAAGTACGCTTCGATCCACCATGCCCTCATTCAAGCACTCAACACCAGGGGTGGTCTTCGGGCGTTGCCGCGGTCGACGGCGGCCCCTTCATGGTTGGCTGACGCCGTCGATCTTGCGCTCGAGCGCAGCTCGTTCGGCGGCGTTCCTGCACAGCTCAACGGCCTGCAGGAAAGCGGACCGCGCTTCGTCGCGGCGACCGAGCCGGG
>NZ_DF952469.1:547767-554615 GCF_001263615.2 Arthrobacter sp. Hiyo1 | reverse complement strand
CCCGCCGTGAGCGGCGCCCGCTTGGCCCACTCGACGGCCTCCTGCTTCGATGCGACATCAAGGATGTAGTAGCCGGCAAACAGCTCCTTGGTCTCTCCGTACGGGCCATCGGTGACAACCGGCGTCTCGCCGGTGAAGTCGACCACGACGCCCTCATTCGCGTCGTCCAGCCCCTCGGCCGCCAGCAGGACACCGGCACGAATCAACTCGTCGTTGAACTTTCCCATGGCATCCATGATTTCGGCGAAGTCCGTGTTCGCGAAGTTCGCGAAGGACTCGTCCGTGGGACGCATGATCAACATGTACTTGGCCATCGAATGCTCCTTGATTCCGGAAGGTCGCTTTTTCGACCTTCTCACCCACAGGTCGAACGGCGCGAGGCCGGATCGACACAGACCGAAGAATCTTTTTTTGTTTGCTTCCGCGGTGGACTGCTTGCCATCGTTTGACCAACGCTAGCTGACCAGCGGTGCCTGACCGTAGGGTCAAGGACGCGCAGGCCCCGCCCGTAAGGGGGTCCTTGCAGGCCCCACCACTGACGCCCCTTTTCCGCCCGAGGGCCTTAGTTCGGATTCGAAGTCACCGTGCAGTCCCGGTGTCAGTGGGAGAAGTTTGCTGAGATCTCGGCGAGGGTGCGCCCCTTCGTCTCGGGCGCGAGCCATTGCGAGAGGGCTGCGCCGAGTAATGCGACGGCGGCGGCCACGACCATGCTTGGGCCCAGGCCGATGTTGCTGATCGCCCATGGCAGTGCAAAGGTGCCGAGTGCGGCTCCGATGCGGCTGAAGGCCGCGGCGAAGCCCATGCCGATGCCGCGCAGGTGGCCGGGGAATACCTCCGCCGGATAGACCTGGGTCATCGTGGTGTAGCCGGCATTGAAGAAGGAGAAGGCGAGAAACAGGACGAGCACGAGGATCGCTGGTGCGTTCGCCCAGACTCCGATGATCAGCAGAATGCCTGCGCAGAGCCACTGCCCGGGCACGGTGAGAATTCGACGGCCGAGCTTGTCAATCAGAAGCACGGTGGTGACAACACCCGCGGCCGCAAGTGCGGACAGGCCGACTCCGCCGGTCCAGCCGCCGAAGCCGAATTGGTTGAGCACGTCGTCGGCGAAGGTCGCGATCGCGAAGTACGGAGTGACCGCACAGAACCAAAAACCTGAGGTGAAGAGGGTGGTGCGCCAGTACTGCCTCGAGAACAGCATTCCGAAGGAGGCGCCCTTGATTTTGGTCCTACTCTGCGCGGCTTGGGCCTCCTGGATCATCCTCAGATCCATCTCTCCAGTGATGCTGTCGTGCATCTGGGGCGATTCGACATATCGGCGTGCTATCGCGAGTGCTTCCTCATGCCGTCCCTTCGTAATGAGCCAGCTCGGAGATTCGGGGAGGCCCAAGCGGGCGAGGAACAGGACGAATGCGAGTATCGTGCTTGTCCCGATTACGAGGCGCCATGGGGTGCCGGCGTCGTGCAGGAGCGTGCCGATGATGAACGCCATCATGAAACCGACGTACCAGGCGATCAGAGTCAGCCCGAGCAATCGCCCGCGGAGCTTTGGCGGGGAGAACTCTGATAGCAATGGCCCACCGATTGAGTACTCGCCGCCGATCGCGACGCCCATGAAGAACCGGATGGCGGCCAGCTGGATCACGGCCCCTTCTCCGGAGGTCACGAAGAACTGGGCCCCTGAGGCGACCAGGAACAGGCCCATGTCCACCATGAACATGGGCTTTCGTCCGAACTTGTCAGTAGCCCAACCGGCCAGCGGGGAGCCGACGAAGATACCAACCAGCGGGCCTGCGGCAATCATGCCCAGAGATAGTGCGTCGAGCTGGAGATCTGACCGCATGAGTCCGCTGACGGGGCCGATAATTCCGAGGATGTAACCATCGAGGAACATCCCGCCGATGAAGACAGCGACAAGCCGCACCATGAAGCGGCGCTTGAACTTGGAGCTGGTCTCTCTTGATATGGAGGTGTCGACGGAGGCCGTCGTCCCGGTCGGATAGATCATTGAGATTTGTTCCCTTCTGACGTCAGCGCAAACCGCTGACGCCGTTTCCTAGACGCACGGACAGCCGCAGCCCTTAGCGACCGGTGGACGATGCCGACTGGCTTGACGCCAGCCGATATGGCCGCGCAGGACTCGCGAGATGATTTCGGCGTCGTCATGTATCACTGCTGCCCAATGTGACATATGACTCATATATCAGAGAACTCTATGGGTGCGATCCTCACCCGGTCAAGAGTTTGATGTGTAAATTGGTTGTATCCGTGGGCTCACGGGGTCTGTCTGAACCGGCGCAGGTTCCGTCAACGTGCATGCCAGGCGGACGCTCTGAGCCAACATTTAGTGCTGCCAGACTCGGCAGCGTACGCCGGAGACTTTGGGCTTGCTTCGGGGAGGGCTGCACTCCGGCCCCGGTAATCAGGACCCCCGACGGCAGGTGGCTGGTACCGCAGTCTGCGCCTTTCCTGATGCCGCCCGTCAGAGTCACGTCTGTGTTTGTCGACGCTGCGGACTCTTCAGGTGTCCGTGTGGCGCGTGCTCCCGAATAGAAACGGAGCCGATAGGGGAGCACCCAGACGGCCCCGAATGCGGCGGACCAGTGCGGTTCAATCCAGTACAAGTGCCGTCTGGTTGAAAACACACGGCCTCGACCACGCGACGACCTCACGACTTCGGACCTGCAACTCGTTCTTCAGCAGGCTCGTCCTGGGTCGAGACTGTGGACTTCACGCGCCCAGGGGCCACCGTCCGTCCGGTCCGGGATCCCTCACCGGAGCGCCTAGGCCCTCGGCTCTATTCGAAAGGCACCGTCGGCGAGTCGGACGATCTCCACAACGGCACGGACCGGCCGAATGGGGGACTGTCCGCAGAGAAAAACCAGGCCAACGACCAGGAAGGCGAAGGCGAACACGCTCAACCCAGCGCGCCACAGCAGACGCCGGCGGAGACGCGAGCCCGACCATCTGGGCGCGGCCGAAAGAGGCAGGGCGGTCGCGGGCAGCAGCAGATCATCAGGCAGCTGAACGGTTTCCGCTTGCATCGTCCCCCAGATCATCGACTGGAATCAGTGTATGTTCAGCACCCGCGGACGCGACCGGAGAACATGCGGTCCTGAAACTACCATCGCTTTGGATCCCACTTGCGTTCAAAGCTAAATCCTCCAACAAGACTCCCGCGGGCGGGATGGCATTCACTGCTTTCGCCAGGTTTTCATTCAGCACTCAGAACACCGCGTACGCTGTGTAGTCAGTAGCCAATTGAGGCCGTAGAGGAGTTCTAGCGTGCTCAACAATGGAAGCGCAGGGGTCAGCGTCGGAGCATTGGTTGCTGTGGCCGCTGCCTTGTACATCGTGCTGGTGGTACGCCGCAGGAAGTGAATGCCCCTTCGCGAACGTCCTCGCGAGGGATCCTTGCCCGTGCATTCTGCGGATAGTCGGCTGATTGACGCGGCACCCGGAGGGCGTTGACTGCCCGGCCGACGAGTCAGTCGCTATCCAGGCCGGATCAGTCGATGGCGGCCATGATGGTGGCCAGGGCATCGTCGGCGGTGGCGCCGGGGACGTACGTCACCGACGCTGTGTAGATCTGGTCCGGGGTGCAGAGGATAGCCTCGCTGTAGGAGCTGTCGTGTGCCGCTATCCACGCAGACCAATGACGGTCCTGAGTCCAGTTAGCGATGATCTTGACGGTGCCGGGTCCCAGCTTTCCGCCATCGCATTGTTCGGTAAAGACGGCCCGGTCGTCGTCGTTTTTCAAAGTCAGCGCCTCCAAGGTGACACGCGGATGGTAGGGGTCACCGTCGACGGTGTACCAGCAGCTGAGAAAGCCCGTGGCCTCCTGCGTCTCCGGGTGTGGCCCGTACAGCGGGAGGTCGGGGAACTTGGACAGGTAGGTCCCGGCGTTCTCACAGAACTGAGCGGACGGCTGACCGGTGACGGGGATCTTGCCTGAAGGCCCTGACGAACTTGGGCTGGGTGCGGGACTGGGGTGGATCATCGGCAGCAAAGGCGCGCAGCCGGACAAACTGAGCGTTATGACGGCCAACCCAGCGGCGCCGCGTAGCTGCATGACATCCCCCTTGCGTCAGCGATGGTTCACGGTAGCAGGCGCATGGCCGGCGTCGGTAGGGGCCCGTCCGAAGTGACCGCAAGCCAGTGCCTCACCGTATACCGCGGTGCCCGAAAAGGGATCGGCTTACGGGCATCCTCTCGAGTCATCGAATCGGCCACCGGACCACGACTGCGATGACCGCGAAGCATGATTCTGGCCCTGCAATGGCTCGGTACTCGGGGCAGAGAGGTGCCCGATGCTGACCACTGCAGCTATAGCCCTTCTGGGATTTGTTGAGCGAACCATTTCCTGAAGGCGGTCAGATCGTGCAGAAGTGGTTTGGTGATGCCGAAGAACGACGCTCCGATGCGCCAACCGGTCTTGCACTCGACGGGAAGAACGAGGAAAACGATCTTATGCGCGCCCCGAAGACGCGGTCTCGCCTCTTGCACCAGCTCCTGAACGACCCACGGCCTGAAGGTTGGCGAGTTGAGGCCGCCCCATTCACCGCGGTTCCCGTCCGCCTGGGCTGCGACCCAGCCGATTGCGTCGCGGAGCAGCGTTTCGGCAACCCGCCCCAACTCCGGTTCGTGCACGAGAGGCCCGTAATAGTCGATAGGTCCGGGAACCCCGCGCAGCACGGCCGCGCCGAAGATGGTCGTCCACCACGAACTCCACTGAGCGGACACCTCGTCGGGGTCCGCCGTGACAAGCTGCTCCTCCGGAGCGATAGCAGGTGCGATCCGGCAGCCAGGAGATCCACCCAATCCCGGATCGAGCCCCAGCCGATCTCGGATGTACAGGGCGATGCCGAGCGCCTGCGGCTCGAAGAATTCCGTCTCTAGCTTCAAAGGACGGAACAACGACATGCTCGCACCCTACGCTTAGCCCGAATAAAAGCAACAGAAAGTGCCGAGCCTGATTTCCGCCGCCTCGATACCATGCTAGGAGTTCGTTGAGGGATCCCTTACCGGACGCACCGGGAAAGCGGACTGACGACGTTGCTCGACCTTGCCGGTAATTCAAACCCGATGCTTAGTGCCCTCGAGGTCACTCTAATGGAGGCTCTGTCTCCGTAAGATCGACGCGTTGCTCGGGCTGCGGAGTCGGGGCATGGGTCGAATCAGCGGGCGGAGCATCAGGGCGCTTCAGCCAAGCGTTGGATTCCGCATCTCCGTGCGCGACAACCTCGACAGCCACAGAATCCCAGCGATAGACGATGGTACCGGCGGCGGGACGTTGCGATGTGATGTAGAACAGTCCGGGCCAAGCTAGGGCTCCGATAGGCGGCCCGTCCGGATCAGGATTCGCCAGGCTCACTCCGGCATCCCATGCCACATCGCGGCCGACGTGAAATGGCAGCCCAACAACGTCAGGCACCGTCACCCGATCGGCGAACCTTTCTTTCGTTCTCAAAATTTACTCCGAAGGTATCCGCTGCAACGGCGTCCGGTGCGGGATCCTTAACCGGACACGACTTCCGACAGATTCCGGGCCCAACAAAAGGCAGGCTAGCCAGCCTCGTGCGTTATCAAGAGGCGACGCGTGCTGCAGGCTCGATCAGCTAGAAAGCCTCCTCAGGGCCAGAACAACCGCGCGCGGGTCAATAGCTCAGTGACGGACAACAACCGACCATGCTCCGTTCGGTTAACTGGCTGGGGGAACTTCAGACTCCAGGAGGCCGGTGATGTGGCTGAGTCCGGCCACCTGGACTGGGGTGGTACTGCTGGTGGTTGTACCGTTGCCCAGTGCTCCTCTGTCGTTGTTTCCCCAGGCTCGGATGGTCCCGTCCGTGAGTAGTGCGTAGGTTGCGATAACTGAGGTGGCTAGGGATTTGACTCCGTGCAGATTGGACACCTGCACGGGAGTGCTGCTATTCGTGGTTGTGCCGTTGCCCAGTATTCCTGAAGGGTTGGCACCCCAAGACCGTACGGTTCCGTCGGAGAGGACAGCGAAGGCTGATTCGTTGGTGGAGTGTACGGAACTCACTCCGGTCAGTCCGGTGACCTGTACGGGAGTGCTGCTATCGGTGGTGGTGCCGTTGCCGAGCTGGCCGCGGAGGTTTTGGCCCCAGGCCAGAGGGTTCCGTCGCTCAGGACTGCATAGGCCGCTTCGCTGCCGGAAACCACGGAAGTTACTCCTGTCAGGCCGGTGACCTGGACAGGGGTGCTGCTGCTGGAGGCGGTGCCGTTTCCGAGCTGCCCGTTGGTGTTGTATCCCCAGGCCCGGATGGTCCCGTCGTTGAGCAGTGCGTATACGGTCAGGTTCCAGAGCCCCGTGGTGACGGATTTGACGTCAGTCAGGCCGGTCACCGGGACCGGAACGTTGCTGGCGACCGTGATCCCGTGACCCCAAGCCTGTACGGTTCCGTCGTTGAGGACAGCATAGGCCGTGTAGTCACCGGCAGTGACTGAACGTACCCCGGTCAGGCCTGGGACCTGTACTGGGACACTGCTGTCCGTCGTGGTACCGTCGCCCAGTTGGCCGAGGTTGTTGTGGCCCCACGCCCAGACGGTACCGTCCGAGAGAACGGCATACGCGGCATCGAAGGATGAAGTCACGGACATGACGCTGCTCAGGCCTGTGACTTGGACAGGGGTGCCGCTGTCGGTGGTCGTGCCGTTGCCGAGCTGCCCGAAAAGGTTCACTCCCCAGGATTGGACGGTCCCATTCGATAGCAGGGCGTACTTGCTGTGCCCCCCGGTCAGAGCCGTTACCCCGGACAGGCCCGCCATCCCGGCCGGTGCCGTGGTGTAGGTTGGCCCGCCCCACGTCCAAACGGAACCCGCCGGGC
>NZ_DF952469.1:537600-546648 GCF_001263615.2 Arthrobacter sp. Hiyo1 | reverse complement strand
ATCCGGGGGAACCGCGGCGGTGGTGCGCGTGTCCAGCATCCGCGCCGGAGCCACTGGCATCATGGTCCCCGGCGCTTTAACTCCGCCTGAACCGCCTACCGCCGCGAACGGATAGTCGCCCCCTTGTACGGCTTGGGCGGGGCCTGCAATCGGGACAAGCATGAGAATGCAAACTGCCAGTAGCACGATGAGCGTTCGCAACCGAACTCTGGATTCCGGCGAACCCGTTCCAAAACAATCCAAGCGAACATTAGCCACGCCGACGCCTCAATCCCCCAAAGCCCGCCGAAGGCGGGTGTACTGCCGGACAGTGACTCTGTCCCGCGGAAAAGGTATCACATTGGACACAGGAGCCCCGGCCGCGGGTTTTACGTCCGTACGAACAGATCGAATCAGCAGATTCAACAAGTCGTCGCCGTGCCGAATGTGTTCATCAGCGGGCCGGCCCCTACACGACCTCTACACCCTGTAAGCCAAAGCTGGTCTCTGGAGGCTACGGTGTATCCCATGCCGTCGGCGCAGGACCTTTTGAACCAGACTGACGAACGAGCACCCTGGTCCCGTGTGGATACTCTCCAAACCACCCCAGTTGGTTCCAAGACGATGGGAGCGCCCATAAGTCGATCCCTGAACGGTCACCCCACCATCGATTCTCGGACACGAGCCTTGCCCGCCGCCTATCTATTCCGGGAGAAGATACTGTCGGCGACATGATGATTTGGATCAACGGAACCTTCGGCGTGGGGAAAACTACTGCCGCCAAGGCAGTGGTGGAAGCGCAGCCCGCCCTACGTCTCTTTGACCCCGAAGCGGTCGGATATATGCTCATGGACAGTCTGAAGGACCAGACCTTCGGCGACTTTCAGGACCTGCCGGCATGGCGGGCACTGGTTCCAGCCACGGCTCTCGAAATTCGTCGGCATACGGGACAACACTTGGTGGCCGTTCAGACGGTGCTGCGGCAGGACTATTGGGCAGAACTTAAGGCAAGTTTCAGTGAGTTGGACGATCAAGTCATCCATGTAGTGCTGGACGCCGACGCAACAACCCTCCGGAACCGGATTGAGAACGACCAAGTCGAGTTGTCCGGCAGGCAGTGGAGGCTGGATCACATCGAAAGGTACGCGGTGGCCCGGACGTGGATGATCAAAGACGCTGACCTCGTCATCGACACGTCCCGGCTAACGGCGGAAGATGTTGCTTCTCGAATCGCCGAGGCTGTCACCGCGGAACTCCCTGTCCAGTAACCCTAAGCGGACAATACGAGCGGTGCCCCAAAAGGATCCTTCTCCGGGCGTCAGTGCTGCACCCCAAGTTGTCACTGTTGACGACGAACCCTGGGTATTCGTCAATCGATCACGGGGAGCAAACGGGTGGTGCGTTCCCTATGGGTGATCATGCTGCGGGTTGCGGTCGCTGCATAGTTCTGCCGAGGGCTGGTGCAGAATTGGCGGATGATTATGCCGCGAATCGTTGAGTCAGTGACGAGTGAGTCAGGGCCGTGGGTTCACAGGGTGATTGAGTCAGAGGCTGGATTGATCCGTGCGGCTATCAGTGGGGCTGATGTTCTGGTTATTGAGTTGGATGGTTCGAAGATGCGGTCCATCGATCGATTGTTCGCTGAGTACCAGCAGCGGTTTTCTTTTCCTGACTACTTTGGATGGAATTGGAACGCCTTCGATGAGTGCCTCGGCGACCTTCGATGGCTGCCTGCCCGCAAGTACGTGACGATAATCAGCCATGCGGACCAAGTGCTCTCGAACGAACGGATAGAGCTTGGGACGTACCTGCGCATTATTCACAACGTCGGGAAGACATGGTCCACAACTGTAGGGCTCGGCTACGAGCGGGGACATGCTGATATTCCTTTTAACACCGTGCTTGTCGAGGACAAATGATACCCGTCGGCTAGCTCTGGAACTAGGGGACTCTCGATAACGTCGCCCGATAGGCGATCGACGAACCGGCACCCCCGAGTCTCACCCTGTATTCGCTGCTCTTCGCTCCCGGGCAACGGAAAACGCGCGGTCGGACCGGCCCTAGCCAGCCCGGCGTGATGGGTCAGGACCGATGTGGTTTCTCGCGGACGGGATCGGGCACGTAGAAGCCCCACACACCGTTGGAGAGTTCGGCGGCCGCGAAAGCCACAAGGCTTTCGTTCGGCCCTCTGACTTGGTAGATGTCTGCCCGGTGACGCTGTCGGGGGTGGGCCGGATGCGACACCACGATCCACTGGTGCAGTGAAATCCACGGGGCCCCGACCACGGATTGACCCCGCCAACGTCAAGTCGCTCGCCTTCAAGTCCGATGCCTGCGTTGGCCCACCCGGCGGTCTCAGGGTCGGAATCCTTCGCGAAGCCAATCCGCGGACCTGGTTCAGACCTGAATTGACTCATGCCAACCAGTCAAGCATAGGAATACTTCACCGCCTGCCACCGCCTTGCCCGACTTTGGCAAGCCCGCCTCGACGCGGCCCGACCAACTTTTGGTGCCCGTAAGCCGGTCGATCACCGTGCCGCGGTAACCCGCCGCCGGCCCGCGGAATTGCTGATCACGGCCATATGTACGTATGACCTGCACGATGAAATGCACGGTGACGGGGGGATTACTGCAACCATTTCTCCCAGTCGCCCAGAGCAGCAAGGTGATGTTCTCGGCGGCCAGGTTGACCGTCGGCGACGAAGCAGGGAGCCAGTCGTCCGCCGGTGCCGGCGGGTGGTGATCGGTGATCCCACGTCCGCGCAGAAGTGTCCGGAACGCCGGGACGAGGCACGGCGTTGACAGGCGACCGGGGACCATTTCGGCCCAAGGCTATTTCCTGTGCAAAGCCTGCCCGAGTCCTGTGCAAATACTGCGCCAAGTGAAGCGGGTATCGACGCATGCTTAAACACGCGCGGATAAAGCGTAGACGCACTTCCGGGGGGAGGAAAACGATACATGGGCAGACCATAGCGCGCCTCTCTCAGCGCCGATCGAATCACGGATGTAACCCGTCCAGCGGATGACCAAACCTCGCACCCACCATGCCCACGCGGAAGCCCGCTTCAAGGGCGTCCCTTTGAAAGGAACCTCAATGAGCTCAGCTGACCCCTTCGGCGCGCCGCAGCAGCCGCAGCCGCCCTACGGGCAGACCCCCTCAGGAACCCAGCCCAATCCTGGCGCGCCGGCACCCTATCTGGGGGGCCCAGCCCTTGGCGGATACGGCGTCAGTAGCAAGTCCTTCCTCGTTACTTGGCTACTCTCCCTGCTCCTCGGCGTTTTCGGCGTGGATCGGTTCTACCTCGGCAAAGTCGGTACCGGCATCCTGAAGCTGTTTACCTTCGGTGGCCTCGGCATCTGGGCTCTTGTTGATCTGATTCTCGTGCTCGCCAACAAGACCCGCGACAGGCAGGGTCGTCCATTGGACGGTTATGACAGGCACAAGAAGGTGGCGTTGATCGTCACCACGGCCTTCATACTCCTAAGCATCATCCTGAACACCACCCGAGCGGCCGCCGTCCAAACGTCTGCCACGACCACCCCCGGACCGAACATGTCTGCCGTCACACCCTCTGCGGCTACAGCGGCTGAGGTCGCTGCTTCTGCCAAGGCTTCGGCCGAGGCTTCAGCTAGGGCTTCGGCTGATGCTGCCGCCAAAGCGAAGTCCGATGCTGACGCCGCCGCCAAAGCGAAAGCTGATGCTGAAGCTGCCGCTAAAGCAAAAGCTGATGCCGAGGCCGCTGCCAAGGCGAAAGCTGATGCCGACGCTGCCGCCAAGGCTCAGGCCGAGGCGGCTGCCAAGGCGGCAGCTGGGACGGTCAGCCAGCAGAACGCTCTGCGTAAAGCTGCCGAATACCTCGGGTTCACCGCCTTTTCGCGCACCGGACTGATCGGCCAGCTTGAGTTCGAGAAGTATTCAACGGAGGATGCGACCTGGGCTGTGGACCGTGTGAAAGTCGACTGGAACCAGCAGGCAGCTAAGAAAGCCAAGGACTACCTAGGATTCACTTCCTTCTCCCATTCCGGGCTAGTCGACCAGCTGATATTCGATGGTTTTACGCCGGAGCAGGCAGAGTACGGAGTGAGCCAGGCGGGTCTCTGACGGTCGAGCTCAGTTTCAAAGTGGCCGTGGTGGACGCATCTTGTTTCGGCGGGTGCAGCAGCTGTGACTGATGGACTGGCATGGCCCCGAGCGAAGAGGGTAGCTGAGGAGTCCCCTTAGCCTCACCGCCCCGCCACGCACTCCGCGACATACTCCGCATCCACGCCCACCCCGCCGACTATCGACGAGTAGTGCCCCGTCAACCACGGCAACCCCACTACGTATAGCCCCGGCTGTTCGGTGACGCGTCGCGGGTAGCTCCAGGCGTCCAGGACAGGAATGTCCACGAAGCTGAGGTCCAGCTGGTAACCGGTCGCCCAAAGTACCGAGGTGATGTTCTCTGCGGCCAGGTTGACCCGGGGCGAGGCGACAGGTAGCCAGTCGTCCGCGGGCGCTGGCTGGTGTTCAGGCGCGTCTATTCCAGCGGCAGAGGAATCAAGAAGCGATTCATATCGAGTTGACTGAGGATGTTTTTCCTCAACAAGGAAAAGTAGTTGTATCTGTCAGTTCAGAATTCTATGCCGAGGCCGAACTCAACTCTGAGCGCTTCATTAATATCATTGGATGGGTTCTGGAAATTGATCTCAGCTAAATTTCCGGGAAAGCGAATATGAGAGGACGCTTGGTTTGATGGATCGCCGGGAAGCAGACTCGGAGTCGCGCATCCGTTGGTTCCTACAGCAGACCATCGGGAAGCCTGCGGGATCGCTGGCCTGCCTTATCCCTCCCGTCTATCCCGCTTATGCCCGGGTGCTGAATCCCGCTATGTCGCCAACTGGTCGACGTTTGCGCTGGTCACAGCTTGCCGGTGATCAGCTGGAGGTTGACGGTGGCACCCAATGGAGCGAGATCGTGGCGGCGTGCGTTCCCGACCCGAATCAAGTCTACGAACCCCAGAACGGTTCCGTTGATTCCGTAGTGGCCGAACGGTTGGTTTCCAGGATAGCGAAGGGCGCCAGGCCGTCACCTGAATGCTTGTTTTTGGTGTGGGAGGGATATGGCGACCTCAATGGCCGGGTTCGAACTTCGCCCGTCATTGTCAATGGCCTTGGTCGGGGACTGCATGTGTTGCGAGGACCGCTCGAACTGGCGCTGGAATCCATCGAGGACAATCCTGCTGGAAGACTGCCCTTGAACTGGCTACCTCTGGATGGAGCGTGGTGCGTCGCTAATGACATCCATGCTCTCTCGGTCTTCATCGGAGGGTCACCATCCCTGATCGGCGAAATACTGGGCGATCGTGAATTGGAGGCCTATTACATCCGGCCCAATCAAACGTTGGTCTCGGAAGACTAGCCTCGCCGCCCCGCCACGCACCCCGCGACATACTCCGCATCCACGCCCACCCCGCCGACGATCGACGAGTAGTGCCCTGTCAGCCACGGCAGCCCGACCACATATAGCCCCGGCTGCTCGGTGACGCCGCGGATATGTCGCGGGTAGTTCCAGGCGTCCAGGACAGGAATATCCACGAAGCTGAGGTCCAGCTGGTAACCGGTGGCCCAGAGCACCGAGGTGATGTTCTCGGCGGCCAGGTTGACCCGCGCCGGTGACGCGACAGGCAACCAGTCGTCCTCCTGCGCAGGTAAAGCCGCAGGCGCGTCTATTCCAGCGGCAGCGATGTAGGCGTCGAGCGCACGGCCCATGCGCTGGCCGAACCCGGCCTCGACTGTTGCGAGGCGTTGTGGAGGTCGTCCGTGAAGGTGAGTTCGCCGTCGTCGGCTGCTTCCAGGTGCCCGTGCAGCTGGACGCCTTGGCGGCCGAGTTCGCGGAGGTGGATGTCGTGGCCCCCGTCGGTGCCGGAGAGCAGGGGGTTGCAGGCGAATCGCGCCGCGGGGGAGGGCAACTGTCCGACCGTCAAGGCGTTGATCCCGTACTCGGGCCCGTGGATTCCAGCTTGCAGGAGCCAATAGAGGATGTCGTGCCCGCGATACCGGCGCGGCGCCTCCGGACACGTCGACACCGCCAGATGCACCTCGCGCCCGGCCGCGAGCAGGTCTTCCGCGATCTGCCCGCCCGACTGCCCGGTCCCGACGATCAGCGCGGCACCGTCCGGCAGTTGCTCCGGATTGCGATAGTCGTGCGTGTGGAGCTGCAGGACACTCTTCGGGAGTCCGGCGGACAGTGCCGGGATTTTCGGTATTTGGTACGCGCCGGTCGCCAGCACCACATTGCGTGCCCGCCAGCCGCCGTCGGACGTTTCAACGCTGAAGCTGCCATCCGACGTCGAGATCCACGTGACGTCCGTGCCTGTACGGACCGGGGCATCGATCCTCGTCGCGTAGTCGCGGAAATAGTCCACCACGTCGTCACGGGCCATGAACGCCTCCGGCTCCGGCCCCGCGTATGGCATCCCGGGCAGGTCTAGCGAGAAGTTCGGCGTGTTCAGCACGAACGCATCCCAGCGATCCTGCCACGCGCCGCCCAGCGCGTATCGCCGTTCAAGGACCACGTGCTCGACGCCGGCCCGGCTGAGGAAGTAGCTCGTGGCCAGTCCCGCTTGGCCTCCACCGACAACGAGCGTGTCGATCTCGAGGGGGCGGTTTTGTTGTGCCGCTCTGTTCTGTTGTGCGGCTGTGGGCGGGGCAGTCTCCATGAGCGATCCTTCCGGTCCCTTGGCAGAACTTTACGCCCCGAAATTCAGGTGCGGGAGGTGGACAGCACTGACGGTCCGGACCGTCGTCGCCGATCTGTCCACGACGGCGGGTATCGGCTCGGTCGCCGAGATCTGCGCCAACGTGCGCGGCCTGGAACTGGGCGAAACCGTCTGCGCGCCGGGCGTAGAGGACAGCGGTCCTCTCGACGCAGTCTTCCAAGCGGACCTCGCCGCTTTCGGAGCGCAGAGCCCGGAGCTTGCCACACGGTTCCGGTAGTTTCGGCTAATTCGGATGGTCGAACTTGATGCGATCCTCCGGAAACGGTCCTAGAGTGTTGGCCATGGCTATCGCACGCTTCCCTGTCGTGGTACTCGATTGTCCCGACCCCAAGACCCTGGCCGAGTTCTACAGCGCCCTGCTCGAGTGGAAAATCGAGCGGAACGACGACGACTGGTGGTCTGTCCGCGCCGAGTACGGCGATTCGATGGCTTTCCAGAAAGTCGACTCCTACAGGGCGCCGGAATGGCCAGGCCAGGACGTCCCGCAACAGATGCACCTCGACGTCGTGGTCGACGACCTCGACACCGCTGAGGCGGCTGTGCTCGAACTCGGCGCGACCAAGCATGAGAACCAACCGGGAACGACATTCCGCGTGTTCCTCGACCCCGCCGGTCATCCTTTGTGCCTCTGCCTGGACTGACGTGCCTGGCGGGGAGGGTGATCATCGGTTGTGCCAGTGCGGGGGCATTTCGAGATCCGAAGGCAAAAGAGTTGCACGGTTGCCCTTCGCGGCGTTGAGCTGCGGTTGGGTCAGATACAAGGCTTTGGAGAGATCGGCGCGTTCAAGCCGGACATCCCTGAGGTCTGCGCCGAGCAGATCCACACCCGATAAGTCACTGCCTCGCAGATCCGCAGCGATAAGGTAGGCCCCGCGGAGGTCTGCCCCGCACAACTGGCGGGAACTGAGATTACTGCCCATCAGGTCCGCTCCCGGCGTGAGCGCTGGATCCAGGTGGTCATCACCGGCGGCAAAATAGGAGGCCCGTACTTCTGCGCTGACATCCATGAGCGTTGACCTCACCTGGGAATGAAGATCTCGAATATCCAGTGAAAGCAGCTCCGGCAGTTCGCCGCGGACTGCCTGCTCGACGGTGTTCCGGAGTTGAACCGCACGGCGTGACGTATCGGGATCGAAAGCCCGGTTCTGTGCCTCGGCCAGGTACCAGAGCATCTCATGAAGCTGACGGGCAGCTTTGAAAGCGGAAAACATTTCGTCTTTTGTGCCAGGGTTCTCAAGCCAGCTCTCTCCGGCGAAGAACCCTTGCGATACATTTTGACCTGCCCCGAAACAGTCAAAGACCGTGCACCCACGAAAGCCCCTCTGGCCCAGGCTGTGGTGGATTGTGCACGAGAAATCAGGCGCGAGGTTTTGGCAAGGAGAGCCTGCCGGTTTATCGAGCGCAAAATCCGCGGAACGTGAGAATCCGAAGGCCGTGCAGCATAGGGCAAAGCAATTTCCGCAGTCAGGGCGCAGGGATTGCCGGTCTAGGGCAGGCGAAAAGGGCTCGGCTGAGTTCGTTGATGTTGTTTCCATTTGATCTTCCAGTGGTGAGTTCGCTTTTGGGCCGGTGAGCAGGGGAAATCCACATGGAGTTCCCCTGGCAGGCGCAGGGAATCACCGCTCCTCTAGGGAGCGAACTGGAATCGCTGAAAGACGCTGGGTCACAGAGAAAAATGAAGTATCACTGACATCAGAATACTCGACCACCGCCCGGCCATTCCTCGGTTGACATCGACATGAAGCCAGGGCGCACGGGTGCGGAACACATCGGTCAGGATTGAAGAAGCGGTTAGTGGAGCCTCGGCATAAAGTCGAAATCACAAAGCAACCCACCCCACTAAAGGACATGCCATGACCGCCATCGACTCAGTCACCCTCGAAGTTCCCGACCCCGCGGCCGCTACCGCTTTCTACGACGCCGCCTTCGGATTAGGCGAGCGGGTGCGCGTGCGGGCCTCGAACGCTCCTACTGACGGCTTCCGCGGGTTCACGCTGTCGCTCGTCGTGTCGCAGCCGTCTACCGTCAGCAGCCTCATCGATTCCGCTGTGGAAGCCGGTGCCACGACCCTCAAACCAGTGGCGAAGTCCTTGTGGGGCTACGGCGGCGTCGTACAGGCTCCGGACGGCGCGATCTGGAAGGTCGCGACGTCGGCCAAGAAGGACAGCGGTCCGGCCACCCGGGAGGTCGACAAGATCGTGCTCCTAATGGCGGTCGCGGACGTTTCGGCTAGCAAACGGTTCTACGCGGACCGGGGCCTCGCCGTTGGGAAGAGCTTCGGCAAGTACGTCGAGTTCGCCATGCCGTCGAG
>NZ_DF952469.1:533813-537322 GCF_001263615.2 Arthrobacter sp. Hiyo1 | reverse complement strand
GGACGCCGCGGCTAGCCCCGCACTACCGCGATTCCCATCGGAACCAGCGGATTCCGATGAAGGCGAACACCGCGACGTAAGCGACGCATGCCAGGAGCGAGCCCGTGTCCTGGCCGCTCCAGGCCGACTGGTTCAGGACATCCGAAAAGAGTGTCATGAGGCCTCCGACCGGAGACCAGTCCGAAATTGACTTGATCGTGTCGCCGAGGATGCCGGTTCCGCCGAGGACGCCTAGGAGCAACAGGGCGATCATGAGCAGTCGGCCGATCGCGCTGATGGCGTTGGTGGACCGGATCAAGCCGACGAGCGCTTGTCCAATGGCCAGGAAGACGGCGGCCCCGAGAATAGCGACGGCGATGACCAAAAGGTACTGGCCAACGTTCAGCGTCAGGCCGTGAACAATTGCACCGACGATCACCACGATGATGGAAGCGACCAGATTGGTGACCACCTGCACGATGAGGCGGCTGGTCATGATCATCCAGTTCGGTGCCGGTGTGACCCGAAGCCTTTGCAGCACACCGATGTCCCGATCGTGAGCCAGGGCCAGCGTGAAACCGAGCAAGCACGACGTGAGCAGGCCAAGGGTCAAGGCCAAACCGATGATGAGGGTGGATCCTCCGAGGCGTGATTGCCCCTTGCCGAAGGTTGTGGCCACGAGGATCACGATCGGCAGCAGGGCGCTCAAGACAAGTGAGGTCTTGCTATTGAGCATCACAATGGAGTCCGCGCGAAGCAACGAGCCCATCGCCAGGCCGAGCGGCGGGCGGGCGGTATTGACCGCGGCGGCGTTAGTCACGGATTTCACTTCCTGTCAGTCCGATGAAGACGTCTTCCAGAGTGGGCGCACCGTGGGCCACTGAAAGCACGCGCGGATCCTCCCTGTGCTTGTCGATCAGCTCCGAGGGCTCTCCAACCGTGAGAAGTACGCCATGGTCGATGATCGCTACCCGGTCACACACGGCCTGCGCTTCTTCCATGGAGTGGGTGGTGAGGAGAATGCTGTTGCCTTCTCCACGAAGTTCTTCGATTCGGCGCCATAGCCCACGGCGCGACTGCGGGTCCAGCCCGGCAGTTGGCTCGTCGAGCAGCAGAAGGAGGGGGTTGTGGATGGTGGCAATGAACAGTGCCAGCCGTTGCTGCTGCCCGCCCGACAGCTGTTTGAACCGTTTGCCCAATTCCTGTTCGAGCCCGATGGCCCGCATGCTCGTACCGATCTGCTCACGCGAGAGTTTCACTCCGTAGAGCCCGCCGTAAAGCCTTGCGATCTGCTGAATGGTCAGTTCGGCCTGGAAACTGGAGGACTGCAGTTGCACCCCGAGGCGCGCTTTCGCGTCCAGAGGCTCTTGTTGAACATCGATTCCGTCCACCAGCAGTTGCCCGGATTTCGGCTTGACCAACCCCTCGATGGCACTGAGTGTGCTGGTCTTCCCTGCGCCGTTCGGCCCCAGCAAGCCGAAGATCTCACCGCGATGAATCTGAAAACTGACGCCGTCGACGACGGTCCGCTCGCCATACGCGACGCGCAACGCGCTGACGTCCAAAACCGGCGGCTGTGCCGGCACATTCACTTCACTCATCGAGCCGTATCCCTCTCAGGCTGGCCGAACCGCCCCATGTCAGGGCGCCGTTTCGATGAGTCTATATGCGGGAACCTGATGTTTTCGTGGGAGCCGACACCGCGCCCTAAACGACCCGATTCGCCCGTTCCCAGTGGTCCCGCAGCAACGCGCCGAGCCGGTCGGGCTCGCTCCGGTGCGGGGGATCGAAATGGTGGCGGTCCGGGAACACCTCGAGGCGGAAGTCCGGGAATACCGTGGACAGCCGCTCGGCAACCTCGCCATAGTCGTCAGGGTTGCTCAGGCCGCCGAGGACGAAGAACACCGGCCGATTGAACGCAGCAAGCCGCGCCCTATCCAGATCGTAAATCTTGAAGTCACGCAGGAATGCCCTGATTCCCGCCGGCCGCTTGGCCATCCACGGCGGCGGCCCGCCTTCGGGCGGTGGCGGAAGGACGACGTCGGGCTTCACTCCCAACCTCATGAACGCGGCCATGAATTGATCTGGCGGTAGCGATTCCAGCGCCTCATAGTCCTTCCAGAGCCGGGTGTGCGCCGGACTCCAATCCCAGCTTCCCGCCCATGCGGGCTCCAGGAGCGTGAGACTGAGCAGTCGCTGTGGATGCTTGGCGGCGAATGCCAAAGACGCTGCCCCGCCGCCCGAATAGCCGAGCAAATGGAACGTCTCCCAGCCCCGGGCCTCGGCCTCGCGGAGGACACCGTCGATTTCGGTATCCAGGCTCCAGCCCGGCGGCGGCTCATCGCCGTCGTACAGTTCCAGGTCCTTCGCGACGGCGTCCACGTCGGGACCCAGCGCTTCGATCAGCGCCCCGTAGGCGGGTTCGGCGGGAAGGACGCTCCCCGGAAGAAGGACGACCCGAATCGGCTCCATGGCGGAACTCTACGCCTCTTGGGGTGCTAAGGGAGGGGGAGGAGGGACTATTTTCCGGGGCCGACGACCGAGAGGCCGGCGTCCAGCGCAGCGGCGAGAGCTCGGTGTAGAGCAGCATCGAAGCGACGAGGCGGTGTCCTGTTGCCGCGGTTGGCGGCGCGCGGCAGATGAAGGATTTCGACAAATAGTAGCCATCCGGCCAAAGGCCTGTATGCTTGGAGCTGTTGTTGTGTTTGGCATTTGGTAGTTCAGGCAGTTCCCGCGGTTCATCAACCGCGACCTTCTGAAGTAACGGTGGAGAACACCCCACACCGGAGGCCCGACAGTCGGGACAACCTCCACCTTCAGTAAGGAAACTGAAAAAATGGCTACAGGTATCGTCAAGTGGTTCAACTCCGAAAAGGGCTTCGGCTTCATCTCCCCGGAAGATGGCAGCCAGGACGTTTTCGCTCACTACTCTGCAATTAACTCGGGCGGCTACCGCTCCCTCGAAGAGAACCAGAAGGTTTCCTTCGACGTCGAGCAGGGCCCCAAGGGTCCCCAGGCAGTAAACATCCAGGCTCTCTAAGCTTCGGATTTCAAAAAGCAGGGCCGGTCATTGACCGGCCCTGCTTTTTTGTGCCCATTTCCGGGTTGCGTGGCGACCTTTCGACGCGCAAATTACCCGGCGACACGCCAAATCCCTGTCGACACCGGAATTCCGGTAGCGACAGGGATTTGCGTGTCGCTTAGCTTTTGCTGTAGCGCTCGGCCTTGGGCTTGGTCATGTCCGTCCCTGGATCGTCTTCGCTCGGATGTCGGATTCTGCTCAATCATTCGAATGGACAAATGCCGGTCCCGCGGAATCACGGGACCGGCAACTTCGGCGAAGAGAATGATCCAGCAGAATCCGACGGCTATTTCTCGCAGCCGATGCCGTCACCGTCGTTGTCGAGACCGTATATGTCAGTCCCGATCACCTTGACAGGACCACGCACGTAGGCTGGGCCATTACCCTTACCGCCTGCGCAGTCGACGTCTGAAGCAATCGGGACGCACGCCCAGGCATAGTTGGGGTC
>NZ_DF952469.1:519808-533788 GCF_001263615.2 Arthrobacter sp. Hiyo1 | reverse complement strand
CAGCAGCGGCCTTGTCAGCTGCTGCTTTGTCAGCAGCGGCCTTGTCTGCCGCCGCCTTCGCCGCAGCTGCTGCTGCGCGAGCGTCGGTTACTTTCTTTGACTCTGAGCGTTCCATCCAAACTAAGGTGCCCGCGTCGGATTTTGTGCAGATGTACACCTTGGGCGGGTAGCTCTCGGTTGCGTTCTCCGTTACGCAGGACGCGGATTTCGGCGCGGTCGGTGTGGGCGTGGGAGTTGGGGTGGGCGTCGCCGAGGCGGAAGTTGATGCCGATTGAGTGGCTCCCGCTTGGGAGGTTGTTGGGCTGGCTCCGCCGCAGGCGGCAAGGGAGAGTGCTGCGGCAGTAGACGTGACGATGGCAAAGACCTTGAAGATATTCTTCCGAGATTTCAAGAAGTCGTGCGACGCGTGCTTTATTTCCCCGTTGTTTTCAGGCGCGCGAGTATTCATTTATTGCCCCCATGATTCAGTTTTTGACGCGAATGTCAGCAGATCCTAGCATCTGAAATGCGAGAAAAGAAGAAGTTGTCCACATGGACGAGAAAGCCTCTTGACAGGGTCCCAAGAGGTTGTGGTCCATTCTGCAAATTAGAATTTATATTCGATCTATGAAAACAAGATTCGAATAAATATCCACATGCGCGAGGTTCGATCTAGAGGCGGCCACGAAACCCCCGTAGCGTCGGAAGCAAGAGACCACCACCAGGAGCACCATGGAAAATTCATCGCGAAACCCCACCTCCTTGGACGCCGGGGGAACACTGAGTTTTCTTCGGCGCACACGGAGATGCGGAACAAAACCCCACGTCGGCACACGTAGACGGCTCCCCGCGCACACTGAGTTTTGCCAAAACACCACTTAGATGGCCGTTTCGGACTTTACGGTTTCCCTTGGAACGAGGTTCGTCAGCGCACCCCGGGGGATTCCGTGGGAGTGCTTGGGAGTCCGCCTGCCAACGCCCGGCTTTGGGCAGGAAACAGTTGAATCGTCTGGACCTCGCACCACCTAAGGACCGGAGAGTGCTGGATCAGCGCGTCAGAGAAAGTTGGATCGCGAGTGTTCGATCAGGAAGTTCGGCGAACGCTGGACTACGTTGCTCGCGGAATGATAGTTCGAATTGTCGGCGCGCCTGGCAGCGGCCGCACGAGTGTGGTGCAAAAGGCTATCGCCGATCTGGAAAATACCGGAGCAACGGTTTACTCCGTTTCGGGACTCCGCTCACATCGCGAAATACCCTTTGGTGGAATACATAGCCTGAGCCTGGATATTCGAATAGGCCAATTGGGAGTCCTCGGTGTAGCTGACACCCTGGCGAGCCGGCTCTCCAGGCCAGGGGAGCGCGTGCTTGTGGTCGATGACCTCGACTTCGTCGACACGGAGACTGTAGCGGTTCTGGACGCCGTCCGGCGTCGGACGAAACGGCCCATGATCGTTACCATGAGCGAGTCATCCATCTACTCGATGGCGCAGCCAGCGGTGCTCAGCCCCGGACCGGAAGCCAGGGTTCACCTGAATCCGCTTCGCTACGAGCAAGTGAACGAGCTCCTCACCGGGATTCTGGGAGCCCCGGCGGACACCGACACCACTGCCCGGATCCTGACGAAATCGGCAGGGAACCCGCGGCTTGTGGTTCGCATCGCGGAAACTGCTTCCCTCAGTGGCTTGATTGTCCTCCGCCATGGTCAATGGCGCATGACGGGCGACACCCTGTGGAACGAGCACCTTCATGGCACCGTGGAATCCCTCCTCGAAGGACTCGAAGCCGACGAACTCACGGGCCTTCAAGCCATGGCCATCGCCGGGACCACGCCCCTCGACGTACTGCAACAGGTAGTTCATTCCGATGTTCTCGACAGGCTCGAACAGCGCGGCCTCATTTCCGTTGTGGAGGACCTCCACAACACTGTCTCCGCTTCGATCACGCCACCGGTCCTGGCCGACTACTTCCGTGGTCAAAGAGTGCTCACAAGCAGGCGGGTCCTGAAGAGTCGAATCACCCGAGCCCTCAGCGGTTTGCCACAGGAATCCCACGTTGACCTCAACTCGGCTGATTCGCTGATGAGGGTCCTGGCTGCGCTGCGCCTTGAACGGAGCTCGGACGACGCCGCAACGGCACGCCATTTTCATGAGCAAGTATCCGTCCTGGAGCGCAAGCGATACGAGCTGTGGAATGCCGAAAGGTCAGTATCGAATGCTGTGGCACTTCTGAGGGTCTATTGGGGCTCGCCGATTGACGCATCGAGAATTGAGCGGATCCTTGCCCAGACCGTGACCTCGGAAGGCGAATCGTGCGATCTCCTGTTCCTGGCATTTACCAAAGCGCTTTGGGCGATCCATAAGGGCAAAGGACTGGACTCTGCGGCCGGCGCCTCAGGAGCTTCGGGGAGGAACGTCCCAAATGGTCCGCCGAAGCCGAAGCGGCAGAACTTTTCCTCGTGGCGTCCTACGACAGAATGCCGGAGAACCTCGACGGGATCTTCGCGCGTCTGCACGATCGTCACCCCGAAAGCGGTGTGATAGCCAGCATCCGGGGCATCCTGGAACTCTACCGATTCAACCCTTCCGCCGCGCTCAAAGCCATCGACACTTCAGGCGGCTTAAGAGGCATTCCGGGAATCGAACCGTTCATCCGTGGAATGGCTTTGTTCAGCTCGGGGCGGATCGATGAGTCGATTGTCTTTGCGCTTGACCAACGCGCAGATGCCCGCCGCAAGCTGGACCAGTTCGGGATGGTTTGCAACACCTATGTGGCTGCCCAGGCCCTGATCTACCGCGGCTATTTCGACGACGCCGAGTACCTCATGGGCAGTGTGTTTGCCATGGGGCGGCCAGGCTTCCTGGTGGCTTCCCTTCACGACGCAATGCTTAGGCTCGCCGGCTCAGGACGGCGACGTCCGCGATCTTGCCCGCAGCGACCCTTGCCACCCAGGCACGGCGCGAAGCTGAAGACATCGGCCCGCTCCCCGGGACAGCGAGAGGCGTGTACGAGCTCGTCGCCGCGCGACCCCTCATTCCCGCTGTATTCGACGGGAAGGCCGCGAAACTCATTCAACGGCAGCTCGAACGTGGCTATGTCCTCGAGGCGATCTATTCCGCGCTCTTCTTCACGTGCCTTCTCCCGGGCCGGAAAGTTCTCGATCTCCTCCGGCAGACCTTGAAAGAGTATGCACCGGCCGCTTCACATGATCAGCTCTTGGCAATTGCCGCGGCCGTGGTGGAGGATGACCACCAAATGCTCGGCGTGCTGCTCGAGCATTACGAGCCCGACGCCGATTTCTACCAGGTCCGGATGCTGCTCCGCGGCGCCTTCAAGCGGTATGCGTTCGTGGACAACACGATCGGTGCGGCTGCGATGGACCGGGCGTACTCCATGTTCGCGGCACGTTTTCCTTCGCCGGATGAGCCCGTCGCGTTTAGTTCCGGAAGCTACTCGCCCCTGACCGTCCGGGAAATCGAGATAGCAGCCCTGGCAGGTCATCGCTCCAACCCGGAGATCGCCGAGCATCTGGGAATCAGTATCAGGACCGTGGAAAGCCACATCTCCAACGCGCTGCGCAAGACAGGAAGCCCTTCCCGCACGGCCCTCTTTGACCTTGTCCGGGATTCGTCTCCGTTCCGCGAAAAGCGGCTTTCCGAGTGAGCCTGCCAGTGGGCTTCGGTCTACGCGATTGCTCCTTCCTCCTTGAAGACGAAGGAATGCCTAACGGTCAGTTGCTCCGGAATTGTGTGCGAAATGAGGACAACCACTTTGTGCTGTGCCCAGTCGCCGAGCTCGTCGATCAGGGCCTCGATGCCTCGAACGTCCATGCCGTTGAAAGGCTCATCGATGGCGACCACAGGGGTGTCGGCCACAGTGCACATGAGCAGCCAGAGCTTCCGGATATTGCCCGTGGACAGCATGGAGACGGGCTGCTCCACCCAGTCCTTCAGTCCATACTTGGCCAGCCGGGCGAGCCCGGCCTCCGGACCGACCTGACGGCTACGTGCCGCCAGGGCCAGATGGTCGTGAACCGTCATGGAGGGGTAGAGCGCCGGCGTCGTACGGCAGACGCTCCGTACGTGGCGCGCGTCCGGTGAGCTGGCGTCGATACCGCAAAGCCGAACGCTTCCGGCCCAAGGTTGGAGGAAACCGCTGATGAGCTCCAGGAGCGTCGATTTCCCGCTGCCATTGCTGCCGGCCACACGGTAAAGCCCGGGCTCGTTCATGCTGAGACTGAGTCCGTCCAGGACAGGGGTGCCTTGCCGGTAGCCGGCGGTTACAGAATCGATTTCGATCGAAGCCTCAAAAGACGTTGATGCAGGCATACGGCGGCTCCCAGGATCAAGAGGATGGAATAGCCCAACAACAGCACGGTGCTGAACTCGGGGCTGACAACAAGAATGAGCGAGCATGGAGAAATCAGGAGGAGTGTGAAGAGGCCGTCCATCACGTCATTGGACTTGGTCCCGTCGGTGGTGGTTGGCGGACGGGAGAGGGATTCCGCGACGACTCCGGACGCCGCGACGATCAAACCCGCGAGGACAGCACCAGGAGCCGGAAGGTCCAGTGCGAGAAATGCCCCTAGGAAAACAAATCCACCGATGGCCGCCCCCGCTATGACGTAGATTCCGACGAGCCGGACAACGATCGCGGTGGCGGAGAAGCCGTTCTCCCACGCGAAGCGGTAGTGGTACAGCTTCGCCGTGGGCCCGATCCGATAGAGCATCGGTTCCGTGACGCCGAGGCTCAGGAGCACGGCAGCACCAATCAAGGATTTGTGCAGCTCTCCGGAGCCGAGAGCCGACTGCAGGGGGAAGACGCCCCTCGCTCCCAAGAGGATGCCAACGACGGCGATCCAGGCAAGGACGATGGTCGCGATCACCGAGCCCTGTTTGCTGCTCAACAGATCAGTGACAACGAATAGCCCGAAGCTTGTCGCCGGCCGTTGGCTGCCGCTCCGCTCCGTATTGAAAGAAATCCTGCGGTAGCTGAGGCGGCGCCAGGCACGGATGCTGAGCAGGATCAATATCCCGGACGCGGCCGCTGCCAGGGAGTACAACGCCGGAAGGAAGCGCGAGGGGTCCCCGGCGAGGCCGCCGAGCCGGTAGAGCTGAGGCAGGAGAAATCCCGTGGCAGCCCCGAGCAACAATCCAAGGAAGAGCGCCAAGACGCCATACCGCCAATGGAGGCCCATCCTTCGTGCAGGTGTTGAAGCGAAATGAAGGACGCAGTAGACGCACGCACAGGAGGCGAGAGCCAGGACGGAGGCCGAAGCCGCCACGACGCCAAAGTAGCTCGGCGATTCCTCGAAGAAGACCAGGAGGAATACCACGGCCGAATACCAAAGGATGCCCGTGCGGCGGAACGCCGGGACCAGACCATATCTCACCACAACCTGCGGGAGGGGAAGTTCCATCGCCCGGAAGAGCTCCAAATGCGGAGTGCCGGATACTGCCAGCCGTCGGCTTGAAACTACCTCGGTGAGAACTGAGGCGACCGCGGAGTAGAGGATCGCGAGGAATCCCCAGTTGAGCACAGCAGCCGTGTCTTGGCGGAGCGGGCCGTCGCGGAGAACAGACATCGTGGATGCGAACACCATTGTTCCGAGCAGGACCAAGGCGATCGATCCGAAGATCGCGAGGGCCCTGAAACCGTCCAGCGTGAGCGGCAAACGCATCGCATTGACGATTTCGAAAGCCCGAAAGTCGCGCAGGATTCGGTAATCGGACCTCCGGACCGACACAGCAGGGACGCTGGCGTTCGAAGCTAGGCCTGCGACGTCGGCGGGTGGGGTTTCGGTCCTCATCGGCGCCTAGAACTTGCTCCGCGGACTCTTCTTCTGGACTGAGTCCATGAAGCCACAATGGTGAGGACCGCGAGGCCGAGCGCACAGACCGCGGCGATGGCCGACGTCGTGCCCTGGAACGGGACGACTATTACCGGGCTGACGGCCGCCGCGTTGGCGAAACCAGCGACGGCGAAAACAGCCGCCTTGAGCGGTAGCCATTTCCCGGCCTTGCTGAAGGCCGCAATCAAGGGTGCCGCCACTCCGAAGACGAGAAGCACGGTGACCATCGTGTTCTTCACGGCGAGGGGATCTATGTTCTTGAGGCCTTCCGGGGCGGGAGAAGCCCACATCAGGCCGACTGAAATGCAGGAGAATGCAGCGACCGGGAGGCCCACGATTCGTAGAAGCAGGCCGAAGAGCTGAGTAGTCATTGAGAATTTCTGTCCGTGGGTGGTGGTTGAGGAAGGTCAGCCGATGGCGACTATTGTTGACAGACCCATGGCCGAAAGCACAACGAGGATCTTCCTGCCTGTGGAAAACTCGCGCCAATGTCGGTAGAAGATCACCAGGGCCAGCACGGCCATCGAGGGGAAATAGGCCCAATATCCGGGGATTTCCCGCGGTTGGATGACACCAAAGGCCACGCTGAAGAGATTCACCGGGATCGTGGCGAGAATGGCGATCACAAAGAAGGCCCCGATCTTGAAGCGGCCCGCGAGCACCGATTTTCCCGGGATCACCCGTTTGTCCAAAAACGCGGCCAGCGAGAAGTACAAAGCGATGATCACGGCGTAGACAAGGAAGAACAAAACGGTGCCCACGGTCATGGAGAGGCTCAGGAGGCGATCGTCCCCGATTTCCGAGCGCACGTCCGCCGGAACGTTCGCGTTGAGATACTTTCTGGTCAGGGGAAGCCGCAGAGCCACCAAAGCCATGAGCAGGATGTAGCCCGCGATCCACAGACCCCGGGACGTCGAGACCCATTCCCTGGCTGAGGACGGCTCGGGACGCAACTTTCCGACCTTTGCGACGCTGATGACGGTTTCGGACTTCCGTCCGTCTTCCGTGCTGGTCATGAATTCCTCCTCAGGTCTTGAGCTGAATCACGATGGCCTCGATGACGGCACCGAGGACTATCAGGGCGATGGCAATGAGCAAAGTGCCGAGGGAACGGGCCATGTCGTCGATGAACGACCTCAGGGTTGGAGGCTCGTTCTTCATCAGCAGCCTCCGAGCCAGGCCCGCGGCGGGCTGGAATCCGGCGGTCGCCGCCATCACCAGGCCGACGAACTCGAACGGGACGTACCACATCACGTCCGCAACCAGGCCCGCACCGCCGACGGAATGCACCCCGAGGGATACCGTCGCCCCGACATACAGCGCCAGGATTCCGGCTCCGAGAAGCGTGGTCAGCCCGAGGGTCGCGACCCCCGAATAGAGCACCAAGGCCGCACCGACGTTTCGCCCAAGGATCTGGAGGAAGTCTTTGCTGGAGAGGGGACTCCCACCCATGTCCTTGGCGTCCCGGATCCAGGACAGGTCCACAGCCGAGTAGCCGAAGACGGCTATGGCTGCCATGGCGAGGCCCGTGCTTGGGAGCAACCATCCAGGGATGCCCCCAAGCACGCGTGCTGTCTTAGCAAGCATCGATTTAGGCGACTGCTTGCGCCCGGCCGATGCGGAAGAGGATGCCTCGAGCCGTTGCGATCAAGGCACCCGTGATTCCTGCCCCGAAAATTGTGCCGATGACAACGAGAGCCCAGCCTCCGACCTCAATGGCGTGCATGATCTGGGACGCCGCCGCGGCAGAGATCCCAAGGGACCCCGCGATCCATGAAACGGCCAAGCTCGCGCCGAAGATGCCAACCACGGCCAGCGCAGCCGCGGCCGCAGCCTGAAGGCCGGTCCTTTTCGTCATTGTTGATTCCACTACAACCCCATTTCTCGAGTAGAACGGCCAACGGTTTCGCTGGCCTTGAAGAGTGGTGACCCTCCTCAAAGGAAGGCCATCCACGATTCAGATTCTCTCGGTGAAATTGGCGTCTCCGTGTAAAAAACGGAAAAATCCGTGTGCAAAAGGCCGTTTCTCAGTGTGAATAAGCCGGATCTCCGTGTGCGCGGTGGCCCGTCTACGTGTAATCCGGGCAAAAACACTGAGAGCCGTTCTCGGCCTGGGAACGCTAAGGAACTTAGACGTGGCCGGTCTGGTCGTGGACCGTCAATGTCCCGGCGAGGTCGAGGTCTGCGCCGGTGCCGTGCGCCCCGGCGTGTGCGAGGAGTGCGGCACCAAGTGCGGCGCTCCAGAATGTCCTGGCTTCGACGTCGACGGGTCGCTTGAGGCTCCAACCCCGGCTGCCGACAAGCTGGGTCACGAAGCGCTCCGATTGGCGGAACAGCAGTTGGAGGTGCTCGTCGACCACGGGGGCGAGCTCGGCCTTGGCGATTCCGGTCGCGAGTGCGAGTCCCGTGCCATCAGGGAGGTTTTCCCGACATCAACCTCGACGTCGCCATCCAACGACGGAACGTCCCTCAGCAGGCTGTGCTCAGCAACTCCTTCGGTTTCGGTGGGCAGAACGTCTCCCTCGTCATCACCGATGCACTGCACCCCAAAGCCCCGAATACACGATGAACCACGCGGCTACCGTCGCGTGGAGGGTGCCTTGGCCGGCGAACCGACAATGAACGGGCGTGTGTTGAGCGGTTCGACGGGAACGACGGGAGGTTTGGCTTCGGTAAGCGGCTCCGAAGTCTCATCGTGGGAGCCGGTTCCGAGCCCACGAACCGTCCAGCCTTGCGCCCGCCATGCTCGAGCATCCAGGACGTTCCGCGCGTCCAGGACCATCCGGCGTCGTACGAGCGAGCCGACGGCGGCGGGCGAGAGGGCACGGTATTCGTCCCATTCGGTGAGCAGCAGCACCAACTCGGCGCCTTCGAGAGCGCGCGTGGTGGACGCTTCGAAGCGGAGCTGCGGATAGCGCATCCAGGCATTGTTGATCGCCTTGGGATCCGTCACCGTAACGTGGGCGCCGGCCGCGGCGAGTTGGAGTGCGACGTCGAGGGAGGGCGAGTCACGGATGTCGTCGGTGTCCGGTTTGAACGCCGCGCCCAGCACGGTGACGGTGCGGCCGGACAGGAAGCCCTTGCACATGTCACGGGCGACGTCCACGGCGCGGGCGCGCTGGCCCAGGTTGATGGAATCGACCACACCCATCCACTCGTCGAGGGAAGGCACGGACAGCGCTTGTGCCTGTGCGCGGAACGAGCGGATGTCCTTCGGCAAGCAGCCGCCGCCGAAACCCAGTCCAGCGTGGAGGTACCGGTTGCCGATGCGCGGATCCAGCCCCATCGCCTCACTGAGCTCGGTAACGTCGGCCCCTGAAGCGTCGCAAAGCTCGGCGATGGCGTTGATGAAGCTGAGCTTCGTGGCGAGGTACGCATTGGAGGCGGACTTGATGAGCTCGGCGGTCGCGAAGTTGCAGACCAGCCGCGGGATCCCGGCCGAAATCAGAGGTTCGTAGACGGCGTCGAGCGCAGCCGTGACAGGGGTGCCCGCGGCAGAGTCCTTGCCGCCCGGCACGCCGTACACCAAACGATCCGGGACCAATGAGTCCTTCACTGCCGTACCTTGGCGCAGGAATTCGGGGTTCCAGCCGAGCAGGACATCCGGCCTGCGGGCAAGGATGCCGCGGAGCATGTCCACCGTTCCCACGGGAACGGTGGATTTGCCGACGACGGCGGCGCCGCTCGCGAGGTGCGGAAGCAGGCTCTTCGTGGCTGCGATCACGTAGGAGAGGTCCGCCGTATCGGAGGTCTTGGACTGCGGTGTGCCCACGCAGAGGAAGTGCGTCTGGGCGCCGGCGGCGTCGGCGAAGTCGGTGGAGAACGTGAGCCGCTTGGTAGCGAAGCCGTCGCGGAGAAGTTCGTCGAGGCCGGGTTCGTGGAAAGGTGCGAAACCCTTGTTCAGGTGGGCCACCTTCTGTGCGTCGACGTCGATGCCCACCACGGTGTGGCCCATCGACGCGAGCGTGGCGGCGTGTACTGCGCCAAGATAGCCGCAGCCTACAACGGAGATTTTCATGCGGGGAGTCCTTTGCTGGAAGTCACGGAAATGGTGGCAGGCTTTGCCGCGTGAAGTTCGGACGCCTGAAGTTCGGCTGCCTGAACCGGGTGGCTGGGAGCGGCGGCCGGTTCTACGAGCGCTTCCCCCGCGATTACCGCCTCGTAATGCTCGACGAGTTGGGCACTCAGCACCGGCCAGGTCCGTCCTTGGACCGAAGCGAGTGCTGCCGTTCCGAACGCACGTCGCTTGGCGTCGTCGCCCACCAAGTCCTGCACGTAGGCCCGCAACTGCGCGAGGTCTCCTGGCTCGTAAAGCCAGCCGGTGCGCGAGTTTTCCACGAGATCGAGGGGACCGCCCCGGCCGGTGGCCACGACGGGAACGCCGGAGGCCATGGCCTCCTGGATGGTCTGGCAAAACGTTTCGAACTCTCCGGGATGGACGAAGAGGTCGAAGCCCGCCACGACTTGGGCCAATTCGTCGCCGCCGAGGAACCCGGTGAAGAAGGCATTCGGCAGCGCTGCTTCCAGGGCGGCGCGTTGCGGACCGTCGCCCACAATGACAAGCCTGGTTCCCGGCAGGTCCGCCAGCACGGCGAGGTCCTCCACTTGTTTCTCGATCGCGAGGCGGCCGACGTAGCCGATGATGCGCTCTCCGTGGGGCGCAACGGAGGTGCGCCACGCCGTCGAGCGCTTGGTGGGGGAGAAGCGCGCGGTATCCACACCGCGCCGCCACATTCCCACCCTGAGGATCCCGCGGCCGCGCAACTGGTTGAGCGCGAACGTGGACGGGACCAGTGTCCGGTCTGCACGAAGATGGATGTTGTCCACCCGGTTCCATGCCCAGTTCTCCAGCATGGGGAGCCCATAGCGGGCAGCGTAGCTGGGGACCTCGGTTTGGTAGATGGCAACCGTCGGAATGCCGAGCTGGTGCGCAGCTTGCACAGCCCGCCACCCGAGGACGAAGGGCGATGCGAGGTGGACAACGTCCGGTGCGTAGTCGGCAAGGATTCTCTTGACCCGGCTCACGCCGCCCAACGCCACCCGCACATTGGTGTATCCGGCCAAGGGCACGGACGGGAGGCGGTGGACAAAAGCGCCGTTCACGACGTCCGAGACAGCAGTGTCCGACGTCGACGGCGCAATCACCATCACTTCGTCGCCGCGCTCTTGCAGATGCTCGAGCACCCGCAGGATGGAGTGCGTGACCCCGTTCATGAGCGGCAGGAATGATTCGGCAACGATAGCGATCCTCACCCCTCCACGGTGTGCGCGGCGGTTGGCGAAGCGGGGGAATGGGCGTGACCGCAAGGGGAAGGTTTGGTTAACAAATTGACGTTGCTTCCCCGAGTGGAGGATCCGTAGCGACCGAACATGCGCAAATCTAGGTAATTACGCAGCTCAAAGACGGGTAGGACTTACTCTTATTCCCCCATGTCGGCCCGCCTTACGGTGACATCGGTAGTGAACCTCGTGGCCATGACTGGGGCTTGTCCCGGGCACCGGGGTATTTCGGCAAGCGGGCGATGACTGGGCGGCGCGCCCTCACATGCTGAACAACGTTGGGTGATTCACCCTGCGCCGCCCGTATGTCCGGCCAGGCCGTTGTCTAGAATCGAGCCAGACCCTATGAAACTCTTCAACCGTACTGACCAGGTTGACCAGCACCGGACGTTTAAAGGGACGATCCCCGGTAAATGGTTTACGTGGTTCTCCACCGTTGTGGTGGTATTTGCTTTCACCGGCGTCACCGCCGGCATCACCGCACCCGCAGCCCAAGCCGCCAATCCAACCGTCGTCACCTTGACCTTTGACGACGCAAATGCCGACCAACTCAACGCCGCGCAGACCATGCAGAGCCTGGGCCTGGTGGGTACTTTCTTCACGCCGTCCGGATTCATCAACAACCCCAATTACCTGACGACAAGCGACATGCAGGGCCTTGTGGCGAACGGCAACGAGATTGCCGGCCACACCGTCACACACCCGGACCTGACCACCGTGACGTTGGATGAGGCAACACGCCAGATTTGCAACGACAGGGTCAACCTCACAAACCTTGGATTCACGATCACTGACTTCGCGTATCCATTCGCTTCCGAGAACGCATCCCTCGAAACCGTCGTCAAGAACTGCGGGCTCAATAGCGCCCGCAACCTTGGTGACATCAAGACGCGGTTCAGCTGCGCCGGCTGCCCGCTCGCGGAGACCATCCCTCCTGCCAACCCGTACAACACGGCGGCTCCGGATGAAGTGGACAACACCTGGACCCTGGCGGACCTGCAAAAGTCGGTCACCCAGGCGGAGCCCGGAGGCGGGTGGGTCCAGCTCACCTTCCACCATATTTCAGCTACCAGCACGGATCCGCTGAACATCACCCCGACCCTGTTCAACCAGTTCGCCACGTGGCTCAAGTCCAGGCCCGCAACCACCACGGTCAAGACGGTGGCCCAAGTGATCGGCGGAACCGTCAAGCCGCTTGTCTCGGGACCGCCGGCGCCACCGGAGGGCACGGGCAACCTGATCAAGAACCCAAGCCTTGAAACCTTGGTCAGCGGGGCTCCGCAGTGCTGGGCCGCAGCAGGCTATGGCACCAACACGGCAGCTTTTTCCACCGTCAGGCAGGCGCACACCGGAAAAGTCGCCGAACAGCTCGTGGTCACCAACTATGTCGACGGCGACGCCAAGCTGTTGCCGACCCTTGACCTAGGAGGGTGCTCGCCTACAGCCACACCCGGGAACTCCTATTCAATCGGTGCCTGGTATAAATCGACCACAAGCACCCAATTCGAGCTCTACTACCGGATCGGCGTAGGCTCCTGGAAGTATTGGACATCAAGCCCCTGGTTCTCAGCGGCCACGACCTTCCAAAAGGCCACCTGGACAACGCCTCCACTGCCCACGGGCGCCAGCGGCATCAGCTTCGGTTGAACCTGTTCAGCAACGGCACGCTCACCACCGACGACTACGAGATGTTCGACGTCGGCACCCCGCCACCGCCTCCTCCGCCGCCACCAGCGGGCGGCAACCTGGTACAGAACCCCAGCCTTGAAACGGCCGGTACGGGCTCGTTCCCGCAGTGCTGGCAGGCCGGCGGATACGGCACCAACACCGCGACGTTCAGCACGGTTGCTACCGCGCACACCGGTACCAAAGCGGAGAAACTCACCATCACGGGATACTCCAGTGGTGACGCGAAACTGCTTCCAACAATGGACACCAGTACCTGCCCACCTGCGGCCGTCGCCGGACACACCTATTCGGTGCGTGTTTGGTACACCTCTACAGCCGTCACACAGTTCGCCTTGTATTACCGTGACGCCTCAAACAACTGGGTGTACTGGACCTCCGGACCGTGGCTGAATACCGCGACTACCTACACACAGGCAAGCTTCACGACGCCGGCACTACCCGCCGGGGCCACGGCCATCAGTTTCGGGTTGAGCTTGTTCAGCAACGGATCGGTCACCACCGACGATTACGCGATGTACGACAGCGTAGGAGCTCCGCCGCTGGGCTGAGCAATCGATCAGTGACAAAAAGCTGAGGGCGGCTGACTAGCCGCCCTCAGCTTTTTGTCGGGTTCTCTATTGCGCCGGCTGGCGGTCGCGCTATCTGGCAGCCTTCAGGACGTCCGGCAAGTCGTCAACGAATACGGTCCCGGGTGGCTCGTAATAGATGACAAGCACCTCGTCACCCACGTTGAAAACACTGCTCTTGTCGAAGGGATGCGCGTGGAAGGCGCTCGTACCGCCGTGGAACGGCAGCATCACTTCCCCCACAGTGCCTGGCCCGATACGACCCGTGACCCTGCCGATTTTGCCCGTCAGGCTCCGATCAACCTCTTTGTGCATCGGTGTCCCTATGCATCAGGGGTTTTGGTGGGCCGCTTGGGCGGTTCCTTGCCGTTCTTGAGCGCAGCTGTGATCGATGGCAGGTAGTTGCCCACTTGGGACAGGATCCCACCCACCATGCTGTTGAGGCCCTCGCCGCCGTTGAGGACGGTCAGGTTGCCCACGTGGGCAAACGGTTCAGCCGCGGCTGCCACGATCGCCGGCATGTTCTCCGCGAGCTGTTGGGAGATGACGGCCTCTTGGTTGGTTCCGAGAGCCTCGGCGCGGGCCTTGATGCCGTCCGCTTCCGCCAAGGATTTGGCC
>NZ_DF952469.1:513430-516696 GCF_001263615.2 Arthrobacter sp. Hiyo1 | reverse complement strand
CGTCGGGATCGGACCGAAGCGGGTTCCCGCCCACGCAGTGGCCACCGAGCCGACGACGGCACCGAGGTTGAGTGCCAGCGCGAAGGTCAGGGCTGACCCGAGGTTGTAGCCGGCCAGTTGCATCAGGTTCGGCAGCCAGGTGCCCAGGCCGTACCAAGCAAAGAGCGTGACGAGGGTGGAGACCGCGAACAGGAGACTCATGCCGAGGTACGGGGCACGGAGTAGGGACTTGAAGCCGCCTGTTTGGTTCGCGTTCTTGGCGGCCGGGAGGGGTTCTTCGAGTGTCGCTGGGAGCGTCTCCGGGAGGAAGCGCATGCCCAGCGGAACCACCACGAGGAGCGCCACGGCGGCCACCAGGAACATGACCGGCCAGCCGAAAGCGGGAATGAGCGGAATGCCGGCCACCGCGGCGATCGAGCCGCCGATCGGCACTCCGGACATCATCAGCGTGGCGATGGTGGACCGCCATTTGGCGGGGACCAGTTCCGCGACCAAGGCATTGGCTGAGGGAACAAGTCCGCCCAGGCCGATGCCCGCCAGCAAGCGCAGACCCCCGAAGACGAACGCGTTCGGGGAGAACGCACACAAGATGGTGAAGAGTGAAAACAGTGCGGCGCAGGCGATGATGGTCCGGCGGCGCCCCCAGCTGTCCGACATCCTCCCGGCGAAGATGGCTCCGATCATCATGCCGAGGAACGCCATCGAGCCGACCGTGCCGGCGGTGGCTTCCGTGAGCCCCCAGCCGGTGTCGGTGATGAGGGCGCTCTGGACGGTGCCGTAGACGATGAGGTCGTAGCCGTCGAAAACCACCAGCAACCAGCAGACCAGGACAGCGGCGGCGGAACGCTTGGAGAACCGGGCGGAGGCCCTGGGGAGGTGGTGAACGCCGTCTTGGGTCCGCTCCGGCGCTGCAGCGGATGGTGTGTGATTCATCCCACCACTGTGTGGCCGTTTGGTTATGCAGCCCAATAGAATTCTGTCGTGCAGAATCTTCCAGCCCGCAAAAAACCGGCCTATTCCATTGAAGCCGTGGACAACGCCCTGCATCTCCTTCAGCTCCTGCGCGACGGCGGCAGCCTGCGCCTCAAGGACGCCGCCGCGGAGCTGGGTGTTGCTCCCTCCACAGCCCACCGGCTGTTGGCCATGCTGGTCTACCGGGGGTTCGCGGTCCAGGACGAGACCCGCCGCTACGTGCCCGGGCCGGCCATGGGGGTTGGACCGGCAGGACTCAGTTGGAGCCGGCTGCTTCGCACGGTGGCGCAGCCGCACATGGAACTCCTGAGTGGGCGGATCAATGAGACCGTCAATCTCATGGTTCGCGTGGGAACCAAGGTGAGGTTCCTGGCCACGGTGGAGGGGACCAACGCCCTGCGGGTCGGCGACAGGCAGGGAACCGTCCTGCCCGCGAACAAAGCCTCGGGCGGCAAGGCGCTGTTGGCAGAGCTGGAGCCCGCCATGATCGAGCAATTGTTCCGCAGCCACAATGCGGAGATCGGCGGCGACAACATTCCCGACGCCGAATATCCGGCTTTCCTGCGCGAGCTTGAGACGATCCGGAGCAACGGATTCGCGGCGAATTTCGAAGGCACCGAGGAAGGGATCAGCGCCTTGGGGGTGGCTCTCCACAACGGGCGGGGCGTCGCCGTGGGCGCGCTGAGCGTAGCTACTCCCGTGGCACGGTTCCGCAGGCTCTTCGATGCTGGTCTTGTGGGTATCATGCGGGAAACCCAGCGCCAATTGGAGATCGATATCGCGGCCAATCCGGCCGAGTCCCAGCCGTGACCCACCCAAGCCGTGACCCACCCAAGCCTTAACCCACCCATGCCGTGACCCACCCAACTGACTCGCAGTTGATGTCGTTTTGAGGGCCCATAACGACATCTATTGCTAGTCAGTTGGGTCTGCGGGCCCGTCAGGTGGGCCAGAAGATTCTGTCTAGCAGAATATGCTGGAGATCACTTGGGGGCTTCCCTAGGGTCTGGAGTACGCCAAAACTGTCCCGTACCCCCGAGGAGGCCTCTGTGTCCATCAGCGCCGATAGCACAACCCACGAATCAGTTGCCGCCGAGAACGCTGTTCCGGAACCGACTCCCGAGGAAGCCGCCCAGCTGGAGCAGCTGTATCAGGATTTCGAGGCCGGGAACCTGATTCCGCTCTGGACCGAGATCGCGGACCTGATGCCGATGGTGCCGTCCCCGAAGGCCGTGCCTTACGTGTGGCGCTGGAACGATTTGTACCCATTGGCGGCCCGTGCCGGAGACCTGGTGCCTGTTGGCCGTGGCGGGGAACGCCGTGCCATCGCCCTGGCAAACCCGGGCCTCGCCGGTACTCCGTATGCCACACCCACCCTGTGGGCTGCCATCCAGTATCTGGGCGCGCACGAAACAGCTCCGGAGCACCGCCACTCGCAGAACGCGTTCCGCTTCGTCGTCGAAGGTGAGGGCGTCTGGACGGTCGTCAACGGGGATCCGGTGGCGATGCGCCGCGGGGACTTCCTGCTGACGCCGGGCTGGAACTTCCATGGCCACCACAACGACACGGACCAGCCGATGGCGTGGATCGACGGATTGGACATCCCGTTCGTGCACTACGCGGACGCCGGGTTCTTCGAATTCGGCACCGAACGTGTCACTGACGAGGCCACCCCGGACGTTTCGCGATCCGAGCGGCTCTGGGCCCACCCGGGCCTCCGTCCCCTTTCCGGGCTGCAGGACACGGTGAATTCCCCGATCGCGGCCTACCGTTGGGAACACACCGACGCGCCCTGCGCGAACAATTGCTTCTCGAGGACGAGGGCCACCCGGCCACGGTGTCCCAGGGCCACGCCGCCGTGCGTTACACCAACCCGACCACCGGCGGGGACGTCATGCCCACCATCCGCGCCGAATTCCACCGCCTGCGGGCCGGCGCTTCCACCGAGGCCGTGCGCGAAGTCGGTTCCAGTGTCTGGCAGGTCTTCGAAGGACGCGGCACCGTGGTGCTGAACGGGGAGTCCAAGGTCCTGGAAAAGGGCGACCTCTTTGTCGTGCCGTCCTGGCAGGAATGGTCGCTCCACGCCGAGAGTGAGTTCGATCTGTTCCGCTTCAGCGACGCCCCCATTTTCGAACGACTGAATTTCAACCGCACGTACATCGAAGGACGCAACAAATGAGACTCCTCACCCTCCGCATTTCTGACGGGACCGGCACCGGCACCGTGGCCGTCCGCCAGGACGGCGACATCCTGACCGAGATCGACGGGTTCTCCGACGTGGGCGTCCTCCTGCA
>NZ_DF952469.1:505824-509407 GCF_001263615.2 Arthrobacter sp. Hiyo1 | reverse complement strand
ACCGGGCAGCTCGACTTCGGCGCCGCGGCCCTCGCCCTGCCGGTGATCGCCGGTGTGTTGGCGGGCTGGTGGTTCCTGCGGGCGGGGGAGAACCACTTCGACGAATGGCTCTCCATCAAGATCAAGGCGCGCTGGTTCACGGCTCCTGTTTCCACGCTGATCCTCGGCGCGCTCATCGGGGCCGTCGCAGGGGCTTTGGCCGGAGGCCTCGCCTGGCTGGCGCCGCGGTTCCGCCGGAATCGGGCGTCTCACCGAGATCGGCCCGGACCCGCGGTGGACGGCAGTCTGGATCGCCGCGGAGGTGGGGATCGGCGTCGTGATCGGTTATTGGGTGGGGCCCTGGCTCGAAAGGCGGCAGAAGCTCCGCGAAGCGGATCTCGACGATTCCGTGTACGACGGTGACCGCCGCTAAGGTGCCTGCCTCACCTGGCTTGCGCCCCGGCTAGCGCAATCCGGAGGGAAGGGAATTCTGGAAATCCACCTGGCACGAGTTTTGGGCGTGGAGCGTCAGTGCGCCTCGTGCACAGTTCTCCAAGGTGGTGACCTGTTGGAAGAAGACGACTGCGGTGAGCACCAGCAGGCACATGATGGCCGTGACCACGAGCCCGGAAATGGTGCCGAACAGAACGATGCGCGGCTGCTTGAACCGGATCGCCCGCACGAGGACCACCACTCCAAGCACCGCGGCGATGACGGTGAGGATTCCACTGAGCCAGACGTAGCTGATGTTCAGGATATAGACGAACAGGGCGCCAAGCACGGTCAGCAGGAAAGTCCTGAACAGCGTGTGGGTAACGGCAAGCGCTGATTTGGCAGCCTCGCTCTGAGGCTGATGCTGCGGGGTGGGTCCAACGCCGGAATTCATGTTTTCCAGCCTACGCGAGCCAGCCATAAGCTAGTGCAATGCGTATTGTTGTCCTCGTCTCCGGCACCGGTTCCAACCTCCAAGCAGTAATCGACGCCGTGAAGGCGGGCGAGCTGGACATTGAGATCGCAGCCGTGGGAGCCGACCGGCCGGGTACCTACGGCGTGGAACGCTCTGCCGAAGCCGGACTGGACACCTTCGTGGTGGACTTCAAGGACTACGCGGACAGGGCCGATTGGAACGCGGCACTTACCAAAGCCGTTGCCTCGTACGATCCGGACGTGGTGGTCTCGTCCGGGTTCATGCGGATTGTGAGTCCGGAGTTCATCGATGCCTTCGGAGGCAAGTACCTCAACACCCACCCCGCACTGCTTCCCGCTTTCCCGGGAGCCCATGGAGTCCGCGATGCCATGGCCTATGGTGTGAAAGTGACCGGCTGCACTGTCCACTGGGCCGACGCCGGCGTGGACACCGGGCCCATCATCGCCCAGGAAGCGGTGGACATCGCCCCGGACGACACCGAGGACACCCTGCACGAACGCATCAAGGTGGTGGAGCGTAGGCTCCTGGTCCGGACGCTCGCAGAGCTCGCGGCGGGAAAGCACGCCTAAGTCCTCCGTTCGGCCCAACTAGCTCGCATTAGATGTCGTTTTGGCGGCTCATAACGACAACAAATGCGAGTCAGTTGGGCACCCCCGTGGGGCATGCTCAGTCGAGCTCGAGCTGCTTGGTCTCCGGCGCAAACAACGCCATCCACAGCACCGCCACCACGATGAGCCCGCCAGCCAAGGCGAAAGACGTGGCCAGGCCAAGCTCGGGCCAGAAATACGAAGCGAACACGAGTGGCCCGATCCCGGCACCAACGCGTGAGAAGGTCGAGGCCCAGCCGAAGCCGGAACCCCGAAGCTCCGTGGGGTAGAGCTCCGACACGTAGGTGTAGAGCACCGGGATGGCCACCTGGATGACGAAGCCGAACGCCAGGAGCCAGAACACCGCCGCGTCCGGAATGTCCACCACCAATGACACGATCACCAGGGCCAACGCGGACAGCGGCGCGGTGATGGCCAGGATCCACTTGCGGCCCACCCGCTCCACCAGCACTGCCGCGACCGCCACGCCCAGGAGCCCGACGCCGGCCATCCCGGCTGTCGTCACGAAGGCCTTGTACTCCTCGAACCCGGCGCCGATCAGAATCCGCGGCATCCACGTCAAGCTCAAGTAGTAGACCAGAAGGATGCTGAAAAACAGGGCCCAGGCCGCCGTCGTGATCTTCCAGTTGAACTGCCAGATCCGTCGCAGTTGCTGCCACGCGCTGCCGGCGGAGAGGCGCGGAGCATCTTGTGGCGCGGGCAGGCTGTAGGCGCGCGGCTCGGCTCCCGTGGCCAGGACGAGGCTGTCGATGACGTCGGCGGCTTCTTGGCGCCGGCCCCTGCGGATGAGGAAGAGCGGGGATTCGGGCACGCTCCGCCTGACCCAGAACACCAGAAGGGCAGGCAACACCATCACGAGCATGGTGAGGCGCCAATCGGCAAAGGCCGCAACAAGTCCGGCCGAAATGAAGCCGCACAGGGCGGCCCCTACGGGCCACCAACCATCCATGGCCGTGAGCACCTTGCCGCGATGCTTCCGTGGCGTGAATTCACCGACGAGTGCGTAGTCCACCGGAATGCAGCCGCCCAGCCCGAAGCCGGCCATGAAGCGGAAGATGCAGAACCACACGATGTCCGGCGCGAAAGCTCCCAACACAGTAAAGATGGAGAAGATCAGCAGGGTGGCCGTGAAGGCCCGTTTCCGGCCGATGGTGTCCGCGATGGTACCCCAGGCGAAGGCGCCCAAGGCCATGCCGATCAGGTTTGCGGTCCCGATCCATCCGGCGTCGGCGGGCTGGAGGGACCAATGCTTGGAAAGCAGCGGAATGAGGATGCCGTTGAGGGTGACGTCCCAGGCATCGAACATGAAGCCGAGGCCCCCGATCAGGAAGATCCTGCCCTGGACCTTCCACCGCCACGGCAGCTCCTGGACAACCTGTTCGCCGCTCGGGACGGTCGTGTAAGTATTCATTTCCCCTCCTGGGGAAAACTCTATCCGTGCTTCTCGATCGCCTTTCGCAGGAAGCCGCCGGCCTCGTCCAAAGCGCTCTTGGCCTGCCCCGGATCGATCCCCGTCAGCACTACCAGGATGGCTGCCTTGACCGATCCGCCCACGGAATCCAGCGCGCGAATCGCCGTCTCTGCGTCCACTCCGGTGGCGTGTTGGATGGTCCGTTGGGACCTTGCGAGGAGCTTGTTGTTGGTTGCCCGCAGATCGACCATCAGGTTTCCGTAGGTCTTCCCGAGCTTGACCATCGCGAGCGTGCTGATCATGTTGAGGACGAGTTTCTGCGCCGTGCCGGCCTTCAGCCGCGTTGAACCGGCAACGAACTCGGGACCAACCACGACGTCGATCGCCACGTCCGCCAGTTTGCTGATGGGCGAAGCGTGGTTGCAAGCGATCGAGGCGGTGAAAGCGCCTCGGCTGCGGGCCTCCTCAAGGGCGCCGATCACGTACGGTGTGCGTCCCGAAGCCGAGATTCCGACGACGGCGTCCGCCTCGGTCACGCTGATGTCGTGCAGGTCCCGGGCTCCGGCAGTGGCGTTGTCCTCGGCGTACTCCACTGGCTTCTGGATGGCTTGGGTGCCGCCCGCGATGATCCCGACGACGAGCCCCGGGGGAGTGCCG
>NZ_DF952469.1:498055-503055 GCF_001263615.2 Arthrobacter sp. Hiyo1 | reverse complement strand
GTGGCCGCTTCCGACGCGTTCTTCCCGTTCGCCGATGGCTCCAGATCCTGATCGACGCCGGTGTGCGCGCCGTCGTCCAGCCTGGCGGTTCGGTGCGCGACGAGGAAGTCATTGCTGCGGCCAACGCCGCCGGCATCACGATGTACTTCACGGGCGCTAGGCACTTCTTCCACTAGGTCCTTTCCGAGGTCCGGGCGCTCCGCACCGGGTCCACTCGCGGCACCAAAAAATGGACATGTCCTCCCTTCCCGGGAGGACATGTCCATTTTGGTGGTCGGCACTGGGCATATTCGCAATATGTCCAACCCTGGGAGCGAACAGGGGGCATGTCCCTTGTGGTGCCTGGGAGGCTACGGGGCTGTGGACGCTGTCTGGTACGTGCCTTGGATGACCGTGCCCAAGTACGGGCCGTACATCGTGGTGGAGTTGCTTCCGTAGCCGTAGCTGTTCACCGAGTTCTGGTATCCGCTGGCGCTGCTTCCAAGGAACCACGGGCCACCGGAGGAGCCACCCGTCATGTTGCAGGGGATCCCCTGGGTGTTGAACTGGGGGTTGTTGGGATCGTTTGTGGCAGTGCCTGAGCAGCTCTTGAGCGATTCCCCGGTGAAGGGCGATGCCGCGGGGTAGCCGAACGACTTGTACGCCAGTCCTCGGGCAGCGTTGAACTGGACGCCTGAGGCGCCCACCACGGCTGAGAGCTTTTGGCCATTGACGGTGTTCATGACGGCAAATCCGGTGTCGTACTGGATGTTTCCACTTGAGGACCACTGGCTGGTTGTGTAGAGCGCCTTGGCCGTCCACTTTCCGTAGGGCGCGGCGCCGTCCTGGTAGGCGGGAACGAACGTGAAGTTGCCCGCGAACGCCCCGGGGCCTTCGTTGAGGCAGTGGCCGGCGGTGGACACGGTGCTCTGGTTGGCGGAGGTGACGGAGTTGCCGGAGCAGACATAGTTCACCCCGCCGAGTGTGAAGAACACTTTTCCGATGTGTGAAACGGGAGACTCACCTGCGTTGGCTTTACGATCCACGGCGGGGGACGGCGCTGCAGTGCTGGTGGCATTCTGGCCTTCGATTGTCAGTGCGCGGCCAAGCCCGGGAAAAACCTGATCGGGAGAAGTTGGTATGTCCGAAAGGCCAACCGCGGCCTGTGTCCGGGTCAGTGCCTTGGTGACCAGAAGGTCACCGGAGACGGCGTTCTTCATCCGTTCAGGAGTCCAATTGTCAGCGGTGTTCGCGTCCGACGCCGAATTGCTGCTCACGGTCGACGCATCGGTGCCATCGCTTATGGACGGGGCCGCGGTGGCCCCGCTGCCGGCGCCCAGCGCGAGTAAGGCGGCGGCAGTGAGGCCGAGCAGGCTTGTGGCCAAGGTCTTGGTTCTCGTCACAGTTGTCCTAGATATCGAGCGGACGGCGGCCGGTTTGTGGAGGCCGCCGACTGACGGAACCGAAACTACCGAAGCCGTGACAAGCATGTAAAGAAATTGTTCAAGTTTTGTGAGATTTGACTTTCGTTTGGCAAGATGCGAATTCTGCCTAGTTTCCAACTGGCCGAAAGACCTAGGATGTGGACGCCGTATCGTAGGCATCCCGGATGACGGAGCCCCAATAAGGCCCGTAGATCACAGCCGGGCCACCAGGGTAGCCGTAGCTCGTAATGGAGTTTTGGTAGGAATCCCGGCCCGAGTCGACCATCCAGGGTCCGCCCGATGACCCACCGGTCATATCGCAGGGAATGCCCTGCGCCTTGAACTGTGGATTGATGGGGTCCTTGGTGGCGTCACCCGAACAGCTCTTCAGCGATTGTCCGTCGAACGGCGGGGCGGCAGGGTAGCCAAAGGCTTGGTAGCTCAGTCCCCGGTCCTGGTTGAATTCCACGCCGGACGCGCCAACGACGTCGGCCAAGTGCTTGCCTTTCACCGTGGCGGTAACTGCGAAACCGGTGTCATAGCGGATGTCGCCGGCGGTGCGCCACTGGGGCGTGGTGTAGAGGGCCTTGGCCGGCCAGATGCCGTAAGGAGCATTGCCGTTGAGATAGGCCGGAACGAACACGAAGTTCTGGACAAAGGCTCCGGGACCCTCGTTGACGCAGTGGCCCGCGGTCGCCACTGTGCTGTCGTTGTCCGACACGACGACGTTGCCGGAGCAGACGTAAGCGAAGGCGCCCATGGTGAAGAAGACCTTGCCGACGTGGTCAATAGGGTCTTCGTCTTGGTGCAGGCTCGAGCTGCTGCCCTTGGCGCTGGCGATTTTCACTGGCGGGCCGGTTTCGACCGTGCCGCTGGCGGTGGCGCCACCTCGTGCGAGGGCTTTGCGGGCGAGGACATCGCCCGGGATGGCTGCTTGCATCCGTTCGGGAGTCCAGTACCCCGTGGGGTCGGTGTTTGTTGTCGCCAGGCTGACGAGCTGCTGCGTCCCAGGCGCTGCGAAGCTCGAAACCGCAGTAGGCGTTGCGGCTGCCGCCCCTCCAGCGGCACAGAGGGTCAAAACGGCGGAGGTAATGAGGCTCAGGAGACCAGTGATGGGGAGTGATTTCTTTGTCATGATTGTCCTGCCAATCGTTTGGCGGCCACGTGTTGTCGGCCACAGTTTGACCCAATGAACCTACTCCGATTTGGTGCGGAGGTACATAAGGTTCGGCGCGGTATGACGTTGCACAGCGCGCTTGAGGCCGTCCCGGTACGCGCCAATCCGGCCCCCTCAGGTAAGTTAGAGATGTTGAAATCTGCAGACTTTCAGGGAGATGCCCCGCCAATGGCAAAGATTATCTATACCCACACTGACGAAGCGCCGATGCTGGCGACGTACTCGTTCCTGCCGATTGTGGAAGCTTTCGCCTCAACGGCCGGCGTGGAGGTCGAGACCCGCGACATTTCGCTGGCCGGCCGAATCATCGCCGTCTTCGGTGACTACCTGACTGAAGAGCAGCGGATCAGTGACGCACTGGCTGAACTGGGCGAACTGGCAAAGAAGCCCGAGGCGAACATCATCAAGCTTCCCAACATCAGCGCGTCCGTCCCTCAGCTGAAGGCAGCCATTGCCGAACTGCAGGGTCAGGGCTACGCGCTTCCGGACTACCCGGACAACCCCTCCTCCGACGAAGAGACGGACATCCGCTCGCGTTACGACAAGATCAAGGGCTCGGCCGTGAACCCGGTCCTGCGTGAAGGCAACTCGGACCGCCGCGCGCCCCTGTCGGTGAAGAACTACGCCCGCCAGAATCCGCACTCCATGGGTGCCTGGAGCGCCGACTCCAAGACCAACGTTGCGCACATGACGGAGAACGACTTCCGCTCCAACGAGAAGTCCGTGGTCATCCCGGCCGACGACACCATCAAGATCCAGATCGTCCGCGAAGACGGCACCGTCAAGGTCCTCAAGCCGGCCTTCCCCGTCCTCGCCGGTGAAGTAGTGGACGGCACCGTGCTGCGCGCCGCTGCCCTGGACGAGTTCCTGGCTGCCCAGGTGGTCCGCGCCAAGGAAGAAGGCGTGCTGTTCTCGGCACACCTGAAGGCCACCATGATGAAGATCTCCGATCCGATCATCTTCGGCCACGTTGTCAAGGCGTATTTCTCTGAGCTTTTCGACACCTACGGCAAGCAGATCGCTGCTGCCGGCCTGAGCGCCAACAACGGCCTCGCCTCCATCCTGAACGGCCTCGATGAACTCCCGGAAGACGTCCGCGAAGGCATCAAGGCGGCCATCAAGAAGGGCCTGGAAGACGGACCGGCGCTGGCCATGGTCGATTCGGACAAGGGCATCACCAACCTCCACGTTCCCAGTGACATCATTGTTGACGCTTCGATGCCGGCGATGATCCGCAGCTCCGGCCACATGTGGGGACCGGACGGCAAGGAAGCCGACACTCTCGCGGTCATCCCGGACAGCTGCTATGCAGATGTCTACCAGGTGGTCATCGATGACTGCCGTGCCCACGGCGCCTTCGATCCCACCACCATGGGTACGGTTCCGAACGTCGGCCTGATGGCACAAGCGGCTGAGGAATACGGCAGCCACAACAAGACCTTCGAGGTTGAGTACGCCGGAACCATGCAGGTTGTGGATTCTTCCGGAACCGTGTTGATCGAACACCAGGTCTCCCCGGGCGACATCTGGCGCGCCTGCCAGACCAAGGACGTGCCGATCCGCGACTGGGTCAAGCTGGCCGTCACCCGTGCCCGCGCCTCCAAGATGCCGGCTGTCTTCTGGCTCGACGAAACCCGCGCCCACGACGCCCAGCTGATCGCCAAGGTCAAGGAATACCTGAAGGACCACGACACCGAGGGCCTGCAGATCGAGATCATGTCCCCGGAGAAGGCCACCGCGTTCACGCTGGAGCGGATCCGCAAGGGCGAAGACACCATCTCGGTGACCGGCAACGTGTTGCGTGACTACCTCACCGACCTGTTCCCGATCCTCGAGCTTGGCACCAGCGCCAAGATGCTCTCCGTGGTCCCGCTGATCAACGGCGGCGGCCTTTTCGAGACCGGTGCCGGCGGCTCGGCTCCGAAGCACGTCCAGCAGCTCCTGCAGGAAAACCACCTGCGCTGGGACAGCCTGGGCGAATTCCTTGCCCTGGCCGTCAGTTTCGAGCACCTCGCCACCACCACCGGCAACGCCCGGGCACAGGTCCTCGCGGACACGCTCGACCGCGCCACCGGCACGTTCCTGCTCGACAACAAGTCCCCGAAGCGCAGGGTGGGCGAACTCGACAACCGAGGCAGCCACTACTACCTCGCGAAGTACTGGGCACAGGAACTGGCCCAGCAGAGCGACGATACGGAGCTCGCCGCCGCGTTCTCCGCCGTCGCCGAGGCCCTGACGGCCAACGAGGACACCATCATTGCCGAGATGCTCGGAGTCCAGGGTTCGCCTGCCGACATCGGCGGCTACTACCGCCCCGACGCCGCCAAGGCGGAGGCCGTGATGCGACCTTCAGCAAAGCTCAACGAGGTTGTCGCCACCCTGAACTAGGCGCCCCGCCCACCCAACTAACTCGCAGTTGT
>NZ_DF952469.1:487415-497813 GCF_001263615.2 Arthrobacter sp. Hiyo1 | reverse complement strand
AGCTTACGAACGACGAACACAACTGCGAGCTAGTTGCATTTAAGCGCGGCGGAAGCGGCGCGGCGCGTCAATCCCGTCGACAAGATCGGCAAGTACGCGGCCAATAGCCGGGGTGAACTTGAATCCGTGGCCTGAGAACCCCGCGCCGACCACCAGCGGTCCAAAACGGTCGAGCAGGAAATCTTCGTTGGCCGTGCTCGTGTAAGTGCAGCTGATGGGAACCGCCGATTCGGCGTCGACCCCGGGCAGCCACTCACGAGCGTAGCGGCGGAGGGCCTCCAGCTGAACCGGCTCGGGTTCGAATGTGCGGGCATCCGGATCGGTGACAGGCCCTACGCCATGCCACCCCGCCTTGACCCCCTCGCCTGGAGTGAGCATCCCATAGACGGGGCTGTACCAATAGTCGTCACGGGGATCTCCCGGGTCCGGCGCGTGGTTGAAGCTCGGCCAGGACTGGGAATCATCGATGGGCGTGAAATGGGCAGGTTGCTCTTGGGTGACCACCAAACGGGGGAGTGGGACTTGCGTCCCGACAAGCTTGCTGGTCCAGGCGCCCGCCGCGATGACAATCCGGCGCGCCGTGATTTCCATTGAATCGGTCACGACGACGGCGCGATCCTCGCCGAGCACGCGGATCTCGCGAACAGGGTCGAATACTCGAAGCGGGCACCGTGTGCCTCGGCCGATGTGCGCAGCGCCTTGAGGGCCTCGGCCGCCCGGACCGGCCCGATTCCGGCACGAAGAGGACATCGCTTCGGAACACCATGCCCCGCCAACGCTCTGACGCCTCCTTGGCGGAGATGAACTGGCTTGCGATGCCCCGCTCCGCGTGCGCGGTCCGAACTTCCCGGAGCCGGGCAACATTTCCGTGGTTGGCCAGACCCACAAGATCCAACAACTGCGTTTCGGTTTCCTCCGCGAGCCTGTCCCAGAGGTTCCTCGCTTCGCTGACCAAGGCGAGGTAGTCACCCTCTGCGTAGGCCGTGTTGAAGTTGCGCGTCGCACCATGGGAAGCCCCTACATGGTGCCCCTCCTCAAACTGCTCAAGGAGAACCACCGATCGCCCCTTGAGTGCGAGCTGCCAGGCCGCAGCTGATCCCATCGCGCCTCCGCCGACTACGACGACGTCAACATCCATCCCGGCTTCATCCATCCTGTCCTGCGGCCCTCCCACCGAGGTCCGCTGCGGTTTCCATTCTGCCGCGGACGGAGCGGCTGTTTTGAGCTGTGCCCTCGGCATGGAAGATTGGATCGGGTGAAATTCCTCCTTCCTTCGCAGACCTCGTCTTCGCGCGGCATCGCGTTTCTAAGGATCGTGTTCGGCGGCCTTTTGCTGGTGCACGGAGTCCAGAAGCTGCTCGCGGGGCAGCCTGCGTTTGAGGCAACCATCGCCGCGATGGGTGTTCAAAAAGCGGAGCTGATTTCCTGGCTGGTCATCTGGGGTGAAACCGGGCTGGGCGCACTTTTGGTGCTCGGCGCCCTGACGCGGGTGGCTGGCTTCCTGGCGGCCCTCATGTATGCAGGGATCTGGTTTGTCACCGAATCGGGCAAACCGTTGTTGAGCGATAGCCCCGGAATCAACGCCGAACTGCTCATCCTGTATATCGCGTTGGCGTTGGCGTTCGCTTCATCGGTTCCGGGGCGGTTTCGCTGGACCGGAGACTGTTTGCCGGGAAGCCTGCCCGGAAATCGCGGCGCTAGGCTCCTAGCGCCGACCCGACTGGAGACCCGCGCGGGCCATGGCGTCCGCGTAGGAGCGGCCCATTTCGATTAGCCATTCGGTCTGGCGTTCCTTGGAACCGGCGAAGGCGCGCCCGTGCAGCGAACGGGCCTTGTAGACCTTCAGGCCGCGGCGCCAGATCAGCTGGTTGTCAGTCTTGAGGAGCATCTGCGCCAGGCGGTTGGCTTCCGTTCCGTGCGCGACGATCGCCGATGCGCGCGGGACGAGTTTGAGGAACGCGATGAGCGGCTTGAGCCCGGCACTGACCTGCTCGGGGGTCAGTTTTCCGTTCGCCTCGCCCGGAGTAAACCACGGTGGGTGTTCCACGGCATCATCCATTCCGGGCGCAGGCCGAGCTGGAACTGCAGACCCAGCAGCCGGGTGGCGGCTGCGTCGTCTCCGGCCCACACAACGCCCCGTGGGGAGGCCTCGCTGGTGTTGGAGAACAGGCTGACAATCCGGCAATCCTCCACCGAGTGCATCGGATCCACGTAGGGGACTTCGAAGCCAGGGCGGAGCTTGCGGAGGAACTCCACATGCTGGTTGACCGGAGCGATGTGCGGGGCGAAGAAAGGGCTGTCCGGAACCGCGGGAGTCACCGATTCTTCCGCGGGAGCCGCTTCGGAGCTTGCGGGTTCGACGACGGCGGGTTCGACGACGGTGGCGACCGGTTCGGCGGCGGGTTCGACGACGGGAGCGGCCGCAGGGACCACCCTGCGGGTAGTGACCGGGCTGGCCTTGGGCACCGAATTTGTGGGCGCCTTCTTCGGCGTGGCCGTCTTTGCGGCAGCAGCCTTCGGAGCCTCCTTCTTGGCCGGAACCTTCTTTTCGGCCTTGGCCGGGGCGTCCAGGTCATCATCCTCGTCGTCAAACAGACCATCGAAGAGCTTGTCGAGTTCGTCGTAGCCGGTGCCGTAGTCGTCGTCGAGCTCGGGGCCGCGCCCGAAACCTTCCTCGTACCGCGAGTCCAGTTCGGTGCGGTAATCCTCGTCGTGGACCTCGAAATAGTCCGGTTCGGCCAATGCGGTCATGAGAGCAGGGGTCTCCTGGGGTCGGGCAGGGGCCAGTATCGGGCGCGAAGGGGCGCGTCCGTTTCCGGGCCAGTTGATGGGGGCTCTCCGGGGGACCGGTTGAGCCTTTAGATCTTAGCAAGCCATAGATGGTCTGGAGTCCTTCAGCCGTTCATCTGACTCGGTATGTCGCGCGGCTCCGGGGATCAAGGAACCGCGATGCGTCGAACATCACCCGTGGGCGCCGCCGAGGGCGGGCGGAGACACGAGAGGGCGGTGGAATGGACGAAAGAGTCCATTCCACCGCCCTTGTTCGGCGTCAGTCGTCCGGCGTCAGCCCTCAGATGTGGATGACGAATTGTGCAAGTGCCGCGGCCGCTATGAAACTTGCGGAGAACGTGATGGTCGCCACAATGACCGTGCGCCAGTTGAGTGTCTTCAGCGCGTTGATGTCGCGTCCAACGTTCATGCCGAGCAGGGCGATCGAGCCAAGGCCCACGTAGAGCGGGTCAAGGTTGTGGGTGAAGGAGACGATCAAGCCGCTGAAAGGCAGAATCGGAGCTGTTGCCAACGTGGCGAGCGCAAGGACCCATACGCTCGACGGCACGGCGGGAACGTACTTGGCCAGTACGAATGCCAGCGCGGTAAGGAGGCCAAGGATCACCACGCCAATGACGTCGTTGATACTGGTGGACTTGGTGCCCAAGGCGTTGAGGACCACGCCCGCGGCGATGCTTGCACCGAAAGCGATAATCCACGTTGAGGGCTTCGTGCGCACTTCGGGGTCCTGGAGCACGGCTGAAACGTCCACTTTGGATCGGTCCTGTGGCCGGCGCAGCTTCGCGGCAACGGGGTTCCCGTTGCGGTCAAGGCGCTTGCCTTCGTCATCGCGGCGGAAGAGGCGCGACCAGAACTTGTAGAGCCGCAAAGACATCGGCAACGAAAGGAAGGCTCCGGCGTAGAAGCCCACAAGGTTCGTCACCAGGTTCGACAGGGCTGCAAGCGCCATGATCTCCGGTGCTTGCCCGGGATACAGGATGGACAGGGCCGCGACGCCGCCAAGCATCATGGATCCCGAGCCGAGGCCCAGGCCTAACGCGAGTGCAAGCGGGTCGAAGATGCCCATTCCGCCGAGCAAGCCGGCCAGTAGGGAGATGAAGACGGCGCCGAATACACTGCCCAGCAGCCACACGGAGAACACGCCGCGGTAGACCGGGGACTTCACGCCGAAACGCTGCAGTGCGTAGGCCAAATAGGATTCCCGGTCAATTGCCCAGGTGGCCCCGATGGCCGTGCGGCCCATGCCCAGCGCGACGCCGACCGGCAGGGCAATGATGACGGTTCCGAAGATGTGGCCGACTTCCTGGAGCAGGATGGCCGGGCCGAGGGAGGTCAGCTTGGCGAAAGAAGGTCCCACCTGGGTGCCGAGGGCCCCGAGGAACATGACGATGCTGACGTTGAGCAGTACCGAGGCCACGGCACGGCTTTGGCCGGACATGGGGCGCACCTTCTGGACGCCAATGACGGCGCCCATCAGCACCGCCCACAAGACGGGCATGAGCACGATAGCGGCGTTGCCCAGGGGAATCTTGTGTGTTCCGGCCAAGATGGCGACGGCGCAGACGGCTGTGGACAGCAGGATCATCGATCCCCATTGCCGTGCGGTCGGGGTGAAGAGGCGGGCCCGTCCGTGATCGACGTTGACTACGGGCGTATCCACCTCCGGAGTGGTTGTGGATTGGTTCTTCATTGTTGTGCACCCTTCGTGTGCTGCAGTGGCGAGGGACGGATACATCCATGCCATTTGGTATACCAAGGATGGTAAGGTGGATCACATCGCAATGCAAGACATGTCACAAAAGCTGCTCGGATTCCCCAAACCTAGGGCATTCGCGCGATCGTCCGATGCCGGACTCGGTCTGCAGCTTTTTGACCTTGGGATACCAAATTTGGAGGGTTTATGATCACTCAGCTTTCTGCCCGGTACGTCCTTGGCTATGACGGGACCGGGCACGTCATGCACACGGATGGGCACGTGGTGATGAGGGATGACGAGATCATCTACGTGGGTACCGACTACGCCGGTCCCGTTGACGAACGCCGGGACTTTGGACAGAGCCTCATCTCCCCTGGCCTCATCGATCTCGACGCCTTGACGGACATTGATCACATGATCTTCGACTCCTGGCCCACCGAGGAAATCGCTCCGGGCTTGCAATGGTCCGAAGACTACTTCCATAACCGCCGCCGCGATGTCTTCACCGCGGCGCAGCGCCAGAGCGTACGCAAGTTTGCGCTGGCGCAGCTGGCCTTGCACGGCGTGACCACCTACATGCCGATTGCCTCGGAGATCCACAGCTCCTGGGCGGAAACCTTCGAGGAACTCAAAGGATGGCGCAGTCCAGCATCGAGCTCGGCCTGCGCGGCTTCCTGGGCTCCGCGTACCGTTCGGGGATCAACGTCACTGACCACGACGGCCAGCGCGTGATCCTTTTCGACGAGGAGGAGGGACGCACAGGGTTCGCCGACGCCGCACGGTTCCTCGACTACGCCGACGAGCTAGGACACCCGTTGCTTACCGGTGTCCTGCTGCCATGCCGGATCGAGACACTCTCGGACGAACTGATGCGCCGGACTGCCGAACTGGCCACCGAACGCAACGCGCTGGTCCGCCTCCATTGCCTCCAGGGGACCAATGAAGACGGTTTCCTCGTCAAGCTCACGGGGCGTACAGTCCTTGAGCAGCTTGCGGATTCAGGCCTGCTGGACACGCGGCTCCTCATCCCGCACGGGATTGTCATCGACGGCACCGACCCGTCCTCCAGCGCAGAAGGCGGGCCGTTGGATGTGCTGGCCCGGCATGACGTCAGCATCATTCACTGCCCCCTGACGTCGTTCCACTACTCAGGCATGCTCAAATCCTTTGACGCCTTCGCAGCCGCCGGGGTCAACATGTGCCTGGGAACGGATTCATTCCCACCGGACCTGATCAAGGGCATCGACGTCGGCACGCACCTGGCCCGCATCGCAGAGGGCCGCCGGGACGCCGGTACGGTCTCGGCGTTCTTCGACGCTGCCACCCTGGGCGGTGCCAGGGCACTGGGTCGCGACGACCTGGGGCGCCTGTGTCCGGGCGCCCAAGCCGACATTATGGTCGCCTCACTGGAGGACTTCCGTGACGGAGTCGTGGAAGATCCATTGCGCACGCTCATCCTCAACGGTTCGGCACGCAATGTCACCGACACGTACGTTGCGGGCGCCCCGTGGTTGTTGACGGCTCGCTCCCAGGCATCGACCTGGATGGACTGCGCGCTGAGGGTCAGCAGCTCTTTGGACAGATGGTGGACGCCTACGGCGAACGCGACTACCTGCGGCGCGATGCCTCCGAGCTGTTTCCACCGGTCTATGCCCCGGCAGCAGCTCTGACACATGACGCGACGGCGTACGCACCTTAAGGGTTAAGGGTCAGAAGTCCCTATGTTCACGCGTGAGCTCCTCCGCGGGGCTGTTTGCCCTGCGGAGGAGCTGCAAGCGGGCTACATCCAATGCGGTGGAGAAGCCCGAGCCGGTGACTATGCGGGAATTGTTGCCCGGATCTTCCGGCTGCCCACCATCACGATGAGGCCAAGCAACAGCAGCGCTGCCGCGAACAACAACCACAGGCCATTGAAGCCGGTGCTTGCGAGAACAGCCGTTCCGGTCCCAACAGCACCCGCTGCAGTTACAGAGGCCGCATTGGCTTGTGCTGCAGTTCCGGATGCAAGGGCCGCCGGTGTCTCAACCGAAGGAGCGGCTGCAGCCGGATCGACGAAGCCCTGAGATCCGACCGGCCCGTTCACGACGGGCAGGTTCACGACCGGCAGGGTGACGGCGGGCAGGGTGACAACGGGTTGGCTGATAGAGGGCAATCCCAAACCCACCGATGCGGTGCCGACAGTGTTCGGCAGACCCAAGGGTGCCGTCAGTCCTGCACTCAAGAGCGATCCGACGCCTCCATTGGTGCCCGTCGACGCGGTGCCGAGTAGGCTCGCCGAGGTGTCACCCAAGGAGGCCAGTCCGTTCACCGACCGCGACGCCAGTGCCTCCGGTGGCGCCAGTCGGTGTCGTGCTGAGGACGTTGACCGAGGTGTCACCCACGGTGACTGGAGCGGTGACAGGCCCGCTGACGGGAGCCGTCGCCTGGGTGCCAGAGGCTGTTCCAGGGGCGGAGTTGCTCAGAACTGCCAGTGAGGTGGCTCCGATATTAACAGGGACCGATATCGGAGCCACCACCTGGGTTCCGGACGGGACGGCTGCTCCGCCGGAATTGGTCGCCGGGGCCGGAACCGGGGCGAGTGCAGGGGCGGTGGTCGCGGCGCCCGAAAGGATTGAGAGCGACGTCGACCCGACGTTCACCGGAATGGACACCGGTGCAACGACTTGGGTGCCTGAGGCATTGCCCAGCGCACTTGTAGTGGTGTCTGCCGCGTTCGCGGCAGTTGCGCCGAGGGCTATTAACCCGCCGGCAAAGAGGGTGCCAAGCAGCCCCTTGCGAATCATGCTGTGCATTATGTTGTTCTCCTGAACGAGTAGTTCCGAAAGGCGCATTGGAGCGCCTGGATTGGCCATTTGCCGCGGTCCGGAATTGGCTTCCGGGAAAGCGGCGGGGCGCGGAACTAGTCAGGGGATGAACCCGGGTCAAACGACACCGGAGCCGGAACTCTGCCGGCAGCAGCTGTGGACACGATGGTCCCAGCCAAGGGGTAAAACAGCTTGGTGCCTTGGAGCCAAGCGGCAGAAGCTCCCGAGGGATTGCTGGAAAGGACCGCAGAGCCGCTTACGGTGTCGCTGCCGCTTGGCGCACCGGGCGGGAATGTCCCATCGGAGGGCGCTGAAGGTTCGTTTGAACCGCTAGCCCGGACTGTCGACTTCGAAGGCGTTGCCATCAGGCCCGGAAGGCCACTGGAGCCAGCGAGGCTGAGCAACGGGGTCGCGACGTCCTGAGCCGACGTTGAGGGGACACTGCCAGCGGGCCCTGCAACAGCGGGTCCCGCTTCAAGGGCTTCGCCGATTCCGGCGGCATCGGGGATGTGGATTGAAGGGACGGTTACGTCCGGGACAGTGACCGGAAGGCTGCCAACCAAGGAACCAACGCCTGACCCGACCCCGTCAACCGCGCGCGCTGCCGGCGATACGAGGCTTGCAGTCGCGGCGCTAACTGCGCCATCAGGGAGGACTGTGCTCACCATGGGCGTGTTGGCCAGAAGTTGATCGACGCTCGCAGTCAGCTGCGGAAGCTCGTTGACCACCACAGGGGGCACCTGTACCGCGGGTAGCCGGACCTCGGGGACTGGAACGGATGCCACGGCCGGGGCCGGCACGGACGCGACACTTGCCGCAACCGCGTTGCTGACAGTTCCGGAAAGCCCCTTTGGCGTATTGTGCACGACGTTTGACACCGCAGAGCTCGCGCCGCCCAGAAGGGTGTGGTTGTTGGTGTTTCCGGAATCAGCGCTGGCTGCCGTGGAAGAGAGGGCGATCCAAACAACGGCCCCCGCGCCGGCAAGCATGACGGAGCGGAGAACATGAAGAACGCGCGACTTACTTTGCTCAGCTTCCATCTCGACACCCCCCAGCGTCAGCTTGGATCGACGATCGCTCCCATCCTAGGCCTCACTAGTTAACTAGTCCAGACGTTGGAGGGCGGATTCGCCCATTCAGTTCAGCGGGCGTCGTTGGCGTATCGGACTCCGAGCTGGGATCGCACCCCGTCGAAGAGGCGCATTGTGTTCAGCGAATCGTCCAAGGGCATCACGGGACTTTCGGTCAGTCCTTGCTGGACACAGCGGGTAACCTCACGCAGTTCGTAGGTGTAGCCGATCCCGACCGCGTCAAAACGTTCGGTCCGGGGTTCATCCCAGCCCGTTCGAATCAGCAGCTCGCGCGGATTGTTAATGGACCCCTGCGTCTGGAGGAAGCCCTTGGAGCCTGCAACGGATGCCGAGCGCGGCCCATGGGCCAGCAACGAGGATGTCAGCTGGGCGATAGCACCGCCGTCGTAACCCAGCGTGAGCGCATTCTGGGAGTCGACGCCGTCGTCCGTCAAAGTGCCGATTGCGCTGACAGACTGCGGGAAACCGAGGGTGCCCAAGGGCCACAGCAGGGCGTACACCGTGAGGTCCAAAAGGGCTCCACCGCCGTCCGCCGGGGCCCAAATGCGGGCGGTGGGATCGTAAGGGGCAGGGAATCCAAGGTCGGCGCTGACCCACTTGATGTCGCCCAGCTCGCCGGACGCGGCAATGGCGAATGCCCTCTGCATGCTGGGCAGGAATCGACTCCACACGGCTTCCATGAGGAACAGTTTCCGTTCCCGGGCCAGAGCGACGAGCTCCGCCGCTTCACGGCCGTTAATGGTCAAAGATTTCTCGCACAGGACGTGTTTCCCGGCGTTGAGGGCATCCCTGACGATCTCGAAGTGCTGGGCATGCGGGGTGGCCACGTAGACGACATCGACGGCGTCATCGGCTAGCAGCCGCTGGTAGCCGGGTACACCGCCGTCGTCGCCATAGGACTTCGTGACCCCCTGCGCGGCGGCAAAGGCATCCGCGGATTCCTGGCGCCGTGAACTCACTGCATGGAGGTTTGCGTCCTCGAGCTGGGCGAGGTCGCCGCTCACGGTCTTGGCGATTCCTCCCGTGGCGATGATGCCCCAGTTCAAGGCCTTGCCAGTGGCCGCGCGGGGATCCTGGTTCGGCTGGCTGAACAACCACGGTTTGGCGATATGCAGACTCATGCGGCCAATCCTCTCATTGCACAAGCCGCGTTTACAGGACGCATTCGGGCCAACGGGCCGGGAACCTTGCGATTCCCGGCCCTCCGTCTGTAGCACTGAAGAGGCGATCAGGCCCCGGCGGCGACCCGCGGACGAACGGCTTCCTCGCTCAGTTTGCCCTGCTGCAACCTGAAGCGGCGCTCGGTCTTCTGAGCCAGGCTTCGGTCGTGCGTCACCACCAGAATGGTGGTGTTATGGTCCCGGCTCAAGGAACTGAGCAGTTCGATGATGTGCTCACCGGTCTGCTCATCCAGGTTGCCGGTGGGCTCGTCGGCCAGGATGAGCTTGGGCTCGTTGGCCAGCGCCCGGGCAATGGCAACGCGCTGCTGCTCGCCGCCCGAGAGCTTGTTGATGCGGCGGGACTGTTTCTCCGGATCCAGCTGCACCTGCTCCAGGAGGGACCTGGCCCGCTCCAAGCGGGCAGCCTTCCGCATTCCGGCGAACTCCATGGGCAGCATCACGTTATCCACTGCGGAAAGGTTGGGGATGAGGTTGAACTGCTGGAAAACGAACCCGATGTCCCGGCGCCTGTATTCGGTGAGTTTGCCGGCGGGGAGCCCGGCCAGGCTGACTCCGTCCACGACGACGTCCCCGCTGGTGGGCTTGTCGAGGGCACCGAGCAGGGAGAGCAGGGTGCTCTTGCCGCTTCCGCTCTTTCCCACGATCGAGGCGAGGGTGCCCTTTTCGAGCTCGAAGCTCACGCCGTTGACGGGCTTGATGGTGCGGTCGCCGGACTTGAACTGGCGGACCAGGTCTTTGACTTCAATCATGGCTATTCTCCTCGGAGGACTTCGATGGGGCGGATGCGGGCGGTGAGCAGCGCTGGTACCAAGGCGCCCACGACGGCGACGCCGAAG
>NZ_DF952469.1:481262-485922 GCF_001263615.2 Arthrobacter sp. Hiyo1 | reverse complement strand
GTTCAGCTCCTGGACCTTGCCGCCAACGACTTGGTTGGCCACGAGCATGGCAAGCGCCAGCCCGATCGCGACGGCCAGCACTGCCACTACAGCCGCGGTTCTTATCTTGTTGCGGAAGGCATTGCCTACACTCCGGGCGAGGACGCTCACGATTCTCCTTCTGGACCTGGCCCGCCCCAGCGGCGCGCCTGCTCACCTAACAGTGCTCACGGCGGCTGTGCGGCTGTGCTGCTGAAGCTATGCGGGGCCTGTGAAGAGTTGCGCGACGGCGGATGGAGCCGGACACACCGACGGCGGCCACCCCCTGGAGTGGGGATGGCCGCCGTCGTTGGTGCCTAGAGGAGAGCTACTACTTGGTGATCGGGCCGAGGACCGGATCGTCCACGTAGGCCGTCTTCACGTTGGCGAGGGTCACGATGACCGGAGGCAGCAGGTACGCCGGCACGGTCTTGACGCCGTTGTTGTAGGACTTGGTGTCGTTGATCTCCGGGGTCTTGCCGGACTGGATGTCGTTGACCATGGTGATGGAGTGCTCAACGAGCTTGCGGGTGTCCTTGTTGATGGTGGAGTACTGCTCGCCCGCAAGGATGGACTTGACCGACTCAACCTCGGAGTCCTGGCCGGTCACGACCGGAAGCGGCTTGCCTGCCGCCTTGACCGAGGTCAGGATGGCGCGGGCCAGGGTGTCGTTCGGGGACAGCACGCCGTCCAGCGAAGCGCTCGTGTAGGTACCTGCGAGCAGGGTGTCCATGCGCTTCTGGGCGTTCTCTGCCTTCCAACCCTGGGTGACGGCCTGCTCGAAGGACTTCTGGCCGGAAACCACCTTGAGGGTTCCGTCATCGATCTTCGGCTGCAGGATGCTCATGGCGCCGTCGAAGAAGACCTTCGCGTTGGCGTCATCGGGGGAACCTGCAAACAGCTCGATGTTGTACGGGCCGCTCGGCTTCTTGGCCTTGAGTCCGTCCAGCAGGGCCTGGCCCTGCAGCACACCGACCTTGAAGTTGTCGTAGGCCACGTAGTAGTCCACGTTGGAGGTGTTCAGGAGCAGGCGGTCGTAGGCAATGACCGTAGCGCCGGCGTCCTTGGCCTGCTTGAGCTGCGTGCCCAGCTGGGCGCCGTCGATGGCACCGACGATGATGAGCTTGTCGCCCTTGGTGATCATCGCGCTGATCTGGTTCTGCTGCTCCGAAACGCCACCGTTTGCGAACTGCACATCCGGCTTGAAGCCTGCGCTTGTGAGCCCGTCGTTGAAGAGCTTCTCTGCCAGGACCCAGTTCTCACTGGTCTTCTGCGGGAGCGCGACGCCGATCGAGGAACCCTTGGGGAATGCCTCGCTGCCGCTTGACGAGCCACCGGAGCTGCCGCTGTCCGTACGGCCGCAGGCCGTCAGCGCCAGTGCCGCGATCGCAGCTACTGCTGCTGCCTTTCCTGCTTTACCAAACATTCGCATATCTTGGTTCGCTTTCTTTGTTGTGGATGGAACAAGCCGTCTTGAAGCCGATCAGGCTTCCTTGGAGATGACTTCCTTGGTTGAGGTCGTCTCGTCCGGGGCACTTTCGCTGCTCCGGCCGAAGTTCTTCATCATCAATCCGATGATCGATTTCTTGCCCTGCGTCTTGTTGTAGACGTCGAAGGCAACTGCCGCCAGCAGCACGAGGCCCTTGATGATCTGGGTGAGGTCCGCGCCGACGCCGAGCAGTTGGAGGCCGTTGTTGAGGACAGCCATGACCAGGCCACCAACGATGGAGCCGATCACCGTGCCCACGCCGCCGGTGACCGCTGCGCCACCGATGAATACGGCCGCGATCGCATCCAGTTCCCAGCCGACGCCGTCGAACGGACCCGAAGCCGTGGAGCGGCCCACGAAGATCATGCCGGCGAGGCCGGCAAGGATGGACATGTTCATCATGACCATGAAATTGACCTTCTTGGACTGGACTCCGGAGAGTTCGGCCGCGTGGCGGTTGCCGCCGACTGCGTAGATGTGGCGGCCAATGACCGTCTTGGCGGAAATGAAACCGTAGATCAGGACCAGCACGGCCAGAATAAGGCCCGGGATGGGGAACGAGGTGCCGGGGCGGCCAGTCGCGAACAGGTACGTGGCGTAGAGGATGGCTGCATTGACGAGCACGAGCTTGGTGACCATCACCCAGCCTTCTTGCACTTCGGCACCCAGTGCCTGGGCGGTGCGGCGGGAACGGATCGCACTGACAATCACGAATGCGACGGCGATAAGGCCCAGCAGGATTGTCAGGTTGTTATACCCCGTCTTCGGCCCTATCTCGGGCAGGTACCCGGAGCCCAGGTACTGGAAGTCTTCCGGGACCGGAACGGTGTTGGACTTGCCCACGAACTGGTTGAAACCGCGGAACAGCAGCATGCCGGCAAGGGTCACGATGAAGGCCGGGATACCGACGTATGCCGTCCAGAATCCTTGCCAGGCTCCGATCAGGGCGCCGAGCAGGAGCCCGAACAGGACGGCTACGTACCAGGGCAGGTGCCAGTCCCTGATGGCCAGGGCCACCGAGATGCCGACGAAGGCCGCTACCGAACCTACGGAGAGGTCGATGTGGCCGGCGATGATGACCAGGACCATGCCGATGGCCAGGATCAGGATGTAGGAGTTGCCGTTGAAGAGGTTGATGACGTTGCCCGGGGTGAGCGTGCGGCCCGAGGTGAAGATCTGGAAGAAGATGACGAGTGCAACCAGGGCGAAGATCATGCCGAATTGGCGGGTGTTGCCACCGAATAGCTTCTTGAGCGCGTTCATTGTTTTGGGTCCTTGTGTCCGTGTGGTTCTGGAGGTGACCGGGGTCAGGCAGCTTTGCGGCTGGATGTCATGAGCTTCATGAGGCTTTCCTGGCTGGCTTCGTCCTTGTTGAGTACGCCAGTGATGGAGCCCTCGAAGATGGTGTAGATACGGTCGGAGAGGCCCAGCAGTTCGGGAAGTTCGGAGGAGATCACAATCACGCCCTTCCCTTGGTTTGCCAGCTGCTGGATGATTCCGTAGATCTCGTACTTGGCCCCGACGTCGATTCCGCGGGTGGGTTCATCCAGGATGAGAAGGTCCGGATCAGTGAACATCCATTTGGCGAGAACAACCTTTTGTTGGTTTCCGCCGGAAAGCTTCGATACGCCTTCCTCCACCGACGGCGTTTTGGTGCGCAGCGACTTCCGGTATTGCTCGGCCACCATGAATTCCTTGTTGGTGTCCACAACGATTCCCCGGCTGATCTTCTTCAAGTTGGCAGACACCGTGGTGGTCTTGATGTCGTCCAGGAGGTTCAGTCCCAGGCTCTTGCGGTCCTCCGTGACGTAGCCGAGACCGGCGTCGATCGCTTGGCGGACGCTGCGCATGGTGATCGGTTTGCCGTCCTTGTACACCTGCCCCGAGATGAACCGGCCGTAGGAGTGGCCGAAGACGGAGCGGGCAAGCTCGGTGCGCCCGGCGCCCATCAGCCGGCAAAGCCGACGATTTCACCCCGGCGCACATGGAAGCTGGAGTTCTTGCAGACCAGGCGGTCCTGGATCTGGGGATGCCCGACCGTCCAATCCTTGACTTCGAAGAACACCTCGCCGATCTTCGGCGTGTGGTCCGGGAAGCGGGACTCGAGCGTCCGCCCGACCATGCCCTTGATGATCCGGTCCTCGTCGACGCCGTCTTCCACGACGTTGAGCGTCTCGATGGACTTGCCATCGCGGATGATGGTGATCTCGTCCGCGATCTGCTCGATCTCGTTGAGCTTGTGGGAAATGATGATGGACGTGATGCCCCGGCCCTTGAGGCCAAGGATCAGGTCCAGCAAGTGCTGGGAGTCCGATTCGTTCAGGGCTGCCGTGGGCTCGTCGAGGATGAGCAGCTTGACGGACTTGTTCAGCGCCTTGGCGATTTCCACCAGTTGCTGCTTGCCGACGCCGATTTCCTTGATGGGGGTATCCGGGTCTTCGCGCAAGCCGACCCGTGCGAGGAGTTCGATTGACCGCTTGCGTGCCTCGGCCCAGTCGATGATGCCGCGCCGGACGGGTTCGTTGCCGAGGAAGATGTTTTCCATGATGGACAGCTCGGGGATCAGTGCCAGTTCCTGGTGGATGATCACGATTCCCGCATGTTCGCTGGCCCGGATGTCCTTGAACTGCTGGACTTCCGCCTGGTACACGATGTCGCCGTCGTAGCTGCCGTAGGGGTAAACCCCGGAGAGCACCTTCATCAACGTGGACTTTCCTGCACCGTTTTCGCCGCAGATCGCATGGATTTCGCCCACCTTGACCCGGAGGCTCACGTCCGAGAGCGCCTTCACGCCGGGGAACTCCTTGGTGATGGACCGCATCTCGAGGAGAACCGGATCCTGGTGCGTTATGGGGGTCGACATACCCTCGCGCCTCCAATGTTTGACGTCGTTGTCGGCTCGGGGATGGCGAGCCTATCTGATGAGAAAGTAAACTGGATCACACCGCTTGTCGTCAAGACTTTAACGCAAGACGGCGATAACAGCGTGGTAACGAAATGTTTAGGACTGCTTAATTCCGGCGTGCTGGAACACCAAAGCGGCCGCCCCCAGGGCCTCCGCCCGGGCGCCGAGCGAAGACATCGCGAGGTGCGTTGTCTCGCCGATTACGGGCACTGCATGGCGGACGAGGCCCCGCCGGATCGGGTCCAGGA
>NZ_DF952469.1:474884-479800 GCF_001263615.2 Arthrobacter sp. Hiyo1 | reverse complement strand
CCACGCGGAGCTGGATTTCGCAACGCTTCCAAGCATCCGGGAACGCCTTGCGGACATCGCCCGCACGCACGGAATCGGACTGGTCTACAGCCTTCCCGCACCAGCTGCCGATGGCGGCTGGCATATCTCCGCCACTCTCCTGGACGCCCACGGAACCGTGCTCCTGGACTATGGCAAAGTGCACCTCTTCGGCGAGGAGGAGCGAAAGGCGTTCTCAGCCGCCCAAGCAGCTCCCGGCGTCGTGGACTTCAACGGGATCAAAACCTCGCTGCTGATTTGCTACGACGTCGAGTTTCCCGAAAGCGTCCGCGCCGCGGCCACGCGGGGCGCCGAGCTTCTGCTGGTCCCCACCGCCCTTTCCGCCGGATTCGAAACGGTACCGCAGGTCCTGATCCGGGCCCGGGCACTGGAGAGCCAACTCAACGTTGCCTACGCGAACCACAGCGGCCACGAGGACGGCTGCGACTTCCTCGGCGGGAGCGTGGTCGCGGGTCCGGACGGTTCGTTGCTCGCTGCGGCCGGGGACGGTGCGGCCTTGCTGTTCGCCGAGATCTCCACGGAGCGCGTCAACGAAGCCCGGGAACAGGTGCCCTACCTGCGCGAACGCCGCCCGGAGCTGTACCGGGAGTGGGAAGGTTCTGCTCCGAAAGGTTGAGGCCGCGAATGCATGGGGTGGATGAGTAGCTCAGCGGTTGACTACGGGCGCGCGTAAGCCAACCGGCCGAGCCCAAGCACGGATTCCGAGAATGAGGCTGCGTCCGTCGCCAAAGAATGGCAGAAGAAAGACTGCATGCAACAGGAACCAGTACTGCAGGAATGAACCGGGTGCCAGTAGTGCAACCAGCGCCCCCACCAAGCATGATCCACCCGGACCGAGTATCGCCACGATTGCGATCTGCCACCCGTAGAGATGCCCGACGGGAATGACGGAGAAGCGAAGGATGCCGGAAGAAACTACGACGTCGGAAATCCCGTGAAACAGCCTCATGCCCGCAACGTGAGACCACTCATGCACCAGAAATCCGCACAGCAGGCACAGCACATGCACAAGAAGCCACAGGCCAGCCCGGAAAAGTATCGGGTCAGTGGTCATGGCGGCCAGGAAGGTGCACGCCGTGAAGTCGAGAGCCGCGGCGGCAAAAGGCAAGCTACATGACCATATGAGTTGCTTGGCTATCAGCCCGGCAGTGACATCCCGGAGGGCGAACTTTCGAACAGTCAATCCTGGTTCGCTTGTAGGAGTCGCTTCTTGTGGAGCTTTAGCCGTTCCAGGACTGATGCAACGGCAACATAAAAGACCAGCGATGCCGCGAAGACAAAAGCGATGCGCGCGCCGTTCGACACCCCGATTTCCAACGCGGTCGCCCCGTCGGGCTTTGCATGGGGCTCGAAGAAGAGCGCGCCGAACAGGCCAGATTTCCTGACTCCTATTTCTGACGCCGAGAACATCGTGGTGATGAAACTTGCGACAACGACGATCATGGTGACAACAAAAGAGACTGTCATCCCGACGATGGATCTAAGCAACCACTTCATGGCGTGCAATCCTTTCCATTCTCCGCATACCCAGGATGCTGTAAAAGACGACGAGCATGTTAAGCGCGGTGAAAATTCCCGCACTGATCATTGGATCAAAGTTAAAGACGTTCAAGCCGAGCGCCACAATCATGACGACTATCACCGTGAGCAGGACCCCCATGATGACAGTGAATGGGTTTCCCTTCTCAGGAGGGAAAGCGATGCCAACTAGGGTTGATATGAGAATGTTGCTCAAACACAATCCAAGCACCGGCAGGCACGCTTCGAAGGTAATTCCTTGCGACAAGGAAATCGTGATGACTGGAATGCCCACAACCATCAAGAGGACGCCTTGCGAGCCGACGAGGCGTAAGTAGTTCGCAACGGTGCGGCCCGGATAAGTGACCATGCGCCGCAGGGGCTCCGAGTTTGAAAATGCATAGACTCCCTGAAATGTTATGAGAGCGAGGACGTAGGGTGGGAACACCAAATGCTCGAGCCAGGCGAAGACTGAATAAATGATGATAAAAGAGATAGCCACCATCGTTTCGAAACTTCGAAACAAGACCAGAATGTAAACGCCGAACGTGCGATCTGCCAAGCGTGAAGGCAGAAAGACGAAGAAGCGACGCATCGGGACGTAGTTCCTGGGTGCGATGGCGACGATTGCCGGAATTACTGCCGCCGATGTCGCAAGGAGGATTAAAATGGATAACCAGAGCCCAACGGCTTCCTGCAGTTTCGCGTAGAGCAATGCAGGTGCAAAGTAGTCGCGCCCCAATACGTAGCTTTCGGCGATCTGGCTGCTCTGCTCGTTGGTTTGAGGAAACGCCACCGCCAGCCCGAAAGCCAGCACCATCGGGACTATCAGACTGCGAAGTCGGGCGATCCGGAGGGCCTGCAGAGCACGCTCAAGCAGGTAGTAGCCGAGGCTCAGAAGCAAGTAGGTTGAAATAGCGGGGAACCAGATGGATGCCAGAACCCTCGGAATGTAATCAGGACCCTCGATCAACACGGTTGAAATGGAGAAAGCACCGAAAACGAACACGGTCATAAGGAGAACGAGGGATGACTCAAAGAGCGCAAACGCCATCGTCCTTTCCTTGTTGGTCACGGGCAGATTGAAGGAGAGCTTTAGAAGCTCATCTGCCTTCATGAACAGCACCCGGATCAGTGTGTACGCAATAAGTACCCAAAATCCGACCGATGCGTTGGCCACTTGAAGAACCGGCTCAAGCAGGCCGGTTCCACCGAGATACTGACGGATGACCACATAGCTCAACACGTTGAATCCCGCGAACGCGAGAACGAGCAGGAATATGGTAGAAAGCCGAGCAGCCGGGCTGGCCAACAGGCCTCGTCCCAAGACGCGCCTCACGATGAAGAGCCAGAACAATCGAGACAGGAGAACTACGCTTTTGAAGCGCATTTAAGATGGCTCCATTGCCTGGATGAATTCGTTGGCAAGGTCAGCTATCGTTCCGTGATCTTCGATAATTTTCCGGACGGGAGCCTGAACCACCAGGGCCCCTTGGATGAGAAACGCAAGCTCGTCAGCGACGTGCTCCAACATGGTGAAGTCATGACTGCACAGCAGAACCGATCGGCCTTCTGTGGCAAGTTGTCGGATATCTCGCTCGAAGAGGTTGATGGCGTCGATGTCGACGCCATTGAGGGTCTCATCGATGACGGTAAACCTTCGCCGGAGCATGAACGCCGCGATAAGTTGCAGCTTCTTCCTCATGCCGTGTGAGTAGTCCTCGATCAAGTCGCGGTGCCTGTCGCGCATGGAGTACCTGGCGAATTGCGTCCTCAGTGCCGCGTGATCCATGGATTCTCCATAGAGCCCGTGCATGAAACGCACGTATTCCTCCCCCGTGAGGAACTCAGGGAGGTAATCATTGCTCGACAAGTAGATCGAAGACATCTTGGCGCTGCGGCTCTGACTGCTGTCAGGTCCGATGCGGACGCGGCCGCTTTGAAGTTGGAGCAGATCCAGGATGACCTTTATCAGGGTGGACTTCCCAGATCCGTTGGGACCGATGAGGCCCATGATCTGGTCCTCGGCGATCGTGAACGAGACATCATGAAGCACTTGGGTTCTGGAGTTATAGGCGTAGTTGACGTTGGCAACACTGAGAGTCATGAGGCGTGATTCCGATGCTCTGGTCGTGGTGGCACGTTGTCAGTGCCACCACGACGGCTGGCTTGCTGGGAGTTACCTGCATTCAACCCACACAGAGACGCCCCATTGGCTCCAACTCCAATTGCCAGTAAAGCGGCCTCGTCCTTGCGTCAAACACCAGACGGCCATCGCTGCGAGCATTGCAAAAGCAAGCACCATCAGGACGGCGAGAACCACCAGAAACCAGCCATCGTAGCGAACAATCATTTCGTCAATCTTGGTTCGTGCCGTTGCCATGGTGCTGCTTGCATTCAAGGCGGTCGTAGTGAGCATTTCGTTCCTCCACTTCGATTTGAGCTACTGGCGGATCCCGTGTAGCCGGCACTCGAATGCTAGGCCGCGAAAACCGCGTCTCAGTGGTCAAACGGCGAAATTAAGTGGTGAAACCCGGCAAAATACGTGCAAAATCGACGTTTCTCCGTGTGCCGGCGGCTCCGTCTACGTGTTTTAAGCAGCACGACACGTAGACGGTGCCGCAGTCAGAAAGTGCCCGGGACTAGGCATCCCCTCCGCCCGCCAAACCGTCCGCGTACTGCAGCGCGATCCAAAGCTCGGCGCGCACTTGGGCCTGGTTCAGGTCCGTATCGAGCAGTTCGGCGAGCAGCCCGATCTGGCGGCGCACGCTGTTGCGGTGCAACCCCAGCAGCTTGGCAGAGGCGTCCCAGCTGCCGTTTTCGCTTAGCCAGCCCCGGAGCACTGCCAAGAGGGGATCGCGCTTGTCGGCTTCCAAGGCAAGCACCGGTTCAAGAAGCCTCGCGGCCAGCATCGACCCGGCCTCGCGGCCGAGGAGCCCGGTGACCGACCACGTCACCTCGTCGACGCGGGCGCTCCGTCCGCTGGACTGGACCCGTGAACGTAGCGAGGTCACCCGCTGGTGCGCTGCGGCGAGGCCTGTCAGTTCGGTCGGGTCTCCGATGACGAGCCGCCAGCCCAGCTTTTCTACGTCCGCCAGGAGCGCGTCGTCCACCTTCAAGCGAGTGATCGCGGCGAATCCGTACTCGGTGATTTCCACCAGTTTGGTGTCGAAAAGGCGCCGCCACTGCAAGAGCTCACGCACCGGGCTGTCGCCGGCGGGCCATTCGGGGGAGTCCACCTTGATGCCCTGGACCACGCGCAGGGGAGCGGATCTGGTGGAAGACAGGCTCTGGGCGAGGAGGTCCTTGAGCGTTGACGTGCCGGGTCCCGCCGCGGCGAGGCTTTCGGGGTGCAGCAG
>NZ_DF952469.1:469639-473984 GCF_001263615.2 Arthrobacter sp. Hiyo1 | reverse complement strand
CCCGCCCGTCCGCTCCGACCAGAAGTGCCCAGACGGGCACCTTCTGGACCAAAGCGGCGAGCAGCTCGTGTTCAGGCCGAGGGGAGAGGACCGCCCGCATGAGTTGCCGGTTGGTGTCCGCGAGCTGGCGGAAGACCTTCGCATTGTCCGACTCCAGGAGCTGGGAGAACTCTAAGCCGATCGCTGCGAACGGGATGGACTCGGGAATCTCGATCAAGGTGAGCTTGTGCCGGCGGCACGCTTTCAGCAGCTCGGACGGGACGGCGTCGAAATACGGCCTGATCCCGAAGCCCAGCGCCGCCACCTTGGCCCCCACCAGCCGCTTCACGTAAGCATCGACGTTCTCGCTGGACCCGCCGTCCCCCAGGAAAGGGAGCCCCGCGGTCAGCAGGAACTCCCCGTCCGGCAGGTACGGGGTGGGGTCGTCCAGTTCGCTGGGTTCAACCCAGCGCAGCAGCTCCCCGCCGCTGCCGCCGTCGTGGAGTATCTCCAACTCCGGCGGCAGCTGCTTCAGAAACTGCGCAAGCGTGACGAAACTCAGGCGGCCGGGGGTCGGCTCAGGCGACATCGCTCGGTGCCTCCTGGTAATCGGGGCACTCGTAGGCGCTGGACTCATACACGCGGGGGAGCCGCGGTGCGATCCGGTTGATGATCTCGTCGCCGTGGCTTCCGATGGCGGCGCCCCAATCGTCGGCGCTCGCGGCCCCTCCTGCGGGATCACCGAACAAAACCGCTGTGTCTCCGACCTCGATTCCGGACGCGTCCGGGCCGAGGTCCACCATGAACTGGTCCATGCACACCTTGCCGATCACCGGGACCCTCCGGCCGGCGATCTGGACCAGGCTCCGGCCGCTGATGCCCTTGGGGATACCATCGGCGTAGCCGAGGGGGATGAGGCCGAGATAGCGCGGCTCGTGCGTGATGGCCCGGTGTTCGTAGCTGACGCCAGTCCCCGCCGGGACTTTCTTGACCATGACGAGCGGCGCGGTGACGCCCAAAGCGGGGCGGAGTCCGAAGTCCGCGGGATCCAGGTGGTCCGCTGGGGCCAAGCCGTAAATCGCCAGTCCGGCGCGGACCATGTCGAAGTGGAATTCGGGCCGGTCCAGGATGTTGGCCGAGCTCGACACGTGCCGCAGCTGCGGGTCAAGTCCGGCAGCGCGGGCTTCGCCAACCGCGTCTTCGAACTCCGCGACGGCCGCGGCGTTGCCGGGGTGGGCGGGAACGTCGGCCCAGGCCAAGTGGGTCCAGATGCCGCGGACAAGCACCGTGCCGTCCTGCTCCGCCATGCGTGCCCGGGCCACGAGTTCGGGCCAGTCTTCCTTGCGCGCGCCGCCGCGGCTGAGTCCGCTGTCCAGCTCCAGGTGCACGACGGCGGGGCGGCCCAATTGTTCCGCGATCCCGGCCAGGACCTCAAGTTGACCGACGCTCCCAAGCGAAACGTCGACGTCGTACTCGAGCGCCTCACGGATGGTCGCGCTGGTCTGGGATGCCAGATACAGCCACGACAGGACCGGCACGGTGATGCCCGCCTGACGCAAGGTGATGGCTTCGCTCAATTGGGCCGTTCCGAGCCAATCAGCCCCTGCCCCCACCGCCGTGCGGGCCACGTCGACGAGGCCGTGACCGTAGCCGTTCCCCTTGACCACGGCCATGAAATGCGGCGCGGCGGTGCGCCTTTTGAGGGCCTTGATGTTGTCTGAAATCGCAGACAGATCAACGCTGACCCGCCCGGAAAGCGCCGTTTCCGGCGTCGTTTCTGATTGTGCAATACGTCTCATGGTTGATCACTATAGGTCATTTTGCACCGCCGTGAGAGCTGGCTCACAGGCTTACGGTTGTCAGGGGAAACCGCCAACTACTCTGAAGGGACGTCAACGGTGACTGTGCCTACCTCCACCCAGACCAAGCCAACGCACGCCACGAATGCGGATGCAGGCAATGCCGCCCGCCGCCCGGGGCTCGGTTCGCAGCTCCTGCGCCGCAAGCCGATCGGGCAAATGGTCAGCGAAGCAGGAAGCAGCGAAAGCGGTACGCCGCTGGTCCGCAGCTTCGGCGTCCTCCAGCTGACGATGATCAGCGTCGGCGCGACCCTGGGAACCGGCATCCTGGTGATCCTGGGTGAATCCGTGCCGCTGGCCGGACCCGCGGTCTGGATTTCCTTCGTGGTCGCTGGGCTGGCCGCCCTGTTCTCGGCCGTGTCCTACGCCGAAATGGCAGGCCTCGTGCCCGTCGCCGGGTCCAGCTATTCCTACTCCTATGCCACGATGGGCGAGGGCATGGCCTGGATCTGTGGTTGGTGCCTCGTCCTCGAATACGCGGTCTCCGTAGCTGCCGTGGCCGTCGGCGCAGGGCAATACGTGAACGAAACACTTGCCGCGTTCGGGCAGTTCCTGCCGGACGCGATGTCCCAGCCACCGGGCAGCGGCGGCGTGGTCAACGTGCCGGCCATGCTGATCGTGGTCCTCGCCATGGTCCTGCTGGTGCGCGGCGCCAAGGAAAGCGCCTGGATCAACACCGTGATCGTGACCATCAAGATTGTCATCCTGCTGTTCTTCTGCGCCGTTGCGTTCACCGCGTTCAACGCCGGCAACTTCGAACCTCTCATGCCGATGGGGGCCGCAGGCGTTTCGGCCGCAGCATCCCGGGTGTTCTTCTCCTACATCGGTTTCGACGCCGCTTCCACCGCAGGCGAGGAAGCCCGCAATCCCAAGCGAGACCTGCCCCGGGCCATCCTGCTCTCCATGGTGATCGTGACCAGCATCTACGTCCTGGTTGCCGTGGCCGCTATCGGTGCCCGGCCCTGGGAATGGTTCGGCGGCACTGAGGCAGCCCTGGTCCAGATCCTCGAGGAAACCACCCACCAACCCTGGATCGCGCTCGTCTTCTCCATCGGTGCCGTGCTCGCCATCGCCAGCATCGTCCTGACCGTGCTCTACGGCCAGACCCGCATCCTGCTCTCCATGTCCCGCGACGGGCTGGTCCCTGAGGTCTTCGGACGGATCTCCCCGCGCACCGGCACTCCGGTGGCCGGAACGCTCATCGTGGGCACCGCCGTCGCACTCACCGCGGGACTTGTCCCGCTCGGCGCGCTGGCCGACGCCACCAGCATCGGCACCCTCTTCGCGTTCGCGCTGGTCAACGTCGCCGTCATCTACCTGCGGCGCAACCGCCCGGAGCTCAAGCGCAGCTTCCGCGTACCGCTCTACCCGATCACCCCCGTCCTCGGCACCCTCATGTGTGCCTACCTCATGGCCAACCTGGGTGCCGACACCTGGGTGGTGTTCGGTGGCTGGATGCTCGTGGGGATCGCCCTCTACTTCGGCTATGGACGCCGGAACTCCAAGGTAGCGGCCCTGACCGAACAGGAATACCGTGAACTATCCGCCAGGGTCGCCGACCCGGAAACTGTGAAGGCAGAACTTTCATGACCATCGCCACCGAATTGCCCACGGAACCCACACCCCGCGCGGGGATGCCGGAATTTCCCAAGCAACGCCGGCCGACGCTCCCATCACCATGCTGAACCCGGACTTCCCGTTCAGCTACGACCACTACCTGGCCCACCCCGACGGGCTGGCGGTTATTCCGCCGGAACTGTACGGCACAGAGGTCGCGGTGATCGGTGCGGGCCTTTCGGGACTCGTCACGGCCTACGAGCTCATGAAGCTCGGGCTGCGCCCCGTGGTCTACGAGGCCGACCAAATCGGCGGGCGGTTGCGCACCGCGAGCTTCCCGTCCGCTCCCGGAGTGGTGGCAGACCTCGGTGGCATGCGCTTCCCGGTGTCCGGAAAGGCGTTCTACCACTACGTGGAACTCCTCGGCCTGGACACCCAGGAATTCCCCAACCCGCTTGCCCCGGCAACATCGAGCACCGTGATCGAGTTGGCCGGACAGAAGCACTACGCCGCCACGTCGGCTGAGCTGCCGGAGTTCTTCCACGAGGTTGCCGCAGCCTGGAAGGCAGCAGTGAATGACGGCGCCGCGTTCCAGGAAATGCAGGAGGCGATCCGGGCCCGCGACACCAAGCGCATCAAGGAGCTATGGAACGGGCTGCTCCCTCTCCTGGACGAACAGACCTTCTACGGATTCATCGCCGCAAGCACGTCCTTCAAGGAGGCCGGATTCGCGCACCGCGAGGCCTTCGGCCAAGTAGGTTTCGGCACGGGTGGCTGGGACACCGACTTCCCCAACTCCATCCTCGAAATCCTGCGCGTCGTCTACACCGACGCCGATGACCAGCACCGCCTCATCACGGGGGGAGCGCAACGGCTCCCCGAGGCACTGTGGCACCACGCGCCGTCGGGCATGGCCCACTGGCCCGAGGGCACCTCGCTCGCATCGTTGC
>NZ_DF952469.1:468097-468760 GCF_001263615.2 Arthrobacter sp. Hiyo1 | reverse complement strand
TCGTCTTCGTGCTCGGGTTGAGGTTCCTCATCGTCACCGGACCAGAGTCCGACGGCGATTGGCGCGCCAGCCGCGCTGACCCGCACGAGTTCACTGACGACGTCGTGGATTACCACGTTGGGCACGTGCAGGAGGGTGCTCATAGTCCACACGGCCGGGAAAGTAGCATCGGCGAACGGCAGGGACCGGCCGCTGGCAACGCTGGCGTCGAGCCCTTTGGCACGGGCAACGTGGATGCTCTCCTCGGACAGGTCGACGCCGGTGTAGTGCAATCCGGCCCGCACGAATTCCAAGCCTTCGACGCCTGTGCCGCAGCCTAGTTCGAACAGCGAGTGCCTGTGTTCTTCCTTGAGCAGGCGGATAAACCAGTCGCGGCATTCCGTCCGACGCGGGGTCATGGCGCGGGTGTTCTGGATGCCGGCCTGCCGGTCGTAGTAGACGGCCAGGTTCGCCTCGTGATAGTCGGCTTCGTCGCTGAAGGCCCTTCGGGTCCCGTCCATGGACCCAGCGTAGAACACCCAACTAACTAGCAGTAGGTGTCGTTATGAGGCCTCTAAACGACAACAACTGCGAGTCAGTTGGGTGGGGCGCCTAGTTGGGTGGGGAGCTGGTTGGGTGGGGCGCCTAGTTGAACACCACTGTGCGGGTGCCGTCGAGCAGGAC
>NZ_DF952469.1:464272-467085 GCF_001263615.2 Arthrobacter sp. Hiyo1 | reverse complement strand
CACTGCACAGCCTGTGCCAGCGTGCGGCCCTCGACGTCGCGGCCCATCTGCACGAATTGCTCGGCCGTGCGTGCGTGGTCCACCCGGATGACTTCCTGCTCGATGATCGGACCCTCGTCGAGGTCCGCCGTGACGTAGTGCGCAGTGGCCCCGATGATCTTCACGCCCCGGGCATGCGCCTGGTGGTAGGGCTTGGCCCCCTTGAAGGACGGCAGGAAGGAGTGATGGATGTTGATGGCCTTGCCGTTGAGCTCGGAGCAGAGCTCGTTGGAGAGTACTTGCATGTAGCGCGCCAGGACGGTCAGCTCGATGCCGTGCTCATGGATGAGTGCGAGCAGCTTCGCCTCGGCCTGCGCCTTGGTGTCCGGGGTGACCGGGATGTGGTGGAAGGGGATCCCATAGAACTCCGCCAGGCCTTCGAGGTCCCGGTGGTTGGAGACGATGGCCGGCACCTCGATGGGGAGGGTTCCTGAGCGTTGCTGGAAGAGCAGGTCGTTGAGGCAGTGTGCGTCCTTTGAACCCAGGATCAGGGTACGGACCTTCTGGCCCACCGGGTTGATTTGCCACTTCATGCCGAATTCTTCGGCCACCGGGGCCAGCGCCGCACTCAGTTCAGCCTGGCTCGAAGACGTTGTGGCTTCCACCCGCATGAAGAAGTTTCCCGTGCTGGGGCTGCCGTATTGCTGGGAATCTGCGATGTTGCAGCCGGCCTCCAACAAAGCCCCCGCAACGGCGTGCACAATTCCGGGCCGGTCCGGGCAGGACAGGGTTACAACAAAAGACGTAGGCAGGGTGGAGTCAGTCACAACTAAAGCCTACCGTTGCGCACCTGTTGTACTGTTTAAGTCGTCGCGACTGGCGTTGGGTGGTGCACCACCAGGGAGCGGCATTTTGAAGACCACGGATCGTACGCCTGGGCCGAGGGTCACGTTTTACTGTCGCTGTGCCATGCCCCGTAATCAAAGGCATGGAAAAAACCCAGCCGGTAGCCTGACCTGTAGAAATACCCGTTGCCTATCCAGGAGATCTTCGTGACCACCACCACCATCACCTCCGCGACCATCAGCAACCAGCCGCTTGCCGAGCTCGACCCCGAGATCGCAGCAGTTCTGGAACAGGAACTCGGCCGCCAGCGCGGCACCCTGGAAATGATCGCTTCCGAGAACTTTGCGCCCCGCGCCGTCATGGAAGCCCAGGGCTCCGTCCTGACCAACAAGTACGCCGAAGGCTACCCGGGCCGCCGCTACTACGGTGGTTGCGAATACGTGGACGTCGCCGAGCAACTGGCCATCGACCGCGTGAAGGCGCTCTTCGGCGCCGAGTACGCCAACGTCCAGCCGCACTCCGGTGCGCAGGCCAACGCCGCAGCCCTGTCCGCCATGATCACTCCAGGTGACAAGATCCTCGGCCTTTCCCTTGCCCACGGCGGCCACCTGACCCACGGCATGAAGCTCAACTTCTCCGGGAAGCTCTACAACGTGGCTGCCTACCAGGTTGAAGAAGACAGCTTCCGCGTGGACATGGACAAGCTCCGCGAACAAGCCATTGCCGAGAAGCCCCAGGTCATCATCGCCGGCTGGTCCGCTTACCCGCGCCACCTCGATTTCGCAGCCTTCCGTTCCATCGCCGACGAGGTTGGCGCGCTCCTCTGGACGGACATGGCCCACTTCGCGGGCCTCGTCGCAGCAGGCCTGCACCCGAGCCGGTGCCGCACTCCGACGTCGTCACCTCCACGGTGCACAAGACGCTGGCCGGCCCCCGTTCCGGCGTGATCCTCGCCAAGCAGGAATGGGCCAAGAAGCTTAACTCCAACGTGTTCCCGGGCCAGCAGGGCGGCCCGCTCATGCACGTGATCGCCGCCAAGGCCGTTGCCTTCAAGATCGCCGCCGGCGAGGAGTTCAAGGAGCGGCAGGAGCGCGTCCTCGAAGGCGCCAAGATCATCGCCGATCGCCTCAACCAGGCCGACGTCGCTGAAGCTGGTGTTTCCGTTCTGACCGGCGGCACCGACGTGCACCTGGTCCTCGTGGACCTGCGCAACTCGCAGCTGGACGGCCAGCAGGCCGAAGACCTCCTTCACTCCGTGGGCATCACCGTCAACCGCAACGCCGTTCCGTTCGACCCCCGCCCGCCGATGGTCACCTCGGGCCTGCGCATCGGTACCCCGGCCCTGGCTACCCGCGGCTTCGGAGCCACCGAGTTCGCCGAGGTTGCGAGATCATCGCTTCGGCGTTGAAGGCCGGTTCCGCTACCGACGTCGAAGCATTGCAGGCCCGCGTCGACAAGCTCGCCGCTGACTTCCCGCTGTACCCGCAGCACGAGCAGTGGTGAACCCGTCCATGGCGCAGACCGCGAAGATCCTTGACGGCAAGGCCGCCGCTGCCGCCATCAAGTCTGAGCTGACTGAGCGTGTAGCTGCCCTGAGGGCCCGCGGCGTAACTCCGGGCATTGCCACTGTGCTCGTCGGTGCGGACCCTGCTTCGCAGCTTTACGTGTCCATGAAGCACAAGCAGTCCGTGGAGATCGGGATGAACTCGATCCAGCGTGAGCTTCCGGCGGACGCCACCCAGGCGCAGGTCGAGGACCTCATCGACGAACTCAATGCGGACCCCGCCTGCCACGGTTACATCGTGCAGCTGCCACTGCCCAAGCACCTGGACACCGACGCCATCCTCGAGCGTATCGACCCCGCCAAGGATGCCGACGGCCTGCACCCGACCAACCTGGGCCGGCTGGTGCTCAACGTCAACGGAGAGATCACCTCGCCGCTGCCATGCACGCCGCGCGGCGTCATCGAGCTCCTGCAGCGCAACGGC
>NZ_DF952469.1:455845-462262 GCF_001263615.2 Arthrobacter sp. Hiyo1 | reverse complement strand
TGGCCGAAGCCGGTACCGGCCGGGACGCCGTCAGGCTGGCCGAGCGTGAGGCACCCGACGTCGTGCTCATGGACATCCGCATGCCGGATGGCGACGGGCTGGCCGCAACCCGGCAAATCCTGGCCAACCCACAACTCGCGCACACGCGCATTATCATCCTCACGACCTTCGAGCTGGACGAATACATCGCCGAAGCCGTGCGCGCGGGCGCCGCGGGCTTCCTCGTCAAGGACACCGAACCGGAGGAACTGATCCGGGCCGTGCGGGTAGTGCACGACGGCGACGCCCTCCTTTCGCCGTCGGTGACACGCCGCATCATGGCCCAGCTTGCCCTGCACAGCAAGGCGGCGTCGAAGACAGTGCCGCTGGAGCAAATCACCGAGCGCGAACGGGAAGTTCTGGCGTTGGTTGGCGAGGGCCTGAACAACGCAGAGATCGCCGAGCGGCTGTTCATCACCCCGCTCACGGCAAAGACGCACGTTTCACGGATCATGACCAAACTGCTGGTGCGTGACCGTGCGCAATTGGTGGTGCTCGCGTACGAGTCCGGCCTGGTGCGGCCGGGTTGGAGCAGCTAGCCCTGGCCTGGGGTCTCCCGGGGGAGTAGGCAGCTGGCCGCAAGTGACTCCCGGTGGCCGACGCGTTTCGACGGGCCAAAAACAAGACTGGAAACAGAGCCGAGATACGGCCTGTTGAGAGTTTGGACTGGACATGTTGACATCACTGAGCACCACCATCGGCGCCGCGGCCGCGCAGCTGCCCGCCGACGTCGTTCACGGACCGGGGGACGGATTCGTCTTCTGGCCGTTTTTCCTCCTGATCCCGCTGTTTTGGTTCCTCGTGATCGGATTCTTCATCTTTTTCGGCCGCCGGATGTGGCGCCGGAACCATTACTGGGCAGCAACACAGGGCGCCGAAAGCGTGCTGAGGGAGCGCTACGCACGGGGCGAAATCGACGAGACCGAGTACCGCCAACGCCTGGAAGTGCTGCGGGCACATCCCACGAAGTGACGAAACTGCGGATTCTGCTGGATCATTCGTCTGGATAAACCCTCTGGCCCTGGAACCACGCGGTTCCAGGGCCTGAGGTGCGGAATGATCCAGCAGAATGTCGCGAAGGGTCCAGCAGGTTAGTCCAGAAAATTGCGGAATACCTCTTTCACGTATTCCTTGGCTCTACTAGTCTGCTGGGGTGCACAATGAAGCCACCCGATCTTCCTCCACGTCAGCCAGCTTCCAGATGAACCCACCCGCAGTCATCACCGCCGAAAACCTCACCAAGAGCTACGGCGAGCTCATCGCCGTCGACGGAATCTCGTTCGAGGTCCCGGCAGGGGAGTCCTTCGGCCTGCTTGGCCCCAACGGTGCCGGCAAATCGACCACCATGAAAATGATCGGCGGAGTCTCCCAGCGCACGTCCGGGAAGCTCAGCATCATGGGCCTGGACCCGGAAACCCACGGGCCGGAAGTCCGCGCGCACCTCGGAGTGGTACCGCAACAGGACAACCTGGACGAGGAACTGAAGGTCCGCGAAAACCTGATTGTCTATGGCCGCTACTTCGGCTTGCCCTTGAGCTACTTGCGCCCCAAGGCTGATGAACTGCTCGAGTTCGCCCAGCTGACGGACAAGGCCAAGTCGAGGGTCGATGCCCTGTCGGGCGGCATGAAACGGCGCCTCACGATTGCCCGCTCGCTGATCAACGAGCCGAAGATCCTGCTCCTGGACGAGCCCACTACGGGACTGGACCCGCAGGCGCGCCACATCCTTTGGGACCGGCTGTTCAGGCTCAAGGAGCAAGGTGTCACGCTGATCCTCACTACGCACTACATGGACGAGGCCGAACAGCTTTGCGACCGGCTGATCGTGGTGGACAAGGGCCGGATCATGGCCGAAGGTTCGCCTGCCAGCCTGATCCGCGAATATTCCACGCGCGAGGTGCTGGAACTGCGCTTCGGTTCGGAACGCAACGCCACTATCGGCGCCGAACTCGCGGGCATCGGCGAACGCGTCGAGACGCTCCCGGACCGGGTGCTCATCTACGCGAACGACGGCGAATCGGCCCTGGAGCAAGTCTCCGCACGCCGGCTCCGTCCCCTGACGTCGCTGGTGCGGCGTTCTTCGCTGGAGGACGTCTTCCTCCGGCTGACCGGACGGAGCCTCGTTGACTAGCGCCCACTCGCCTGCCGTCTCAGCCAGCCGGGCGAAGCGCTGGGGATCTTTCTTCTACGCCGAGCAGGTCCTCCGAGTGATGCGTGGCTACGGCTGGTCCGTGTTCCTGTACAGCGTGGGGCAGCCGGTGGCCTACCTGTTCGCCATGGGAATCGGGCTGGCGAGCCTCGTGGATGCGAACAGCGCAGCGGTGTTCGGTGGAGTGAACTATTTGACCTTCATCGCGCCGGCATTGTTGGTCTCATCCGCGGTCATGACGGCGTCGGGAGACTTTTCCTACCCGATCATGGACGGCTTCAAGTGGCGCCGCGTGTTCTTTGGCCCGCACGCCTCCCCGCTGGTACCGCAGCAGATCGCCGCGGGCCACATCATGGCGAGTGCCTTGAAGTTCCTGGTGCAATCGGTGGTGTACTTCGCCATCGTGGCCATGTTCGGTGCCTCGCCGAGTCCGTGGGGTTGGGTGTCGGCGATAGTTGCCACGGTGGCCGGACTGTCCTTCGGGCTGCCGCTCATGGCCTATGCCTCGACCATCACCAAAGACTCCGGCCAGTTCGCGCTGGTGCAGCGCTTCATCGTGGTGCCGCTGTTCCTGTTTTCGGGCACCTTCTTCCCGCTGGATTCGCTGCCGCTTGGAGTGCGTTGGATCGGTTGGATCTCCCCGGTCTGGCACGGCACTCAGCTTGGCCGCGTCTTCACCTACGGACTCGAGGAGAATCCCTTGTTGACCCTGGCCCACGTCCTGTTCCTTGTGGGCGCCGCCGCCGCAGGCTGGACGCTGACGCGGCGCCAGTTCGTCAGGAGGATGGGAGCATGAGCGTTCTTACCGGAGGCCACAGCGCCACCGACGCCGCCCGTGAACGTACCTTCGGCCCGCTGTACTCCCGCAACGCGCTTGCTGTTGTGTCCCGGGGCCTCATGGCAGCGAAAAGCAGCACGTGGTTGATCCTGGTATCCGGATTCTTCGAGCCGGTGCTCTACCTGATTTCGATGGGCGTGGGACTCGGCCCGATTGTGGGTACCGTGGCGGGACCGGGCGGCCAGGAAATCAGCTATGCGGCGTACATCGCGCCCGCGCTCCTGGCCGTGTCCGCCATGAACGGCGCCGTCTACGACTCCACCTGGAACGTCTTTTTCAAGATGAACTTCGCCAAGCTGTACCAAGGAATGCTCTACACCTCCCTCGGGCCGTTGGACGTAGCCATCGGGGAGATCTTCCTGGCCCTGCTGCGCGGACTCCTGTATGCCACGGGGTTCACGGCCGTCATGGCCGTCATGGGACTCATCACCACGCCATGGGCCATCCTCGTCATCCCCGCCTCAGTACTGATCGCTTTCGGCTTTGCGAGTTTCGGCATGGGCATCACCAGCTTCATGAAGACGTTCCAGCAGATGGACTGGATCAACTTCTTCATGCTGCCCATGTTCCTTTTCAGCGCTACCTTCTACCCGCTGAGCGTCTATCCGCAATACATCCAGTGGCTCATCCAAGCAATGCCCCTCTGGCATGGCGTGGAACTCCTGCGGCAGATCAGCATCGGCTCCTTCAGCCCGGCCACGGCAGTCCATATCGCCTACTACCTCGTGATGATCGGACTCGGCATCACGCTCACTACCGGAAGGTTGCGCAAGCTCTTCCTGAAATAGCGGCGCGGGCTGTTCGCCGGGGGTGGAAGCGGGCGGTTCGCCGCGCGGAGTTTGCGACAATGGGTGCATGCGATCCCTCGGCGACTCCCCGTCATCTGTTCCCTCGACCGCTTCCGCCAGGAGCCCTTTCAAAGGCTTCCGCATCGGTGGACTGGGCATGACCGTGGTGATCATCGCTTTCCTGGTGGCCGTGATCTTCGCCGCCAACCACAACGACGTCGTCGGTTGGATCGTTGCGGTTGTCTCCTTTGGCTGGCTCGCGCTCGCCGCTTTCGTGGTCTTCAGCATCCAGAAGGCCGCCAGGAGGGCCGGTGAAAAACTCACCGAGGCCCAGAACGCCTTCAACGCGGCAACCGGCCGGGCGCCGTCGTCGTCGAGCGCCGACCACGGTGGCACACGGGTGGTCTCGGAACGGAGCGAAGCTGACGAAATGCGGGACCTCAAACTGGACCACTCTTTCAAGATTGTCCAGGTGCAGGTCCGCGTGGTGGAGGACGAACGCGCCAAGGGCGACGCCGCCGATCAGGACACGATCAACCGCGCCTTGGAAACCATCGCCATCACGTCAAGCAATGCCCGGGACATGATCAAGTCATCCGGCGGCGGCGACGAGCCCGTCTCGGGCACCATCATCGACTAGAGTGGACGGGGTGAGCTCGGCATTGAAGAAGGACTTCCTTCGCATCGCAACGGTCAACGTCAACGGCATTCGCGCCGCCTACAAGAAGGGCATGGCGGAGTGGCTGGAACCGCGCGACGTCGACATCCTGTGTCTGCAGGAAGTCCGCGCGCCCGATGAGGTGGTCCACCAGCTCATCGGCGAAGGCTGGTACATCCTGCACGCCGAAGCCGAGGCAAAGGGCCGCGCCGGCGTTGCGATTGCCTCCCGGCAGGAACCCGTCGCCACCCGCGTGGGTATCGGTGACGACTACTTCGCCACGACTGGGCGCTGGGTCGAGGCGGACTACGTCGTTCGGGACGGCGGCGGCAAGGACACTACCCTGACGGTCGTCAGCGCCTATGTGCACTCCGGCGAAGTGGACACACCCAAGCAGGTGGACAAGTACCGCTTCCTGGACATCATGACCACGAGGCTTCCGGAACTTGCCAAGCACAGCGAGCATGCCTTGGTGGTCGGCGACCTGAACGTGGGCCATACGGAGCTGGACATCAAGAATTGGAAGGGCAACACCAAGCGTGCCGGTTTCCTTCCTGAGGAGCGCGCGTACTTCGACCGCTTCTTCGGCGACGAGATCGGATGGAGGGATGTCCACAGGGGCCTGGCAGGAAATGTCGATGGCCCCTACACCTGGTGGTCCCAGCGCGGTAAGGCCTTTGACACTGACACAGGCTGGCGCATCGACTACCACATGGCCACTCCCGGACTCGCGGCAGCCGCTCTTTCGGCCGTCGTCGACCGGGCGCCGTCATGGGACACCCGTTTCTCCGACCACGCACCGCTGGTAGTCGACTACCAGCTCTAGGCTTTCGAAAGTTTCCTCATGACCAGTTCCACCACGACTGAACCCGCTGCAGCCGCAGCCAAGGCAACATCAACCAAACTGGCCGCCGGGGCGAAGCACCGCGTGCTGTCCGGCATGCAGCCCTCTGCTGACTCCCTCCATCTGGGCAACTACCTCGGTGCCCTGGTCAACTGGGTCCGCATGCAGGATGAGTACGACGCCATCTTCTTTATCCCGGACCTGCATGCCATTACGGTGCCGCAGGATCCCGCCGAGCTGGCCCGCCGTACGCGCGTCACCGCTGCGCAGTACATCGCCGGTGGTGTAGACGTCAACAAGTGCACACTGTTCGTTCAGTCCCAGGTTCCTGAACACGCCCAGCTGGCGTGGGTCCTGGGCTGTATCACGGGCTTCGGCGAAGCATCGCGCATGATCCAGTTCAAGGACAAGTCGCTGCAACACGGCTCCGACCACGCGAGCGTCGGGCTCTTCACCTACCCGATCCTGCAGGCGGCCGACATCCTGCTGTACCAGCCACACGGGGTGCCCGTAGGCGAAGACCAGCGGCAACACATTGAGCTCAGCCGCGACCTCGCCCAGCGCTTCAACAGCCGCTACGGCGAGACATTCCAGGTGCCGCAGGCCTTTATCCAGAAGGAAACGGCCAAGATCTACGATCTCCAGAACCCCACGGCCAAGATGTCCAAGTCCGCGGAGTCGCCTGCCGGCCTGATCAACCTGCTCGATGACCCGAAGGTCACGGCCAAACGCATCAAGTCGGCAGTCACGGATAACGGCACGGAAATCCGCTTCGATCGCGAAGCGAAGCCCGGAGTATCCAACCTGCTGAGCATCTACTCGTCCATCAGCGGCCAGCCGGTGGAGAAAATCGTCGCGGACTATGAAGGCAAGATGTACGGCCACCTGAAGGTCGACCTCGCTGAACTCGTTGCGGCCCACCTCGGGCCGATCCGGGACCGCGCCAACGAGTTGCTCGCCGATCCGGCAGAACTCGACCGGCTCCTGGCTCACGGAGCGGACAAAGCCCGCGAGATCGCCTCGGCCACGCTCGCCGACGTCTACGCCAAGGTGGGCTTCCTGCCGTACGGCGGAGCACAAGGAATCCGCTAAAGCCATGTG
>NZ_DF952469.1:446300-455820 GCF_001263615.2 Arthrobacter sp. Hiyo1 | reverse complement strand
ACAAGGAATCCGCTAAAGCCATGTGCGCGGCTGGCAAGCTCAGCGTCCAGGTCGGCTCCCGTTCACGGGAGCGGCCGGGACACTGATGCCCGCCCGGGCACGGGCGCACACCAGTCTGCCAGCGCGTGCGGGGACAACCTGTGCGTAGGGGTCATTCTGGGTTTCCCCCGGGAAGTCGCCCAGGAACTGCAGCAATGGCGAGCATCCTTTGGCGATCCGATGGCGGAAGTGATCCCGGCCCACATCACCCTCGTGACCACTACCCCTGCCCAGGACTGGGAAGCCACCCTTGAGCATGTCCGCGACGTCGCGCGGCGCCAGGCACCATTCAGGATCACGATTTCCGGCACGGGCTCCTTCCGGCCGGTATCCCCGGTGGTGTTCCTGAAGGTCGCAGACGGTTTCGAGGAGTGCGTAGGCCTGCACGAACAACTGCAGACCGGCCCCCTGGAACGCGATCTTCCCTTCCCCTACCACCCGCACGTGACGGTAGCGCACGACGTCGCTCCCGAGAGTCTTGACGAGGCCGAAACGGTGCTCAAGAACTACAGCGCCACCTTCCCTGTGGTTAGCATGGGACTTTACGAGCACGACGACAACGGCATTTGGCAGCTACGGGAAGAGCTCGACTTTGGCGGCGACGCAGACCAATCACGGAAAAGCACAGCGCAACGACCGGCAGCAGGCGGAGAAGCCACCGCTGCCGACTGAAGGGGCGCAGCTGAAGCTGCAGCTCATCCATCGTCAGGTCGAATGGGGTAAAGCCCGGCGCTCGGGCAACAGAGGCGCCACCATACCGGCGTTCATCAACCTGGCCCTCGCCCGGCTCAGCAACTTCCGGCCGATGCGCGCCTTCAACCTCTACAACCTGCGCCACGGCCCGTTGTTGAGCGCCGGCATAGGCTTCACCATGTTCTTCTCCATCACGGGCCTGCTGGCCACGGGATTCGCCGTGACCGGCTTGGTCCTCAACGGGCAACCCCAACTAGTTGATTCAATCGTCTCGAGCGTCGCCACAGCGGCCCCGGGACTCCTGAAAACCAGCGGGGGCAACGGCCTGGTGGATCCGCATGATCTCCTGAATCCCACAGGCCTTGGCTGGACGGCCGTCATAGCCGCCGTCGTCACGGTCTTTACTGCTCTCGGCTGGATCGCGGGGATCCGGGAGGGTCTCCGCGGGGTGTGCGGTCTGGAGCCCGTGCAGGAAAACCCTCTGCTGATGAAGGCCCGCGACGCCGGTACCCTCCTGCTGCTCGGCGCAGCCTTGGTGGTCAGCGCCGGTGTTTCGCTCGTGTTCGGGACAGCAGCCGGATGGATCATCGAGCGGCTCGGTTTGGCCGACGCCGTCGCTGGCCCAGTCACCTGGCTCGTTCGCACGGCCGTACCCCTGGTCCTCAACTGGGCGACGGCGGTGATCATGTTCCGCTTCGCAGGCCGCTTGAAGCTTCGCCGGCAAGCCTTCGTGGAAGGAACGGTGCTGGCCGGCATCGGAACCACCATCCTCCAGATCTTCAGCACGGAGTTGCTGGCGAATGCCGGACGGAATCCCATTCTGGCCTCATTTGCCATCATCATCGGGCTTCTCATCTGGTTCAACCTGGTCAGCCAGGTCTACTTGGTCTCCGGGGCGTGGGCGGCCGTCAGGGAAGCGGACACCAGCGCCCACGGGCACCCCAAGCCGGCCCTCGGATCGCGGCACCCTTCGCCCCGCACGTTCCACGCAAAGGACTCCTGAGGGAGCCAGCGCCCCAACTAGCTAGCAGTTGTTGTCGTTTTGAGCCCTCATAACGACAATAATTGCTAGTCAGTTGGGCTGGGGCCCGCGCTAGTCGCCGAGGTACTGCCCGGCCCAGGCGGAGATGATCCCTGCAACCCGGGCAGCTTGTCCTTTGCCCGTCAACAGGTGGTCACTGCCTTCGAGCGAAATGAAGCTCCGAGGGTGCCGTGCAGTCTGGAAGATCTCGCTGGCGTTGTCGATGCCACGGTGTTGTCCGTGGGGGAGTGCAGCACCATGAGGGGCCTGTGCAGGGTACGGATGCAGTCCCTGAGGTCGGCCTTCTCGACATCCTCCACAAAGTGCCGGCGGACTTCCATGCGCCTGCCGCCCAGGTTGACCTCGGCGCTGCCTTCGCTGAGGATCGTGCTGACTTCGGCGTCGAACATGTGCTCCACGTGCCTGGGCTGGAACGGGGCGCCGACCGTCGCAACGGCACGTACCTCGGGGAGGCTGAGGGCGGCAGCCAACACGGCCGCCCCTCCGAAGGAGTGGCCAACAAGCAGGGAGATTTCCTTGCCTTCGGCGCGCATGAACCCGGCGGCGCGGATGGTGTCAGCCACCTTCACACTGAACGATCCAGCGGACCAATCGCCGGCGGAGTCGCCCAGTCCAAGGTTGTCGAAGCGAAGCATGCCGACGCCGAGATCCGCCAAACCCTTGCAGATGCGCGATGCTGACGGGCTGTCCTTGCCGAGGGTCAAACCATGGGAGAACACACCCCAGCCCCGGACCGGACCCTCAGGAACATCCACGATCCCTGCCAGGAGATCTCCGGTGCTGCCTTCGAAGCTGATCTTCATGGATTTGGACACCTGTCCGCCTTTCGTTTTGCGAGGAAGTCTTAAACAACGACGACGGCGGACCCCGCCAAGGGGACGCCGTCGTCGTATTCTGAATTTTGGACTAGATCTTGCGTGCCAGGATGGCCTGCTTGACCTCGGCGATGGCCTGGGTCACCTGGATGCCACGCGGGCAAGCTTCCGAGCAGTTGAAGGTGGTGCGGCAGCGCCACACGCCTTCCTTGTCGTTGAGGATCTCCAAGCGCATGTCACCGGCATCGTCGCGGGAATCGAAGATGAAGCGGTGTGCGTTCACGATGGCGGCCGGGCCGAAGTACTGGCCGTCCGTCCAGAACACGGGGCAGGACGACGTGCAGGCGGCGCACAGGATGCACTTGGTGGTGTCGTCGAACCGTTCACGGTCCTCGACCGACTGCAAGCGTTCCTTGGTGGGCTCGTGGCCCTTGTTGATCAGGAACGGCATGACTTCGCGGAAGGACTGGAAGAACGGCTCCATGTCCACGATCAGGTCCTTCTCCACCGGGAGGCCCTTGATCGGTTCAACGGTGATGGGCTTGGAGGTGTCCAGGTCCTTCAGCAGGGTCTTGCACGCGAGGCGGTTGCGGCCGTTGATGCGCATGGCGTCGGAACCGCAGACGCCGTGGGCACAGGAACGGCGGAACGACAGTGAGCCGTCGATTTCCCACTTGATCTTGTGCAGGGCGTCCAGCACGCGGTCGGTGCCGTACATCGTCAGCTGGTGGTCTTCCCATGCGGCCTCTTCCGAGACCTCGGGGTTGTAGCGTCGCACCCGCAGTGTGATGTTGAAGGTGGGAATTTCCCCGCCTCCACCAATGTGCGCGGGCAGCTCGATCTTGGATGCTGGCTCAGCAAGTTCAGCAGACATCTTAGTACTTCCTCACCATCGGCTCGTAGCGCGTAAAGACAACAGGCTTGGTGCCGAGTCGGATGCCCGCGATTGCTTCCGCAGATCCGTCCGCCGGAGCGTGCTCATCTTTATATGCCATGGAGTGCTTCATGAATTTCTCGTCGTCGCGCTCCGGGAAGTCCTCCCGGAAGTGGCCTCCACGGGACTCCTCGCGGTGCAGGGCAGCAACTGTCATGACCTTGGCCAGTTCCAGCAGGAAGCCCAGTTCCACCGCTTCGAGCAGGTCAAGGTTGAAGCGCTTTCCCTTGTCCTGGACGCTGATGCGCTGGTACCGCTCTTCGAGGGCCGCGATGTCCGTGAGCACCTGGTTCAGGGTGTCCGCCGTACGGAACACCTGCATGTTGGCGTCCATGGTGTCCTGCAGTTCCTTGCGGATCGCGGCAACCCTCTCGCCGCCGTCGGAAGTGCGGACGTGGTTCAGCAGATCCAGCGTGTATGCCTCCGGGTCTTCCGGGAGCTCCACGAAGTCAGCGGTCTTGGCGTATTCGGCCGCAGCAATGCCCGCACGCTTGCCAAAGACGTTGATGTCCAGCAGCGAGTTGGTACCCAAACGGTTGGAGCCGTGAACGGAAACACAAGCCACTTCGCCGGCTGCGTACAGGCCCGGAACGATCGTGTCGTTGTCCTGCAGGACCTCGGTGGTGATGTTCGTGGGGATGCCGCCCATGGCGTAGTGCGCCGTCGGGAACACGGGAACCGGCTCGGTGTACGGCTCGACACCGAGGTAGGTGCGGGCGAATTCGGTGATGTCCGGGAGCTTCGCGTCGATGTGGGCCGGCTCGAGGTGGGTCAGGTCCAGGAGGACGTAATCCTTGTTCGGGCCGCAGCCGCGTCCTTCACGCACTTCGTTTGCCATGGAGCGGGCCACGATGTCGCGGGGAGCGAGGTCCTTGATAGTGGGAGCGTAGCGTTCCATGAAACGCTCACCCTCGGAGTTACGCAGGATCGCGCCTTCGCCGCGGGCAGCTTCCGAGAGGAGGATGCCCAAGCCGGCAAGACCGGTCGGGTGGAACTGGAAGAACTCCATGTCCTCCAGCGGGATTCCGCGGCGGAACGCGATGCCCATGCCGTCACCGGTCAGGGTGTGGGCGTTGGAGGTGGTCTTGAAAACCTTGCCCGCGCCGCCCGAGGCGAACACCACGGACTTGGCCTGGAAAACGTGCAACTCACCGGAGGCGAGGTCGTATGACACGACGCCGGCAACGCGCTTCTGCTTGTACGGCGTCCCGTCTTCGCGGACGGCGTCTTCCTCGACGGTCAGCAGGTCCAGGACGTAGTACTCGTTGTAGAACTCGACGTTGTGCTTGACGCAGTTTTGGTACAGCGTCTGCAGGATCATGTGGCCCGTGCGGTCTGCTGCATAGCAGGCGCGGCGGACCGGAGCCTTGCCGTGGTCACGGGTGTGGCCACCGAAACGGCGCTGGTCAATGCGGCCTTCGGGCGTGCGGTTGAACGGCAAGCCCATCTTCTCCAGGTCCAGCACGGCGTCGATGGCTTCCTTCGCCATGACCTCGGCTGCGTCCTGGTCAACCAGGTAGTCGCCACCCTTGATGGTGTCGAACGTGTGCCACTCCCAGTTGTCCTCTTCGACGTTGGCCAGGGCTGCACACATGCCGCCCTGGGCTGCGCCGGTGTGGGAACGGGTGGGGTAGAGCTTGGTCAGTACTGCGGTGCGTGCGCGCTGACCGGATTCGATCGCGGCGCGCATGCCGGCGCCGCCGGCACCGACAATAACGACGTCGTACTTATGGACCTGCATACCAGATGCTCTTTCTCTCTAAGTCAGATGGTCGGCGGAGCCTGCTCCGCGTGTTGTGCGCCGCCGGACAAGCCGGTGGTGCAGCGGAGCGCTACGGCGCCGGGCAGAACCCGCCGGGCAGCTGAACGCCGTTGACGACGGGGCACGGGTTGAACGTGAAGATCACCAGTGTGCCAAGAACGACTATGACGACCGTGGCCGCGTAAAGGACTACCTTGAGCCAAAGGCGCGTGGCGTCCTTCTCGGCGTAGTCGTTGATGATGGTGCGGACGCCGTTGGTGCCGTGCAGCATGGCGAGCCACAGCATGGCCAGGTCCCAGAACTGCCAGAACGGGTCGGCCCACTTGCCGGCCACGAAGCCGAAGTCGATGCCGTGGATGCCTTCGCCCACCATGAGGTTCACGAAAAGGTGGCCGAAGATCAGAACCACGAGCACGACGCCGGAGAGCCGCATGAACAGCCACGCGAGCATCTCGAAGTTCCCCTTGGAACCGGTGCCGCGACGGTACTGCGGAGCAATCTTCCCGCTGCCGATTTTTCCACTGCGCGGGCTTTGAATGTCAGTACTCATGGCTTAGTGGCCTCCCAGTGCGAGGGACAGGTGGCGGATGGCGAAGGCCCCGAAGGTGACCAGCCACAATACCAGGACGGTCCACAGCATCTGGCGCTGGTATTTCGCGCCCTTCTTCCAGAAGTCAATGGCGATAACGCGCAGGCCATTGAAGGCGTGGAAAACAATCGCTGCGACGAGGCCCGTTTCGCCCAGGGCCATGAGGGGGTTCTTGTAGGCGCCGATAACGGCCGTGTAGGCCTCCGGGGACACACGCACCAGTGAGGTGTCCAGCACATGGACCAACAAGAAGAAAAAGATCACAACACCGGTAATGCGGTGTCCAACCCAGGACCACATGCCTTCACGGCCGCGGTACAAGGTGCCAGCTGGTTTTGTCGGCACTGAATAAACCTTCCTGCAACACAGCGGCGCTGGCACGGGATCCATGCGGGGGAAACGCCAGCTGCGAGAGCACTCGTAGCTCAGCCTAAATCTAGGCTTCGCTCACAGCTTATTCAATTTAGGCACCCCTTCTTGTAACGAGAGCGCGGGGTTTCGCCTGAATTCCGGCGTTTTCGCCACGATGGTGAGACGAAGACCACAAAGCGGGACTTGAGCGGGTGTCGGATAAGGTGTTGCGGTGAGTATAGAAAACGCTGCAAGCCTCGAATCGCCATTGCGCCACTTCCATGCGGTTATTCCGGCCGGCGGAGTGGGCACGCGCCTGTGGCCGCTTTCGCGTGCTGCCGCGCCCAAGTTCCTCCACGACCTCACGGGTTCGGGCAGCACCCTCCTGCGGGCTACGTACGACCGTCTCGAACCGTTGGCCGGCAACCGCGTTCTGGTGGTTACGGGTGTGGCGCACCGGGTTGCCGTCTGCCGCCAGCTTCCAGAAGTGGGCGAAAACGAGTTGGTCCTCGAAAGCGAACCGAAGGACTCGGGAGCGGCGATTGGCCTCGCCGCCGCCATCCTGCACCGTCGCGACCCCGACACCATCATGGGTTCCTTCGCCGCCGACCACGTCATCAGCCCGGACCACCTTTTCCAGGAAACTGTGCGCGAGGCTATCCACACTGCGGCTGCCGGGAAAATCGTCACCATCGGCATCAAGCCCACGCACCCCTCGACCGGGTTCGGTTACATCCGCACCGGGGACTTGCTCAATATCGACGACGCGCCGAATGCGCACGCCGTGGTCGAGTTCGTCGAGAAGCCGAGTGAGGACATTGCCAAGAAGTACCTCGAGACTGGCGACTACGTCTGGAATGCCGGCATGTTCGTCGCGCCCGTCGCTCTCATGCTCAAGCACCTGGAGGCAAACCAACCGGTCCTGTTTGCCGGGCTGCAGGAAATTGCCGACGCATGGGACACGCCGGAACGCGATGAAGTGACCGCCCGGGTGTGGCCCACTCTGCCGAAGATCGCCATTGACTACGCCGTGGCCGAACCAGCCGCGGCGGCGGGGGATGTCGCCGTCGTGCCCGGTACTTTCCGCTGGGACGACGTCGGAGACTTCGCCGCGATCGGCCGCCTCAACAATGCCGGCGACGTCGATGAGGTGACGGTCCTCGGTGAAGGCGCCCGCGTCTTCACGGAGAACGCCAGCGGTGTGGTTGTCTCCGATACGAAGCGTGTGATCGCCCTTATCGGGATCAAGGACGTCGTGATCGTCGATACGCCGGACGCGCTGCTTGTCACCACGAAGGAGCACGCCCAGCGGGTCAAGGGTGCGGTGGACGCGCTCAAGGCAAGTGGAGACACCGACGTTCTATAGCGCCCTCTTGCGGCGCTGTCCGTAACCAAGAGACCCCTTTCGCTATTCGGGGGGTGTGGATGGCTAGAGTTGTGAGGTGCGCAATTTCACTACCGAAACCGAGCCGACCCCTGTGGTGAAGCCATGGCTTGACGATCTCTTGCCGGAACTCCTTGAATTCCGGAGGGACCTGCATGCGCACCCCGAACTTTCCTTCAAGGAATTTCGCACTACGGACAAGCTGGTTGAACGGCTCGAGGCGGCGGGACTCGAACCCCGTCGGCTGGAAGGCTCGGGGCTGACGGTCGACGTCGGCGACGGGCCCATCGCCACGGCCCTGCGCGGAGACATCGACGCCCTCCCCATCATCGAGGAGACCGGGCTTCCGTTCGCGTCGAAGAACCATGGCGTCACCCACGCGTGCGGGCATGACGTCCACACCACGAGCATGCTTGGCATTGCGCTGGTGCTGCACGCCATGCACCAGGAATCCCCCTTGGGCGGAACGGTGCGCATCATCTTCCAGCCGGCAGAAGAAACCATGCCCGGCGGTGCGTTGTCCTGCATCGAGCAGGGCGTGCTCCAAGGCGTTCCGCGTATTCTTGCGCTGCACTGCGATCCGCGTATCAACGTCGGCAAGATCGGCACGCGTATCGGCGCCATCACCTCGGCGTCGGACACCATCAAAATCGAATTGACGGGACGTGGCGGCCATACTTCCCGTCCGCATTTGACCGAAGACCTGGTCTTCGCGCTGGCCCAAATCGCCGTCAACGTGCCGGCCGTCCTGTCCCGTCGGGTCGATGTGCGCAGCGGCGTTTCGGTGGTGTGGGGCCAGATCGCGGCAGGTTCGGCACCCAACGCCATCCCCGCCAACGGCTACATGGCAGGCACCATGCGTTGCCTCGACAGGGACGCCTGGCACAGCGCAGGGGAGTTGCTCGACGACGTCGTCCAGCAGGTTGCCGCGCCGTACGGGGTGGACGTGCACCTTGAGCACACCCGCGGCGTCCCTCCCGTGGTCAACTCGGAACACGAAACTGCCATCATCGAGGCCGCTGCCCGTGCGGAACTCGGCGAGCACGCCGTCGTCCTGACACCGCAGTCCATGGGTGGCGAGGACTTCGCCTGGTTCCTGGCCGACCTGCCGGGTGCCATGATGCGGCTCGGAACCCACACGCCCGGCGGCGAGGAATACGATCTCCACCGCGGTGACTTCATTGTGGACGAGCGTGCCCTCGGCTTCGCAATCCAAGTCCTTGCCGCCGCCGCGCTGCGAACCATCCGGGATCTCTGAACCTCGACGCTCGCTCACTTATGCCGGGTTTTGGCCGGACGCTCGCTCACTTATGCCGGGTTTTGGCCGGACGCTCGCTCACTTATGCCGGGATCTCTGAACCTCGACGCTCGCTCACTTATGCCGGGTTTTGGCCGGACGCTCGCTCACTCTTGGTCTAAAGGCCGGGGATCCTCCTGCGGATTATCTGCAGGAGGATCCTTTCGTTTGGGCTTGTTTGTGAGCGGGCGTCGCCGGGGCACGGCTTGTTTGTGAGCGGGCGTTGCCGGGGGACGGCTTGTTTGTGAGCGGGCGTCGCCCGAAGCGATTAAGTTGTGCACAATTTAATTGTGAGCTATCGTTATTCCCATGAGTGAAGCCCCCCGCCTCGACCGCCAAGTCTGTTTCGCGCTGTATTCCGCTTCGAAGGCGGCCACTGCGGTCTACCGGCCGGTGCTGGACGAGCTTGGACTGACGTATCCGCAGTACCTCGTGATGCTGGTGCTCTGGGAGAACGAGCCTCGAAGCGTCCGGGAACTGGGTACCGAGCTGGGACTCGACTCGGGCACCCTGTCTCCGCTGCTCAAGAGGCTTGAAGCCATGGGCCTCGTGGAGCGCCGGCGTTCAGTAGAGGACGAGCGTCGCGTCGAGATCCACCTGAGCGACGCCGGGCG
>NZ_DF952469.1:444919-445717 GCF_001263615.2 Arthrobacter sp. Hiyo1 | reverse complement strand
CCTGGGCCGGCTTACCGCCGCCTCCATTCAGCCATCTGATCGTCCACCCCAGCACCTCCATCCCATCGAAGGAAAAGGAACCACAGTGAAGACTTTGTACGTAGCAGAGGCGCTTGCCTCCGGTGAAGGCCGCGAAGGCAACGCACGCACCAATGACGGCAAGCTGGACGTCACCCTCGCCAGCCCGGTGGAACTGGGCGGAAACGGCCAGGGCACTAATCCCGAGCAGCTCTTCGCCGCCGGATACGCGGCATGCTTCCACTCGGCACTCAGGCTGGTGGGACGCAAGGCCCGGGTGGATCTGACTGATTCCGCCGTGGCCGCCAAGATCCATTTCGGTGCCTTGGAGGGCAGCGAGGGATATGGCCTCGCCGCGGAGCTTGAGATCGCCCTGCCTGCCCTGGACCGCGAAACCGCCGAGCAGCTCGTGGCCAAGGCCCACCAGATCTGCCCCTACTCCAACGCGACGCGCGGGAACATCGCCGTCGACATCAAGCTTGTGGAGGTGGCCGCATGAGCGCCGCCGTTCCCACGAGCACCCGCGAAATCCAGCTGGCGTCCCGCCCGCAGGGACGCCCCGTCCAGGAGAACTTCCGGCTGGCAGAGACCGATCTGCCGGAGCTGCAGGACGGCCAGATCCTGGTCCGCAACGAGTTCATGTCGGTCGATCCCTACATGCGCGGCCGTATGAATGACACAAAGTCCTATTCGGCGCCTTTCCGGCTCGACGCAGCGCTCGACGGCGGTGCGGTGGGCGAGGTGATCGCGTCCCGTTCCAAGGCGCTCAAGGTGGGTGAC
>NZ_DF952469.1:436524-444457 GCF_001263615.2 Arthrobacter sp. Hiyo1 | reverse complement strand
CTGACGGCGTATGCCGGACTGCTCAAAGTGGCCGAGTTCAAAGCCGGGGACGTGGTCTTCGTTTCCGGTGCCGCCGGCGCGGTTGGTTCGATTGTCGGGCAGGTCGCCAAGGCCATGGGGGCCTCCAAGGTGATCGGCAGCGCCGGTTCCCCGGAGAAGGTGGCGCGTTTGCTGGAACTCGGCTTCGACGCGGCGTTCGACTACCACGACGGTCCGGTGGCGAAGCAACTCCGTGAAGCAGCGGGGGAGCGCGGCATTGACGTCTACTTCGACAACGTGGGCGGCGAACACCTCGAGGCTGCCCTCGCGGTCCTCACTGTGGGTGGCCGGGTGGCAATGTGCGGTGCCATTTCGCAGTACAACTCCACAGAGCCCACGCCGGGCCCGCGGAACCTGGCCTTGGCCATCGGAAAGCAATTGACCCTGCGCGGCTTCCTCGTGGGCGGCCAGCGCCAGCACGCCGCGGAGTTCGCCGGGAAGATGGCCGGATGGCTGGCCGATGGAACGGTCCGCTACGACGAGACGATCGTTGACGGACTGGAAAACGCGCCGAAGGCCTTCATCGACCTCCTGGATGGGGCCAATACCGGCAAGATGCTGGTCCGGCTGCACTGAGGGATTCCCGGCGCGAACTGGCGGCAGATGCCCGCAAAACGCGATTTTTGGGTCATCTGCTGCCAGTTCGCGCGCTTGGGAACGGGCATCCTAGGACCGTTCGCTGGGAGTTCCGCTACTGCTTGGTAACAAAAGCTCAACAATCTTCGGGTTGTTGGGCTTTTGTGTTACCCGGGTGTGTTCAATCCCACTAAAGTTGTGCCATCAGTGCGCCCCAGGCGCAGTGCTGCGAAGCATCAGTGAAAACAGAATTTCAGACTCGAGTTTTCGAAACGGACACTCATTGACCAACTGTCGTAGCATCAATCACTTTCTTCCTGGAGGAAAATTGAAGCAATCACTGCGTGCCACACTAAAGCGCGGTTCATTTGCGGGCGTCGCAACTGCGGGCGCCGCTGCACTTTTGCTGGCAGGCTGCGGTAGCGCACCGTCTGCTTCGAGCTCGGGCAGCGCCACCAAGTCGGACTACACCGCATGCATGGTGTCCGACTCCGGCGGCTTCGATGACAAGTCGTTCAACCAGTCAGGCTTCGAGGGCCTTCAGGCAGCAGCCAAGGACCTGAGCATCCAGGAGAAGCACGTCCAGTCCAAGGCCGACACGGACTACGACCCCAACCTTCGTTCCATGGTCCAACAAGGCTGCAAGCTGACGGTTACGGTCGGCTTCCTGCTTGGCGACGCCACGAAGAACATCGCGACGGCGAACCCCAACAGCCACTTCGCCATCATCGACTACTCGGACCCCACCTTCCCGAAGAACGTCAAGCCGATTGTCTATAACACTGCCCAGGCCGCGTTCCTGGCCGGGTACCTCGCCGCCGGCACGTCCAAAACGGGCAAGGTTGCGACCTTCGGTGGCCTCAACATCCCCACCGTGAGCATCTTCATGGATGGCTTCTCTGACGGCGTGAAGTACTACAACCAGAAGAAGGGCAAGTCCGTCCAGCTGCTTGGCTGGGACAAGGACAAGCAGGACGGAACGTTCGTCGGCGACTTCAAGCAGGTCGACAAGGGCAAGGTCCTCACCCAGGGATTCCTTGACCAGGGGGCGGACGTGGTCCTTCCCGTCGCTGGACCTGTTGGAGCGGGCGCCGGAAGCGCGATCCTTGACGCCAAGGCAAAGGGCACGGACGCAAAGCTGATCTGGGTCGACTCGGACGGCTACCTGACCGCACCCGCCTACAAGTCGGTCATCCTGACGTCGGTCCAGAAGACCATGGCGACGGCCGTGGAGACAGTCATCAAGGCCGACAAGGAAGGCAAGTTCGACCCCAGCCCGTATGTCGGCACCCTCGACAACGGGGGTGTGGCGCTTGCCCCGTTCCACGATCTCGACTCCGCTGTTCCGGCAGACATGAAGAGCGATCTTGACCAGTTGAAGAAGGACATCATCTCCGGCGCAGTCAAGGTCGAATCGAAGTCCAGCCCCAAGTAAAAATCCGGGCTAAACCGCATCGCGCTGCCCTTCAGCCGAGTTTTGGCAGAAGGGCAGCGCGTTCTGCGTTGCCTTCAATTTGCTCTTCGACACTCCTTTGCCGAGCACTATGCTGGGAGCACGGTGATGACGAGGAGCCATCCTTTATAGATGGGTTGGAGTTTTGAAACTCGAACTGAAAGGGATCACGAAACGCTTCGGGTCCCTTGTAGCCAATGACCACATCGATCTGGTGGTTGAACCCGGCCAAGTCCATTGCCTCCTGGGCGAAAACGGTGCCGGTAAATCCACCCTGATGAATGTCCTTTACGGACTCTACGACCCCAGCGACGGCGAAATCCTGGTCGACGGCAAGCCGGTCGTTTTCAAGGGTCCCGGCGATGCCATGGCGGCCGGGATCGGAATGGTCCACCAGCACTTCATGCTGATTCCGGTATTCACCGTCGCCGAAAACGTCGCGTTGGGAAACGAAGCCACCAAGGCAGCCGGTTTCCTGAACTTGGATGAAACCCGCCGGAGAATCTCCGAGATTTCCAAGCAATACGGGTTCCATGTCGACCCCGATGCCCTCGTGGAAGACCTGCCCGTGGGCGTCCAGCAGCGGGTCGAGATCATCAAGGCACTCGTGCGCGACGCCGAAGTCCTGATTCTCGATGAACCGACCGCGGTGCTCACTCCGCAGGAAACCGATGAGCTCCTGGACATCATCCGCCAGCTCAAAGCAGCCGGAAAGTCAATTGTCTTCATTTCGCACAAATTGCGTGAGGTCAAGGAAATTTCGGACATCATCACGGTGATCCGGCGGGGGAAAGTGGTGGGCTCGGCCGATCCTTCGGCGTCCCCTACGGAACTCGCCTCGGCGATGGTTGGCCGCGCGGTCAGTCTGACCCTGGAAAAGAAACCCGCCCAACCGGGTGAAGCGACTTTCAAGGTCCGGACCTTACGGTTGTGGACCACAATGGCCAGCACGTCGTGGACGGGCTGAGCTTCGACATCGCCAAGGGTGAAGTGCTCGCTATCGCCGGTGTCCAGGGCAACGGCCAGACGGAGCTCACCGAAGCCATCCTCGGCGTCCAGCAGCACGTCACCGGGTCCATCGTCCTCGACGGCGTCGAACTTCTCGGCAAGAGCGTCAAGCAGGTCTTGTCCGCCGGCGTCGGGTTCGTCCCTGAGGACCGCAAGATCGACGGCCTGGTGGGAACGTTCTCCATTTCCGAGAACATGATCCTGGACCTTTACGACAAGGCGCCTTTCGCCCAAGGCATCGGCATGAAACCGGCCTTGATTGCTTCGCACGCGGAGAAGAAGGTTGAGGAGTTCGATGTGCGGACGCCGTCGATCGATGTCGCCGTGGGTACGCTCTCCGGAGGCAACCAGCAAAAGGTGGTCCTGGCCCGGGAGCTTTCCAGGCCGTTGAGGCTCTTCATCGCATCGCAGCCCACCCGAGGGCTCGACGTCGGCTCCATCGAATTCGTGCACAAGCGGGTCATTGCCGAACGGGACAACGGAACTCCCGTGATGATCGTGTCCACCGAGCTCGATGAAGTGCTCGAACTCGCTGACAGGATCGCCGTCCTCTATCGGGGAAAGCTGGTCGGGATTGTTCCGGCCGGTACCTCCCGCGACGTGCTGGGCTTGATGATGGCCGGCGTTCCGGAACATGAGGCAGAACTGACTGCGCACAAGACCCTCGAGGGAGGAACCCATGTCTGAGTCCAATACCCCTCGGCAGGAAAACGAGGCCGAGCCTGAGCGCCCGGAGACTCTGGACGACGAGGTCGTCCTGGATGTCGCGCTGGACACGGCCGACGGCGCAATGGCCCCGTCAGTCATCCCGGCTACCAGCCAAGGCGGACAGATCCCGCACGCCGCCGGTGGTTCGGTCTTCCGGCAGATCGTGACCGGAAACGCCATGGTCTCGGTGTTGTCCGTGCTCCTCGCGATTGTGCTCGGCGGAATCCTGATGGCCGTGACCAACCCCAAAGTCGCCGAGACAGCAGGTTACTTCTTCGCGCAGCCGGGGGACATGCTTACCGAGGTCTTCAGGCCCTACGTGGCGTTGGTCCAGGGCGCCATATTCAACTGGGCCGGGGCCGACGCCGCTGCCCAGCTGTACCCGATCACTGAGACCCTGACGGTGTCCACCCCCCTGATCCTGGCTGGACTCGGCGTGGCCCTGGCCTTCCGTGCCGGGCTGTTCAATATCGGTGCGCAAGGCCAGATCATCTTCGGTGCCCTGTTCGGCGCCTACGTGGGATTCACCTGGCACCTGCCTTTCCTCGTTCACCTGTTGCTTGTCATCGTTGCCGGATTCATCGGCGGCGCGGTGTGGGGCGGCGTCGTCGGGCTGCTCAAGGCCCGGACCGGTGCCCATGAGGTCATCGTGACCATCATGCTGAACTACATCGCCAACTTCCTGCTCCTGTTCCTGCTGACTACTCCCGCTTTCCAGCGCAAGGGCTCCACCAACCCGATCTCGCCCTTCCTGGACCAATCGGCACTGTTTCCGGAGTTGCTCGGACCCCAGTTCAGGCTCCATGCCGGATTCCTCTTGGCAGTGCTGGCAACGGTTTTCGTCTGGTGGCTCCTGAAGCGCTCCACGCTCGGCTTTGAATTCCGGGCCGTGGGCGCCAACCAGAGCGCGGCACGCACCGCTGGAATCAACGTTCCCCGCGCCGTGATCCTGGTGATGGCGATTGCGGGTGCGCTTGCGGGCCTGGCCGGCATTGCGCAGGTATCCGGGACGGAGAAGTACCTCTCGGGAGGCGTCGCCGCTTCCATCGGATTCGATGCCATTACGGTCGCTTTGCTCGGCCGTTCGACGCCGTGGGGAACCTTCTTCGCCGGGCTCCTGTTCGGCGCGTTCCGCGCGGGAGGTGTCGCGATGCAGGCCGAAACCCAGACCCCCATCGACATCGTCCTGGTCATCCAGTCCTTGATCGTCCTGTTCATTGCGGCACCGCCGCTGGTACGCGCGATCTTCGGACTGAACCCGCGCAAAAAGAAGAAGGCCACCGGCGGCCCCGGCTCCGGAACCATCCCCTCCGGAAAAATCGAGAGCGGAGCTGCAACAGCATGAGCACCACAACAACTCAGCCCGGCGGTGGCACACCCGCCGGCAACGCCCCGGCGAGCCCGGGAAAGACGGGCGCCACGGAGCTGGTGAGCTGGAAGGCCGGCATCGGATTGTCCCTCCTCGCAATCCTGGGAACCGTGCTGTTCGGTTTCATGTCCAATTCGAAATCGGCAGGCTTCGGCATTGCCGAGGCGGCCAATGAAGCGGCCTCAAGTGTCGCCGCTTTGGTCACGTTCGTCCTGGCCCTTCTGCTTTCGGCTGGACTCGGATATCTGTGGTTCGTCCGCCGTCGTTCAGGCCGCGCGTCAGTTTCCGGCACGGTACCCGGTTGGCTGCCCGCCTCCACCGTCGCCGCCGTCGTGGTCCTCGGCCTCGCCGCGCTCGGCGTGGCAAAGGTTTCAAAGGTCACGCTCCCTTCCGCGGCCATCGGCTGGATCGCCGCCGTGATTCTCCTGGGCCTAGCGGGCTACACGGTGTACCTCACCCAGCGAAGAGGGCCGTACCCCGCTGGGTGGGCGGCACCTTTGCCGCCGTGTTCCTCATCGGGTTCATGGTCTGGATCGTGGCTGGCGGAAATGGCGATGAGCCGTCGATCTCCCTCGCCGGACTGATCGCAGGATCCGTCACCTTGGCCGTGCCGCTGGTCTTCGGATCCCTTTCCGGCGTCCTGTGCGAACGCGTCGGCGTGGTCAACATTGCCATTGAGGGCCAGCTCCTGCTGGGAGCATTCTCCGCAGCCGTCGTTGCCACGGTGACGCGCAACGTCTACGCCGGGCTGGTCGCGGCGGCCGTCGCCGGAACGCTTGTCTCCTTGGTCCTGGCCGTGGTCAGCATCAAGTACCTCGTCAACCAGATCATCGTGGGCGTCGTGCTCAACGTCCTCATCAGCGGACTGACGAGCTTCCTCTTTTCGACGCTGCTGACGGCGGACCCGGATGGACTCAACAAGCCGGGGCGCTTGCCTCCGGTGGACATTCCCTTCCTGTCCGATATCCCCATCATCGGCCCCATCCTGTTCCACCAGTCCCTCGTGGGCTATTTGATGTACATCGCAGTGATCGTCGTTTACCTCGGCCTCTTCCACACGAAGTGGGGACTGCGCGTGCGGGCCGTCGGCGAGCATCCGCAGGCGGCCGACACCGTGGGCATCAACGTCAACCGGACCCGATTCTGGAACGTGCTCATGGGCGGTGCGATCGCGGGCATTGGCGGCTCGTTCTTCACGCTCGTATCCGTGGATGCGTTCAGCAAGGACATGTCCGGTGGCCGTGGGTATATCGCCTTGGCGGCATTGATCTTCGGGCGCTGGAACCCGCTCGGCGCCTTCCTGGCGGCGTTGCTGTTCGGCTTCGCGGACAACCTGCAGAGCGTCATCACCATCATCGGATCGCCTGTGCCGAGCCAGTTCATGGCCATGTTGCCTTACGCCTTGACGGTCTTCGCCGTCGCTGGATTGGTGGGCAGGTCCCGGCCGCCGGCGGCGAGCGGCATACCGTACGTCAAGGGCTGACCGTGGCATTCACGAATGCCGAGGTGGACTGGGCGGCCCTCGAGGCCGCCGCGGTCGCCGCCATGGGGAAGGCATACGCTCCGTATTCGAAGTTCCCGGTGGGGGCGGCTGCCCTCACCGAGGACGGGCGGATCGTCAGCGGATGCAATGTCGAGAACGCCAGCTATGGACTCACGCTGTGCGCCGAGTGCGCCCTGGTGGGGGACCTCCACATGGGTGGCGGCGGCAGATTGCGGGCGTTCTATTGCGTCGACGGCAAAGGCAATGTCCTCATGCCGTGCGGCCGTTGCAGGCAATTGCTGTATGAATTCCGGGCACCCGGCATGCAACTCATGACAACGCAGGGCATCAAGACCATGGACCAAGTGCTGCCAGATGCCTTCGGTCCCGACAACCTGGAGGAAAACCGGTGACACAGACTGAAGCTTTTGATGCCGTACAGATCATCAGCATCAAGCGGGACAAAGGAACCCTAAGCCCGGAGCAGATCGACTGGACCATCGATGCCTACACTCGCGGCGTCATCGCCGACGAGCAAATGGCGGCCCTGAACATGGCGATCCTGCTCAACGGGATGGACCGTGCCGAGATCTCGCGCTGGACCGAGGCGATGATCGCCTCGGGCGAGCGGATGGACTTCTCCAGCCTGCGGCGTCCCGACGGCGGCATGAAAGCCACCACGGACAAACACTCCACCGGGGGTGTCGGGGACAAAATCACCCTTCCGCTGGCGCCGTTGGTGGCGGTCTTCGGGGTGGCGGTTCCCCAGCTTTCCGGGAGGGGACTGGGCCACACAGGCGGCACGCTCGACAAGCTCGAGGCGATCCCCGGATGGCGGGCTAACCTGAGCAACGAGGAAATCCTGGCCCAGCTGCAGGGCGTGGGTGCGGTCATTTGCGCCGCGGGCACGGGTTTGGCTCCGGCGGACAAGAAGCTCTATGCCCTGCGCGACGTCACGGGCACCGTGGAAGCCATTCCCCTGATTGCCTCGTCCATCATGAGCAAGAAGATCGCCGAAGGCACCGGCTCCCTGGTGCTCGACGTGAAGGTGGGCTCCGGGGCGTTCATGAAGGACGAAGCCCGTGCCCGGGAGCTGGCCGAAACCATGGTGGCCCTGGGCAAGGATGCGGGCGTCAATACGGTGGCCCTCCTGACCAACATGGGGACCCCGCTGGGCCTGACCGCGGGCAATGCCATCGAGGTGGAGGAATCGGTGGAGGTGCTCGCGGGCGGCGGTCCGGAAGACGTCGTCGAGCTGACCGTCAGGCTCGCCGAAGAGATGCTCGCCTGCGCCGGA
>NZ_DF952469.1:432746-436318 GCF_001263615.2 Arthrobacter sp. Hiyo1 | reverse complement strand
GGCGCTGGACGCGCCCGGAAGGAAGACATCGTCCAGGCCGGCGCAGGGGTGCGGATGCACGCCAAACCGGGCGCCTTGGTCCGGGCGGGGGAGCCACTCATGACCCTCCTCACCGACACCCCGGAAAAGTTCGACAGGGCCAAGGAAGCCTTGGAAGGGGCTGTGCTCATTGCGCCGGAAGGCTCACGGCCGGCGCAACGGCTCATCATCGACCGGATCTCCTAGGCTGATCTCCCGGGCATTCCGGAATGCCCGGGAGACAATCCCTGCGGCCATTCGTTAGGAAGACCGTGCAAGCCATCAACGACTTCATCCTCGCCGCGGCCGGGCAGCCTTGGGTCTTGCTCCTGGTTTTTGCCTGCTGCGTGATCGACGGTTTCTTCCCGCCCATTCCCAGCGAGTCGATGGTGGTGGGACTCGCGGCAGTCTCCGTGACCGCAGGGATGCCCAACACGTGGCTGCTGATCCTGGTGGGAGCCCTTGGGGCCTTCACAGGTGACAACATCGCCTACTTGATTGGGCGCAAAGTAGGTGTACGCCGATGGCGGTGGATGCGTTCCCAAAGGATGCAGGGTGCCTTCCGCTGGGCCGGGAGGGAACTACGACGGCGGGCCGCATCACTGATCATGGTGGCCCGGTTCATCCCCATCGGCCGGGTGGCCGTCAACCTCACAGCCGGAGCAACCCACTTCCCGCACGGCATGTTTGTGGCGCTCACGGCTATGTCCGCCGTCCTGTGGGCCAGTTATTCGGTGGCCATCGGGGTGTTCTTCGGCCAATGGTTCGAGCACAACCACCTGCTCGGGGCGGTCATCGCGATCGTCGCTGCCGTCATCCTGGGAATCATCGTGGACCGGATCATCAGCAAAGTCCGCGGGGCCACGCCCGCCACCGTAGAGGACGAAGAAACCGGGGAGCCCGAAGAGGAATCGGTCGTGTAGCAGGCACGGCAGGGGGGAGCCATCTCCTCCCTTGGTATGACGTGCCTGGCACCGGAAGATCCCTCCATGGGGGGATGCTTCCATTTCGACTTTCGAGCTAGCCTTAAATTGTGTTCCACCCGGCCGGGGCGTAGCGAACGACGCCCGGGCCGTGGGACACTGGATAGCGATCTATGTCACGCGACCGTGTGACTTTCCTTGAGGAGCAATGCCTGCGTGGACTTCATGAACCACATGCTCGAGCATGCCGCCGGGCAACCGTGGATCTACCCGGTGCTCCTGGTTTTCTTTTTCATCGACGGCTTTGCCACGATCCTTCCCAGTGAGACCGCGATCGTCGGGCTCTCGGCCCTTGCGATGCACCGGGGTGAGCCCAACCTGTGGCTCCTTGGCGCCACCGCGCTTGTCGGGGCCATGGCCGGCGACAACATGGCCTATATGCTGGGCCGCAAGATCGGCCTGGACCGCTGGAAATGGATGCGCAAGCCGAAGGTCCAGAAGATGTTCGCCTGGGCGCACTACGAGTTGGACAAGCGCGGCGCCGTGCTGATCTTCACCGCCCGGTATATCCCCTGGGGCCGGGTGGCGGTGAACTACGTCGCCGGACAGACCGGCTTCCGCCACAAGACCTTCTTCTTCCTGGACGCCTTCGCCTGCTTCACCTGGGTAGGCTATTCGATCGGCATTGGATCGCTGGCCGGCCACTGGGTGCACAACAACCCGCTCCTCGGCGTGGGGATTGCGGTGGCATTCGCCGTGGTACTCGGCGTCATCGTGGACCACAGCCTGCGTTGGTGGCACAAGCATCTCGAAAAGAAAGACGGCGAGAAGAAGGAAGCGGCCTCCGCGGAAGCAGCCGCAGCAGACGCGGGAACCGCGGTTAACGCGACGGCCGGCGTCGACCGCTCAAACCCTGCTGGCTAAGCTTCTTCCGTCCCCCTAGAGTTGAGACGTGACTGAGCCTATTGTTGATGCCGCCCCTGCCCTTGACTTCGACCTGAAGAGCCTGCCGAAAGTTTCCCTTCACGACCATCTGGACGGGGGACTGCGCCCGGCCACCATCATCGAGCTGGCGGAGGCCGTCGGCCACACCCTGCCTTCCACGGATCCCGTAGCGCTGGGCCAGTGGTTCCGTGAGTCCGCAGACTCCGGTTCTTTGGTCCGCTACCTCGAAACCTTTGACCACACGATTGCCGTCATGCAGACCAAGGAAGGCCTGGCGCGCGTCGCCAAGGAATTCGTCGAAGACCTGGCTGACGACGGCGTCGTGTACGGCGAGATCCGTTGGGCACCTGAGCAGCACCTGCAGAAGGGCCTCACCCTGGACGAGGTTGTGGACGCTGTCCAGGAAGGGCTCGACGCCGGCGTCGACGCCGTTGAGGAGTCAGGCCGCCAGATTCAGGTGGGCCAGCTCATCACGGCGATGCGCCACGCGGACCGCGGCCAGGAGATTGCCGAGCTCGCAGTGCGCCACCGCTACAACGGAGCTGTCGGCTTTGACATCGCCGGAGCCGAAGACGGTTTCCTGCCTTCCCGCTTCAAGGACGCGTTCACCTACCTGGCCGAGCACAACTTCCCGGCCACGGTCCACGCCGGCGAAGCCGCGGGCCTGGAAAGCATCCAGTCCGCCCTTGTGGACGGCCGCGCCCTGAGATTGGGTCACGGCGTGCGCATCGCGGAGGACATCACCGTTGAGTTCGAAGACGCCGAGGGCGAAGAAGCCGACGACGACGCCGAGGACACCGTCGGCATGGTCACCTTGGGTGAAGTGGCCGGCTGGGTCCGTGACCGTGGAATCGCGCTGGAAATCTGCCCTTCCTCCAACCTGCAGACCGGCGCGATCGCGAACTTCGGCGAAGGCATCGAGAACCACCCGCTGGACATGCTCTACCAGTTGGGCTTCAACGTCACGATCAACACGGACAACCGCCTTATGAGCGGTGTGACGCTCACGGACGAGTTCGAGCTTCTCGTGGAGACCTTCGACTACGATCTCGATGACCTCCTCGAACTGACCCTCAACGCCGCCGAGTCGTCGTTCCTGCCGTTGGACGAAAAAGAAGCGTTGGTGGAGTACATCAACGACGCCTACGCCAACCTTGGCTGAACAAACTCCTTCGGGCGCCAGTTCTCCTGAAAGTCCTGTCGTGGAGTTGCTGGGGACGATTGCCTCTTTGCGCGAGCACTGTCCTTGGATGGGGGCGCTGACCCACGAGTCCTTGGTCGAGTACCTGATCGAGGAAGCGTATGAGGTTGTCGATTCGATCGAGGCCGGCGCGTCCGGTTCCGATACATCCGACGAACTCCGCGGCGAGCTGGGCGACGTGCTGCTCCAAGTGGTGCTGCACGCCCGGCTCGCCGAGGAGCAAGGACAATTCACCTTCGACGACGTCGCGCGCGCCATCACGGACAAGATGGTGCGGCGCAATCCCCACGTGTTCAAACCGGACGGTCCTTGCAGGAATCCTTCCCGGCCACCGTGGAGGAGATCGTCGAAAAGTGGGACGCCGTGAAGAAGGCCGAGAAGCCCGGGCGTTCGGATCCCTTCGAAGGCATTCCACCGCACCTTCCCGCCCTCGCCTTGGCGCAAAAGTCGCTTGACCGCGCAGCCCGCTCAGAGCGCTCGGGCAG
>NZ_DF952469.1:430383-432721 GCF_001263615.2 Arthrobacter sp. Hiyo1 | reverse complement strand
CGCCATCCTCGGCGTTTCCCTCGCCGTGGCAAACGCGGCCGCCGCCTCCGCGGACCTGCCCCTGTACAAGTACCTGGGCGGCCCGAACGCCCACGTCCTGCCCGTCCCGCTGATGAACATCCTCAACGGTGGCTCCCACGCCGACTCGGACGTCGACATCCAGGAATTCATGATCGCCCCGATCGGCGCCGAGACCTTCTCCGAAGGCCTGCGCTGGGGCGTGAGGTCTACCACAACCTCAAGTCGGTCCTGCAGGCCAAGGGCCTCTCCACCGGCCTCGGCGACGAAGGCGGCTTCGCTCCGAACCTGCCGTCCAACCGCGCCGCACTGGACCTGATCCAGGAAGCCATCAAGAACGCCGGCTACACCCCGGGCAAGGACATCGCCCTCGCGCTGGACGTCGCCTCCTCCGAGTTCTACAAGGACGGCGCCTACCAGTCGAAGGCAAGGCACTCTCAGCCACCGAGATGAGCGCCTACTATGCCGAACTCGTTGCCGATTACCCGCTCGTCTCCATCGAGGACCCGCTGGACGAAAACGACTGGGAAGGCTGGAAGACCCTTACCGACACCATCGGTGACAAGGTCCAGCTAGTTGGCGACGACCTCTTCGTCACCAACCCGATCCGCCTGCAGCAGGGCATCGACTCCGCCACGGCCAACTCCCTGCTCGTCAAGGTCAACCAGATCGGTTCCCTGACGGAAACCCTGGACGCCGTTTCCCTGGCCCAGCGCTCCGGTTACACCACCATCACCTCGCACCGCTCCGGCGAAACCGAGGACACCACCATTGCTGACATCGCCGTTGCCACCAACGCGGGCCAGATCAAGACCGGTGCCCCGGCCCGCTCCGAGCGCGTCGCCAAGTACAACCAGCTGCTGCGCATCGAAGAAGAACTCGACGACGCCGCCCGCTACGCCGGCCGCAGCGCTTTCCCGCGTTTCAAGGGCTAGTATCCGCTGAAACAGCTGACCGGTGGCTATGGTGGAAAGACCATAGCCACCGGTTCTGTTTAACGAAATGTGCGAGCACTTCGGCAAACCGCAGGCTCCGTGAGGAACGCAACGCGCAGCAACCCGCCAGGCAAGCACCAGGCATTACAGGAGTGTCATGGCCACCCGCCGCCCCAAGGTCCCCCGGGCAGATGCCCTCGGCCGCTCGCCCCAAAAGAACCCCGACGGCGGCCATGTCATCCGTGCCGACTTCGGCGAGTCCCGCAAGGCATCCGCCGCCCAGCAAGAGGCACCGGTTCATGCAGGGTCCAGGACGCCGTCCAATGCCAAAGCCGAAGGCGGCACCCAAAGCAAAGCCCCTTCCGGATCCAAGGTTGGTGGTGCTGCGAAACCGGGACGTTCGGGAAACACCCCGGTTGTCGGCAAGGCATCCAGCAAGGCATCCGGTGCCGGATCCTCGCACTCCGACAAGGACCACGGCGCGCGCCCTGTGCCCGCGAAGGCGTTCTCCGGCCGTATGCTTGCCCTCGCTGTGGTGATGATAGCGATCACTATCATGCTCGCTCCCACAGTGAAGATCTGGTTGGAGAAAAAGGCCGAAATCTCCGGCCTGGAAGCCGACATTGCCAGCAAACAGGCCGAGCAGGCCAGCCTCCAGAAGCAGATCACGCGGTGGCAGGACCCCAACTACGTGAAACAACAAGCCCGGGACCGCATTAACATGGTTATGCCGGGTGAAGCTGGCTACTGGGTGTTTGGTGGAGACGTTCCCGCCGGCACACCGGGTGGGAGCACCAGTTCAGGAGCTTCCGGAAGCCCGTCCAACCTGCCATGGGTGGACGGCCTGTGGGAATCCATCAGGCGCTCGGCAACAGACTAGACGCGGTGCCCGCCGCCGTCGCGCCCTGATGGGCGCGGCCAAAAAGGGCAGGAAGGATGGCAGCGCCAGTGGAAGACAACTCGGCACCTGCATCGCAGGAGTCCCGCAAGCCATCAGCACACGATCTCGAAATCCTCAGCCGCCAGCTCGGACGGCCGGTGCGCGACGTCGTCGAAATCCCGGCGCGCTGCGTCTGCGGCAACCCGCTGGTCGCTGCAACCGCTCCGCGCTTGAGCAATGGAACCCCGTTTCCCACGACGTTCTACTTGACGCACCCCGTCATCACCGCCGCCGTGTCGCGGCTGGAAGCCGGCGGGCTCATGAATGAGATGAACGAACGGCTCACCGCGGACGAGCCTTTGGCTGCGGCTTACAGGAGCGCCCACGAAGCCTATCTCCAGGCGCGTGACGAGATTGCCGGACGTGCCGGCACGGGAGACGTTCCGGAAATCGCAGGGGTCTCGGCCGGCGGCATGCTACCCGCGTCAAGTGCCTGCACGTGCTG
>NZ_DF952469.1:426406-428275 GCF_001263615.2 Arthrobacter sp. Hiyo1 | reverse complement strand
GGCGTCGCGCCCGAGGCCCAGATCCTCTCCGTTTCCGCCTGGCTCGGTTCGCCGAATCCGGCGGGCAAGACGGACCAGGAACAGATTCCCGAAGCTGTCCGATGGGCGGTGGACAACGGCGCCAAGGTCATCAACATTTCCCTCGGCAGCACCTCGCCTGATTGGCCCCAAAGCTGGGATGCGGCGTTCCTCTATGCCGAACAAAAGGACGTGGTGATCGTGGCCGCGGCGGGCAACCGGATCGGCGGAAACGTCCAGGTGGGCGCGCCGGCCACGATTCCGGGTGTACTGACCGTGGCGGGACTCGACCGGAACCGTACGGCCAGCGTCGACGCTTCTTCGCAGGGAATCAGCATCGGCGTCTCGGCGCCCGCGGAGAAGCTGGTGGGCGGACTGCCCGGTGGGAGCTATGAAGATTGGGCCGGCACGTCCGGCTCCGCGCCGATTGTCTCCGGCGTCGCGGCACTTATCCGCTCGAAATGGCCTGATATGAGCGCCAAGCAGGTCATCAACAGGATTGTGTCGACGGCCGAGGATGCAGGCGCGCCCGGCAAGGACCCCATCTATGGCTACGGCATCCTCAATGCCGAGGCGGCCCTGAAAGCCGATGTACCCGAGGTAGCGAGCAATCCCGTGGGATCCATTGCGGACTGGATCCGGGTCCATCGACGTGGCGACCTCAGCAGCCCGACGCCTCCGTCAACGTCGAAACCAAGCATTCCCGCGGCCACCTTGGCGGATCCCACAGTTCCCGCGGCCAAGGCGCCATCGCAGTCCGACACTGCGGTTCCGGCCGCGGTGGTCATCGGCTTTGGTTCGCTTTTCGTGGCGATCGTCGCGGGCGCCACCGTCCAATTGAGGCGCGCTACCGGACCTCCCCGGAACTGCCCGACGAGACCTCGACCGGCGTGGTGGACGTCGTGGATCCGAGCCCCCCGAAATAGCCTCCGGCGCCGATCCGTAGCGTCGGGAAATAGTTAGTGAAGATTTTCACAAGGTGCTGTACTCTATTCTTATGGCAACCACCCCTGAGCTCATTGACCGTCCCCGTGTTCTCGTTGTCGGCGGCGGATACGTCGGCCTGTACGTAGCACTCAAGCTGCAGAAGAAGATCGCGAACGCCGGCGGCATCGTCACCGTCGTTGATCCCCTTCCCTACATGACCTACCAGCCCTTCCTCCCCGAAGTGGCCGGCGGCAACATCGAGGCACGCCACGCCGTCGTCTCGCACCGCCAGCACCTCAAGCAGACGGAACTCATCCAGGGCCGCGTCACCAGCATCGACCACAAGAACCGCACCGCCGTTGTTGCTCCGGCCGACGGTGGAGAGCCTTTCGAGATCCCGTACTTCGACGTCGTGGTTGCCGCCGGCGCCATCACCCGGACGTTCCCCATCAAGGGCCTCGCTGACGAAGGCATTGGCCTGAAGACCATCGAAGAAGCGGTCGCCCTGCGCAACAAGGTCCTTGAGCGCATCGAGGTTGCCTCCACCATGACGGACGCCGCCGAACGCGCCAAGGCCCTGACCTTCGTGGTCGTGGGTGGCGGTTTCGCAGGTATCGAGTGCATCACCGAGATGGAAGACCTCGCCCGCGCTGCCGTCAAGAACAACGCGCGCATCCGCCAGGAAGAGGTCCGCTTCGTTCTCGTCGAAGCCATGGGCCGCATCATGCCCGAGGTCACCGCAGCCAGGCAGAGTGGGTTGTCGAACACCTGCGCAGCCGCGGCATCGAGGTCCTGCTCAACACCTCCCTCGACAACGCAGAGGGAAGCCTCAAGCTCATCAACCTGCCGGACAAGACGCCTGCCCAGGAGTTCGAAGCCGACACCCTCGTGTGGACTGCAGGCGTGCAGGCCAACCCGATGATC
>NZ_DF952469.1:416764-425271 GCF_001263615.2 Arthrobacter sp. Hiyo1 | reverse complement strand
CGGCGACGGCGGGTCCTAGACTTGCAGCATGGCTGGCGAAAGCGATCTGACGACCCTCCTGGGATCCATGCACCCCGTCCTTCGGGACGGCGACTACGTGTACGCGTTGTGGCCGCACGGCAAAGCGCTTGAGGGCGATATCGAAGCCGCTGTCCGCGAAGCGGAAGGCCTCACGGTGGTCCTGCGCCGTGAAGAAGCCGGACGCCTGGGACTGTCCTACGATTTCGTGGCGGCGTGGATCACTCTTCAAATCCACTCTGCCTTGGACGCCGTGGGGCTCACAGCGGCCGTCAGCTCCGCCCTCACGGCCGCTGGTATCAGTTGCAACGTCCTGGCAGGGTTCCATCACGACCACCTGTTGGTTCCATCCGCCGAACGCGGGCGCGCCATGGAAGTCCTTAAGCTGCTGGGCCAGGGCGTGGTGGTGCGAACGGAGCGGCAGGATGACCGCGAGTCCGTGCTGGCGCTCACGGCTGCCGCCTTTTCCACCAGCCCGGTCACCGGGCTGCCCGTCGACGGGTCCCGGCCGAAGTGAAGCTCCTGCGTGAACTCTTCGAGTGCGATGAGTACCTGCCGGAGTTCAGCATCGTGGCCGAGATTGCCGGTGAGATCGTGGGCCACGTCATCAGTACCCGCGGCTGGATAGGGGAGCTCCGGCTTTTGGGGCTTGGCCCCATCAGCGTCGAACCGCACCTGCAGCGGCGCGGCATCGGATCTGCCCTCTTGCGGGAAACCGCTCGACGGGCCGACGAAGCGGGCGAACCGGGCATCGCCCTGCTGGGCAGTCCCGAGTACTATCCGCGCTTTGGATTCCTGCCCGCGCGCACGCTGGGCGTGGTGGCCCCCGACGCCGGGTGGGGAGACCATTTCCAACTGTTGCCCCTCAAAGCATGGCCCGACGGCGTCAGTGGAACCTTCCGTTATGCCGCGCCGTTTGAACGGCTCTAGGAGACGAAAGAGGGGAGTGCACTGGGTTACCATTATCCGGGCGCCCCAGTAGCCCAATTGGCAGAGGCAGCGGACTTAAAATCCGCGTGTTGTGGGTTCGAGTCCCACCTGGGGCACGCATGCGAAATGCGAACCCTGCGGCCCCACTTGTTGCGCCAAGCTGTGCCGTGACAGGAATTTAACCCCGCGTTCATGTGAAGGGCCGTCCGGACTGGACAGCGACACACCGTTATTAGATCCTGACCTGCGTATATGTGTTCTAGGACACATATTTGGTAGTACTCTCATGGAACATGTTCGAAGTGAAAGTGACTTCGGGCGAATGACCACGAATCAGACGCACCGCGGAGGCTATTTATGTACAGGAAGAAAGTCATTTCGGCGATTGCAGCAGCAGCCACCCTCGGCATGCTGGTGGCGGGCTGTGCGAATCAGACTGCCCCTAGCGGCACCGAAACCTCGGGTGGCGGCGGCAGGATCAATATCCCTGCGATTTCCAAAGTCGACGTTCCTGCCGGAGCTGTTTTGCCTGCAGGCGATGGCAAGGCAAATTGCCCGTCAACCACCACCCTTGCCTATGCCGGTGCCGAGACAGGACCCAACGCCCAGCTGGGTATCAACATCTTCAACGGCATCCAACTGGCCATCAACCAGCACAACACCGCGAACCCCGGCTGCCAGGTCCAGTTCAAGAAATTCGATACTGAAGGCGATCCGAACAAGGCCACTGGCCCGGTAACGCAGATCGTGTCCGAGCCGGACATCATCGGAGTGGTGGGCTTGCCCTTCTCGGGAGAATCCAAGGCCACCGGCAACATCTTCGAGCAGAAGGGCTTGGTGCACATCACGCCCTCCGCAACCAACCCGAGCCTGACGAAGAACGGCTGGACCACTTTCTTCCGGGCCCTCGGCAATGACGCCGTCCAGGGTCCGGCCGCAGCGAAGTTCCTCACGGACAAGCTGCAGGCCAAGAAGGTCTACCTCGTCCAGGACGACTCTGACTACGGCATCGGTTTGGGAACCACAACCTCCGCGGCCCTGGGCTCCGCGATGGTGGGGTCCGACAAGGTTGTCACAGGCCAGAAGGACTTCTCGGCCGTGATCTCCAAGATCATGAACGCCAAGGCAGACACCGTCTACTACGCGGGCTACTACGCAGAAGGCGCTCCCTTCGACCAGCAGCTGGTTGGAAAGGGATTCACCGGCTCCTTCGTGGGCCCGGATGGCGTGAAGGATGACCAGTTCATCAAGCAGGCCGGCGACGCATCGTCGAACTCGTACTTCACCTGCCCGTGCATCCCCGGCGAGCTGATCCCGAGCTTCGAGTCCGAGTACAAGAAGCTTGCCAACGCTGAGCCCGGAACCTACTCCATTGAAGGTTACGACGCAGCCACGGTCCTGCTCTCCGGTATCGACAAGGGCAAGCAGTCCCGCGCGGACCTTCTTTCCTGGGTCAAGTCCTACGATGCAGACGGCCTGTCGAAGCACTACAAGTGGGATTCAACCGGCGAACTGGCAACGCCTGATGTTTACGGCTACAAAGTAGAGAACGGCAAGATCGTTCCCATCGGCGTCATCGGAAAATAACACCGAGCCCAGATGAATGCTGGGGGTTAGCATCCATGCCGACCCCCAGCATTTCTTTTGATTACATCAGGAAGTGCCATGATCAGTGAAGTAATTCCCAACCTGCTCCACTCGGTTCCCATGGACGATACGTGGATCACCTTCGACGTAAACTCCTTTACCGAAAATTTCTGGAGTTCAACCTTTGACGGGTTGACCTTCGGGGCAATTTACGCGTTGGTAGCCCTCGGCTATACCCTCGTCTACGGCGTTCTCAACCTCATCAACTTTGCCCACTCCGAAGTGTTCATCACGGGCTGTTACGGGGTGTTCTTTACCCTCAGCGCGCTGAATTTCGGGCCCTCTGCTCCGAGGCTGGCCTTTTGGGCCATCGTGGGAAATCTTGTCCTCGCCCTCGTTGTCGCCATCATCGCCTCAGCCTTGATGGCAGTGATCGTGGAACGGGTGGCCTATAAACCTTTGCGGCAGCGCAAGGCGCCCCGCCTGGCATTCTTGATTACCGCCATCGGTGTTTCCTTCGCCATTCAGTACACCATCTACTGGTGGCGCGGACCGAGCCCGGAGGCTGCGCTGACGATGTTCAGGCCGCTCCCGATTTTCGACGTCTTCGGGACGATCGTCGATTCGCAGCAGGTGGTGATCGTGGTCGCAGCGATTATCCTCATGATCGCCACCGACCAGTTCATCAGGCGGTCCCGGACCGGCCGGGGCATCCGTGCCGTTGCGCAGGACCCGGATACCGCAACTTTGATGGGTGTCAACAAGGAAAAGATCATCGTGACCACCTTCATCATCGGAGGGATCCTGGCCGGCGCAGCCGCCTTGTTCTACGTGATGAAAATCCCGTCCGGCGTGCAATACAACGGCGGATTCATCCTCGGCGTCAAGGCCTTCGCGGCCGCTGTCCTCGGAGGCATCGGCAATGTGCGCGGCGCTTTGCTGGGCGGCCTGCTGATCGGTTTGATCGGCAACTACGGCCAGGTGCTCCTGGGCAGTTCCCAATGGACCGACGTGGTCGCGTTCGTGGTCCTGGTGTTGGTATTGATTGTGCGACCCGAAGGTGTCTTGGGTAGCTCGCTAGGAAAGAGTAAGGCATGAGCACAACAGACGGCCCCACACTTATTCCCGATGATGCTTCGGCACAGGAAATTGCGGACCGCGAAGCCAAAATGCGGCGCCGCAAAGGCTGGTTCCCGGGACTCAGCGACAAATGGAACGCGCTCCCGCGCCAAACCCAATGGCTGATCCTCATCGTCGTCGTGGTCATTGCGTACTTGCTCCCCATCCTCAACCCGCCGTTGATCACGACGGAACCAGGCAACAATTGGCAAATCGCGCTCGCGCAAATGTCTGTTTATGCCCTGGTGGCTGTGGGCTTGAACGTGGTGGTCGGCTATGCGGGCCTCCTCGACTTGGGCTATGTGGCATTTTTCGCCCTGGGTTCCTACACGGCGGCAATGTTTACCAGCCCGGATTCGCCGTATGTGCACATTCCCTACTTGTGGACGCTCCCGCTGGCGATGGCAGTCGCCATGTTCTTCGGAGTGGTCCTCGGTGTGCCTACGCTTCGCCTTCGCGGCGACTACCTGGCTATCGTCACGCTCGGCTTCGGTGAAATCGTGCGCATTTTGGCCACGATTATTCCGGCGATGAAAGGCCAGGTTGGCTTCCAGAACGTTGGCCACCCTCCGGGAACGGATTCAAGCGGGCAAACAATTTTCCAGAACTCGAACGGAACCCCGTGGTACTGGCTGACGCTGTCCATCATCATCGTGGTGCTTTTGGCCGCGGGAAACCTGGAGCGCAGCCGCGTGGGACGCGCCTGGATTGCCATCCGCGAGGATGAAGATGCCGCGGAAATCATGGGCGTCCCGACCTTCAAGTACAAGGTGTGGGCTTTTGCCATCGGCGCTTCCGTGGGCGGGCTCTCGGGTGCCTTGTTTGCCGGGCAAGTGGGCTTTGTGAACAACCAGAAGTTCGATATCGCCACGTCCATCCTGTTCGTCGCTGCTGTCGTCATGGGCGGCACGGGGAACAAGGTCGGTGCGATTCTCGGCGGTGCGTTGGTGGCATATATTCCACTCCGTTTCACCGCGATTGCCGAGTTCAAGTATCTGATCTTTGGCGCGGCGTTGGTGGTCATCATGATCTTCCGCCCCGGTGGCCTTCTGCCCGCACGCCAAAGCCTCCTCGCCTACGGCCGCCTGGCGTACAACAAACTCAAGGGTGCCATGGGCGACATTCCTGCTTCGGGCAAAGTCGTCCTGGAACCGGGAAAGGGGGCTGACAAATGAGTGAAGCGATCGAACCGGATATTGATGTAGAGGCACTCAAGGAACAGGGAGTGGACCTCGAAGTCGCCGAGAAGGTGGCCCCTGAGAGGGACATCGTCACCAAAGTGGGCGAAGCCTTGGTGCAGGTCCAAGACCTCACCATCAAATTCGGCGGCCTGACGGCTCTGGACAATGTCACGTTTGATATCAACAGAGGCGAAATCCTCGGTCTCATCGGCCCCAACGGTGCCGGTAAGACCACTTGTTTCAATGCCATGACGGGTGTCTATAAGCCGACGTCCGGAAAGGTCCTGCTCGAAGGACAATTGCTCAACGGACTGCCGCAGCACCGGATCACCAGGCGTGGCCTGGCGAGGACCTTCCAGAACATCCGCCTTTTTGGTGAGATGACCGCTTTGGAAAACGTGGTTGTCGGCCTCGATGCACGCCACCGCACGAGTGTCGGCGGAGCGCTCTTCCGTCTGCCCACCCATGTCCGGGAAGAGAAAACCGCCATTGAACGCGGCATGGCATTGCTTGAGTTCGTGGGCATCGCCGATCATGCCCACTTCTTGTCACGGCACTTGCCTTACGGTTACCAGCGCCGCCTGGAAATCGCGCGCGCACTTGCGACTGATCCCAAAGTCCTGTGCTTGGACGAGCCCGCAGCAGGGTTCAATCCGGCGGAAAAAGAAGAGCTCATGGCCCTGATCCGGACCATTCGTGACGACGGCTACACGGTCCTGCTCATTGAGCACGACATGAAGTTGGTCATGGGGGTGACCGACCGGATCGTGGTCCTTGAGTTCGGGAAAAAGATCGCGGATGCGGTGCCGAAGATTATCCGCGATGACCCGAAAGTTATTTCCGCCTATCTCGGGGAGCCTGAAGATGACCTTGCTTGAGCTGAAGAACATATCCGTCCACTATGGCCGGATCCAAGCCATTTCCGACATGTCATTCAGCGTGGAGGAAGGCGAAATCGTCTCGCTCATCGGGGCAAATGGTGCCGGCAAGACCACCACCATGAGGACCATCTCCGGATTGCTGGCTCCGTCGGCCGGCTCCATCACGTTCGCCGGCAAGGACATCACCAGGATGAAAGCGCACATCCGCGTCGTCCAGGGCATTTCGCAGGCGCCTGAGGGACGGGGAATTTTCCCCGGCATGACGGTGGAGGAGAACCTTGACATGGGTTCCTACGGCCGCAAGGACCGGACCAAGGTTGCAGACGATTTGGAGCGAGTCTTCGACCTGTTTCCGCGGTTGAAGGAACGTATCAAGCAGTTTGGCGGCACCATGAGCGGTGGCGAACAACAGATGCTCGCGATTGGCCGGGCCCTGATGTCCAACCCCAAGCTGTTGCTCCTGGATGAACCTTCCATGGGGCTGGCTCCGCAGTTCATCCGCCAGATCTTCAAGATTGTCACCGAGATCAACAACCAGGGCACCACGGTGCTTCTGGTGGAGCAAAACGCCAACCAGGCCCTGGCCCGTGCACACCGTGCTTTTGTCCTGGAAACCGGGTCAATTACGCACAGGGCACCGGCAAGGAACTGCTCGCCAACCCGGCGGTCAAGGAAGCGTACCTCGGCGTCGGATAGCCCCGTGTGCCGGCACCCTCGCAACGCGGAGGGTGCCGGCATCGGCGGCGGTGGAACTTTCGGTGCGGACCAAGCGTGGGAATTGGTAGCGTGAACTATCACTTCGCACCCACAGCAAGAAGGACATCCACCATGGCACTCGGCGGCAACCCGATCTTCAACGGAAAGAATTTCCGTGGAGCCACACAGGCTCCGCCCGTTCCCAGCTACACCCACGGCCAGCCCCAGTATGGCCAGCCTGCCTGGGCGGCACAGCCGCCGATGACGAGCGATCAGCTGCAGGAGATGTACAACCAGCCCGCAGCCGGTCCGGCCGAGACCGGCCGTATGACTTTCGACGACGTCATCGTCAAGACTGCAGCGTGCCTTGCGGTGCTGCTGCTTGGCGCGGCGGTCACGTTGTTCGTTGCTCCGGGAACCGCAAATCTCCTGATGATTGTCGGCGCGTTGGGCGGCTTCGCGTTGGGCATGGTCAACTCCTTCAAGAAGCAGCCGTCCCCGGCACTGATCCTGACGTATGCCGGACTTGAGGGTCTGTTCCTCGGAGGCCTGACCCGCCTCCTGGACGGAATGTTCCCGGGCGTCGGCCTGCAAGCTGTCATTGGCACCCTTGCGGTGTTCGGCGTGACCTTGGCTCTCTTCAAGAGCGGCAAGGTGCGTGCCACCCCCAAGGCTGTTCGCTTCTTCATGATCGCCATGCTCGGCTACCTCGTCTTCGCAGTGATCAATATGGTCCTGGTGTGGACGGGCGCAGTCCAGTCGCCGTTCGGCCTGAGCAGCAGCGTGCACATCTTCGGCATCCCGTTGGGCGTTTTCATCGGCATCCTGGCTATCGGCCTGGCCGCATTCTCACTGGTCATGGACTTCACGAGCATCGAACAGGGTGTCCGGCAGGGCGCTCCGGAGAAATACTCCTGGACGGCCGCTTTCGGCCTGACCGTGACGCTCGTGTGGCTGTACGTGGAGATCATCCGCCTGCTGGCGATCCTGCGCGGCGACGACTAAGCTCCCAGGATGAGCGTAGTGCCCCTGAAGATCCGTCTTCAGGGGCACTACGTGTCTTTCCGGTGCGGTTAAGACAGACGCTCGAAGACCACCGCCATGCCCTGCCCGCCACCGACACACAGGGTCGCCAGTCCCAAGGTGCAGTCCCGTTCCCGGAGGCCATTGAGCAAAGTGGTGGTCATCCGGGCGCCTGTCATGCCAAAGGGATGGCCAAGGGCGATGGCTCCGCCGTGGACGTTGAGTTTCTCCGGATCGATGCCGAGTTCGCGGGCGCTCGCTACCACCTGGACGGCGAAGGCTTCGTTGAGTTCCACGAGGTCAATGTCCGCCATGCTCAGCCCCGCCAGTGCCAAGGCCCGGCGCGACGACTCCACGGGACCCATGCCCATGAGTTCCGGGGAAAGGGCGCTGACTCCCGTCGAGACGATGCGTGCCAGCGGCTCGAGGCCAAGCTCCCGGGCCCGGAAATCGCTCATGACCACCACGGCGGCGGCGCCATCGTTGAGCGGGCAGGCATTCCCGGCGGTCACGGTCCCTTCCTTGCGGAAGACCGGCTCCAAGGCGCTGACCGCTTCAAGGGTGACGCCGGCGCGAGGTGAATCGTCGCGCTCGACGACGGTCCCGTCTTTGCGGGTGTACGGCGTGATCTCGCGGGCGTAGAAACCGGAGGAGATGGCCGCCTCGGCACGGTTCTGGCTCTGGACCGCCCACAGATCCTGCTCGGCCCGGCTGATTCCGTGGCTCGTGGCGACGTTTTCCGCGGTCTGTCCCATCGCGATGTAGACGTCCGGCATCCGTCCTCCCATGCGGGGATCCGTCCACGGGGTGTTGGACGCGGCCCGGGCGGCCGTACGGCGCGCGCGGCTTCAAACAGGGGGTTGTGCACGCTGGTGTCGGTTTCCCCTGCCCCGACCCAGTTCTGGTAGCGGGACACCGATTCGACCCCCGCCGAGACGAAGGCGTGGCCTTCTCCGGAGCTGATGGCGTGGAAGGCCATCCGCAGAGTTTGCAGGCTCGAGGCGCAGAAGCGGTTGATCGTGGCCGCGGGGACGGTGTCCAGGCCGGCCAGGACGGTCACCACCCTGGCCAT
>NZ_DF952469.1:413975-415960 GCF_001263615.2 Arthrobacter sp. Hiyo1 | reverse complement strand
ATCCGGGCGCCGATGGCACCGTGGGCTCGGGAGGTTTCCACCGCGAGATCCAGTTCCGGACAGGAGATCTCGAAGTCATCGCGCATGGACGCATGGCTCGCATCCAGGAGCCTGCCGATGTGGGCGGGGCCCTCCGTGGTGAGGCGTTCCACGGTCTGCAGCACGCGGTCGTTTTCCGTGACGATGTGACGCACCCGCCGGAAAGTGATGCTGTCCAGGAGGCCGCTGGCTTCCTCCAAGTCGCCGATGCCGACGTCGCGCAGGGCCGGGACCCCCAGTACCTGGGCCCCGAGTTCGCAGGAAGCACGACGCGAGGCATAACCGCCGTCGGCATGTGAATGGGAGACCTTGGTGTCGATGACCAGCAGAACGAGTCCGGCCTCCTGGGCGTCGAAGGGGACTAGTTGCACACTCTGGTCGCGGCAGTCCAGGAAGACCGCATGGCCCTTTGACCCGCGAAGCGACGCCGACTGGTCCATGATTCCGGTAGGGGCGCCCACGAAGTCGTTCTCGGCCCTCTGCGTTGCGAGGACCATGTCTTCGGCGCCCAGTCCCGCGCCCGTTAGCTCGTTGAGGGCGGAGATGACGGCGCATTCGATGGCGTGCGAGGAGGACAGTCCCGCGCCCAGCGGGACATCCGAATCCATGAGGAGGTCGAAGCCCGGGACAAGGACGCCGCGCTGTTGCAAGGCCCAGGCGACGCCGAGCGGATACTTCGTCCAGCCTTTGGCCGCTTCGGGAACCAACGCGTCGACGTCGGCTTCGACGAGGCCTTGCCCGCCGAAGGTAGACAACAGCCGGACGCGTGAGTCATGGCGGATCCGGACTGCAACCTTCGCGGTCTTGTCGATGGCGAAAGGCAACACGAAACCTTCGTTGTAATCGGTGTGCTCGCCGATCAGGTTCACGCGTCCCGGTGCCTGCCACACGCCGTCGGGGGCTGAACCGAAAGTCGACTCGAAAAGCCCGGAGAGGGCGCCCACGGCAGGGGCGTCGGGAGTTGAGGTCATGCTGGGGCTTCCGGAATAGCGCGCTGGGAATCGCTGGCGACGGCGCGCAGCCGTTCGGCCACCGATTCGGGCGTGGTGTCGTTGATGAAGGCTCCCATGGCGGCCTCGGAACCGGCAAGGTACTTGAGCTTGTCGGCAGCACGGCGTGGGGAGGTGAGTTGCAGGTGCAGGTGGCCGGACGGTCTCAGGACGCGATCCAGGGGTGCCTGGTGCCAAGCGGAAATGTACGGTGTGGGAGTCGGATACAGGGCGTCCATGCGCTTGAGCAACTCAAGGTAGACGTGGCTAGTTCGTCGCGTTCTTCGCCGCTCAAAGCGGCGAGGTCGGGAACTTGCCGATGGGGGACGAGGTGCACCTCCAGCGGCCAGCGGGCGGCGAACGGCACGTAGGCGCTGAAGTGCTCGGCTTCGAGCACCATGCGGCTCCCGTCCTGCCGTTCGGCCTTGAGGATCGAGGACGTGAGCGATTCCCGGCCCTTGGAGTCGTCGAAGTACTGGCCGGCGGCGGCGCCAAGGCTGGCCGCCCGCGGCGTGACGTAGGGGTAGGCATAAATCTGTCCGTGTGGGTGGTGAAGGGTTACCCCGATGTCAGCGCCCCGGTTTTCGAACGGGAACACCTGCTGGATTCCGGGAAGGGCGCTGAGCGCCTCAGTCCTGTGCGCCCAGGCTTCGACGACCGTGCGTGCCCTGGTTTCGCCAAGCTCGGCAAAGGATCCGGTGTGGCTGGGCGTGAATGAGACAACTTCGCAGCGGCCGTATGCAGGGCCGGAGGTTCCCCAAGCGGGCATGCCCGGGATCATGCCGACCGCCGGCCCCAGTGAGGGGAAGCGGTTCTCGAACACCACGACGTCGTAGTCCGGCGCCGGGATTTCGGAAGGGTTCGCGGGCGTGGTGGGGCAGATGGGACATTGGTCTGCCGGTGGCAGGTGGGTGCGGCTTTGGCGGTGTGCCGCCACGGCGACCCATTCGCCGCTCA
>NZ_DF952469.1:409671-412835 GCF_001263615.2 Arthrobacter sp. Hiyo1 | reverse complement strand
AGCCGGGATCGCGCTCCGGCGAGCCGGCGTCGTCGAAATAGATCAGCTCCCGGCCATCGGCGAGGCGTGTGCTGGTAAGGCGAGTCATGGATTTATGGTGCCACAGAGTGCTCAAAAAGGCAAAATATCTAACAAAAAAGAACATTGAGGGTGAAGCCAAGCAACACATGGGATGCAGTACGGTGGTGCCATGCCTCCCACAACACCGTCTTCGACACCGGGCGAAGAGACCGTATCCCGACGCTTTGCCAGCGGACGCCAATTCGAGATCCGCCGCGGTGACGCACTCGCCGTCGTCACCGAGCTCGCCGCGGGCTTGCGGTTGTTCAGCCGCGACGGCGTCCAGCTCACCGAGAGCTACGGCGACGCGCAACTTCCGCCCGGGGCCACCGGAATTACCCTCGCCCCGTGGGCCAACCGGATCGAGGACGGGATCTGGTACCTCGACGGCAAAAAGCAGCAACTGGACATCACGGAGGTGTCCCGCAACAACGCCAGCCACGGGCTCCTGCGCAACTCGTCCTACGCCCTCGTGGCGGAAGACGAATTCTCCGTGACCCTCGAAGCCGTGATCTTCCCGCAGCACGGCTACCCCTTCCTGGCCCGGCATCAGGTCCACTACGAGATCGACGCCGGGCTGGCGCTTCGGGTCTCCCAGAGTTTCATCAATGATTCGGCGGCCCCCGCGCCCTTCGTCCTCGGGGCGCACCCGTATTTGCGTGTAGGGGACGTTCCGCCGGAAGAGATGGTCCTGACTGTCCACGCCGGTACGCGACTCGTGGCCGACGAGCGGCTGATCCCGCGTAGTTCGGTGCCTGTCGACGGTGATTTTGATTTTGGCGCGGCCGGAGTGTGGGTGGCCTGGATGTCGATGTGGCGTTCACGGATTTGGGGTTCGACGGCGGCATCGCCCGCCAAACGCTGTCGGCGCCGGATGGCCGAAGCGTCTCCTTGGAGCAGGACGAAAGCTGCGCCTACGTCCACATCTTCGTCACGGATACTTTTCCGGGCCGCTCGAAAGCGGTGGCGATTGAGCCCATGACCGGTCCGGCGAACGCGTTCAACTCGGGCGATGGCCTCCGGTGGCTCGAACCGGGGGAGACCTTCACTATGAGGTGGGGAATCGTGGGCGCGCTGTAGATGGGTTTCCTATCGGGCGCTCCCTGCGGAATTATGGGTGAATGACGCCAGCACAGGACGCCACGCCATCGAGTGAGCCCGTTTCGGCCGCGCCCAGGCAGGTGTCGGAGCATCACATTGCGCAGGACATCCCGTACGGAGTCCGGATTGCTGCCGCGTGGGCATGGCGGGTGGGCCTCATATTGGTGGTCGTTGGAGCCCTTATTTGGCTGTTGGGGAAGGTCAGCTTCCTGATCATCCCGCTCATGGTCGCCTCCCTCCTGGCAGGCTTGCTCTACCCGGTCACGGGGTGGCTCAGGAAGCTCAAGATGCCCCAAGGAGCGGCCGTTGCCATCACAGTGGTGGGGTTCCTCGGGGTCATCGCGGGAGCCCTGGCGTTGGTGGGACGGCAACTCGCTGTGGGATTCGGCGAGCTGTGGCAGGAAGCGCTCACGGGCATCCAGCAAGTCCAGGCCTGGCTCGCTGACGGCCCGCTGCACCTGACCGCGGACCAGATCGACACCTACATCCAGAGCGCAACCTCGGCCCTGCAGAACAACAGCAGCAGCATCCTCAGCGGTGCCCTGTCCTTCGGTAGTACCGCCGGGCATTTTGCCGCGGGCATGGTCCTGGCCCTCTTCATCCTGATCTTTTTCCTCCTCGAGGGGTCCAGGATCTGGCGGTTCATCGTCGGGCTCCTGCCCCGGACCGCACGCGCAGCGGCCTATGGCGCGGGCCGGCGCGGTTGGTCGTCCATGGTCAGCTACGTGCGCATCCAGATGTTCGTTGCGTTCGTGGACGCGGTGGGGATCGGCGTCGGCGCAGCGATTATCCAGGTTCCCCTCGCCCTGCCCCTGGGTGTGTTGGTGTTCATCGGCTCGTTCATCCCGGTGGTCGGTGCCCTCGTGACGGGAGCCATCGCGGTGCTCCTGGCCTTGGTGGCGAATGGTCCCGTCAACGCGCTCGTCATGTTGGCCATCGTCCTGTTCGTGCAGCAGCTTGAAAGCCATATCCTCCAGCCGCTCATCATGGGCAAGGCCGTATCGCTGCACCCGGTCGCCGTCATCTTGTCGGTCGCCGCCGGTTCCTACCTGGCCGGAATCCCGGGAGCGCTCTTTGCCGTCCCGCTCCTCGCCGTAGCAAATACGGCGGTTCGCTATATTGCAGCGCGGACGTGGGAACATGATGAAGGACTGATGACGGCGTACGCCGGCGCAGGGATTGCACCACCGGACTCCGATGAGGAACCCACCATCAAGGAAATCCACGGTCCCGGCGCCAACGCGGGCGCACGGTCCAACAGCGGCGAAGGCGCCGCAGGTCAGCACGCGGCTGCGGAACGGACATTCGCCAAGGATGCCGCACAGCACACCAACAAAGGAGATTAACCCGTGAATACCCTCGATACCCTGCCCGTCACCCTGGACGATGTCCTTAAGGCGCAGGAGCTGCTCGAGGGCATTATTACCAAGACCCCCATCGAGTCCTCACGGGCCCTGGGAGCGATGGTAGGCGGAGAGGTCTTCTTCAAATGCGAGAACCTCCAGCGGGCAGGTTCCTTCAAGGTCCGCGGTGCCTACGTGCGGATGGCACGCCTGTCTCCCGAGGAAAAGAAGCGCGGCGTGGTGGCGGCTTCGGCAGGCAACCACGCGCAAGGCGTTGCGGTGGCGGCGAAAAGCCTCGGAATCAAGGCACGCATCTACATGCCGCTCGGTGTGGCGCTTCCGAAGCTTGCCGCAACCCGCAGCCACGGAGCCGAAGTCGTCCTGCACGGACACAACGTGGATGAGGCCCTGGCCGAGGCGCAGCGCTACGCGAACGAAACTGGCGCGGTCTTCGTCCACCCCTTCGACAACGTCGACGTCGTGGCGGGCCAGGGCACCGTCGGGCTTGAAATCCTGAATCAGGTCCCTAACGTCGACACGGTCCTGATGGGCGTCGGTGGCGGTGGCCTGCTGGCCGGAGTCGCCGTCGCGATCAAAGCGAGGGCCAGGGAGCTGGGACGCGAGATCCGGATCATCGGCGTGCAGGCCGAGAACGCGGCC
>NZ_DF952469.1:406134-406784 GCF_001263615.2 Arthrobacter sp. Hiyo1 | reverse complement strand
GGCCGGGGGCGTCCAACGCCCTCGGCTCGGAACCGTCCGCCTATCTCCGCCAGCATGCGGACAATCCGGTGTACTGGCGGCCGTTCGGCGACGAGGCCTTTGCATTCGCGGCGGCCCGCGATGTTCCCGTCTTTCTCTCCATCGGCTATGCCGCGTGCCACTGGTGCCACGTCATGGCCCACGAGTCATTCGAAGACCAGGACACCGCCGAGTATCTGAACGCCCACTTCGTGGCCATCAAGGTGGACCGCGAAGAACGCCCCGACGTGGACTCGATCTACATGGCAGCCACGCAGGCCATCAGCGGCGAGGGCGGCTGGCCGATGTCGGTGTTCCTGACGCCTGACGGCTTGGCCTTCCATGCGGGCACCTATTTCCCGCCGAAGCCACAACCCGGAAGGCCGTCCTTCCGCCAGGTGCTTGAAGCGGTCCATGAGGCGTGGCTGGAACGCCGCGATGCCGTCGAGCAAAACGCGCGAGGGCTCGCCGTCGGCATGGCCGATGCCCAGCTCGCCTCAGCCGTGTTCCTCGACAGGCCGTCCGAAAGCCTGGACAGAAGCCTGTTATCGGAAGCCGTGCGTCTTCTCGCCCGTTCGGAGGACCCCGACGGCGGTGGCTTCGGCGGCGCTCCCAAGTTCCCGCCGTCGGCC
>NZ_DF952469.1:403500-406109 GCF_001263615.2 Arthrobacter sp. Hiyo1 | reverse complement strand
TGACGCCGTAGCCCACCAACTGCGAGCTAGTTGGGGGGGAACCCAAAGCAAAACGCCGGCCCGCCCCGGGAAGGGGTGGGCGGCGTCGTTGTTTCGCGGAACAATCAGCCGGCGAACGGCTTGGCGGAAACAATCTCCACCGGAATTTCCTTGCCGTTGGGGGCGACGTAGCTGATCTTGTCGCCTTCCTTGTGGCCCATGATCGCCACGCCGAGCGGGGACTTCTCGCTGAAGACGTTGAGATCGGAATCACCGGCGATTTCACGGGATCCGAGCAGGAAGGTCTCTTCGTCACCGGCGATGCGTGCGACGACGAGCATGCCGGGCTCGACGATTCCATCATCGGCCGGAGCTTCGCCCACCTGGGCGTCGCGCAGGAGCACGGTCAGCTGGCGGATGCGGGCCTCGATCTTGCCCTGCTCTTCCTTGGCGGCATGGTATCCACCGTTTTCCTTGAGGTCGCCTTCCTGACGGGCGGCTTCGATCTTTTGTACGATCTCCGCACGGCCAGGGCCGGAAAGGTGGTCCAGCTCTGCTTCAGGCGGTCAAATGCGTCCTGGGTAAGCCAAGCTGCAGGCGCGCTGTTGGTGGTCGACACGGACTTCTCCTTATGGATCTGACAAGCAAAGACCCCGCCGGTGCAGGCCACTCGTGGAACTCAGCAACCAACTCAGCGGGGTTAAGGTATTGATCCAGTGTAGTCAATCCTGTGGACAAACCCAAGCTCACTGAGTCGCGGGTCACACCGTTGCTATTTGCTGCCGTCGACAATCCAGCAGTTGTCCACGACGGCGGACACGGCCTCGGACTCCGTGCGAAGGATGGCCCTTTGGGCGGTTGTCTGGCCACCGTCGGCCCCTGCCTTCGGGGCATTCGGGCCGATCTCAACGACTTTCCAGCCGACCACCGCGAACTTGGAATCCATGGCCTTGACCGCGCATTTTGCGGTGGCATCCGGGTTCTTTGTGACCTGGAAATCGACCGACAGCTGAGTGGCATCAGTGGCGCTGTAACCGATGTCCTTGAAAGACACAGACGATTGCGAGGAAGACATAGTGACCCAAAACAAGAGCCCGATGACCACGAGGAGGACGGCGATGACGATGTTCCGTTTGGTATTCCCTCCGAAGGCGCGCTTTTGGCTGCCGTAGCGATTGGCTAGGCTGGTAGTTGCTGGCAGCGCCGTGCCCGATGGGTCTTCCGAAGTCACCCACCCAGTTTAGTGGGCTTCCGGCGCCTCTTCGCCCACAGCGGAGTCGCACGCGTTAGAAAGACCTGATCAGTACAGCCACCAGCAAACCCAGAACAGCATGACCCGGAAAGAGGAACCGTACCGGATGAGCACATCCACCAGCCCGACACGCAGCTCCGGCTGCTCGCCGTCCACGCACACCCGGACGACGAGTCAAGCAAGGGCGCGGCAACCATGGCGATGTATGCGGCTTCCGGCGTGGAGGTCATGGTGGCTACCTGCACCGACGGTTCCCGCGGGGACATCCAGAACCCGGCCATGGAGTCCGCCCCGCACCCGAAGCGCGACATGGCAGGCGCGCGCCGTTTGGAAATGAAGCAAGCTGCCGCGGTCCTTGGAATCAAGCAGCGTTGGTTGGGCTTCGTGGATTCCGGACTGCCCGACGGCGATCCGTTGCCACCCCTGCCCGCCGGCTGCTTTGCGCTTCAGCCCCTTGAGCGGGCCTCGGCACCGCTCGTCCGCTTGGTCCGCGACTTCAAGCCGCACGTCATGGTGAGCTACGACGAAAACGGCGGCTACCCGCATCCTGACCACATCATGGCCCACAAGGTTGCCGTCGAAGCCTTCCACGCAGCCGGTGACCCGGAACGTTACCCTGGGACAGGCGAAAGCTGGGCGCCCAGCAAGCTGTACTACGACCGCGCCTTCAGCCCCGACCGCTTCCGGGCCTTGCATTTCGCGCTCGAAGAGGCGGGCCTGCAATCGCCCTACGCCGAACGCCTGGCCTCCTGGCTTGAAGCCGACGCGGAAGGACATACTCCGCCGAGGCCTATGCACCAGACCACCACGCAAGTGGATTGCGGTGACTACTTTGAGGCCCGTGACGACGCACTCAGGGCGCATCGGACGCAGATTGACCCCCTCGGCTTCTTCTTCGCGGTATCCCCGGAGATGCAGCGCAGGGCCTGGCCGTGGGAGGACTACACGCTGGTCCACTCCGTGATCCCGGCCGAACTGCCGGAAAAGGACCTGTTCGCAGGGCTAAGATAGGATCGCCGGCGATTTCTATCAAGCGTAGAAGTCGCCACCTGGCTGGAAACTCCCATAGAAGGTTTGAACCGTGCACCACTTTCTCATCGCCCTGGCCACGACCCCGTCGCCTACCCCGACCCCGTCGCTGCGCCCCGGCTTGTCGGAAGACCAAGTGACCCCGGGAACCTGGGGATTCGTCCTGACTGCCTTCATCGTGGTGCTCACGACCTTCCTGATCGTCGACATGGTCCGCCGGATCCGGCGGGTCCGCTACCGCGCCCAGGTTGAAGAAGCCCTGGTCGGGGGTCCCGACGCGGCTGAGGCGGACGGTTCCGGGACTGGCGGCGCCGTGACCGGCACTGGGACCGGCACTGCTGAGACCGGC
>NZ_DF952469.1:393935-400863 GCF_001263615.2 Arthrobacter sp. Hiyo1 | reverse complement strand
CGCCCTGCCCGGGGCCCGGCAGCGGAACCTGAGGTGCCGCTGCTCGAAGCCCGTACAGCTGCCGCGGACGGCTCACCGCTGGTGTATCTATGCCGGGGGATGGTGTGTGACCTGCCGCTTGGCTCCGTCGAGGAACTCGCGCAGCGCCTCGACGCGATGGCGGAAGCCGCCGGCTAGCCCAGGATCGCCCATTAACTCAGCACGGCAATCATGATCGCGGCGAAATGTGCGGCGAACGCCAGCACGGTGAGGGCGTGGAAGAGCTCGTGGAAGCCGAAGTTCAACGGACTGAAGTTGGGCCTCTTGATTCCGTAGAAAACCGCGCCCGCGATGTAGAGGACCCCGCCCACGCAGATCAGGATCGCCGCTGGAACGTTCGCCGTGAAGAACTCCGGCAGGTAGAACAATGCCCCGCAGCCAAGCGCGACGTAGATGGGCACGTAGAGCCAACGTGGAGCGCCGGTCCAGAGAACCCGGAAAAGCACTCCCAGCAGTGCACCGGACCAGATCACCGACAGCAGGAGGACGGCCTTGGGACGCTCAAGCAGCGACCATGCGAGGGGCGTGTAGCTGCCCGCGATCACCAGCATGATGTTGGTGTGGTCCAGGCGCTTGAGGACCATCCTGGTCTTCGGCTCCCAATTGCCGCGGTGGTAGACCGCGGACACGCCGAAGAGCAGCACACCCGTCAAGGCGTAGATGGCGGAGGCGATTTTGCGATCCGTCGTTGGCGCCAATGTCACCAGGACGATCCCTGCCGCGACGGCGAAAGGCGTGGCCACAGCATGGATCCAGCCGCGCCACCTTGGCTTGGTTGTGAGCAGCTCCGACATCGTTAAAGCGTAACCCGCGCCTGGATAAGTTACTGCCGAGTAGCGCCCATTGCGATCGCTTTCCGCTGTTCAGGTGTGCCGGCTGCCCGCCTTGGGAAGGTAGCCTTGGTGGTGCGCCTACGGCAGCGGTCCGGAGGTGTCGATAGTTGTTTGGCTGGGGGCCGGCTGCCAAGCGGGCCGGCCGCCGTCGTCGTTTGTTTCGCTTTTAACGTGCTGTTCATAGGAAGTCAGGTGAGTGTCCGGATGGAGTGGCCCGGCTTCCTCTACGGCTTCTACGAGCGCAAACTGCTCCGTTCGCTCGAGCGGGAGAAGATTCCCCGGCATATCGGCGTCATGGTGGATGGCAACCGCCGCTGGGCGCGGCAGTTCAACGCTCCGACCAGCGAAGGCCATCAGGCAGGCGCGGACAAGATCCACGAATTCCTCGGCTGGTGCCAGGAACTCGGTGTCAAAGTCGTCACTCTCTACATGCTCTCGACGGACAACATGAACCGTTCCGGCGAAGAGCTCGAACTGCTGATGGGAATCATCGCCAACACGCTCGATCGCTTGGATGACGACGCCGATATCTCGGTCCACGCCATGGGCGCGCCGGAGCTCCTTCCGGACTACCTCGCCGAGCGGCTCAACAAGCTCACGGCCCGCACGCCGATCCGCGAGCGGCTCCATGTGAACGTGGCCGTCGGCTACGGCGGACGGCGCGAGATCGTTGACGCCGTGCGGGAACTGCTGCACGACGCCGTCGCGCACGGCCGCGACATCACCGAGCTGGCCGATGAGCTCTCAGTGGACGACATCTCGCGTTTCCTTTACACGCGAGGCCAGCCGGACCCGGATCTGGTGATCCGCACGTCAGGTGAACAGCGTTTGTCAGGTTTCCTCATGTGGCAAAGCGCCTACAGCGAGTTCTACTTTTGCGAGGCACTCTGGCCCGCGTTCCGCAAGGTTGATTTCCTGCGGGCCCTGCGGGACTACGCCGGCCGCCAACGCCGCTTCGGTTCCTGACTCGGTGACTTCCGGTGCGCTCCCGTTTACGGGAAGTTCACATGTTGTCTACACGAATCGCCGTTTGGGCTAACCGGAAATGTAATCGCACGGGAATACGTTAATCCCATCAGTAGGCAAACCGCCTGCTGATCGGGGAGGCCAGTAGATGGAGCGAATCATCGCACCAGTTACGTGGGGGGCCGCGCCCGGCCTTCCGGCCGAGCCGCCTCACGAATAAGCCGGGTTCGCCCGGGGCTGGAGTCGATGTGGCTATTTCTGAGCAACTGCCCGTAGTCGTTTCAGACGGGGAAAGTTCAGCTACCTCTCGCACCAAGCGGGCCAACAGCGGGCGGACTGCACAGTCCGGGACCCCGACTGGCCGGAGCTATGTGATTGACACTTCCGTCTTGCTTTCCGATCCGCACGCCCTGTTGCGCTTCGCGGAGCACGAAGTCATTGTCCCGATCGTGGTCATCACCGAATTGGAGGGCAAACGCCACGATCCCGAGTTGGGCTACTTTGCCCGCAAGGCCCTCAGGCTCCTGGATGACCTGCGCATCGAGCATGGCGGATTGAATCAAGCCATCCCGATCGGAACCGACGGCGGCACGCTGCGCGTTGAGATGAACCATGTGTCCACCGAAGTGCTTCCGGCAGGATTCCGTGGCCCGGACAACGACAGCCGCATCCTGGCAGTCGCCAAGAACCTCGCCAACGAAGGCCGCAACGTCACGGTCGTCTCCAAGGACCTTCCGATGCGCGTCAAAGCCTCCGCGATGGGGCTGTTCGCGGACGAATACCGCAATGAACTCGTCAAGGACTCCGGCTGGACCGGCATGGCGGAGATCGAAGCCAGCGAGGACGAAATCACCACCCTGTACGGGCATGAACCGGTGTTCATCCCGGCGGCGGCGGAGCTGCCCGTCAACACGGGGCTGGTGCTGCTTTCCAATCGGGGCTCCGCCTTGGGACGCGTCGGCGCGGACAAGCAAGTGCGGCTGGTCAAGGGGGACCGCGATGTCTTCGGACTGCACGGCCGCTCGGCGGAGCAACGGCTTGCGATCGATCTGCTCATGGATCCCAGCGTCGGAATCGTCTCGATCGGAGGCCGCGCGGGTACGGGAAAGTCGGCCCTGGCCCTGTGCGCCGGACTCGAGGCCGTCCTGGAGCGCCGGGAGCACCGCAAAGTGATCGTCTTCCGCCCCCTGTATGCGGTGGGTGGACAGGAACTTGGCTACCTTCCCGGTTCCGAGGCGGAGAAGATGAACCCCTGGGCGCAGGCGGTCTTCGACACTCTCGGTGCACTCGTCAGCCAGGAAGTCGTGGAAGAAGTCATGGACCGGGGCATGCTGGAAGTCATGCCGCTGACCCACATCCGCGGACGTTCGCTCCATGACGCCTTCGTGATCGTGGACGAGGCACAGTCGCTCGAAAAGAACGTGCTCCTCACGGTCATGAGCCGTATCGGCCAGAACTCCAAGATCGTCCTGACCCACGACGTCGCCCAGCGGGACAACCTCCGCGTCGGCCGGCACGACGGCGTTGCCGCCGTCGTCGAGACCCTCAAGGGGCACCCGCTCTTCGGCCACATCACCCTGACCCGCTCCGAGCGCTCGCCGATCGCAGCCCTCGTGACGGAACTGCTTGAAGGGGCCGAAATCTAAGGCTCGGCCTCTGTTGTCCGGAGGGCCGTGGCCAGGTTCGCCTGGCCACGGCCCTCCGCGCGTCGATCGTTGTCGTTCTCTCACCGACGCTCGCTTACCTATGTCGGGTTTTTCCTCGACGCTCGCTCACGTATGTGGGGTTTTTCCTCGACGCTCGCTCACGTATGTGGGGTTTTCCCCCGACGCTCGCTCACAAACCCAGGAACTGTGCTGTGGCTTCATGGCCTTCCACCTTTAGCTTCCAATCGGGTCGGGTGAAGGAGCCCGAGGTGAGTCGAACTCGTTGGACCTGCACGACGTCGGTGCCCCATTGGTCGCGGTAAATGCCGTTGGGTTCATAGCCGAGGCTGGCGGAAACGCCCAAGGATTCCTTGTTCCAAATGGCAGCTTCGAATGTCGCTACTTCGGCGTTCAGGTAGTCGAAGGCGTAGCTGAGGGCGGCCGCGCGCATCTCCTTGCCAAGGCCTAGGCCTTGGGCGCCTTTCTTGAGCCAGGAGCCGGTGGAGACGGTCTTCAACGATGCGAAGTTCTTCGCCTCGATATCCTGGCAGCCAATGAACTCGTCGTTATGCCAGATGCCGAGGAGGAGCGTCCATGATTCCGCAGCCATTCCCGCACGGCAGCGCCAATACCACCGGGCCATGTTGGCACCCAACTCATCCTTGGGCAGTTCCGTCCAGGGGTTGCTGAAGGGGGACTTCCCAGGCTCGTGAATGCCGCTGAGGGCGGCCTTGACGGCTGCGGGGATGTCGGCGTCCTGTATGGGGCGCAACTCCAAGCGGGGTGTGGTCAGGATGAGGCCGAAGAAGGGCCAGATGGCGCTTAGCTCATTCATCCGGGAAGCCTAGCGGACATGTGAGCGGGCGTCGGCCGGAAACCGGATATAGGTGAGCGGGCGTCGGCCGGAAACCGGATATAGGTGAGCGGGGGTCGGCCGGAAGCGGACATGTGAGCGGGCGTCGGCCGGAAACCCGATATATGTGAGCGGGGGTCGGCCGGAAACCCGATATACGTGAGCTAGCGTTCCAGGGCGGGGCCGCGCTCATGCACGGGGACCGATGTCCCAACTGATGTGCTTCCGGACGTCGGTGAGGTTCATCGATTCGGCGAGGAACAGATCGTCCAGCATGTATTCGTCCACCCCCAGGATCCGCATCCAATGCCCGTGGCCGGAGGTATCGCCGTCGAGCGATTGGCTGGAAACGCACACACCCGTTCCCGAGTCCACCCGCAACAGCGTGCGCCCAGGGAAACAGAGCGGCGTTGCCGCATCGGCAGCCACGTAGCTGGATCCCGGCGTCGCGATGGTTTCGAGCGCCGGACGCCCCTCGTGCTCCACTTCCCGAATGGCGCCGAACGACACCCTGTTGGACTCGGGAAACTCCATCGGCACTGGCGCATTACCGGCGAGCTCGACAGGATCAAGGGCTGCAGCGAGCCGACCGTTCCCGAACGACGGTTCGCCGTAGGCCGCTTCGGGGCGTCGGCGGACCAAGCCCGCGGAGTCATAAACGGGGGTGACCAAGTGGGCCGGCAATAGCCAGGACTTGCGCTTGGAACCAAGGTAGAGACCGTCGCGGGAGTCGTTGATGCCCGTGGTGCTATGCAGCAACGCGCCGTCGACGGTTTCGAGCCGAAGCGCTCCCGGCCGGCGCAACCAGGCTCGCACTGTGGCCTCCGCCTTGCCCGGCCTGTCCAGGTATTCGAACCTGAGACTTGTCCATTTCCAGGGGGAGGAGCGGCAGAGGTTTCGGAAGGTGGAGGACATGTCGGCATCCGGACTGCCTTGGATTTCTGCACTGTAACGCCCCATATCCACAGTCTAAGCGTGCGTAACCGGCGGGGGTTTGAGAAAACCGATAGCATCCGAGGGTGATCCGACGACTCGGCGAATTATGGGGGACCAGTTTCCCGGCCTTCTGGCTGCTGCTCGCAGCTTGTGTGTACTTTGCGGTCATGGCTGCGCGGCTCACGGTCATCGACGTCCGTCACCACCTCTTGCCCAACCGGATCGTCTTCCCGTCCTATGCCATCGCCGGTGCGTTGCTGCTCGGCGCGGCGGCAGCCGTCACTTTGGCTGGGGGAGCGGCTGGACCAGCGCCCGACGGCGGTGCCTCCTTCCTCGGGGTGCCCGCCTTGGGAATCGTGGCCGGGGGAGCCGTGCTGTGGGTGTTCTATTTCATCCTGCGCTTGGTGTATCCGCCAGGGATGGGCTTCGGCGACGTCAAATTGGCCGGTGTCCTCGGCCTTTACCTTGGCTATCTGGGGTGGGCGCATGTTTTTGCCGGAACATTTGCGGCGTTCCTCTTCGGTGGGCTGTGGAGCCTGGGAGTCCTTGCTGCCCGGCGGGGAACCTTGAAATCTTCGATACCGTTCGGGCCGTTCATGCTGGCCGGTGCCGCTGCGGCCATGTTTGCCCTGCCGACGTGAGGAGAGCTGTGGGCAAACGGAGCGAGAAGCGACCGTTTGAGCCGCCTTGCCCGCTGTCATTCGGGCATCGCCGGTGGGATACTCGCCCTACTGGCGGATCCGATCCGGAAGCGGAGGCAGAGCTCGTGTTGGTTATGGCTGATTCAACGGAAGCAGGCTAGGCCGTGCCGGTCCCGGAATTCATCCGAGAAATCCGCGAGAAGATCGGCAACGATCCGCTGTGGCTACCCGGCGTCCGGGGCGTGGTCCTGGACGACGAGAACCGGGTCCTGCTGTGCCAACGGGCCGACAATGGCCGGTGGACCCTGATCACCGGAATGCTGGAACCCGGGGAGCATCCGGCCCCTGGTTTGCTCCGCGAGATCTTCGAGGAGACTGCAGTTGTGGCCGAAACCGAGCGCATCCTGGCGGTGGGCGTGATCGGCCCGGTCACGTATCCCAACGGAGACGTCTGCGACTTCCTGGATATTGCCTTCAAATGCCGCTATGTCTCGGGAGAGGCCCGCGTCAACGACGACGAGTCAATCGCAGTCGGCTGGTTTGCCCTCGACGAGTTGCCTGAGATCAGTGCCGGCCACCGCGAAACCATCCGGCTTGCGCTGGAGCCAGGTTCCGCCGTCGCATATCAGCGGGATTGACGGGCCGCGAGGATCGCGCGGGCAGCGAAGAGGCATGCGGCGGCACCACAGGCAATAGCGCCGACGATGGTCCACCATTCGCCCTTGGCGGAGGCTATCGAGACGGCCAGGAGGCCGAAAAGGACTGCCCCGAGTCCCCATCGAACGGCCGGGCTGATGTTCGCGGATTCTTCGGGCTCTGAACTCATGCGTTCCAGCCTAAGCCAGATGCTCGGCCCGGAGGACATGCCCGGCGTTGCGTCCCGGCAGTGGACAGATTCCCATATGTCCACTGGTCCGAGCCAAGGGCGGGCATGTCCCGGGCTCAGCGCCGGGCGAGCTCGCCGTCTTTGTCCCCCCAGCGGGCCGGACTCCGGAACAGCGTCTACGGCGCGAG
>NZ_DF952469.1:391489-393761 GCF_001263615.2 Arthrobacter sp. Hiyo1 | reverse complement strand
CTCGCCCCTGGCCACCATTCCGGCGGTGTCGGAGAGCGGGATCTGCTTGAGCGTGATCGCGAGGAGGAGGGCGATGGCGATGAACGGGATGAGGTACCAAAACACGGGTGCCAGTGAATCGGCGTAGGCGTTGACGATGGCGACCTTGACCTGGACCGGCAGTTGGGCCAGCGTCTGAGGGTCAAGCTTGCTGGTGGACTGTGCGGCCTGTGAGGCTGAAGCACCCGCGCCTGTGAATGCCCTGGTGAGGGACTCAGCGAGCCGCGTGGTGAAGATCGAGCCGAAGACGGCGACGCCCAAGGAAGCCCCGACCTCGCGGAAGTAGTTGTTGGTGCTCGTTGCCGTGCCGATTTGCTCGGCTGGAACGGCGTTCTGCACCACGAGGACGATGACCTGCATGATCAAGCCCAGGCCCGCGCCGAAGATGAACAGCTGGATGCAGATGACCCAGATCGGAGTTGCCGCCGTGAGGGTCGTGAGCCACAACATGGCAACGATCGTGAGGCTCGCTCCGAGGATCGGGAACATCTTGTACTTGCCGGTCTTGGAGATGCGGATACCGGAGTAGATCGACGTACCCATGAGTCCCACCATCATCGGCAGCATGAGCAGGCCGGAGACGGCGGCCGAGGTGCCGGAGGACATCTGCAGGAACGTCGGCACGAAGGCGATAGCGGCGAACATGCCCAAGCCCAGGGTGAAGCCGATGGCCGTGGCGTTGATGAAGATCCGGTTCTTGAACAGGCTCAACGGAATGATGGGATCTTCGGCTTTACGCTCCACAAGGACGAAGAGGAAGGCAGCAAGCACCATGCCGGCGCCGAAGGCCCAGGTGAGCGGGGAGTCCCAGCCTTGGTCCTTCTTGCCGCCGAAGTCGGTGAAAAAGATCAGGCAGGCCGTGGCAGCGGACAGCAGCAGCACGCCCAGGATGTCGATGCGCTTTTCGGCCTTCTTGTTCGGCAGCGTGAGCGTGAACCAGGCGATCGTGAACGCCGCAATGCCGACGGGGATGTTGATGTAGAAAGCCCATTCCCACGTCAGGTGATCGACGAAGAAGCCGCCCAGGAGCGGGCCGGCCACGGCGGAGAGGCCGAAGATGGCGCCGAGGGGGCCCATGTACTTGCCGCGTTCCTTGGCTGGAACGATGTCCGCGATAATGGCTTGCGACAGGATCATCAGTCCGCCGCCGCCCAGGCCCTGGATGGCGCGGAAGATCACGAAGCCCCAGAAGTCGGTGGCGAAGGCGCAACCGATGGAAGCTGCGGTGAACAAGCCGATGGCAATGAGGAAGAGGTTCCGCCGGCCCAGGATGTCACCGAATTTGCCGTAGATCGGCATGACGATGGTGGTGGCCAGCAAGTAGGCCGTGGTGATCCAGGCCTGGTTCTCCACGCCGCCGAGCTTGCCGACGATCGTGGGCATGGCCGTGGACACGATGGTCTGGTCCAGGCTCGAGAGCAGCATTCCGGCGATGAGCGCCGAGAAAATGATCCAGATCCTTCTCTGGGTCAAGAGCAGCGGTGCGGCCGCTTTGGTCTTGAGGGTGGTACTCACGGTTGGTCCTTCTGGGGTTCGACGGGGTGGGTGTCCAGCGCTTGGGCGAAGAGAGTACGGGCTGCGTGGAGGTTCCGGTCCAGCAGTTCGCGGTAGGGCTCGGTGTTCTCTTCGGAAAAGAACTGTTGCTTGTCTTCTTGGTGACGGCGCCGAAGACCGCCGCGGCCATGACGATCTCGGCATGGTCCGCGGCGAGGCCTTCACGGGATGCGATGAGCTCTGCGAATTGGCGCTCGCGGACTTCGCCTTCACGGGTCAACCGGCCAAGGAGCTGGGGCTCGGCCTTGACTGCGGCGATGAGCTGGCGGATCTCCGAAGGGCTGACGGTGGACCGCTCGAGGACCGCCAGGGTGAAGTGCCGCAGGGCGGACAGCAGCGAGCCGGAGATCGTGCCGGCTGCACGATCGGGATTGCGGTTAAAGGCTTCCAGCGCGTCCTCGGGAAGCTCGTCGGAGAACGAGCCGATCACTGCGTCTTCCTTGGTGTGGAAATAGTTGAAGAAGGTCCGCCGCGATATGCCGGCCTGCTCGCAGGCTTCCTCGACAGTGAAGCCGTTGAGTCCGTGCTGGGCCGTCAAGGACCGCGCGACGGCGGAGATCGCTGCGCGGGTCTGAGCGCGCTTGCGCTCCCGGAGTCCGCCGTCGTTAATTGCACTATTTTCCACAAAGTAAAGTTTTGCACTTTTAATTGGAAAGTGCAAGAAATCTTATGCGGGCAG
>NZ_DF952469.1:385754-389123 GCF_001263615.2 Arthrobacter sp. Hiyo1 | reverse complement strand
CGACGCCGTAACGGACCTGCGCTGCGTAGCCGCCGAACTCCTGGCCAAGGGTCACCGGGGTGGCGTCCATAAGGTGGGTACGGCCGGACTTGACGACGTCCTTGAACTCCACGGCCTTGCGGTCCAGGGAAGCAGCCAGGTACTCGAGGGCCGGGATCAGGTCGTTGATCAGGGCCGACGTCGCGGCGACATGGACCGACGTCGGGAAGACATCGTTGGAGGACTGCGAAGCGTTGACGTGGTCGTTCGGGTGGACAACTTTGTCGCTCCCGGCGGCCGCGAGGGCGCGCGTCGCCAGCTCGGCGATGACCTCGTTGGTGTTCATGTTGGAGGACGTGCCCGAACCGGTCTGGAAGACGTCGATGGGGAAATCGCCGTCGTACTTTCCGGCGGCAACCTCATCGGCAGCGTTGGCAATGGCCTCGGCGAGCTCGCCGTCGAGCACCCCAAGTTCAGCGTTCGCCAGGGCCGCGGCCTTCTTGACGCGGGCCAGGGCCTCGATGTGCGCGCGCTCAAGCGTCTTGCCGGAGATCGGGAAGTTCTCCACGGCGCGCTGCGTCTGGGCGCGGTACAGGGCGTTCACAGGAACGCGAACTTCGCCCATCGTGTCATGTTCAATACGGAACTCGGCCGTGTTGGATTCTTGAGTGGAAGTCATGGGGCTAGCTTATGGCGAGCAGCCGCTTGACCGAAAACCGGTGGAACAAAGCTACGGCCGCCGCTTGCCGCCCCTTCGGGGCGGCCCGGCATCCGGCCTAGAGCTTGCCGATCCCGGAAACAAGCGCCGCGCGGCCTTCGTCCAGTTTGTAGGAAAGCCCGACGACGGCGGCCCGGCCGTCGTCGATCGCGTCGGAAATCACACGGGAACTGTCGGCGAGGCGGCGGGCCGTCTGCTTGACGTGCTCCACCACCATCTCGTTGACGTCCGTCTGCTCGTTGCGCATTGCGGTGAGGACGGAAGGCGTGATGCGCTCCACGAGGGAACGGATGAAACCTGCCGGCATTTCACCGGTCTCGACGGCACTCTTCGTCGCGGTCACCGCGCCGCAGCTGTCGTGGCCAAGGATCACGATGAGCGGAACATGCAGTTGGGAGATGCTGTACTCCAGCGAGCCGAGCACCGCGTCGTCGATCACCTGACCGGCGGTGCGGACCACGAAGGCATCGCCCAGGCCGAGGTCGAAGATGATTTCGGCGGCCAGGCGGGAATCAGAACAACCGAAGATCACGGCAAAGGGGTGCTGGTCCTCCACCAGGGAATGCCGGCGGGAAGCGTCCTGGTTGGGGTGCATGGACTCCCCGGCGACGAAGCGTTCGTTTCCTTCGCGCAGACGGCGCCAGGCAAGTGCAGGAGTCAGATAGGTAGCCACGGCGCTACTTTACGGCTTTGTGGTGCCAGGCTGCGAAACTGTGTCGCCCGGCTTCGTGCTCGCGTCCGCCGAAGCGACCGGAGCTACGTCCATTGCCTTGACCACTGCGGTGGCCAAGGTGGAGAACTCGTCCAGGCCGGCGCCGCCGCTCAGGATGATCGTGGTGCCGCGGTAGTTCAGGACCATGCTGCGGTTGCCCTTGGCCGTGTCGTGGAGCTCCCAGTCGTGGCCGCCGGCGCTGCGCGTTCCGGTAACCGGAGCACTGCCGGTCTGCTGGAAGATCCAGGTTGGGTTGGCCTTGCGGGTCTGGACAATGCCGATGAAGGCCTGCTTGGGAGTGACGTATCCGACCTCCCACGTGGGCACGCCATCGCCGGTTCCGGATGACCAGCGGGCGTAGTTCGGACTGAATGTGTCGCCGGTATCCGGCGCCACCGGTGTGAAACCCGCCACATCTTTCGCATTGGCGGCGGTTGCCGCCACATCGACGTTGGGCTTGTAACCGTTGCTCTTTGGCGCCGGATTCATGAGCACAATCGGCAGGAACGCCAGCACGCAGAGGAGCAAGGCGATGAGCATGCCAATCACCGACGCATTGGCCCTTTTGGCTGCTTTCGCCGGGATAACGGGCTTCACCGCGGCCTGACCAGCGTCGTCGGCGCCAGCTGCGCCCGTGCCTCCGCCGTCGGAGGGGGCGGCGGCAATTGCTTTGTCTTGCGTTTCACTCACGCTTCAATAGTCTCCTATCCAAGCGGCTAATACACATCGGCCGGTCCGCGCAAGGGGCGTTCCGGGAGTTGGTCATCCCATGACCGCGCCACCCCGCCCCGACTATGATCTCTTCTAGAGGAATCATTCAGGCCGCCAAGCCCAGCCATTCCTGGTCCCACGAATCGCGTCATCGAAGAAGAGGTTCACGTGTCTCCAGCGCCAATGTCCCAGAAGTATTCCACGATTTCGCCGGCGCTCGCCGTCGGGACCGATGAGCCGGACCGCAACCTGGCCCTCGAACTTGTCCGGGTTACCGAAGCTGCCGCCATTGCGGGCGGCCACTGGGTTGGATTCGGCGACAAGAACAAGGCAGACGGCGCCGCCGTCGACGCCATGCGCTCCTTCCTCCACACCGTCCATTTCAACGGCGTCGTTGTCATTGGCGAGGGTGAAAAGGACGAAGCCCCCATGCTCTTCAACGGCGAGCACGTCGGTGACGGCACCGGACCCGAGTGCGACGTCGCCGTCGACCCCATCGACGGAACCCGCCTGACCGCGCTGGGCATCAACAACGCCCTCGCCGTGTTGGCAGTTGCCGAGCGCGGCACCATGTTCGATCCCTCCGCCGTGTTCTACATGGAGAAGCTCGTCACGGGTCCCGAAGCAGCCGACATGGTGGACCTGCGCCTCCCGGTGAAGCAGAACCTGCACTTGATCGCCAAGGCCAAGGGCGTCAAGGTCAACCAGCTCAACGTCATGATCCTGGACCGCGACCGCCACCGCCCGCTGGTGGAGGAAATCCGCGAAGCCGGTGCCCGCACCAAGTTCATCATGGACGGCGACGTCGCAGGCGCCATTGCCGCTGCACGTTCCGGCACCGGCGTCGACGCCCTGATGGGCATCGGCGGCACCCCCGAAGGCATCGTTGCCGCTTGTGCCATCAAGTCCCTCGGCGGTGTCATCCAGGGCCGCCTGTGGCCCACCAGCGACGACGAGAAGCAGAAGGCCATCGACGCCGGACACGACCTCGAGCGCGTCCTCTCCACGAACGACCTCGTCACGAGCGACAACTGCTACTTCGCCGCTACCGGCATCACCGACGGCGACCTCCTCAAGGGCGTGCGCTACTCCAAGGACAAGGTCCTGACCCAGTCCATCGTGATGCGCTCCAAGTCCGGCACCATCCGCTTCGTCGACGGCGAGCACCAGGCCAGCAAGTGGGAGGGCTACGCCCGCAAGTAGGACCCACCCCCCCAGCGCGAACTGGCAGCAAATGCCTCTGAATCGA
>NZ_DF952469.1:379488-381927 GCF_001263615.2 Arthrobacter sp. Hiyo1 | reverse complement strand
TGGATTTTGAGGGCATCTGCTGCCAGTTCGCGCGAAGGAACCCTAGCGGAGCTTTTCGCGCAGCTTCCGGGCCAGCTGGTAGGCCCCGTAGCGGAGCTTGTTGACGGGAAGGTCCCACGTGCCGGGGTAGGCGATTTCCCTGCCTCCGAAGGACTTCTTGAAGGCGGTGAATCCGGCCCACTTGTGGTCGGGCTCGTCCTCCGGGGCCACGCCCCACAGGTCGACGTGCTTGAGCCCCTTGTCCTTGGCATCGGCCATGAGCGTCACGAGCAAGGGAATGCCCGCGCTGAGCTTGCGGTGCGTGTCATCGAGCGCTGCGTGGGCGTAGGTGCGGGTGTCGGCGGAGTCGTACGCCAAGGCGGCCGCAATGGGTTCGCCCTCGAGTTCGGCGATGAACAGCGTGCCGGCACCAGCGGGCATGAGGGAGCGGGCCACCGAACTCAGGTAGTCGTCGCTCTGGGGCTTGAAGCCGTTGCGTGCCGCTGTCATGTGGAGGAAGTCGAGAAGTATCGAGATCTCTGCGGGATCCTGCGAGGACCGGAAGGTGACGCCCTTCTTATGGATGTTGCGGTACAGGTTCCGGTTGGTGGGTTTCATGCCCGCAAGGACGTCTTTGAAGTCGCCGTCCAGATCCACGATCCAGCTCAATTCCGGCTGCTGGTTGGACGGCGCGGGCTGGAGGCCGCGTCCCCCCAGCACCGCAGCGGCGTCGGCCGCTTCAAATCCAGCAGTGACGGGTTCCATCCTCACAAACACCGCCTTGCTGCGGCGCGCAATCGCCACCAGCGCGGCCAGGGCTTCGTCGAAGGCTTCCAACGAGTCGGCCACGGGGCCGTAGGGGGAGTAGATGACCTTTCCAGCCGGGTTCTTTTCCTCCACGGCGAGGAAACGCCACCCCGGACCGGACTCCTCGTGCACGGTGCGGCCGAGGGATCGCTGGAAGGACGCCCATGCGGGCGTTTGCAGGAAGTACTCCACCCTCTAATTCCCCAAGCCGGTTGTGACGGCAAAGGCGACGCTGGTTCCCGTTGCGCCGGAAACCGGGTGCACCATTACGGGCTCTTCGGATGCCGGGATGAAGGCACTCCCGCCGCGTTCCACGGCGAGCTCGCTCTTGGGGGAGTCGAGCACCACGGAACCCGAAACCACGACGACGACGGCGGGACCGGCTTGCGCCATCGGCACCGGTTCCGCTCCGGGAGCCAACTCGATGCGCTGGAGCTGGAATTCCTTGAAGGGCGGCACATAGAGATCCTGGCCGAATCCGGAGATCCTGGGCTCGATGCGCGGTACGCCGAGGGAAGCGAATTCGATGGTCTTCAGGAGTTCGGGGACGTCGATGTGCTTGGGGGTGAGGCCGCCACGGAGCACGTTGTCCGAGGCCGCCATCACCTCGACACCGAGGCCTTTCAGGTAGGCGTGGACGTTTCCGCCCGGCAGGTACACCGATTCGCCCGGGGACAGGAAGACGAGGTTCAAGAGCAGCGAAATCAGGACACCGGGATCGCCCGGGAACTCATTGTTGATGTCCATCAAGGTGGAGAGTTCCGCGGCGTGCTGACCCATCGGTGCGCCCGATTTCAGGATCGAAACCACCTGATCGGTGGCGGCGGAGACGGCATCCCCGCCGGTAATCAGCCGGGTGAACGCAGCCTTGAGTGCCGACGGCTCATCGGGCTCGGAGAGATCCGCGATGACACCGGTGATGACGTCCGGGACGTCGACGGCGGCAAGGTCCAGGAGGGTTGCGAGATGCTCGAAGACACGCTGCGAATCCGCGGCCGGACGGAAACCGCAGAGGGCGTGAAACGGGGTCAGCGCAAAGATCATCTCGGGCTTGTGGTTGTCATCCCGGTAGTTGCGCTCGGGCGCGTCCGCCGCCATGCCTGCGGCATTTTCCTTCGCGTATCCGTCCTTGGCCTGCTGCAAGCGAGGGTGGACCTGCAAGGACAGGGGCTTGTCGGCCGCAAGGAGCTTGGTGAGGAACGGCAAGCGCGGACCGAATTCGGCCACGCTCGTTTCACCGAGGAAATGCACGGGGTCCACCTTGATCAGGGCGTCCAAGGCGACGGACGATCCATCCGGACGGATGGCCACGGACGGCGAGTCTGGGTGCGCTCCGATCCACAACTCCGCCTCCGGACCGCCCGAGGCGGGCCTTCCCAGCAGAGCGGCGATCGCCGTCGTCGATCCCCATGCGTAGGGGCGGAGAACATTCTCAAGCTGGTACACGGCAGGGGATCCTTGTCATTGCGGGACGGTACATTCGGGATTGCCGGGGATGACCTCTTAACGGCTGCCCGGGCTCTTAACGACTGCTTCGGGCGGAGACGTTCGCGGTGGAGAAGACTTCGGCGACCTTGTCGCGGAGCCGGGCGCCTTTCTCGGTGGCGGTGTTGTTGAGCTCCTGGGCGAATTCGAGCAGTTCGCCGCGAAGCC
>NZ_DF952469.1:372411-373180 GCF_001263615.2 Arthrobacter sp. Hiyo1 | reverse complement strand
CCGTTGCCGGGCAAGCCGGGCGTCAACGGCACTCCGTCGTGGACTGCTGCTGCCGCGGCCGGCTTGGCGCTGGCCGTGGTGACTGCCTCTGCGCCATCCCTGCTTCCTCCCTTTGCCGTCCTCATTGTTTTTTGCGGCATCGCCTTGGGGCGGCGGGGCCGGACCATTTGGTGGTCGCTGCTTCCAAGCGCCGCGCTCTTTGCGCCGTACGTCCTCTCGGCGCTTGAACGGCCCCGCACCATGCTGGCCGATCCTGGCGTCCCGTTGGGATTCGAAGCCGCACCGTTGTGGCAGCAACTGCTTGGCCAACCCTTGAAATTCGACGTCAACGGCGGATTGGCCGGCTTGGCATTATTCGGCCCGTCGGGTATTCCGTGGGCGCTGGCGCTTGCCCTGCTGATCGGCGCGCCGGTCCTGCTCCTGTCCATCGCCGCACTCTTTGTCCCCGGAGGCCGGTCCCGCGTCACGCGTTTCCTCTGGGCCGGAGCCCTTGTGCTCCTCGCCTGGGCATGGCTCGCCGGACACGTCGCAACCGGAGTCGACGGCAACCTGCTCATCGCGCCATTCACGGGTCCGGCAGTTTCCGCGGCCGGGTTCGCGTTCCTGGGAGCGGCGCTGATCGGCGCCGATAACCTCCTCCACCTGAAGGCCAAGGCGGAAGACGGCCGCCCGGTCCAGCGCGCGGCAGTGCGCATCGTCTCCGCTGTAGCGACGCTTCTCCTTATTGCCGGACCCCTGGCAAGCATGGGCCTCTGGGCAACCCAGAATG
>NZ_DF952469.1:369103-370581 GCF_001263615.2 Arthrobacter sp. Hiyo1 | reverse complement strand
GTCCGTGACAAGCAGGTCGGCGCTGCCGCCGTCGAGCACCAGTTCCATCCCCAACTGCCATCCGGCCAGCGCCCATACGAGGGACTTCCAATGGGCCGGCAGGTCGAGGCGAAGGCTCATGCCCGGTTCGGCGTCGAACTCGTCCTGGAGTAGGTTGCTGGTCTTGGCCACCCAATTGTCCAGGACCCGTCCCGAGAGCTCCACCCGTTCGGCGTCCGGCCCGTACCAGGTCAGCCGGGGGGATGTGGCGTGTCCGGAGCGCAGGGCTGCCATCAGGTTCATCGCGGGGGTGTTCATGGCTACATCTTGCCACGGGGCGTCCGGCCCGGCGCAGGCGGGTATGACTTGCGCCACATGGGGCCAAGGGCCGGTGACGGCACGGCGCTTGAGGGGCCAAGCAATTTCCCTGAAATTCAATGAAAATACATCTTAAGTGAGTCGAAGCTTCCGTTTTTCCGCGGAAGCGCGCGGATGGGGCAAAAAAATCGCGGGCGTGGCGCGGCGGGAGTTAGTGCGGAAAGTTGATTATTATCCCGGCGCGGCTTGACGGCTTGGTAGTTACACACGTGTAATTAGATATCGAACGCCGCTGCGGGAGTATCGGGTACATAACCGAGTACCGAATGAGCACGGCAGCAGCTGCACACATCAGGAGGGACGCCATGGGGCAAGCGTTGCGTATCCAGGAAGATGCAGTCGTCGCGGAATATGCGTCGGTGAAGTACCGGTCGCGTGAAGTTCCGGGGGATTGGTATGTTGACCCGGCAGATCCGCAGGCGGCGGACCGCTACATAGAGACCACTCGGGAGTCGCTGGAAGACGAGGCAACAGCCTTTCTTGCTGCCCACGAGGCTCTTGTGGGAGGCACGCCGGCAGATCCGGAGGATGATCTCGACGATCCTCCGATGGAGCTGCGCCGTCCGCTCGACAACCCGGCCCAGCCGGTGTGGATCGGGCTTCCGCGCCAGGGGGACTTCGACGACGAAGGCGAACTCGGCTGGCAGACGGACGCCTTGTGCGCCCAGACGGACCCGGAGGCGTTCTTCCCTGAGAAGGGCGGCTCCACGCGGGATGCCAAAAAGGTTTGCGGTGCGTGCAATGTCCGTTCGCAGTGCCTTGAATACGCACTCGCCAATGATGAACGTTTTGGTATCTGGGGCGGGCTCTCCGAGCGTGAACGCCGCAGGCTGAGGAAGCGAGCGGTCTGATTCTCAAGGCAGTACACGTTACCGCCGTCGTCGTCTCGCACGACGGCGGTAACTATCTCCCCAGAACCCTGGCGGCTCTGCTGGACCAGACGCGTCCGGCAGATGCCGCCATTGGCATTGATACGGGCTCCCGCGACAAGTCCGCCGCGTTGCTGCAGCGGGCTCTCGGCAAGGCCAATGTCACCGGCACGGGCGAACACAAAACAGGTTTCGGTGCGGCCGTCATGGCCGCCCTGGCCCGCTCGGCGCCACCTTCGCGGGAGCCGGGAG
>NZ_DF952469.1:359627-364636 GCF_001263615.2 Arthrobacter sp. Hiyo1 | reverse complement strand
CATCGGCGCCTGCCGCGCCGGAACAGCGCACAGTCCGGGCCCCTTTTGACGGACCGGCCCCCGTGGAGGGAACAAGGCGCCACCTGCGCATCCTGCGCGATCCGTCCTGAACCCGGACGACAGCAACCACGCGTCCATTGCCTCTGTGTACCGCCGCGTGTGTCGCCCAATGTGTCGCGGCTCCCTGAGCGACAAGCATTGTGACACCGTGTGCAGCGCCGCTGGGTTGTACTCTGGAAGCTGCCATATCTGTCCAAAGCGGCGTCCGCGAGATGCCATCCAGGGAGCTTCAACCATGCCAAAGGTCAGTCCTGAATTGTTGTCCATCCTGCGGTGCCCTGTTACCGGGTCCCCGCTGGAGCAGGACGGCGAGGAACTTGTCTCGACGGCCGCGTCCGCCTCGGGTGAGAAGCTCCGCTATGCAATCCAGGACGGAATCCCCTTGCTCCTGCCCCCGGAGCTGCTGGCCGCCGCCAACGCCGCGGCCTCAGACCAGCACGACGCAGGCCGGCACGACGCCTGAGCCCCCCTGACTCGACCATTCGGTACTTCCAAAGGACTTCCATGACTTTCGACTACAAGGTTGCAGACATCTCCCTGGCCGAAGCCGGGCGCCACCAGATTCGCCTGGCAGAGCACGAAATGCCGGGCCTCATGTCGCTGCGCGCCGAGTTCGGTCCAAGCCAGCCGCTCAAGGGGGCGCGTATTGCCGGGTCCCTGCACATGACCGTGCAGACCGCGGTGCTCATCGAGACGCTGACGGCCCTCGGCGCGGAGGTGCGGTGGGCCTCGTGCAACATCTTTTCCACCCAGGACGAGGCAGCGGCCGCCGTTGTCGTCGGCAAGGGAACTGTCGAGGATCCCCGGGGTGTTCCCGTGTTCGCCTGGAAGGGCGAGACCCTCGACGAATACTGGTGGACCGCCGAGCAGATCCTCACCTGGCCGGGCGCGGACGCCAACCCTGAGCTTGGGCCCAACATGATCCTCGACGACGGCGGAGACGCCACGCTGCTGGTCCACAAAGGCGTCGAATTCGAAGCAGCCGGCGCGGTGCCGACCGCCACGGAGAATGATCCCGAAGAGTATGCGCTGGTCCTCGACGTGCTGCGGAAGAGCCTTGCCGCCGACCCGAAGAAGTGGACCCGCATCGCCGCCGGGATCCGTGGCGTGAGCGAAGAAACCACCACGGGCGTGCACCGGCTCTACCAGCTCGCCGAACAGGGCAAGCTGCTGTTCCCGGCCATCAACGTCAACGACTCGGTGACCAAGAGCAAATTCGATAACAAGTACGGCATCCGCCACTCCCTGCCGGACGGCCTCAACCGCGCCACGGATGTCCTGATGGGCGGAAAGGTCGCCGTCGTCTGCGGCTATGGCGACGTCGGCAAGGGCGCCGCAGAGGCGCTCCGCGGCCAGGGTTCGCGCGTGATCGTGACGGAGATCGACCCCATCTGCGCGCTCCAGGCAGCAATGGACGGGTACCAGGTGGCCAAGCTGGATTCCGTGTTGGAACAGGGCGACATCTTCATCACGACTACGGGCAACAAGGACGTCATCATGGCCTCCGACATGCTCCGCATGAAGAACAAGGCGATCGTGGGCAACATCGGCCACTTCGACAACGAGATCGACATGGCCGGACTGGCAAAGGTCCCCGGCGTGCACAAGGTGGAAATCAAGCCGCAGGTCCACGAGTGGGTGTTCGCCGCAGCCGACGGCCGCGAGGAGCGTTCGATCATCGTGCTTTCCGAAGGCCGCCTCCTGAACCTGGGCAACGCCACGGGCCACCCCTCGTTCGTTATGAGCAACTCCTTCGCGAACCAGACGATCGCCCAGATCGAGCTGTGGACCAAGAGGGACCAGCCCGAGGCCGAGCGCGAATACTCGAACCAGGTCTATGTCCTGCCCAAGATCCTCGATGAGAAGGTTGCCCGCCTGCACCTGGATGCTTTGGGCGTGGAACTGACCGAGCTCAGCAAGGAACAGGCGGAATACCTGGACCTTGACGTTGCCGGGCCGTACAAGCCGGAACACTACCGGTACTAAGAACACTGGCTGGGGGCACGCCGGAAGGCGGGCTCCCAGCCAATATCAAGCCGCGCCCCTTAGGATGCGGCTGTGGGGCGTGAGTTTTATTGGGGGGCGTGAGTTTTGGAGAAAAAAGGAATGGGCCTTAATCCCGACGGCGAGCAAGCGGACACTTTCGAGCAAGTGGACGCTGCGAGGCTCTTCGACACCGAGCAGGACGGCGGCAGCGCCCGGCACTTGGATGCTGGGCACTTGGACACTGCACATGGATGCTGGGCCGACGAAGCGAAGCAGGTTCCGCAAGGTCGCCTGGATCGTGGTTGTCTGCCTCATTGCCGCGCTCAGCGGCACGTTCGCCGCAGTGGCCCCGCATGCGGCGAGTGCGGCAATCGAGTCCGAGGGATCATCAGGTGAACGCAGCGAGGCAGCGGCGGTGCTGCCCGTCGTGAAGCCTGCCACGGTGGTTGCCTCGCCTGCGAGCGGAGCCAAACAGGTGAACCCGGCTGCGCCCGTCACTATCAGCGTCAAGGACGGAACCCTGGACAGGGTCTCCCTGACGAGCGCCCAAGGGAAGACCGTTGATGGTGCGTTGACCCCGGATGGACTGAGCTGGACGGCATCCACTCCGCTCGAATTCAACTCCTCCTACACCTTCAATTACACCGTTGCCGATGCGGCCGGTCGCGCAACGTCGAAGACCGGATCCTTCACGACGGTCTCCACGCAGAACGAGGCCGACGCCGCCATGTACCCCCTGGACGGGGCGAAGGTGGGCGTGGCGCAGCGCTCCAGCTCACGTTCAGCGAACCGGTCGTCAACAAGGCCGCTGTCGAGAAGGCCATCAAGGTCACCTCCACGTCGGGCCAGGTGGGGGCCTTCCACTGGTTCAGCGACACCATGGTGCGCTACCGTCCGGAGAACTTCTGGGCAGCGAACAGCACCGTCACCGTGGATCTCAAGCTGTTCGGGGTGGACTTCGGCAACGGCCAGATCGGCAACTTCAACAAGACGAACACCTTCAAGATCGGCGACAAGAAAGTGGCGGTGGCCGACGCGGTTGCCCACACGTTCACGGTCAGTATCAACGACCAGCAAGTGGGCCAGTGGCCGGACACCATGGGCGACACCAGGTTCCCTTCCGCGCGCGGCTACTTGGTCCTTATGGAGAAGTACCGGGTGGAGCACATGGACGCCTCCACCATCGGCCTTAAGCCGGGGGATCCGGCCTACTACGGACAGCTTGACGTCAACTACGCGACGCGCCTGACGCCCAGCGGCGAGTTCATCCACCAGGCCACCGACTCGGCCTTGCCGTACATCGGCGTCACGAACCTCTCCCACGGCTGCATCGGATTGGGACCTGACGGCGCGAAATGGGTGTTCGACAACATGACGACCGGAGACGTCGTCCAAGTGGTCAATACCAGGGTGACTACGCCAACTACGACGACGGCTTTGGCGACTGGAACATCCCGTGGGCCCAATACGCCAACTGACCCAATACGCCGACTGACCCAGTACGCCAACTGATAGGGCGCGCCTGAGCGCACTGCCCCGGACGCATCGGAACCCCCGGTAGACTTGGCGGGTCAGTCTTGGGGGCTGGCTTTCTGCCGGGGGATGTGGAGTTGCACTGTGGCGTCGCAAAGGAAAAGCAAGACCGGGAAGATTCTCGGAATCATGGGGATATGTGCCGGCGTTGCGGTCGGAGGAATCGGTGTTGCAACCGCCCCGAACTGGCTGCAAACGGCGGTCGAATCAGAAGCGGGATCTCCGCAACGCACGGATGCCGGGTTGGCGTCCGCTGTCGTCAAGGCAGTGGAACTGGGAATCACGCCCCTTGACGGCGCCCGCGAAGTGAATCCCGCCGTCGGGCCTTCCGTGAAGGCGGTACACGGCACGCTGAAGGACGTTGAACTCGTCCCGGCCAAGGGCGGAAAGGCCATCACGGGAAGCATCAGTTCCGACGGCAGCACCTGGTCCACGCTGGATCCCTTGGCGTTCAACACCGAGTACCGTTATGGCTTCACTGTTGTTGACGGCGCGGGCCGGGAAACCCGGAAGACGCAATCCTTCAGCACGGTATCCACGCCCAACGAGGCCAATGCCTTGGTGTTCCCCAACGACGGTTCCGTCATGGGTTCGGGGCAACCCATCGAAATCAACTTCAGCGAGCCTGTGGCGGATAAAGCCGCCATGGAACAGGCCGTGAAGATCGGTGTTTCCTCTGGCCAGGAAGTGGCCTGGCGCTGGTACTCGGACCGCAAAGTGCGGATCCGCCCGGAGACCTTCTGGGCGGCCAACACGAGCGTCACAGTGGACATGCCTTTGTTCGGCAAGGATTTCGGCAACGGAATGATCGGCAACTCCAACGTCAAGGCAATGTTCACGACCGGTCCGCAGCGGATAGCGGTAGTGGACGACGCCACCAAGACCATGAAGGTGTATTTCGACGGCGCACTCGTCAAGACAGCTCCCGTCACCCTTGGCAGCCCGGACTGGCTCTCGCCCACCGGATACGCCGTGATCATGGAGCAGGAACGCCACTCCAAATTCAACGCCGGCAGCATCGGACTCAAACCCGGTGACAAGGGCTACTACGCACCGCTCGTCGTCGAGCACGCCAACCGGCTCACGAACTCAGGGGTCTACGTTCACCAAGCGCTTCCATCGGCTTACGGGGCCGTCGGCGCATACAACGTCTCGCACGGCTGCGTTGGCCTGCTCCCGGCCGATGCCGCGTGGTTCTTCAACAACATGCGTACGGGGGATGTGGTGCAGGTACTGAACACCGGAGCCCCCGCGGTGGAACCGCTTGAAGGCTTCGGGGACTGGAACATCGCCTGGGCCGGCTACGCGAAGCGCTAAGCCCTGCCGGGACGTGGAGGCAGTTGTGCCCGACGGCGTTGCGCACCGTGCGTGCCGCGCGCTTTGCTAGCGCGTGAACGGGAGCCTGTTGAGCCGGTCGCCCATAACGGCGC
>NZ_DF952469.1:356080-358120 GCF_001263615.2 Arthrobacter sp. Hiyo1 | reverse complement strand
CGGAGCCATTCGCCAGGCCTGCTGGATGAACTGTGAGGCCCGCCTCGCCGTCCCATCGGGAACCCTGCCGATATCGGCGAGCGCCACCCAAGCCTGCAGGTGCGGAGGCGCGAAGGGGAGGATTTTGGGTTCGGCAGGAACGCGCTGCCTGAGCGCATAGGTTCCTGCCACGACGTCCCCGAGCCTCTTCGACTTGTCATTGAACAGTGCCACGGCAATGGCCAATCCGCCGAACGTCGCATAGATCTCCAGGAACCCGATCAAGCCGCGGATCACCGCGTGCCGGAAACGGATGGATCCGCCGTCGTCGCGCACGATCCTGAGCCCGGTAGCCAGCTTGCCCAGAGAACGGCCACGGCTCAGCGTTTCCACCGCCACGGGGACCACCACGAGGCACAGCACCCCACTGGACAAAACCATCGCGTTGCCCGCGGCCACGTCCACATCAGGTGCCGCCATACCGATCAGGAACAACAGGCCCACCAGCAACACGACGTGAACCAGGACATCGAGCATGAGCCCAAGGGCCCTCGCCCCGAACGATGCCGGCCGCAGTTCAAGGACTACGGCCTCGCCGGTAATGATAGAACTCAAGCCCGCCCCCAAGCATTGCCACGACCTCCGCAGGACCGGACGGCTCCCGCTGGATCGAGTCTAACCGCGGCCGCCGATGCGGAGGAGGGCTTTGCGTGGATGTGGGACTGTTTGGGGAGGGTGGGGATTAGGGTAGAGCCGTGGACATGGATGCCTTCTCTGTGGTGAACGGGACCAAATGGGCCCGCTTGCACGAGCTCGCGCACAAACGACGCCTGGACGGCGGCGAAGCCGACGAGCTGCTGCGTTTGTACCAAGTGGTGTCATCACACCTGTCCCTCATCCGGTCCGTGGCCCCGGAGAGCGCACTCTCCGCCTCCTTGTCGGCGGCCCTCGCCCAGGCCCGCACGCGCTTCACCGGGGCACGATCGAATTTCATGGAAGACCTCGCCCGCTTTTTCGTGGTGTCCCTGCCAGCCGCGTTCTACCGATTGCGGTGGCTCACTGTCTGGTGCGGGTTTTTCTTCTGCCTTGTGGCCGGTGCCTACACGTTCTGGATCGGAACGTCCCCGGATGCCTTGAGGGCCCTCGGAAGCAGCAACGCCGTGAAGCAATACGTCGACCACGACTTCGTTGACTACTACTCCGAGAACCCTGCTGCATCCTTCGCCGGCGCGGTCTGGACCAACAATGCCTGGATAGGGGCGCAGGCCGTGGCCTTGGGCATCACCGGATTCTGGGTACCCTACATGCTGTTCGGGAATGCCCAGGGCCTGGGAGTTGCGGCTGGCGTGTTTGCCGCCACCGGCAAGATGGACGTGTTTTTCAGCTACATCCTCCCGCACGGCCTCATGGAGTTGACGGCTGTGTTCATCGCCTCCGCGGGCGGTCTCCGCATTTTCTGGGCGATGGTTTCACCGGGTCCGAGGCGCAGGATGCAGGCAGTCGCGGAAGAAGGCCGTTCCCTGATCACCGTGGCCCTGGGCCTGGTGCTTGTCCTGTTCGTTTCCGGACTCGTCGAGGCCTTCGTCACGCCGAGCCCGCTTCCCGTGTGGGCCAAGATCCTGATCGGTTCGCTCGTTCTCGCGGCATACTGGATCTATGCCTTGGTGCTGGGCGGGCGGGCATTCCGCGCCGGCGCCACGGGTGACCTGGACGCAAACGACGCCGGATACCGGGAGATTGCCGCCTGACGGCACCCGGGTCCGGCCGCAATCCGACGTCCGCCGGGGTGGCTCATCGTCTCTCCGCGAGGGCTGACGGTAGGCTCGATGGCAGAGAAGATTGCCAGCGGACCGTTCCTGCTCCGGCATGTGAATCCTACGGAAGTGAAATCCAAGTGACCGAGAAGAGCCCGATCCCCAAAGATCCGGACGCGGATATCCACGACGACGGCGACGAGCCGGCCTTCGAATGGATGAAGCCCGCGGCCAAGTCCGCAGCCACTGATGCACGTCCGGCCGGGGTCCCTGACGGAGCCCGGGACTCTTCGAGCACGCGGGAGCC
>NZ_DF952469.1:353296-355250 GCF_001263615.2 Arthrobacter sp. Hiyo1 | reverse complement strand
GCCGAGGCTGCGGAGGCCGGACAGGAACCAGCCCTCTTCGCGGAGCCTTTGCCGACGTCGGCCCTTCAGGTCCGCCCCCCGGAAGCCGAAGTGGAACGCCGCAACCACGAGCGGGAGCAGGCCGCCAACGCCAAGCCGCTGGCCCCGCGCATTTTCCAGGTCCTGCTGGCCGTCTTCTACCCGGTGGTCCTCCTGGTGCTGGCAATCCGCGCCGTGGCGAGCCCGCTGTTCTTGTGGGTGGAGTACTACCGGCCGGGATTCCCTGGCGACGGCTACGGCTTCAACGCCGATGACCGGATGACTTATGGGTCCTACGCCCTGGACTATCTCAGCAACTGGTCCGGTCCACGCTACTTGGGCGAGCTCGTCAACCAGAACGGCGAGAAGCTGTTCAAGGAAGGCGAAGTTTCCCACATGGCCGACGTCAAGACCGTGATGCTCTCCGCATTCGGTGCCGGCGCGCTCATGATCATCATCGGCATCATCGCCATGCTCTATCTGCGCAAGCGAAGCACGGGCGGAATCCGCCGCGGAATGTTTGCCGGTTCGATCGTCACTTTGGTGCTCATCCTTGGACTGGGCACGCTTGCGGCCTTGGGCTGGCAGCAGTTCTTCACGGACTTCCACCACATTTTCTTCGCCAACGGCACCTGGACATTTGCGCTCGACGACACGCTGATCCGCTTGTTCCCGGGGCAATATTGGATGGACTCCGGGATTGCGATCGGTGCATTGGTCTTCATCACGGCCCTGCTGACACTCATCTTCACCTGGCCTACCCGCCGTCGTCGCGGACTTGCACCCAAGAACCAAGCTGCTGCGGAACACAGCGCGGATGCGGACCCGGAGGTCCGCGCGGAAGCCGGCACGCCGGAGAAGTAGCACCACCGCAACAACGAGGAAAGCGGTCCGCCTGGGAGTCTCCAATCCCAGGCGGGCCGCTTCGTTCATGCGGGGGTGTTTAGTGTGCGAGCCGTCCTGGCCTTCCGGTCAGGCCGCTCAGATCCAGGACGGCATCCACATGCGCATCCGCCAGTCCTGGTAGCTGATCACTTCCGCCGTCCACACCGGATAGAAGAACGCCGACAACAGCACGGCAAGGACCACCACAAGGCCCACCAGGTACAGGCCGGAGCGGCGCCGCCATGGAGGAGCCCCGCTCCTGCCGAGCACCAGTCCCAATCCATAGACGAGGGCCAGCACGAGGAAGGGCTCGAAGGAAAGCGCATAGAAGTAGAACATGGTGCGCTCCGGATACATGAACCACGGCAAATACCCGGCGGCGACCCCGGCCAGGATGGCCCCTGCCCGCCAGTCGCGCCGTCCCGCCCACCAGAACAGCACCACAAAGAGCGCAATCGCGGCACCCCACCAGACCACCGGGTTGCCGACCGACAGGATCGCCGAAGTGCAGTTGGGCAGATCGCAGCCGGGAGTGCCCGGCTTGGGGGACTCATAGTAGAACGATGTGGGCCGTCCCATGACAAGCCAGGTCCACGGACTCGCCGAATACGGGTGCGGCGAGCTGAGGCCCTGATGGAAGTTGTAAGCCTGCACGTGGTAGTACGCCAGGGAGCGCAACGGCCCGGGAATCCAGCCCCACGTGGCGGAAGGATTCGTGTCGGCCCAATGCCGGTAGTAGGCGTCGTTGGAAAGGAACCAACCGGTCCAGGTCGACAAATACACGGCAGTCGCCGCGGGAATCATGGTGAAGAACGCCGGAATGCCGTCTTTGATGATGCCTGCGCTGGGCCAGCTCCGGATGCCCGCAATGCGCCGCGCGCTCATGTCCCAAAACACCGTCATCAAGCCGAAAGCAACAACGAAGAACAGCGCCGACCACTTGGTGCCGACCGCCAAGCCGAGGCAGACACCCGCCGCCAGCCGCCACCACCGGAATCCGAGCCACGGGCCTGAGGCGAGGTGCACCGCCGTCGGACGGCCGTCCTTGGCT
>NZ_DF952469.1:347037-350791 GCF_001263615.2 Arthrobacter sp. Hiyo1 | reverse complement strand
CAAAGGCGGCGAGCAGCCAAAACATCAGGAAGATGTCCAGGAGCGAGGTCCGCGACATGACCAGATGGTGGCCGTCCACGGCGAGCAACAGTCCCGCCACCGCGCCCAGGATGTGGGAACGGAACAGCTTCAGCGCGATCAAGGCGACCAGGAAGATGGAGAGCGTGCCGGTCAGAGCCGCGGAAAACCTCCAGCCGAAGGAATTGTCCGAACCAAAGAGCCACATCCCGAAGGCGATCATCCATTTCCCTACCGGGGGATGCACCACGTACTCGGGGGAGTTGAGCAGGACGTTGGGGTTGCCCGCATTGAAGGCATCGTTGGCCTTGTCCGGCCAGCTCCGCTCGTAACCGCTGACCAGGAACGAGTAGGCATCCTTGACGTAGTAGGTCTCGTCGAAGACGAGGCTATGCGGGTCACCGAGGCGGACAAAACGCAGAATCCCGCCGATCACGGCCGTGATGGCGGGGATCAGCCAGAACCACAGCCTCAACGACGGCGGATAATCCCGCCAGCTCTGGATGGTTCCAATGAGCCGCGTCCGCAGGGCCTCGGCCGTGAAAGCCTCCCGGGGCCGTATCAACCAGGTTTGCGGGGCGGGGCGCACGGAGGTATCGGTCACTCAGCCCATGCTACCTTTTGCCTCCGGTAGCTCCCTGAAGGCCGGAGGCGGAGCCAGGGCATTAGGCTTGTTGGGTGACTGAACAGCTGAGCTCCCCGGATGAAACCACCGTTCCCGATTCGGCGGAGTCCCTTGAGGCGCACGCGCTTCCTGACCTGCCCGACGGCGTAGGCCGGATAGTGCTGGCTGCCACTCCCATCGGCAACGTTGGCGATGCCTCCAGCCGGCTCATCGAGTTGCTGCAGACGGCCGACATCGTCGCAGCGGAGGACACCCGGCGCCTGCATCGGCTCGTCCAGGCGCTCGGCATCACCGTGTCCGGCCGGGTCATCAGCTACCACGAGCACAACGAGGCCGCCAAGACCGAGGAACTGCTGGACCACGTCCGGGCCGGCAAGACCATCATCATGGTGAGCGATGCCGGAATGCCCGCAGTGTCCGACCCCGGCTTCCGCCTCGTGGAGGGAGCCGTGGCCGCCGGGCTTTTCGTCACCGCCTTCCCCGGCCCGTCCGCCGTGTTGACGGCCTTGGCGCTATCGGGGCTGCCCACCGACCGGTTCTGCTTTGAAGGATTCCTGCCCCGCAAAGCCGGAGAACGCAGCTCCCGGCTTGCGGACCTCGCCAACGAAGGCCGGACGATGGTGTTCTTCGAGGCCCCGCACAGGCTTGAGCCAATGCTCCGTGCCTTGCACGAGCGTTTCGGCTCGGACCGTCGCATCGCGGTCTGCCGCGAATTGACGAAGACCTACGAGGAAGTCATTCGGGGAACCATCCGGGAATTGCTCGAGTGGGCCGAAAACAACGAGGTCCGCGGCGAGATCGCCGTCGTCGTCGCCGGCGCCCCCGAACAGGCGCCAGGCAAGCCTGAGGACCATGTTGCCGCCGTCAATGAACTCATCGCCCAGGGAATCAGGCTCAAGGAGGCGGTGGCCGCAGTGGCCGAGGACGCCCGCATCAGCAAGCGCGAGCTGTACTCTGCCGTGCTCGCGGCGCGTTAGGTCCGTGCTTGCGGCGCGGTTGCTTCAGACCCCACTCCGGGGCTGTGCAACTGCACAAACTCTTGCGCCCGCGGCAGTGCGCGAAGGCGTAGACACTGCTTCGCGGCGGGCAGTACCGTGACAGTAATTCCACAAAAATCAAGTGTTGGTGCATCCCTACAATGTGCGCTGACTGACGAAGGAGTCACTGTGACTGTTACCGCCGATCGCGAAAGCGAACTTCTCGCCTCCGTTCCCACGGGGCTGCTCATCAACGGCCAGTGGCTGCCTGCCGCGTCCGGCAAGACGTTCGACGTCGAGGATCCCTCCACGGGCAAGGTGCTCGTGAGCATCTCCGACGCCGGAGTGGAAGACGGCGCCGCGGCGATGGACGCTGCCGCAGCCGCCCAGGCCTCCTGGGCCCGTACCGCTCCGCGCGAGCGTGGCGAAATCCTGCGCCGGGCATTCGAGCTGGTCACGGCACGTGCCGAAGACTTCGCACTGCTCATGACCTTGGAAATGGGAAAACCCTTGGCCGAAGCCCGCGGTGAAGTAGCCTATGGAGCCGAGTTCCTGCGCTGGTTCTCCGAGGAAGCCGTCCGCGTCAGCGGCCGCTACTCCGCAGCTCCGGACGGCAAGAACCGCATCCTCGTCCAGAAGAAGCCGGTTGGTCCGTGTCTCCTGATTACCCCGTGGAACTTCCCGCTGGCCATGGCCACCCGCAAGATTGCCCCCGCGGTGGCCGCCGGCTGCACCATGGTCCTCAAGCCCGCCAACCTGACCCCGCTGACCAGCCTGCTCTTCGCACAGGTCATGCAGGAAGCCGGCCTCCCCGCAGGCGTGCTCAACGTCATCCAGACCTCCACGGCCGGCGCCGTCACCGGGCCCCTGATCAAGGACGACCGCCTGCGCAAGATCTCCTTCACGGGTTCCACCGCCGTCGGACAGGCCCTCATGCGCGAGGCCGCGGACAAGGTCCTGCGCAGCTCCATGGAACTCGGCGGCAACGCCCCGTTCGTGGTCTTCGAGGACGCCGACCTGGACAGGGCTGTCGAAGGCGCCGTCGCGGCCAAGATGCGCAACATGGGCGAGGCTTGCACTGCAGCCAACCGCTTCATTGTGCATGACTCCATCGCTGACGCCTTCGCCGACAAGTTCGCTGCCAAGATCTCGGCACTGAACACCGCGCGCGGTACCGAACCGGACTCCACGGTCGGCCCGTTGATCGACGGCAAGGCCCGCAACGGGGTGCATGCACTCGTGTCCGACGCCGTTGCCAACGGAGCGGTCGCCGTCACCGGCGGTGCCCCGGTGGACGGCCCGGGCTACTTCTACCAGCCCACCGTGCTCAAGAACGTGTCCGCGGACGCGCGCATCCTGAAGGAAGAAATCTTCGGGCCCGTTGCGCCGATCATCACCTTCAAGAGCGAGGATGAGGCCATCAAACTGGCCAACAACACCGAATACGGCCTGGTGGCCTACGTCTACACCAGGGACCTGAACCGTGGACTGCGCGTCAGCGAAAAGATCGAGACCGGCATGCTCGGCCTCAACGCAGGCGTCATCTCCAACGCCGCGGCACCGTTCGGTGGCGTGAAGCAGTCAGGCCTGGGCCGTGAAGGCGGTTTCGAAGGCATCGAGGAATACCTCACCACGCAGTACGTCGGCATCGCGGATCCCTACGCCGACTAGTAGGACTTCGGCGGACCTCTCGCAACGGGGAACTGCCGTTGAGTGAAAGGCAGGGCACTGAACCTTTGGGTTCCGGTGCCCTGCCTTTGCCGTTCCATCCCAACTGATCCCCACCGCCACCCTCGCCTCGCAAGCTCGGCCAGGGAACCCTGGCGGCGTGGCCCCTCACTGTCGTTTTAGGCGCCCATAACGACAACAACTGCTAGTGAGTTGGGTCAGCGCGGCCAGCGGATGGAACTGAACAGTCTTTGCCAGGATCCTGCCGCACGGCGAGCTACGGCGGCGGAAATGCCACCCAGCCAACGGAAGGGGGTCGATAGGAGCTGGAACCACCGGGACATCAAGGATGGCGGGAACCAATCCGCACGGAAGGCCTCGAACCATGTGGCATTGCGCCGGAACGCCGCACGGACAGCCGCGATCCGGATCGGGGCCGCGTTCGCTTGCTCCGCCGCAGTGTCCG
>NZ_DF952469.1:344843-346744 GCF_001263615.2 Arthrobacter sp. Hiyo1 | reverse complement strand
GGTACAGTGGCGGTACTCGGCGCGGGAGTCGAGGCACCCGGGGCCAGGTTTTCGTCATGCAGGTTGGTGCCCGGGCCGCCCGCTGCAACAGGGTCGCTCGCGTAGGGCGGGACCACGCCGCGGGAAGGGGTTGGTTCGAAGGCGACCCAACCGACTCCCTCGAAATAGAGCTCGGGCCAGGCATGGGCGTCGCGGGCATCCACCTGGTATTCGGGAAGGGGTTCCTGTCCCGCCACGGCAACAGTGGCCCCCGTGGCGTGGCCCGGCGCGTAGCCGACGGCGATGCGGCTCGGGATTCCCTCCAGCCGTGCCATGACGGCCATCGCGGAAGCGAAGTGCACGCAATAGCCGCTCTTCTGCTGCAGGAAATCCGCCAGCACGGACAGGCCGTTGCCGTCATAACCGCCCTGGACGGGAGCCTGCAGGGAGTAGCTGAACTGGGACGAGCGGAGATAGTTCTGGATCGCCATCGCCTTGGCATAGTTGCCGTTGGCGCCTGCCGTCACTGTCTTGGCGGTGTTCTTCACAATGTCAGGAACATTGCTTGGCAACTGGATGAAATCCTGCGAGATGGAGGTGGGCTTGGCATTGTCCTCGCTCAACGTCGCGGACGTCACGGAAGGCAGCGCCGAATATACCGTGTACTGCTGGTTCCGGGTGGTGCTGTCCTCGCCGCGGATGCTCAGTGTCTCGGGATCCCAGGACCAGCGTCCGCTCAGGCCGTTGACGGCGGTCGGGGCATAGGGGACCGGGAGATACGGGCTGGTGAACTGTCCGGTATCGACCACGGTCAATTGGCGGACCAGCTCGGCGGGGAGCGGGTAGTCGGGCGCCATCCGGCCAGGCCCGATGCGCCGGGAGGCTTCGCGGTCGTCCGGCGCCCAGGTATCGCCGTCGAACTTGTCAATGGTGACGGAACGCAAGTACACCGGGGCCGTGGAACTCGTGGCGTAGGTGATGCTGCCGTCACCGGTGGGATTCCGCAGGCTGTTGCCGAGCGTGATCATGGGATTCAGGCCGTTGGAGACGCCCCAGGGATTCAGCCTCGAACCGACCGGAAACGTCCCGCGCTCAAAGCCCGGAACCGCCAACGGCAACAGCAGCCCCAGCACCAGGGCCACGCCACCGATCACCATGGACCGTTTGAGCTGCCCCGTACCGTGGGCGTTGTCGGTCTGCAGCCTCGAGTCCGGTGCGAACCACTGGCTGCAGCCCAGGATCAGGATGAATCCGACGGCGGCAGCCAGGAATCCGGGCAGGCCGCCGCCTTGCGGCTTGATGGTCGCCGGGAACACGAGGACTACCAGCAGGCCCAGTCCACTTGTCGCGGGCATGCCGAGCGGAACGGCCAAGGCGTCGATGAGGATAGCTACCAAGCCCAGCCCCGCGCACGCAACGAAAACTATTCCGGCGTTCGGGGAGACGGGTGCCGTCTCAGATACCACCGTTTCGCCGGCCCGTTTCAGGAATTGGCCCAGCGTGTCAAGGGTCGCGCCGGAAGGAATGAAGCCCGCGATGCTTTCCGGCCGGAAGAACGTGAAGTCGAGGATGAACACCAAGGCGAGAAACCCGCCCAAAGTGGTGAGTACCGGGTGGACCCTCAAGGCACGAAGGACGGCGAGGGTCAATCCGACGACGAACACCGTGGTGATAGCGGGAACCAACCATGCCCAGCCCCTGAAAACCCCGTTGAGGGAGAGCGAGGCTCCGAGTACGGCGAAAGCGATGGCCGCCGACATTGCCCAAGGGTAGGCTCCAGGTCCCGGCTTCCGCGGGGAAAGGGGCGCCCTTCCCGGACCGCTGGACCTTCCCGGACTATTGGAGGAGGGGTCACTTGTCCCCGCCGGCTCCGGGCTCGGGGGCCGTCCCGGGGGGCCGTTCCTGGAGGTTGTGGTCATCGT
>NZ_DF952469.1:337864-342103 GCF_001263615.2 Arthrobacter sp. Hiyo1 | reverse complement strand
GACTCAGCGACGGAAATGACGTCGTCGGGAAGGACGAAATCCCTGCCGTCAAGGGCGGCCGTCGCTTTGGCCGCCCGCAGTAGTTGCAGCAGGGAACGGGGGCTGGCTCCGAGGCGCAGGCGTGCGCTGTCGCGCGTGGCCCGGCCCAAGGCAACCGTATATTCCTTGACCGATTGGGAAACGTAAACCTGCTGTACCGTGGCGATCATCGCGGCTACGTCCGCGGAAGTGACCACAGGGGTGACTTTGGCGAGGGGTGAGACAGCCTGATGCGTCTCGAGCATCTCGATCTCCGAGAGCTTGTCGGGGTAGCCCATTGAGATGCGGGCCATGAAACGGTCCCGCTGCGCCTCCGGCAACGGATACGTTCCTTCCATCTCGATGGGATTCTGCGTCGCGACAACCATGAACGGTTCGCCCAGCTGGTACGAATGGCCGTCCACTGTCACCTGGTGTTCCTCCATGCATTCGAGGAGGGCGGACTGCGTCTTCGCGGAGGCGCGATTGATTTCGTCGCCGATCACGATGTTGGCGAACACCGCACCCATCCGGAACTCGAACTGCCGCGAGGACTGGTTGTAGATGGAGACGCCCGTGACATCCGAAGGAAGCAGGTCCGGGGTGAACTGGATACGGCTGACCTTGCAATCGATGGTCCGGGCGAGGGTCTTGGCGAGCAGCGTCTTGCCAACGCCCGGCACGTCCTCCACCAACAGGTGGCCTTGGGCGAGGAGCACGGTGAGGGCAAGCGTGGCGGCCTCGGCCTTGCCGTCGATCACTTTGTTGATGGCCGCCAGGATCTTCTCGCTGGCAGCATGGAATTGCCCAGGATCCATGACGCTCGGCTTGTGCCCGTTAAGGGACTCGCGCTCAGGCGGCAAGGCAACCACGGCCTCGCCCCGTAGCAACTCTTCGTCAACGGTGCCGTGTCGCTTTGAGTCCATGGACAATCCCCTCAGCCATGACAGAAACCCCAGCCGGGCCGCGGTGCCCTGGCCGGATATACCGCCTTTTGTACCAGACTACCCAGCCTAGGGCCGCCGCAGACAGAGGCATGTTCTTGAGGAATGGATACACGGGGGATTAGCTCGCGGTCCGGAAGGCATCAGCAGGGAAAGATAGGGTGGATCCATGTGCAATTCCCTCCCACCGGCTTCCTACCGCGCAACTGAAACCGGCGATTCCCGCAAGGAATACCCGCCCGCTCCCGAACCGCTGCCGGTCCCCGTGATGGACAACCACACGCACCTCGATTTCCGGCACGGCCTGCTCGAAGTAGCCGTCGCGGATGCTTTGGACGCGGCCGAAGCGTGGGGGTCCAGGGCGCCGTGCAGGTAGGTTGCGACCTCGAGTCATCGCGGTTCACGGTCCAGGCGCTGGACGCGGACCGGCGGCTCCTCGGAGCTGTCGCGATCCACCCCAACGATGCCCCCGTGTACGCGGGACGCGGAGAGCTGGAATCGGCGCTCGCGGAAATCGAGGAGCTTGCGGCGCATCCTCGCGTTCGTGCGATCGGTGAGACCGGCCTTGATTTCTACCGCACCCATGGCGACGGCCTGGTGCACCAGCGCCATTCGTTCCGCCGCCACATCGATATTGCGAAGCGGCTGGACCTCACCCTCCAGATCCACGACCGTGACGCGCATGACGACGTCGTCCAGGTTCTCCGGGAGGAGGGGGCCCCGGAGCGGGTGGTGTTCCATTGCTTCTCGGGCGATGAAGAACTGGCGCGGATCTGTAACCTGAACGGCTGGTACATGTCCTTTGCGGGCACCATGACGTTCAAGAACGCCGCAAATCTGCGGGACGCGCTGGCCATCGCGGATCCGGAACTGGTGCTCGTCGAAACGGATTCCCCGTTCCTCACGCCGCACCCCTACCGGGGCCGTCCGAACGCGAGCTACATGGTGCCGTACACCGTTCGTTCCATGGCCGAAGTGACCGGAACCGAGCTTTCCACGCTGTGCTCGCAACTGGCCCAAAACACCGTCGCAACGTACGGTTCCTGGGACTGAGCCGAATCCGGTTTACATACCCAGTATGTAAAAATCTTGGTCACTTTATAACGCTTCGGTTACAGTGGGTAACCAGTAGCCGGGGTCGGGGAAGGCCTTCGGACAACTAACTCCGTTCGCAATTGGTGTTTTCAGTTGAATTGAGTGTGGCGGCGCACAACTCCGCTGCAGTCCTCCAGCATGCTTCGGCAGGCATCCGGGACCGCGGCAGGAGGCCCCTGTGCGCTTTTCCCCGTGCCCGGATGGTCCAAAAGTTACGGGCAAACATGGTTAAGTTCTTCACCACGGGCGGCAAGTTCAGTTTCGTCAAAGTCGGTGCGCAGCTGCTGGTGCTTTCGGCACTGGTGCTGGGAGTGGTTGCTTTTACAGGCAACAACAAATCAGTCACCCTCAACGTCGACGGCAAAGTGAGTTCCGTCCAGACCTTCGGCAACACCGTTGACCAAGTGGTCAAGGCAGCCAAGGTCGATCTGAAGGCTGAAGACCGGGTATCCCCGGCCTTGGACGCCTCGGTGCAGAACGGTTCCATCATCAACGTCAACCTGGCCAAGGCCGTCACCGTCAGCCTTGATGGCGCCCAGCGGACGGTCAACACCACCGCCCCCAACGTCGAAGGCCTCGTTTCCGAGCTCGGCGTCGCGAGCGCATCGGCCGTCTCGCAGCCGAAAGACACGCAGCTGGCCGTCTCCGGATCCTACGTTTCGATCCTGACCCCCAAGACGATCAGCCTGATTGTCGACGGTCAGAGTTCGGCAAAGACCACGACGGCGGCCGACGTGGGCACCGTCCTCAGCGATGCCGGCGTCTCGCTTGGCGCCAACGACCGGGTTTCGCAGCCCAATTCGGCTCCCGTTGTCCAGAACATGGTGATCAAGGTTTCGCGGGTGGACACCAGCAAGACCGCCACCGAGACCGAGAACGTCCCGTTCGACACGGTCACGACGGAAGACGCCACCCAGTTCAGCGACCAGAAGACGGTCACCCAGGAAGGGGTCCTCGGGCTGCTCAGCAAGACGTTCAAGCTCGTCCTGGTGGATGGCCGTGAGGCTTCCCGGACGTTGGTCTCCTCTGACGTCACCGTCAAGCCGGTCTCCGCGAAGGTAACGGTCGGAACCAAGGAACGCCCCAAGCCCGCACCTGCCGCAGCTGTTGCCTCCGGACCTACGGGTGCGCCGAACGAGGCAATGTGGGACAAGATCGCACAGTGTGAGTCCGGCGGGAACTGGGCCATCAACACCGGCAACGGCTACTACGGTGGCCTGCAGTTCGACATCCAGACCTGGATCGGTTCCGGCGGTGGCGCTTACGCTCCCAACGCCGCCGCCGCCAGCAAGGCCCAGCAGATCGACATCGCCAACCGCGTCTACGCGCAGCGCGGCCTGTCTCCGTGGGGCTGCGGATGGGCAGCATCCAGCTAGGCAAAAATGAACGTGGCCGGGTCCGGAATTTTTCGGGCCCGGCCTTTTCGCGTGCTGAAGCCAAGAGGCGGCGCTCCCGCCGGTCGCTCAGACGATACGATACCTAGGTGACTGAACCGAATTCCGAACCCGCCGCCGTCGCGCCCCTTCTGGGAGCTGCGGACATCCGACGCTCGCCGAGGAAATCGGTGTCCGCCCCACAAAGACCCTGGGCCAGAACTTCGTCATCGACGGCAACACGATCAGGAGGATCGTCTCCGCCGCCGGTATTGATCCCGAGGAAACCGTGCTGGAGGTCGGCCCCGGGCTGGGTTCGCTGACGCTCGGCCTGCTCGACGCCGCCAAGACAGTTGTCGCCGTCGAGATCGATCCCGTACTGGCCGGCAAGTTGCCGGAAACGGTGCGCACGTGGCGCCCGGAAGCCGTGGACGAATTCCACCTGGTCCTCTCCGACGCCATGAAGGTCACCGAACTTCCGGTTCAGCCGACGGCTCTCGTGGCCAACCTGCCGTACAACGTCGCCGTCCCCGTGGTCCTGCACCTGCTCCAACATTTCCCGAGCCTGCAACACGGGCTGGTCATGGTCCAGGACGAGGTGGCGGACCGGCTGGCCGCGGGGCCGGGCTCCAAGATCTACGGAGTCCCCTCGGTCAAGGCCGCCTGGTACGGCCACATGCGCAAGGCCGGCGTGATCGGCATGAATGTGTTCTGGCCGGCCCCCAAGATCCACTCCGGCCTGGTGTCCTTCACCCGCGGCGCGCCGCCAGCAACGCACGCCACGCGCGAACAGGTCTTCGCAGTCATCG
>NZ_DF952469.1:334085-335289 GCF_001263615.2 Arthrobacter sp. Hiyo1 | reverse complement strand
GCGACCAAGCCGACCACGAATGGGCCGCGAACCCCAAAATCCGCGAGATCATGGGTGGCCTCGTGGCCGACGTCGATTGGCACGCCAACGTGCATGCCCTCTCCGGCGGACAAAAGCGCAGGGTCGCCCTGGCCAAGCTGCTCATCGAAGACCACGACGTCATCATGCTCGACGAACCAACCAACCACCTCGATGTGGAAGGCGTCGCCTGGCTTTCCCGGCACTTGAAGACCCGCTGGCGCGCCAACCAAGGCGCGTTCCTTGTGGTGACTCACGACCGTTGGTTCCTGGACGAAGTCTGCAACCGGACGTGGGAAGTGCACGACGCCATAGTGGACCCGTTCGACGGCGGTTACGCTGCCTACGTGTTGGCCCGCGCCGAGCGTGACCGCACGGCGTCCGTCGTCGAAAGCAAGCGCCAACAGCTGGTCAAGAAGGAGCTGGCGTGGCTGCGCCGGGGCGCCCCTGCGCGCACGTCCAAGCCCAAGTTCCGCATCGAAGCCGCCAACGAGCTGATCGCAGATGTTCCTGATCCGCGCGACTCGGTGGCCCTCAGCAAGATGGCAACCGCCCGCCTCGGCAAGGACGTGCTGGACCTTGAAGGCGTCTCCCTGGACTTCAAGGGGGACGACGCCGGCCGGAAGCTCTTCGACGACGTTACCTTGCGCTTGGCTCCGGGGCAGCGGCTGGGGCTGGTGGGCGTCAACGGTGCCGGAAAGTCCACCCTCCTGAGGCTCCTTAACGGCGAGATCACGCCGAGTTCAGGCAAGGTCAAGCGCGGCAAGACTGTTGTCACGGCGGTGCTCAGCCAGGACGTCAAGGAACTCGATGACGTGTCCGACCTTCGCGTGATCGAGGTCATCGAACGTGAGAAGCGCTCCTTCAGCGTGGGCGGCAAGGAATTCACGGCCGGCCAGCTCGTGGAGCAGCTCGGGTTCACGAAGGAAAAGCAGTGGACTCCCGTCACCGACCTTTCCGGCGGCGAACGGCGCCGCCTGCAACTTCTGCGTCTGCTTGTGGGCGAACCGAACGTCCTGATGCTCGACGAACCCACCAACGACCTCGATACCGACACGCTTGCCGCCGTCGAAGACGTCCTGGACGGCTGGCCCGGCACGCTGGTTGTTGTCAGCCACGACCGCTACTTGCTGGAGCGAGTCACGGATTCCCAAATGGCACTCCTGGGTGACGGCAAGCTCCGCGG
>NZ_DF952469.1:329243-330743 GCF_001263615.2 Arthrobacter sp. Hiyo1 | reverse complement strand
CGTCGCTCCGCTCCTCGATGTAGCCTAGCAAGGCAAGGGCCGCCTGTTCAACGAGGACGCGTGGTTTGGCTTCGGCGGCGAGGGACTCGTTGATGGCGTCGAGGAGGATCCGGAATTCGAACTCCACAACCTGGGTGTAGAGGCCTTCCTTCGAGCCGAAGTGCTCGTAAATCACCGGCTTGGACACGCCCGCGGCGGCTGCGATTTCGTCGATGGTCGTGGCGTCCAGGCCGCGGGCGGCAAAGAGGCCCCGGCCAATTTCGATGAGCTGGGAGCGGCGCTGGGAGCCTGTCATCCGGGCACGGACAACCTGGCTGCGGGTGGGTGGTTGATCACCCTGGAACCCGTCGACTGCCGGGGAAGTCCTGTGCTGTTGCTCACGCATCCATCATCCTTATGGCACGCGTGAAGCGGCCTCTGGAGTGCCCGCCAATACCGCTGGAAAGGACTCGGGGTTGCGCCAAGTCGCGAACACCGCGATGGTCATGGCAAACTAGATTCTTGTGTGTGCGACCCGGTCAATCGGGAACCCCGCGGACCCTGCGTCCGCAAGGGCTAAGTGCGCACGGTCCGCTCTGGTGTAATGGCAGCACCCCGGCCTTTGGAGCCGTGGAGTATAGGTTCGAATCCTATGGGCGGAACTTGTCGGTGGTCTGCCGGCACCGCCTCTGAAGGCACCGTCTCTCCCGAAGCTGTCCACTGGCTGCACGGAAGGCTGTGAATCGGCAAGAGTAGGATAGAGCAGATGCCGCAGCCGGGTTCGCCCGGACGTAACCGAGCAAGGAGAGCGACTTCGTGAGCCCCGATACTACTGGCCCCGCCGCTGTAATTGTCCTAGCTGCCGGAGCCGGTACGCGGATGAAGTCACGGACTCCCAAAATCCTCCACGAAATCGGCGGACGCTCCATGGTGGCGCACGCCATCCTCGCAGCGCGCTCCATCGATCCCCGGCAGCTGGCCCTCGTGGTCCGCCATGAGCGGGACCTCGTCGCCGCGCACATTGAACTGATCGATCCCGACGCCGTCATCGTGGACCAGGACGATGTTCCGGGGACCGGGCGCGCGGTGGAAGTAGCCCTTGACGCCTTGGACGCGAAGGCAGAACTCACTGGCACGGTAGTGGTCACCTACGGTGATGTGCCTTTGCTGACCGGTTCCCTTCTGTCCGAGCTGGTCGCCACGCACGAATCCGAAGGCAACGCCGTGACGGTCCTGACCGCGGTGCTCGATGACGCCAATGGCTATGGCCGCATCCTTCGTGCCGAGGACGGCACCGTGCTGGGCATCCGCGAACACAAAGACGCGAGCGACGCCGAACGTTCCATCCGCGAAGTCAACTCCGGCATCTACGCTTTTGACGCAAAGGTGCTTCGCGAGCAGTTGCGCAAAGTGACCACCGAGAACATCCAGCAAGAAAAATACCTCACTGACGTTCTTGAATTGGCGCGCGACGCCGGAGGCCGGGTTTCCGCCGTCGTCACCGCCGACCGTTGGCAGGTC
>NZ_DF952469.1:326959-329218 GCF_001263615.2 Arthrobacter sp. Hiyo1 | reverse complement strand
AACCGCCGCATCATCGAGGCGTGGATGCGTGCAGGCGTCACGGTCGTTGATCCGGCCACCACCTGGATCGATTCCACCGTCACACTGGACGAAGACGTCCGCCTCCTGCCCAACACTCAGCTCCACGGCACCACCACCGTGGCGCGCGACGCCGTCGTCGGCCCCGACACGACCCTCACCGACGTTTTGGTGGGCGAAGGCGCGAAGGTGACCCGCACCCACGGCTCAGGATCGACCATCGGTGCGGGAGCCAGCGTTGGCCCGTTCACCTACCTGCGTCCCGGCACCGTCCTTGGGGAGACCGGCAAGATCGGCGCCTTCTACGAAACCAAGAACGTGACGATCGGCCGCGGTTCCAAGCTGTCCCACCTCGGCTACGCCGGCGACGCCGAGATCGGCGAGGACACCAACATCGGCTGCGGCAACATCACGGCCAACTACGACGGCGAGAAGAAGCACCGCACGGTGATCGGCTCCGGTGTACGGACCGGTTCCAACACTGTCTTCGTGGCCCCCGTAACGATCGGCGACGGCGCATACAGCGGCGCCGGTGCCATCATCCGCAAGGACGTTCCCGCCGGAGCCCTCACCCTGAGTGTCGCTCCCCAGCGCAACGCGGAAGGCTGGGTCATCGCCAACCGGCAGGGCAGCAACTCGGCCCAACGGGCGCAGGCTGCGCAAGCCGCGCTTGGCTCCACTGCCACCCCCGATTCCTCAAGTACTCCGGCAACCACAGAAGAGGGCACACAGGCATGAGCGAAATTACCGCACACGGCGAGAAGAAACTAGTTCTCGCCGCCGGACGGGCGCACCCCGAGCTGGCGCAGGAAATCGCCAAGGAGTTGGAGACCGAACTCCTGCCTATCGACGCCTACGACTTCGCGAACGGCGAGATCTATGTGCGCTCAGCGGAGAGCGTCCGTGGCACCGATGCCTTCGTCATCCAGGCGCATCCGGCTCCGCTGAACAACTGGCTCATGGAGCAGTTGATCATGATCGATTCCCTGAAGCGCGCGTCCGCGAAGCGGATCACGGTTGTGTCGCCGTTCTACCCGTACGCCCGGCAGGACAAGAAGGGCCGCGGCCGCGAGCCGATCTCCGCCCGCTTGGTGGCAGACCTTTACAAGACCGCCGGCGCGGACCGCATCATGTCCGTGGACCTGCACACGTCCCAGATCCAGGGGTTCTTTGACGGCCCGGTGGACCACCTCATGGCCATTCCGCTGCTTGCCGACTACATCCGCACCAGGGTCGAAGCGGACAACATCACCGTTGTCTCGCCGGACACCGGCCGTGTCCGCGTTGCGGAACAGTGGGCCGAGCGCCTGGGCGGTGCGCCTTTGGCGTTCGTCCACAAGAGCCGCGACCTCACGGTGCCGAACCAGGCCGTCTCGAAGACCGTCGTCGGGCAGATCGAAGGCCGCACCTGCGTCCTGATCGACGACATGATCGACACCGGTGGAACGATCTCCGGCGCCGTCCAGGTCCTCAAGAACGCCGGCGCCAAGGACGTCATCATCGCGTGCACCCACGCCGTCTTCTCCGAGCCGGCGGCACAGCGCCTGGCCGATTCCGGTGCCCGCGAGGTGGTCGTCACCAACACCTTGCCGATTCCGGCCGACAAGCGCTTCCCGCAGCTCACGGTCCTGTCGATCGCACCGTTGATTGCGCGCGCCATCCGCGAAGTGTTCGACGACGGTTCCGTCACCAGCCTCTTCGACGGCAACGCCTGATCCCCACCGGCTCCCAGCCTTCGCAAGCTCAGGCCGGGGCCCTCGCCGGCGTGGGCCCACTCATCGCTGGTCCAACCCAACTAACTCGCAATTGTTGTCGTTATGAGCCTCAAAACGACAACTAATGCGAGCCAGTTGGGGCGGGGCGGGGCCGTTTTCCCTTTGGCGCGACCCGGCTGCTAAACTCTTGGAGATACCTTGGCGAGGGAGAGCACATCCGGGTTAAAACCGGATTGCGGGTCTCCGTTATCGACTGGGTCTGAATCTCCTTCAACGAAGGCGGACCGAACCTGCTGCTCAGCGGCTGGCATTCCGCCGGGCGTGGAAGGTCACCACAGACCTCCGCCCTTGCTGATCGACTTGCCGGCAATTCGCCGGCGCCACAGTAATCAAGGAGTACACATGTCTGAGCAGAAGCTCGCAGCAGAACTGCGCACCGAATTCGGCAAGGGATTCGCCCGCCGCGCCCGTGCAGCCGGCCAGATCCCCGCCGTCATCTACGGTCACGGCGCTGAGCCCATCCACA
>NZ_DF952469.1:321284-326769 GCF_001263615.2 Arthrobacter sp. Hiyo1 | reverse complement strand
GCCCATCCACATCAACCTGCCGGGCCGCGCCACCACCCTGGCCGTCCGCGTTTCCAACGCCCTGCTGGCCCTGGACGTCAACGGCGAAGAGCACCTTGCCCTCGTGAAGGACATCCAGCGCGACCCGATCAAGCAGATCATCGAGCACATCGACCTCCTGACCGTCCGCAAGGGCGAAAAGGTTACCGTTGACGTTGCCGTCCACGTTATCGGTGAAGCTGCCATTGGCGCTGTCGCCAACCAGGAAGCCACCACGGTTTCCCTCGAAGCCGAGGCTACGCACCTGCCCACCTTCGTCGAAATCAGCATTGAAGGCCGCAAGGCCGGCGAGCACGTCCACGCTTCGGACATCGTCCTCCCGAGCGGTTCGGAATTGCTCACCGATCCCGAGACCCTCATCATCAACATCTCGGAGGCCACTTCGGAGGCCGAAGAAGAGGCAGCTCCTGCCGCTGAGTAGTCGTTCGGTTTATTAGTCTTTCCGACTAATTGCGGCATTAGCCTTAGCGGGTGGCCGGGTCCCTGAGGGGTCCCGGCCACTTCTTTTTCATTCCACACTCTTGATTCCCTAGGATGACTCCATGACAGACACCTGGCTGATCGTAGGCCTTGGCAATCCCGGCGCTGAATACAGCCACAACCGCCACAACGTCGGCCAAATGGTCCTGGACGAACTGGCCTCACGGATGGGCGGAAGCTTCAAAGCCCACAAGGCCCGGGCGCAAGTGGTCGAGGGCAGGCTGGGGATCGGCGGACCGCGCGTAGTGCTGGCGAAACCGATGAGCTACATGAACGTTTCCGGGGGACCCGTATCCGGCCTGGCCAGGTTCTTCGACATCGCCCCTGATCACGTTATTGCCGTCCACGACGAAATTGATATTCCCTTCAATACGGTCAAGCTGAAGATCGGCGGCGGAGAGGGCGGGCATAACGGCCTGCGGGATATTTCCAAGGCCTTGGCTACAAAGGACTACTTGCGGGTTCGCGTGGGGGTGGGCAGGCCGCCCGGAAGAATGGACACCGCGGATTATGTCCTCAGGGATTTTGGAGCTTCCGAGAAAAAGGAGCTGCCATTCCTCCTGGATGAAGCTGCGGATGCCGTCGAGGTATTGATGACTCAAGGTTTGCTTGCCGCCCAGCAGAAGTTCCACCCCGTCAAGGCCTAGCAGCGTGGGCCTACGTGCACTCATTTCGGTGGTTAACAAGTACCCTGATCGTTAGTCGGCTGGCTAATTGATTCACGCCGATCGCTATGATACTTTGCAAATCACTGCTGGGGGTGAAGAGGAAATACAAAAGCAAACGACCCGCTGAACGTCACGTCCGCCAGAGCTGCGAAGGTAGCGTGATCTAAATTGCGAGCAACACCGGAGTCTGAAGCAGAGCGACCCGCAACGGAGCGGCAAGCACTGGGCGCTGCAGAGCGTCGAAAATGGTCGTCCCTGGTCCGGCAGGATCTTCAGAACACGGTTATCGACGCGCTCGGCGACCCGTCTTTGTACGGAGTGGTGGTGGTTGGCGCGCCGGGCGTCGGCAAAGCGACTTTCGCCCGTTCGGTTGAGGCCCGGCTCACTCCAAAGACTCACGTCCTGCACCTCCACGGCTCCACGGACGTCAGCACTCCTTTTGGGGCGCTGGCCCATCTGGTGGCGAGGCTTCCCGTCGATGCCGCAGATTCCCCTGGCGCGATCATCCACGGCATATCGCATTTGATAAGTTCGGACGCCGCGGGGCGCGAAGTGCTCTTGGTCCTTTCGGAACTGCCCGCTTTGGACAGCATGAGCACGGCCCTTCTGGTGCACTTGTTAATCAGTGGGACAGCGAAAGTCCTCGTCACTGTCCGCCAAGCCACAGACATGCCAGAAGACCTGATCAGGCTGTTGAAAGACGGCCTCCTGGACGAAGTTGAACTTCAGGTTTTTTCACGGGCGGAAGTTGCTAAATTACTGAGCGGCGTCCTTGGAAAACGGGTGACCGCTACTGCTGCAAGCGCTTTGCACGCGTCCAGCGGTGGAAATCCCTTGGTGCTCCAGGCCATCGTCACCGAACAGCTCCGCTCAGGCAACCTGCACCTGGCCGGACAGGTTTGGGCGATGAAGGGCGAAATCCACCTTTCTTCCGCTGAAGTCCTGACCGACCTGGTCCGCTCGCGCCTGGCCCGGGAGACCCCCGCGGTCCAGGAAGCCCTGGAGCTGCTTGCCCTCATTCGAACGGCCCCGCTCGCCGTGCTCTTGGACGTCCTGGAACCTGAAGTGGTTGCCGAGATGGAGTGGTCCGGCTACCTGCGCGTCGAACCGTCAGGCGCCCGCCGGGTGGCGCTGCGAGACGAGTACATGGGTGAGGTTATTCGGGGCTGGATGGATCTGCCACGGCGGAATGAACTGCGGCGGCTCGCCGCCGGGGTGATCGGCAGCATCACCCGGGACCTTGATGCCGAGGCGCTCCTGGCTTTGCCTCTTCGACACTGAATGTCCGCGAAACCCTTGAACCAGGAGTGGCACTGGCAGCTGCGACGGCAGCGAACAGGCAATTCGATCCCTGGTTCGCCTTGGAATGCGCCCGGCAGATCGGCCGCGAGGACAAGGAATGGGTGGCTGCCGCCCAGCAGCGCTGCGTTTCCCACGTTATTCTGGCCGAGCACGAGGCCGCGGTGGCCGCTTTGAAGGATGTGACGCCCGAGCAGCTTCGGCGCCTCCCGGCGTATGACTACGCGGACTATGTCCAGGAACTCTGCAGCGCGCTGCTGTGGGTTCCAGGTGGGCACCTCCAAATACCCGGCCTCATCGCCGAGGCCCGGGAGGATCTTTCCCGCCGATCGCAGGAAACCGGAGCGGATGCCACGGAAATCGAACGGGCAAGCGGGATGCTCAGGCTCGCGAGTTTCGAGCTCCACGTCCATCAGGGCGAGTATGCCGAAGTTGCCGAAGCCTTGGAGCAGGAGTACCGGGACGGCATCGATCTTCAACAAAGGCTGAGCTGCGGGAGCCTGCTGATCATGGCCTGGGCGGTGTTGGGCAGGGAAATGGAAGCGATCGAGCTGGCGCGCGAGCTGAGGCACAAGATACAGCGTGCAAAGGCGCGGCCGCGGTTGCACAACTGGTTGTCCGAAGGCTTGTTTGCCGCACTCCTGTGCAGCGGACAGTGGGAAGAACTAGCCCGGATGCTGACTGCGACCCTCGATCAGCAACCAAAGAACATCCATTATCTTGGCGGTGCCGCCGAACTGGCGCTGGGCGTTTCCTACACCTACGCAGGACGGGCTTCAGTCGCGATCGACACCCTGCTGGGCGCCCAGGCGCAGTTGGAGATCAGGCGCAACTACTACGGACCAGCACTGGCCTACTCCGCGCTCGCTTTTGCGTACGCCCAGGCCGGAGACGTGAAGGAATCCCGGACTTTTCTCGAATTGGCCGAAAAGGGACAAGGGGAAACGGCCTGGTTCCCCGCCTGGATGGCCGAATTCTGCGTCAAGATGGCCAGGCGTTGGCTGAAGGATCCCGGGGCGAAGCAAAGCCTCATCGAGTCCGCCAACCGGGATTTGGCGAAAGGACGGATCACCACGGCGTCCATCAGCCTCTTCGGCGCCACCGTCCACGGCACCGAGGAGGAACTGTTGCTCCTGGAGCAGGTTTCGTCCCGCCGCCAGGGCAAGATGGCCGCAGTCAACCGGATGGTGGCGGAGGGAACCCGCAAGAAGGACCCGAAGACGTTACTACTTGCAGCTTCGGTTGCCCAGGAACTGAAATTGGATGCGGTGGAGTCCCGCTGTGCCGTCCTGGCCTTGGACATCGCCCGGGAAGCCGGCGATTCAGCGTCCGCAAGGCTGGCCCAGCAACGGCTGGACCGCTTGGTCGGGACCGTGCCGGTACTTCCCCTGACACCTCACACTTTTGGACCCGAACTGACGGAAAGGGAGCGTCAGGTTGCAAAGATGGCCAGTCAAGGGTTGAGTAACAAAGAGGTAGCCAACCAGTTGCAAGTTTCCGTGCGCACAGTGGAAGGCCACCTTTACCAAATCTTCACGAAAATGGGAATCTCATCGAGGAGCGAGCTTGAAGGAACCGCGCAGTCATGAGAACGCTGCGGCGGTTCATGCACATGCCGGAGAACGCGCTACAAGGCCGCCCGAACCGTGGCTCGATTATGGGCATTTGCTCCCCGGAATTACGGCCGCCATCCGCGCGGATGATTGTTCGGCAGTCTTCATCGTGGGCGATTCCGGCCTCGGCGCGTCGTCCCTCCTGGCCCAGCTGGGCAGCGTTTTTGGCGGGGAAGTTGCGGTAGTCCCGATACACGGAAGTCCGTCACTGACCGCTGTCCCGTATGGGGTACTGGCTCCTTTCCTTGCCCATCTTTCACTCGCCGACATATCTTCCCGGGTTGCCGTGCTTCGCTCACTGTGGGATCACCTCGAGGGCATCCGCGTAGGTACAGGACCGGCTTTGCTGCTGGTCGATGACGCGCACTACCTGGACGATGCCACGTGCGCGATGCTGACCGAGCTTGTCCAGGCAGGATGGGCCAAAGTCGTGGCCGCATGCGTTCCACGGCCGGGAGTTCCAGCACCGCTCTTGCGCATGTGGCACGAGGGGACCGCCGAATGGTTCGACCTGGAGCCTTTGACCGCTGAGCAAGGCCACGAACTGTGCGAGGCATTGCTCGGGGGAATCGTCTTGAACAGCACGAGCCATGGTTTCTGGACGGAGGCGGGCGGCAACACCCTCCTCCTGAAGACCCTTGTCCGCGAAGCTGAGAGCTCGGGAACCCTCGTCCAACGGCACGGCGTTTGGCTCAAGACGGCCGCGACTCCGGTCCACACGGTAAAGCTGGAGGCCGTCGTCAAACTTCAGCTGATGCGCATTTCGGCCGCGGGCAGGGAAGCCTTGAACTTGATCGCATTGGCAGAACCGGTGGACGAGACGTTGATTAACGTTGTGGCCGGTGAAGCGGCCGTCCAGGAGCTGCTTGACCAGCATTTGATCAAGCCCGGAGGCAATGGGTTGCCAAACCTCCGGCTCGTCAATCCGGTCTACGGAGAGGTGCTGAGAAGCATCGTCCCGGCCGCGCAGAGCCTCCAACTGCATCGGCAGCTGATCTCCCGGATGGATGTGTTGGAGGATAACCCGGATTCCTTGTTGCGGATGGTGACATGGTCACTTGATTGCGGGGCGGACGTGCCCGATCGTCTTTTGATCCGGGCCGCGGTCCTTTCGGCGAGGCTACTGCAGAGCGAGACCGCATTGCGTATGGCGTCGGCGGTCCGGGACGTGCAATGGCAATCGATTGCTCAAGCCGTTTTGGCCCGCTCATACTTCAATCTCGGCCGCCGGGACGAGGCCGCGGCAGCCTTGGCCCAGGAAACTGTGGATGGCGACGCCGGACCCTCCCAGGTCGTATCCAGCAGCGTCCTTCGCGCGGCCACGCGTGCAGCCGTCGGGCAGTCGGCTTCCTTGATCCGGGCGGAGGCCGAGATCCTCCGCGAATG
>NZ_DF952469.1:317028-320665 GCF_001263615.2 Arthrobacter sp. Hiyo1 | reverse complement strand
CGCTCGCCGCCACCGTGATCGGGCTGCTCGCCGGCTCCGTCGATGGCGATTACAAGAGGATGGGCCCGGAACTGGAGCGGGTGCTCCTCCAGTCGGGAACCGTGGAAGGCTCCTTGGCCCCACTGTTCAGGGGCCTGGCACTCGCACTTAAGGCAGAAATGATGTGCGCCCTCGGCCGCGGGCGCCAGGCGAGGCTATTGGTTCTCGAAGCTGCCGCCTTGGCGCAGCCCCAGGAGAACGATGTCTTCTTCATCCCCGAGTTCATCTCCGCCCGCCTCGTCATCTGCGCGTTGGCCGTAGGTGACTGGGCCGACGCACAAAATCTCCTCGACAGGTACTACGAATCGTCGGGCGTCTCGATGGCGACCTATGGCGGCGCGGCCTACGTGGTGGCCGGATACATTGCCATCAGGCAGGGAAAAACCGGCGACGCCCTGCCCTTGCTGACGGCGGGACTCGAAGCCTTGAGGGACAGCGATCCGCAGAATCTCTTCGGACTGTGTGCCGCCATGGCTTTCTATGCCGCAGCCGGCGCCGGGCTGCCTGAAGCCGAACGGTTCCGGGCGGACTTCAAAGCCTGGGGACAACACAGCACCCACCTTCTCGCGGCACAGGCAAACAGTTTTTTCGACGCCGGACTTGAACTCCTCAACGCCGACGGTTCGGGAGTGGAAGCGTTGCACCAAAACGCTGACGACGCGGCGAAGGAAAACGCGACGTACCTTGAACTTCATGCCCTTGAGCTTGCGCTCGGCCTGGGAGACACCAGCAGGTTGGACCGGTTTTGTGAAACCGCGGCTGCAACGGAGGGCGAGTGGGCACAAGCGCTCGCCGAGTACGGACGGGCACTCAAGTTCGGGGGAGCTGCCCGGTACCTGTCCGCAGGGGAGAAGCTACAGGCCGCCACTGCCTACCATCTGGCCGCGAAGGCATATGGATTGGCGTTGGCAGCACCGGATCGCGGCCAGACCAAGGAGCTCAGCGCCGTAGCGCGGGCGGGGCTGGCGCACTGCAACGAAGAACTCGGCCAGGGCAGCGAGGAAACGCAGAACGAGTCCGTGGTTCCGAAGCTGACCAAGAGGGAATGGGACATCGTCAATCTGGCGGTCCAGGGACTCAGCGACCGGCAGATTGCGGACACGCTGCTTATCTCGGTCCGGACGGTCGAAGGGCACCTGTACCGCTGCTATTCGAAATTGGGGATCACCGGCAGGGACGAACTTGCAGGAGCCGCGGCCGTCGCGCAGGGAGCGTCGAGTACAGGCTGAAGCCGGGAATGGCCGCGGGGGAGTAGTAGTGCACTCTCGATTCGAACGGACGCCACTGCCGGCGACGAGTACCCGCCACCCGGGGGAAAGGTACTCACACCCGCATACGAGTATCCGGCACCAGGAAAGTCGAGTACTCACTACTGGTGTGGGCCTGACGGCCAGCTGGTTAATTGGGGGGTGTCACCACTCGATCACTGGGGGTCTCGCTCATGTTGACAGCAGGCAGTGCATCTACGGTCCATGCCGTTCGGTCCGGGAACGCGTCCCGGTACCAGGCGTTCGACGCATCTTCGGCGACGTCTTCGTCGGATGGAACCGGAGGCAAATCGGTAATTTCGACGGCCTGGCCGCCGATTGGACCCAGAGCCGCTGTTGAGGACATCGCCGTCGCGCTGGCAGCTTCCAAGGGTGGCGTCCTTGTTACTGGGCCGTCGGGGAGCGGCAAGAGCTACTTGACTACTCGCGCGGTGAACGAACTACGCGGGCGCTCATTCGTCGTCGTCATCCGCGGCAGCGCGGCGTTGGCGAGATCACCGTACGGCGCCCTCAATATCCTTCTGAGCGATCTTGACCCGGGATACCTGGCACATCCAGTCCTGGTGTTGTCGGCACTCACCAATTTGCTCCGTGAGCGCTCCGAGGGAAAGCCGGTGTACCTGGTCATAGAAAACGCGACCGAGCTTGATGAGTTGGCGGCCATGACAGTGGCCCAACTTGCGAGGAACGGCACAGCGCAACTTGTCCTCACCTGCACCGACCCGCAGCGGCTCTGCGGCGAGATCACGCGGCTGTGCGGGGATGGCTTCCTGCACCGGATCGACCTCAAGCCCCTGACTTTCCAGGAATCGCACGCCTGGCTCGAAGCCGGGCTCGGAGCACAGGTCTCCCCGTCCGGCGCCCATGCCCTGTGGACGGCCAGCGGGGGCAACCCGCACTACCTCAAGATGCTCGCAGCGGAGCTCGCCGAATCGGGTTCGCTCCTGAAAAGCGACGGCGTCTGGGTCTTGACGTCCCGGAGCGAACAGCATGGCAGGGCAATCACCGATCTGATCACCACGCGGCTTGGGCGAATGGGCGACGGTGAGCGCAAAGTCCTGGAGATCCTTTCACTGGCCAGGGCCGTGCCCCTGGAATCCCTGCTGGCACTCGCCTCGGCGGACGATGTGGACTCCCTTGAGAAAAGGGGCGTCCTCGTCGTCGACGACTCGTTGCCCAGGATGGCCCGGCTCCAAAGCCAGCTGGTCGGTGACGTGGTCCGGGCGAACGTACCCCCTGGCCGCAGCAACGAACTCCGGGGCCTGCTCCTTAAATCGATGGATCCGGCCCTTGGCCAACGCTCGATGTTGCTATCCATGGCCGCTTGGGCATTGGACTGCGGAGCCAAGCTGGGAAGGGAAGAAGCGCTTGAAGCTGCCGCTATGGCGAACCGGCACCTTGATGCGCGGCTGGCCCTGCGCTTGGTCCGGTCCATTCCGGGCCACTCCACGGTGCCCGGGGCAGTAGCCGAGGAAGCCCGCGCGATGATGACACTGGGTGACGTCGCTGCGGCCCGGGAGCTGCTGGGTCTTCACTTGGATGAACCCGGGGATGAAGCCACCCTGGCCGAATGGGTCCGGCTCAAGCTGGCCGAGGCCGCAGTCCTTCTGGCCCTTCCCGAAACCACGGCGCAAGCCTGCGAAACGCTGGCCCGCGTTAGGCAGCGGCTCGAAGCCGAAACCGGCGAAGGGCAGGACATCGCAACACTTCGGGAGGAACTTGTCCTTGCCGAATCGCAGGCAGCCAGCTATTCGGGTTCCTACGCTGAGATGGCGGCAAGACTGGAAGAAGTTCTTCAAGACTTTGAATCGCACGGCACCGAGTTCCGCCTCCTTGCCGGAAGCTGGCTGTGCGAGGCGTGGGCCCTGACGGGACGGCAATCCGAGGCGGCGGACATGGCGGAACAGCTGACGGCTGACTGCCATGATCCTGCTGTTTCGGTCGCGGCGGCCCGACGCGCCACATCGCGGCTACGGTTCGCCTTCGTACTTGCAGGACGGTGGGATAAAGAGGCGGAAATGGTCCAACCCGGCGACGACCTCTTGGTTTCCGTCGCCGAGGCACTGCCCACAGCGATCGATCTTCCCAAAGCGATCTTCCGGTGCCTCCAGGGACGGGGCCAGGACGGTTTGGACGCGCTCATTCCGGTCATCAGCCAATTGCGCGTCCAGGACAACGAAGGCATGTTGGATGTCGCCTGCACTGCGGCGGCCTACGCCTCGGCTTTGCAGGGCGAGCAGGAGCAGGCCCTGCGCTACCTGAAGGAAGCCTCCACCCAGCTGCGCCGGCCGACGTGGCGGAAGGAACGGACGAAGAGGTACCTCGCGGCG
>NZ_DF952469.1:314964-316080 GCF_001263615.2 Arthrobacter sp. Hiyo1 | reverse complement strand
CTGGGCGCCGCGCAGCGCGACACCCTGGAGACGGTGGCCCTCGCCGAGCCTGTCCCGCTGAACGTCGTGCAACGGGCCGGCGACTCCAGCGCCGTGGACGAACTGCAGGAACTGCACTTCATCGAGATTGCGTCCGACCCCGAGCGGCATGTCCGGCTGGCCCAGCCGCTGGTTGGCGAAGTCATCCGCCAGCTGGTCCCGACCGCCCACAGCATGACCATCCGGCGGCGCATCGTGAACCTCATGGAGTCCAAGCCGCAGACCATGGACGGGCTGCTGCGCTACGTCTCCTGGGGATTGGAATCGGGCACCGAGGTTCCGGACTCCGACATCCTGGAGGCGGCCCAGCTGGCAAACCGGTTGTTCATCCCCAGCTACGTGGAGCGGGTTACCGGCGCGATCAAGGATCCGTCCCTGAGGCTTGCCGCCCAAGTAGAGGTTGCGCGGGCCAAATGGTACCGGGGCGACATCAGGGGATCGGTGTCCTCGCTTGCGGGGGTCGTGGATCGGACCAATGATCCGCGGACGGTCCGGCAGGCATCGATGTTGGCGGCCCAGCTCGCCGGGCGGCAAGGCGTCGGGCCGAACGCCATCAAACAGGCTGCGTACGAATGGGAGGCAGCCTTGGCCAGGCTTGCCGAATCCCGTCAGGACATCGACCCCGATGAGCTGGAACGCGGGAAACTGGGAAGCAGGCTCCTTTCGCTGGAAGGCCTCCAAACGGAAGGCCACTACGTCGAGACAGAGCGGGAACTCCGCCAGATCTGGAAAGAAGCGGACGACGACGAGTCCCGCCTCGTGGCGGGCACCCTCCTCGCAGAGGCCATGGCGGTCACGGGACGGCCGGTGTCCGCCATCCAGATTCTGATGGAGATACAGGAAATGGTCGCCGCGAGCGGCGACTGGAGCCTCCAGTACGCAGGAATGGTGATGCGCCGATACATCCTGGCTTTGCAGCAGGCAGGCGAATTCGGCGTTCTTGAAACGTTCCTCAAGAACCATGTTTCCCAAGCACCGAACTCCCTGATCTATTCGGGCGGGATGCTCCACCTGGCTGCCGGAATGGTGGACCTGCGCCGGGGAGACCTGGGAGTGGCCCTGCCCCGGCTTCGCCAG
>NZ_DF952469.1:313626-314939 GCF_001263615.2 Arthrobacter sp. Hiyo1 | reverse complement strand
GCTCCTCCGCTTGGCCGACGCCGACCGGGACGAGGGCGCCCCCGGTCACGAGATCTTTTGCCTCAGTTCAGCCGTTCGGCTTGGCGCGGTGGCAGCCGCTCCACGGCTGTTGGACTCGGCACTCCGCTGCCAGGGACGATTCGCGGAACTGTGCGTTGCGTACGCACGGGCGACGATGTCCGGAAGCGCAGAGCTTCTTCTTGAGGCTGCACGGTTGGCCGAAGACATGCAGAACGACAGGTTCGCCTTCGATATCGCGGAGACGGTGTTGCAGCTGGACCAGGTTCAGTTGGACAAGACGGCTCTCAGGAAGGCGCGGCAGCTCGCGGAAACGTGCCGGCAGCGCCTGCGCACCCCGCAAAGCGGAAACCAAGAGGGATTGAAGCTGACCGCTCGCGAGATGGAGATCGCCAAGCTGGCGGCGAACCGGGAGAGCAACAAGGGTATCGCCGCGAAGCTCCATGTTTCAGTTCGCACGGTGGAAGGGCATCTCTACCAGATCTTCGGCAAGCTGAAAATCGTTGAACGCTCTGAGCTGAGCTTCGCGCTTGGCAACGTCGAAGGTGGTGCGAAATGACTGAAGTGGTTGCGGCCGATGCGCTTGTCGGACGATTCAACGTGATGGCCGCCGTCGTCGACTGCCTTCTCGACGCCAATGGGCCCGGAGTCCTGCTTTTCGGTGACGCGGGCATCGGCAAGACGGCACTGATTAACGAAGTGGTCTATGAATTAGGGCAACGTGTCCGCCCCTTCAGGGTCTTTGCCGGTCCAACCCTGGCCTCGGTACCGTTCGCTGCCTTGGCGCCCCTTTTGACGGCCTTGACCCCGAGCCAGATCAACGAGCCATTGTCGGTCCTGAGGGCCGTGGTCGCGGCGTTGAACCCGGCAGGCCAGCCACATCCGGCACCGGCGGTCCTGATCGTGGAGGACGCACATCACATCGATGACAGCAGTGTGGCTGTCCTGGCCCAGTTGGCAGCCGCGGAAGCCGCCAAGGTCGTGTTCCTTTGCCGTCCGTATCCGGCGCCGCCCGCAGAGGTCTTCTCGATGTGGTCCGAGGGACTCGTGGACCGATTCGACTTGCAGCCGCTCAACGAGCAGGAAGTCAACCAACTTTGCGCCCAGGCCTTGGATGCGCCCGTCGTCCAGGGCACCAGCGCCGTCCTTTGCAGGTACTCGGGTGGAAACCCGATGTTCCTGCTGGAACTCATCGAACACGCCAAGTCGTTGGGCCACCTGGTCTGCCGCAACGACGCCTGGATGCTTTCGGGTGAGCTTCGGGGAACCAGCGTGCGTTTGATGGACCTTGTCCG
>NZ_DF952469.1:302389-312583 GCF_001263615.2 Arthrobacter sp. Hiyo1 | reverse complement strand
CGACGCCGTTGCTGCCGCCGCCTACGCGGCGTCGATCCTGAAACGCCGGGAAACCGCGATGACGTACTCCAACGAATACGACACATTGGTCCGGGAAGGCGTGCATCCGTCGCTGCTGGCACAAGGTCATGCGGCAGTTGCGCGAGCCGAGCACACCGGAACGCAAACGGCGATCTCGCGACTCATGTCCCTTGCGGATTCCGCGGCCGCGGACGGGGCTATCGGCGCCGAGATCGACATCCTGATGTTGGTCCTGAGGCTGGGAGACCCCAGTGTGGCGCGTCGGCTGGTAGCGGTGGCCCAGGGCAGCGAAGGCCGCACTGCGGAGTTCGCCTTGAGCGTCGGGCTTGCCCTCGCGCACAAGGACGCGGATCGCCTCATTGAGCTGAGTGATTCGGCAGCCAAGGACGGACTGGAGCTTGCCGCCGCTGACTGCGCCAGCCACGCCCTACGGATCCTGGAAAGCAGGGGGGACAAGGCGCGCCAGCTCGAAGGACAGCGACTCCTCAAGCGTCGCACCGCCGCTCTCGACAAGGCCGGCCCGGCCGTTGAAGGGGCCTCCCCGGATCTCCAGAAGCTGACCCGGCGCGAACAGGAAATCGCGACGCTCGTGCAGTCGGGGTCGAGCAACAAGGACATTGCGCTGAGCTTGGGCCTGTCATTGCGCACGGTCGAAGGCCACTTGTACCGAATGTTCGCCAAGCTTGGCATCAGCCACCGCGAAGACTTGATGAACGGTGCCCACGGCACGCAGGGACTGGGCTAGCCGCAGGCGCGACTGGGTTCACCACTGGGATCGGGTGACCGCTTCCCCGAAGCCGCGTTCCGCCGTCGTGCGCTTGAACAGACGGCACGCAAAGGGCGAAAGGCCTAAAAGCGAGTACTGAATCGAGTGGTTAAAAGCGCTCGGACGGGTAGTCAATCGCCGCGGGAGGGACCGCGCATCCAAAGACGGGTAGAGCCCACTCGCGCCCGCCTTGGGGGTTCGTTAATACGCTTTTCCTGATGGCAACCGCCACTCATTTGGGGATAAGTGGGTCTCGAGATGAAACGCAGGAAGAATTCTTTGCTACAGGAAAACCACCCGGTGATCCAGCGAGAAGTCAACTCCAATGCGACCGGTTTCCCGCATTCCGCGGGCACCCCCACAATCGAGCCGGCGGCGGGCGGTCATGTGCCCTCTGAGACCAGGGCACGTCCCGTTCCGCCGCCGGCTTTCTTTCACACTGGAGACAACAGGCACCGGGAGGTCGACTGACCATGGCACCGAACACGAAGGTAAAGACTCAAGGCAGAGCCCAACGGGAGCTCGCAGTCCTTGCACACGCAGGCACCAGCTTGGCCGGAGGGCGCGGGAACACGGACAACCACACAAGATCAGGCGTTTACTTTCGACGTGGCGATCGTGGGCATGGGCTATGTGGGCCTGCCCACGGCGCTCGCCATCAACGCTTCCGGTCGGCGTGTCCTCGGCCTTGACGTGTCCGACGCCCGCCTGGCCGTGATCCGGGAGCAACGGGCAGATCTTCTGGACTCCGACCGGGAACGGCTGAGCAACGCGCTGCTGGACCCGACCTTCATGCTGAGCAGCGATTTGTCATTGCTTGCCCGCGCGGCGGCAGTGGTTGTGTGCGTTCCCACTCCCGTGGACGAGTACCTGGTTCCGGACCTCTCCATTCTCCGGGCGGCCTGTGCCTCGGTGGTCGATTTCGCCACCACTGGCCAGTTGCTGATGCTGACCTCCACAACGTACGTCGGATCCACGCGCGACCTCCTGGCTTTGCCCTTGGCAGCGCGGGGACTTATCCCGGGCCATGACGTGTTCGTGGCCTTCTCGCCCGAGCGCATCAACCCCGGCGTGGATTCGTTCTCCCACGAAGACGTCCCCCGGGTAGTCGGCGGCGTGACCCCGGCGTGCGGCGAAGTTGCCGAACGGCTCCTGAGCGCCAGCACCAAGTTGGTTCACGTGGTGCCGTCGGCGGATGTCGCCGAGATGACCAAGCTTGTGGAGAACACGTTCAGGGCCGTCAATATCGCCCTGGCTAACGAATTCGCCGATATCTGCCACGAACTCAACATGGAAGTCATGGACGTCATCGATGCGGCGTCCACCAAGCCGTATGGATTCATGGCGTTCACACCCGGTCCCGGAGTCGGCGGACACTGCATACCGTGCGACCCCCACTACTTGCTGTGGCAATTGCGCAAGGCCCGCTTGACAGCCCCGGTGATCGAGCAAGCGATGGCCGGGATTGCGGGCAGGCCGCACCAGGTGGTGGAGAAGGCCAGGCGTATCCTGTCTGACCGCAACCACGGTGTTTCCGGTGCACGCGTCATGGTCCTCGGGGTTGCGTACAAGCCCGACGTCGAAGATCTCCGGGAATCCCCGGCGTTGGAAATCATTGCCGCCTTGATCGCCGACGGAGCGGAAGTGGCATTCTCGGATCCTTGGTGCCAGACGGCTCCCGACGGCCATGGCGGGACCCTTCAATCCGAGCAATCGCCTGCTGACTGGGGTGCGGACCTGGTGATCCTGCACACGAGGCACAGCCAGATGGAACTTGACTGGCTGGCCGGAGCCCCGGCAGTCCTGGACACGACATACCGCTTGCCCAAGGCCGGCAACGTGACCCGGCTCTAGATCCACCATGTTTTCGACGGAAGCAGGAGTAATGAAAACAGCAATAACCGGCGGTGCCGGGTTCATAGGAAGCCATCTTGTTGAGTACTTGTTGGCGGCCGGGGACGAAGTCGCCGTGCTGGACAACTTGTCGACCGGACGCCTGGAGAATCTCAAAGGCGTCATAGGCCACAGGAACTTCCACTTCGTCGAGGGCACCATTCTCGACCGTGACGCAGTGGACAAGGTGGTGGCGGGTGCCGACAGGGTCTTCCACCTGGCCGCCGCGGTTGGCGTGAATTTGATCGTCGACCACCCGTTGGAGAGCCTCCGCACGAATATCCATGGCACCGAAGTGGTCCTGGACTCGGTCCTCGAATCAGGTGCCTCGCTGTTGCTGGCATCCACAAGCGAGATATACGGGAAGAACACCTCGGACAGCCTCTCGGAGGAAGCGGACCGCATCCTGGGATCCGCGCTCAAGTCCCGGTGGACCTACGCAGCCGCCAAGGGTATTGACGAGGCATTTGCCCACGCATACTGGCGCCAATTCGGGTTGCCGGTTGCCATCGTGCGGCTCTTCAACACGGTCGGTCCGCGGCAGACAGGCCGCTATGGAATGGTTGTTCCGCGGCTTGTGCGGCAGGCGCTCGTCGGTGAACCCCTGACGGTTTACGGAGACGGCCATCAAACCAGGTGCTTCTCCTACGTCGGCGACATCGTTCCGGCCATCGTCCGCATTTCCGAGGAACCGCTTGCCTACGGAAATGCGTACAACCTCGGCGGCAGCTACGAGATTTCCATCCTGACGTTGGCCGAGAGGATTGTCGAACTCCTTGGGAGCGGCAGCGCGATCACTCTGGTGCCTTATGAGCAGGCCTACTCAGAGGGCTACGAGGACATGCGCCGGCGGGTTCCGGACAACAGCAAGTCCTTCGGGCTTGTTGGCTTCGAGCCGAAGACCACCTTGGATGAGATCATCCTCAACGTCGCGGCCGACTACAAACCCGCAAAAGTCCTGGATCCGGCAGGTTGGAAGATTACCCTCGCGTCGTGAACGAAGGGACGGCATAGCTACAGCGTAAGGACGGGCGGCTGGGTGAGTGGAGTACACGCTGACCGGTCGCCCGCCCTTGTCCAAGGAAAGATCCGACGAACCCTTTTCCAGGAGCACGATGTGAATCGCCCAGCATCCGGATCCAAGCGTCACGGCCGGGGTGGAGCGGCTGTGCTTGCGGTCCTGACCTTGCTGACGGCAGCGTGCGGTGGACCGAGCCCGAGCCCGAGTCCGACGCAATCAGCCGGCCGGTATCCCTGGCACACCGGGATTGTATCCACCACCTTTTGGGTCGGCGAGATCTTTGATCCCAAAGCGGCAGACGGGAGCCAAGTGATGTCGACCTACGACTCCCAGTGGATGCAGAGCTATGGAGGCTGTGACGGCGTCGTGACGAACGGCTGCAAGACCGAGGCGAGAACGCAGGCCAAAGGCTATGCACCGACCAGCATGACTCCAAAGGAGAACCCGTTCTACCTCGATCTTCCTTACGACGACGTCAACGATCCCACCGCCTTCGCGGAACGGGCCAGTGTCATCCCGTGGGCAAACGATCCGGGTTTCGCGGGCAATGCCCAGAACCGTTCCTTCAGTTACATGAAGAACCAATGGGTCAGGATCCGGATGGGCAACCGGGAATGCTACGGACAGATTGAAGATGCGGGTCCGGGCCAGTATCACGACAAGGACTACGTTTTCGGCTCCAATGACGCCCGTCCGGCCAACAAAAAGTTCAACGGTGCCGGAATGGACGTCTCGCCTGCGCTCAACGGGTGCCTTGGTTTCTCCGATCTTGATGGCGAGTCGGACAAAGTCGACTGGCAGTTCGTGCCACGGGACCAGGTTCCCGCTGGACCGTGGCTGAACATCGTCACGGTCAGCCAAGTGAAGTAGCACCGGCAACCGGAGCCGTCCAGGCAATCCGGTAGTGACAGTCCCAAGAAAACCGGAGGTATCCATGCAGTGGCTTAAGAAGCTGTTTCGGCACGGTAACGGAAGGCACCTCGCCCGCCCGGCCGAAGCCAAGAACCAGAACAGGGCGGACCGTCCAGGCCAGGCATGATCCTCTGCCAATCGGCGGGATCGTTGATCGGCGGGTCAGGGCAGTTTGGCGTGGAATCCCGCGCTCAATACATCGGAGAAGCGTTGGGTTCCTTGATCGATCCCGCTACACACATGGCTGGCCGGATCCTCGGGGGTGTCCTGGGGGCACGACGTGTCCCGGTTCAAGGACCACATGGACACCCGTTGAACCCCCTTGCTGATGGCGAATGAGTTCAATCCGCGGGCCGCGTCAAGGTCGAATATCTCGCCCGGGAGGTCGTTCCGGCCGATCATAGGTGTCAGGCCCATCTTTCCCCAGATCTGTTCGCTGTTAAGGGTGATTCCCGCACGCTGGTAGATGATGCTTAGCTGGTCGTTGGTGGACTGGGCCGCTGAGGTTCCGGCATCGAGCATGCTTTGCGATTCGCTCCGGCTTGAACCGTAGTTCATGGTCATGATGTTGACCCCGGAGAGTTCGACGCCGGCGGCGAGCATCTGGTCGACGGCGGAGGTTCCGGCGTCGGTCAGCCCTTGCGGGGTGACCGGGAGGGTAAGCCAAATTGAGAGGGCGTGCCCTTCCTTGATCCTCTCCTTCTGGAGGGCAGCGACGGCTGCGGCGCGGCGCTGCCAGGCCGCGCTGTCCGCCAGGTTGTCGCCCTCAACGTCAAAGTCGATTGTTCCGGGGTTGTAGCGTTCCAGGACCGCACGATAGGCCCTTTCCAGATCTGTTGCATTCGAGCAGGAGTTGGCGAGCTCGCTGTTGACTGAGCCGCCGAAGGACACAGCGAAGGCGCCGCCGTTTGACCGAAGCTTGGCGATACGTTCTTCGAGCTTGAGCGAGGTCTTCGCGGCATCGAGGCTGTATGTGCTACCCCAACTCGGTGTGCAGGGCTGTCCAGCCATTGCCACCACGAACGCCAGCGTGACATTCTTGGTGCCCTCGCCCACGGGTGTCTCGAAAGCGTATTGAGGGACCACAGTCACGTCGACGTAGCCGGAAAACCACGGGGGCTCGAGGGAACCGTTTGCGTCCGTGGTAAAACGCCACACGAGGATGCCTCCCATCCCCACCGCCACAAGGATTGCGGCAATGCAGGCCCGGGCGAAAGCTGACAGCTGGCGGCGAGGTCCCTTGGCCGGGGACGACGAGCGACGGACGTCCCGCGCGCCGTCCGACTCAGCCGAAACGGACGCGCCGCTTCCCCGGTTCCTGGACACTCTCTTCCGCCATCCTTAAATTCCGACTGCCTGATTGCACCATTTGACCACGAACGGATCGGATTCGCCCCTGCCCGCGCCCCGACGTTTGAGCCCGGTGTTGCGCGCGCAGCGCACGAGTAGTGGCACCGTCCGGACGTCAAGGTTGAGTGTAAAGACGGGTAGAGCGTACTCGTGTCCGTCGTCGCCCTGGTTCTTACGCTGATGGTGTCAGTTGGTTGAGGGCAACGGGGGAAAGACAGGTCTCAGAATGGAAATGGACGCTCTGGTCCGAGCGGCATTAGGACGCGGCGGATTAAACCGAGAAGGCGTTTGCCTGGAGTTCGAACCTGCTCTTGGGGGATCCAGCACGGTCCCTCCCATGGACCCGGCGCCAATTGACGGCGCTGCCGGACGGCAGCGCGCCCTCATCGAGAGGGCCCCTGAGCGGGGGCCGGTGGTGAATAAGCCTTTGAGACCGAGGCTTCCCCCAGTCGCCACCGGCCCCTTCAGGAACCACGGCAGTGCGGGTTGGCGATGAGTCCGCGGGGGAAGGGCATCGCATCCGGACCGATCCGCATGTCGAGGAAGCGGGCAGGTCTTTGGGCTGCCTCGTGGGTGTCGGTGCTGCTCCTGTTGACGGGCGCAACATCGCTGATCAACGGAAGCCAGGCTCCCTCCGGATCCGGAACCACCAGCCCCACGCCGTCTGCCGCCCCGCTCTCATCCGTTAGCTTGACGTTTGATGCGGGCCGGTCAAGCCAGATGGAGGCGGCCCGGATCTTGAAGGACCACGGCCTCCGGGGCACGTTTTTCATCGATTCGGGCTTTGTTGGAGCGCCTGACTACATGACAACGGACAATCTCCACACCCTGGCCGCGGACCAGAATGAGATCGGCGGGCATACGGTCACCCTTGCCGATGTGACTTCCGTAGAGCCTGACGAAGCATCGAGGCAGATCTGCAACGATCGCGTGAACCTTACGGACTGGGGCTTCAAGGTCACCTCCTTTGCCTATCCGTTTGCGGCTTCGACGCCGAAGTCGGAAGAGCAGGTCGCTGGATGTGGCTACAACAGCGCGCGTGGCCTCGGCGAGATAACCACTCCCATCGACTGCGCGGGCTGCGCTGCAGCGGAAACCGTCCGCCCGGCGGACCTGTTCCGGACACGGGCAACATCGGAAGTCGGCAGCAAGTGGACGTTGGCCGACCTTCAGGCGACAGTAGCGCAGGCCGAAAAGGCCGGGGGCTGGTTGCAATTGACCTTCTACGACGTCGACAACAGCGGCAGCCCCCGCTCCATCAGCCCCGCGTTGTTCGAACAGTTCGCCACTTGGCTGGCGGCCAGGACCCAACAAGGGACCATGGCCGTGCGCACGGTACACGACGTGATCGGCAGCGTGGCGAAACCCGTAGTGAACGGTCCCGTCGCGGCGCCGGCTGCACCAGGAACGAATGCCCTTCGGAATCCGGGGCTGGAAACGGCTGGAAAGTATGGCTTGCCGCAATGCTGGCAGGTGTCGTCCTATGGCAAGAATGCCGTGGTCCTGAGCACCTTGAACCCTGGACACTCCGGCGTGGTGGCCCGACGCCTGGACGTGAGCGAATACTCGTCCGGTGATGCCAAACTGCTTCCCGTCCTCGATCTGGGAGCATGCGCTCCGAGCGTGAGTACCGGCCACAGCTATTCGCTCAGGGCGTGGTACCAGTCCACCGCGAAGACCCAATTCGAAGTGTATTACCGCAACAAGCTGGGCACGTGGACCTACTGGACGGCCAGTCCGTGGTTCGCGGCCAACACCAGTTACGAGCAGGCGATCTGGGATACGCCGCCCGTTCCGGCAGGAGCCGAGGCCATCAGCTTTGGACTGAACCTCTTCAGTGATGGCCAGCTTGCTACCGATGATTACGAAATGTACGACACAGTGGGAGCTCCGTCGCCGTGATAGTTCTGCTTTCGATCTTCTTGGTTCTGGGGGTCAGTACGATCTTTTGGTCGGTTGCCGGGCTGGTCCGCCTGGCGGGTGAGGAATCGTGGCGGGTCAAGGGGTTGTCTTCCCGGATCCGGGGGTGGATCGCGCTGCTGCGCGGCGGCACGTTACCGATCCCTCGGCGTCCGCGGGCCCGCCATCGTGCGAAGGGGGTGCGGCTCTACCCGGCGAATGTCGCGGTCCTCGTGGCCGCCCACAACGAGGCCCTGGTCATCAGGGAGACAATCCTCGCCGCGTCCGCTTTGGTACCTCGCCGCAACATCCACGTCGTTTCGGACATGTCCACTGATGACACCGCAGCTATTGCTCGGGCCGCGGGGGTGAAGGTCCTTGACCTTGAACCGAACCGTGGCAAGGCAGGCGCACTCGCGGCGGGCATCGCCCACTTCGACCTGTGCAAGCGGTTCAAGGTGGTCATGCTCCTGGACGCGGACACACGCCCGACGCCGGATTACCTCGAAACGGGGTTGCCGCTGTTTGACGATCCGACGGTGGTTGCCGTCGCGGGACGGGCCAAATCGATCATGAGTCCGGCACCTCCGACGGCGATCGGCCGCTTCCTCGTGGCATACCGGGAGCGCTTGTACATCGTGGTCCAATTGCTCCTCAAATACGGCCAAGCGGCGCAAGGGGCAAATGTCGTCTCCATCGTGCCCGGGTTCGCCAGCATGTACAGAACCAGTGCGCTCGCAAAAATAGAGGTCCTGGCGCCGGGGCTGGTGATCGAAGACTTCAACATGACGTTTGAAATCCATGCGAAGAAACTGGGAAGGATCGCATTCCATCCCTCTGCGGCTGTTGCGTATACCCAGGATCCGGACAACCTGAAGGACTATATCAAGCAGGTGCGGCGGTGGATTCTTGGTTTCTGGCAAACCGTCAGGCGGCACGGCCTGCAATTCAGCAGATTTTGGTTTGTGCTGGGGCTGTACATTGTTGAACTCGTAGCCAGCTGCCTTTTCTTCGTCCTTCTGGTGCCGGCATTCCTGCTATCGTCCCTCGCTGCCATCGAGGTGTGGATTTTCGGCAATCGCTCAGAGGTTTTTATCTTTCTGTCAGGCGTCCTGCGGCCCCAGGACGTTCTCATTGGGGTCTTCCTGCCGGACCTCTTCTTGACAGTCCTTGCCGCAGTTTCGATGCGCAACCCGCGCTTTTTGTTGATGGCGCCCTTCTTTCCGTTGATGCGGATATTGGACGCGGTCATTTGCCTCCAGGTCTTGCCCAAGGCGTACTCGGCGAGTTCGTCGGGAGTTTGGGTCAGCCCGGTTCGGAGGATCCAACGCCAACCTCAGGAAATCGCGACGCCGGGGCCGTCCGTGGTGCGGACCGGCTAGGGACAGCCCTGGAAAAGTGGGCGGACACGCGGACGCCCATGCCAGGCAGCCATTGCGGCTGGGTGGCATGGCGTCCGACACTCCCGGAGTGGGTAATGTCCTGCTGACCCGTGGGTCCCGGGATATTAGTTGGTGACTCCCGAAGTGGTGACAACGTTGAGCCACGGACCGGCCGGCACGCTGGCACGGTCAACGAAACGCCACGATACGTGGTCATTGTCGCCGTTCAGCTCAGCGAAGCCCAGGCAGCCGTTCAATGCAGGGGAGACATCCATGCCTGCACCCTGGCTCGGGTCGCCGGAGAAGGACTTGTTGGCCGGACGCGCGTTGTTCGCGCCGAAGACGTAGGCCGAATCGTGGTAGAGCGAACCGCTCGAGGGCCCGGCGTCTTCAACTTGTCCGTAGCAAACGGCGCCATTGGGGCCGGTGATCTGGACCCATGCGTTCTTCATGTAGCTGTAGCTTGAGTCCGCACAGTGGTTGACGCCCGTTTTGGCGTTGTCCGCGGCGGCCCACGGAATAACATTGCAACGCTCGGCGAAAGCGACGCTGTCATTGACGTCGTCGTAAGGCAGGTCCAAGTAGAACGGGTTCTGCAAAGGCTTGGGCTGGTGCAGTGGGAAGTACCCATTGCTGGCTACGCGCTGTTCCGTGGCGCACTGGAAGCTCGTGCCGGTGCCGGAGCTGACTCCGTCGCAACCGCCGTAAGTGCTGCCGGGACAACCGCTCGCGCTGGACGGAGTGGTTCCCATGTTGACCCCCGTGTGCTGCAAGGCCCACTGGCCGTTGTAGGTGGAGCAGACCTGGGAGCCGTCCGAGAGGCTGGCATTGAAGATCTCGCCCACCCAGAAGGTGGTGCTCACGATGTTGGTGTGGAGGGGGTAGGTTCGTGACGGGTAGGGGCGCTGCCGTTGGTGCGGGTGCGCCGGCGGCTGTTGCGGCCGGAGCGG
>NZ_DF952469.1:294076-302364 GCF_001263615.2 Arthrobacter sp. Hiyo1 | reverse complement strand
GGCGCCGCGGCCGGAACATTGCTGGGTGTGGGCGTCGGCGTCGGTGCCGGCGTGGCGGTGCGCGTTTGCGCGGATGAAGCGAAGGCGATGAGCTTGGCCGCGAATATGAACCGCGGTCGCCGGCCTGATAGGAGGATTTGTGTGATGACTGGACAGCTGAGATGGTGGCGAACCCACCAAAGGCAAGTACAGCCACGGCGATGAGTGCTGTGAACAGGTGTTTCATATTTTGGGTGACATATCTGTTGGGGACATAGACATACGAGACCTGGGCAATGGATAAGGCGAGCTGCAGCTGAACGTGCGGCAGCGTCGTACACGGCCAAACGGTGTGCCACGACAGAGTTGTTGCGGAAATCGGCTGCGCTTCAACTCCCCAGAAGTAGCCAGCCGGAACTTACTCTTGCGGCACCAGCTTACACAGTCAGATCACAGAGCGGTAACAGAGGATGCAAATCCGGCGGGAAAACCGGGGTGGAAACGGCGTCGTGGTGCGTCGCCCGGAGGCTCCGTGGAGCGGGGATGTTTCGTGCAAGTAGCCCCGGAAAACCAAGTAGTTACCACTCAATCCAGGGACTGAAACCCGAAGGTAACGTTTGGAAATGACACCGGTCCGTGCCACAGCCGTCAGGAACGTGTGTCCGGCGGCCCGAAGATGAGACAGGACCATGGACGATACCGAAGGGACCCACACCCCGCCCCCGATTATTCGGGCCGCGGAGCTCCAGGAGATTGTTATTGCCTTGTCCGGGCCGGAACCGGCCGGGATAGTCATCTCGGGACCGGGAGGCTCCGGAATGACCACCCTCTTGGACGCAGCGGCTTCAGTGCTGGGCGGTTCCTTCAGCGTGATCGCCCACAACGTCTCGGAGTCGTTCGCGGACATTCCCTTTGGAATCGCCATGGCCCTTGTTCCGGACCTGCCGGCGAGGGCCAAAGTGTGGCCGGGTTCCATCGTGGCGGCTTGCCGCAAAGCGGTGCGTGGCGCAGCGACCTCCGGATCCGCCGCACTGCTGGTACTGGACAACATAGATTTCCTGGATGACATGTCTCTTTGGCTCCTGAGCCAACTGCTTGTTGAACCGGACATCCGCCTGATTGCCACCCACCGCTCGGACCGGCCCTTGAGAATGGAACTCATGGAATCCGTGGTGTCGCGGCAGCTGTCGGTGGTGACCCTGGACGATCTCACGCAGGAGCAGCTTCGCGAATTCCTTGATGATCGCCTCGGCGGGCGCGCAGCCCGCAGCCTGGTGCGGGACATCCATACCCTCACCGGTGGAAACCTGCAGACCGCGAAATTGTTGGTGGACGAAGCCGCAGCGCGTGGCGAGATCGTGGAACAGGCCGATTCCTGGATGTTGTCCGGACCAATCCGCTTGGACGGTTCGCAAGCGCTCGAGCTGACCCGCCACCGGCTTGAGGGCTATTCCGTGCCACAGCGGCAGGTGGTGGACATTCTGGCGGTGGGGGAGCCGATACCGCTGGCCGTCCTTGAACAACTCGGCCCAAAGCGGGCGATCGACGCGCTGCGGTCCGACGGAACCATCCGGGTCCTGAAAGACAGCCCGGAGACGGCAACGCTCAGCCATGCCATCGAAGCGAGGCTGGCCCGGCAGCACTTGGGACCTGAACGGATCCTCGAACTTCGGAGGAGCATCTACGCGACGTCCTCACCCGTTGGCGATGATTCGCTGTGGACGCTGTTCCGCCGCGTGGACCTAGAACAGGCAAGCGGTTTACCGGTGCCGGATGCCGATCTTTTGGCCGTGGCCATCGCCGCGAACGACATTCACGACAACCGGAGGGCCCGGCGGGCCGCGGAAGCGGTGCGGGCGCGGAACTCGGACTGGTTGCCGGCGTGGAACTGGCGAGGGCGCTCTATCAGACAAGGGACTTTCCCGGGGCTGTGACGGTCTTGAAGGGTCTGGTGGCGAACACCCCCGACGTCCTGACGCTCGACTTCGCCCACGCTGTGTGGCTTCTGCTGCATGCGCTTCTGCCGACATCGCCGGGAGCCAATGTGCTGAAGGCGGTCCTCCAGGATGCCCGACGGCGGCTGGTGGCTGCCGCCCTCGGCATCCAGCCCGGCGAGCCAGCCCATCTTGGCGAGTCCGCCGTCCGGGACGAACTGGACGTCCTCCAGCTGTATCTGGACGCCCAAAACGGTAGCTGGCCTTCAGCCAACACCGAGCTGTTCCAAAGGCTTTGCCATAGCCAATTGGTCGATCCTGGATTGAGATCGGAGGGCCATCCACCCCCGCCCACCCAGGCCGGCGTGCTGTTGATGGCGCTCGTCTCCCAGGGGCTGGCTGTCAGCGGACGGTTCGCGGACGCCGTCGCACTTTCGACCCTGGCGCTCGAAGCGGTGGGGCGGCTGCCGCGCTGCCCCGTGGACTTCCACTCCACTGTGCTGACCATCCACGGGTCCAACCTGATCTGGCGCGGGCAATGGGGCGGGCCCGAAATGTTCTGCGCCGGAAGTTCCAGCTTCAGCAACCGGATGAGCTATTTCGGTGGCTCAGCGCATCTGTACAGGGCACTCGTACTTGCCAGGCAGGGGAGCCTGGAACTGGCATGTGAACAGTTCCGCCAGGCCAAGGCCCGGCTGGATGAAGCCGACCCTGACGGGCTCCTCCCGCCGGCGCTCGGCGGACTTGCCGCGGCTGCGTGGTTGCTGGGGGACGTCAACCAGGTCCGTCGCGCCCTGGCTGCCTACGATTCGCGGGCCAGCGGAGGGAACTATCTGGCCTCGCAGCTCGCCGAAAGCTATTCGTCCGCCGCCCGGTCAGTGCTGATTGGCGCTGAGCACTCGCACCGGAAGCTGCTCCAACTCGCCGGGTCTGCCGCCAAAAAGGGGCACCGGGCGCTTGAGATGTTGAATCTCGGCCTTGCGGCCCGTACCGGCACCCGGGGAGACCGGCAGCTGGGGGCCGGAGTGTCCGAGCTGGTGTGGAGTGTCGAGTCCGGCATGCCGTCGGGACAGGAAGCAGGACAGGAAATGGGAACTGGGCAAGTAGGCATCGGAGAACCTCAGCAAGCGTTGGACCAGGAGGAGGCTTTCGTTTTTGACGAACCCCACCCGGCCAGTCCGGAGGCCGGATCCTCGGTCCTTCCCGGCGTCGTAAAGCTTTCCCAGCGTGAACGCGAAGTGACTGCCCTGGTGGCCTCCGGGCTGAGCAGTGCGGAGGTGGCTGCCCGCCTGGGTATCGCCGTGAACACGGTCAACGCCCACCTGCAGCGGGTCTACGGCAAGCTCGGAGTGTCCCGCAGGCAGAAGCTTTCCGAACTGTGGGACGAGCTCGCGAAGCCGGAGGAGTAGGGCCAACGCTCCTATTGGTGGGACAATTACAAGGTGACGCCGCCAGTCCTGGCGGTCCGCCGCTGGCGATTGCCACGTAGTCCTGACAAGGAGCACCGGTTTTGACAATGGTTTCCACCCCCGCGTGGGGAGATGCCCAGGTTTCCGCACTCGATGACGATGAAGTCGGTCGCATCCGCAACGACTTCCCCGTTCTTGGGCAGGAAATCAACGGCAAACCGCTGGTCTACCTCGATTCGGGCGCCACCTCGCAGAATCCCCGGAGCGTGCTCGAGGCTGAGCAGGAATTCTATGAACAGCGGAACTCGGCCGTTCATCGCGGAGCGCACCACCTTGCGGTAGAGGCAACCGACGCCTTCGAAGACGCGCGTTCCACCGTGGCACGTTTTGTGGGTGTGGAGGACGATGAGCTGATCTGGACTGCCAACGCCACCGCCGCTGAACCTCCTGGCCTATTCGTTTTCGAACGCCAGCGTAGGCAGTGCGGGCGGGGAAGCCGGACGCTTCGCCCTCAAGCCGGGGGACGAAGTCCTCGTCACCGAAATGGAACACCACGCCAACCTGATTCCGTGGCAGGAGCTGTGCCGGCGGACCGGGGCAAGCCTCAAGTACATTCCGCTCGACGACGCCGGTGCGCTGCGTCTCGAGGAAGCAGCACGCCTCATCACCCCGCGCACCCGGATCCTGGCCTTCACCCACACGTCAAACGTCCTCGGCAATATCAACCCCGTTGGCGTGTTGGTCGGAATGGCGCGGGAAGTAGGCGCCTTGGTGGTCCTGGACGCATGCCAGTCCGCGCCGCACCTCCCCTTGGACTTCAAGGCGCTGGACGTGGATTTCGCCGTGTTCTCCGGCCACAAAATGCTGGGGCCCACGGGAATCGGTGCGGTCTATGGCCGCAGCGAACTGCTCAATGCCATGCCACCGTTCCTGACCGGCGGTTCCATGATCACCACAGTGACCATGGAGGAAGCCCAATACTTGCCTGCTCCCCAGCGTTTCGAGGCTGGAACCCAGCCTATTTCGCAGGCCGTGGCCCTCGCTGCCGCAGCAAACTACCTCAGCGAAACAGGAATGCAGCGGATCGCCCGTCGTGAGGCGGAGCTCGGCCAGCGGCTTGTCACCGGCCTCAGCGCCATCGACGGCGTGCGTGTGCTGGGCCCCGGGCCGGGAGAAGAACGGACCGGTCTTGCCGCGTTCGACGTCGCCGGAGTGCACGCGCACGACGTCGGGCAGTACCTCGACGAGCTGGGCATCGCCGTCCGGGTGGGTCATCATTGTGCCCAGCCCTTGCACCGCAGGCTGGGCCTGAGCGCGTCCACGCGGGCCAGTACCTACCTCTACACCACATCCGATGAAGTCGATCTGTTGGTGGATGCGGTTGCCCGGATCAGGCCGTACTTTGGGGTAGCGGCTCCTGGAGCCACATCATGAGCGGCCTGGACTCGCTCTACCAGCAGTTGATCCTGGAGCATTCCAAGGCGCGCAGCGGCGGAGACCTTGCCAAGCTTCCGGCCCCGGGAACCGGCACCCCCGGCACGGAACAGAGCTACACGGGCCAGAGCCACCAGCTGAATCCCATTTGCGGGGACGAAATCACCCTCCGGCTGAGTCTTGGCACCGCCGGTGACGGACAGGCCGTCACGGAAATCCATTGGGACGGCGACGGATGTGCCATTTCGATGGCGTCGGCGTCCATACTCAGTGAAATGGCACCGGGCATGTCCCCGGTGTCTCTTCGCCACACGATCGACCACTTCCGCGAATTGATGCGTTCGCGCGGCAAGCTGGAAGCGGATGAGGAACTTCTCCAAGACGCTGCCGCCCTGGCCGGCGTTGCCAAGTATCCTGCCCGGGTGAAGTGCGCCATGCTCGCGTGGGTTGCCGCGGAGGACGCGCTGCGCCAGGCCGAGGCGGGCCAAGGGTTGGCCCAGGCTCTTTAGTGCGGGTGGGCCGAGGTCGAGTACCCTCCACTCTATTTCGGCCCGTGGTCCGGACTTAGCCTCGAAGCATGATTACTTTGGAGAGCAGGCGCGAATGGCGCCAGAGCCAGCATAGGGTCCGCCGGGCGGAATTCGTGGTTGTGGGATTGTTGCTCGCCCTCGTCGCCGCGACAATTCTTGCCGCCGTCGCGGGATTCGTGCGGTAAGGCCGAATGGTTCACCGCAGCTGTGCTGCGGCCTTCACGGCTGACTATATAAAGGTTGGAAAACCGCACGAGGCAAAGAAAAGCTCGGACCCGAAAAACCGGTCCGAGCTTTTTTGTACCATTGGCCTAGTCACCGCATCATTTGGGTACCCGCTGCGATGAGCACCGAAATCGACATGAGACCGAGAATTACCCAAACAAAGATCAATGACCAGTTCTTCTCTTGGGCTTTCCTGTGGGCCCCATGCCACACTCGTTCCATACTATTCGCGTCCATAGCAGCAAGGTATTCCTGCAGATAGCGCCCAAACAGCGTGCCGACCACCCCAATTGAAAAGGGCATTACTCGCATTAAAATGCGGGCTACTCGTATGCGGTCCCGGCACGTCAGGCGCGGGTAAAAACGTCAGGCACGCCGTCGCCGTCGTCGTCCCTTAGCTCCTCCCGCGCCACGTGGCGGTAGTGCCGGTTACGGGCTTTGAGTACGACGGCCGCAAGCACCGCCGCGGCGAGGGAACCGGCGAGGATGGCCACTTTCGCGTGGTCGTCGTGCGGAGAACCGCTACCGAAGCCCAGCTCGGCGATCAGGAGGGAGACGGTGAAACCGACGCCCGCCAGCATGGCCAGCCCTGCGACGTCGATCCATGCCAGGCCGTCATCCAGCCGCGCGCGGGTGGTCTTGGTGATGAGGAACGTGGTGCCGAGCACTCCAGCCGTCTTGCCGGCCACGAGGGCCAGGACGATGCCGACTGCCACGGGATCGCGCAGGGCCGCTCCCAGTCCTTCGGCCCCGCCCAAAGCCACGCCGGCGGAGAAGAAAGCGAAAACAGGCACCGCAAAGCCGGCGGAGAAGGGACGCAAGCGGTGTTCGAAGCTTTCGGCGAGCCCGGCGGCAGGTTCGCCGTTCTTGCCTGAGGCTACGACCGGCACCGCGAAACCAAGCAGGACCCCGGCCACGGTGGCGTGGATGCCCGAGGCATGGATGAAGGCCCACGTGGCTGCGGCCAAGGGGAGCAGCAGGTACCAGCTGCGGACGCGTTTCTGGACCAGGAACGTAAAGAGGGCCAAGGGCACCGCGGCGGCCAGCAGCATGAAGGGCTGTAGGCCGCTCGAGTAGAAGAAGGCGATGATGCCGATGGCAATCAAGTCGTCCACCACTGCCAGTGTCAGCAGGAAGGTCCGCAATGCCGCGGGCAAATGCGTGTTGATGACGGCCAGGACGGCCAACGCGAAAGCGATGTCAGTGGCAGTAGGGATGGCCCAGCCCTTGAGTGTTTCCGCGCCCGAGCCGAGGTTGATCACCACATAGATGAGCGCGGGAAGAACCACGCCGCCCACCGCTGCCGCCACCGGAACGATCGCTTTTGCCGGCTTCCGCAGTTCCCCGGCCACGAATTCACGCTTGAGTTCCAGTCCGGCGATAAAGAAGAAAACGGCCAAGAGCCCGTCGGAGGCCCAGTGGCCCAGGCTCAATTCCAGATGCCAGGGAGCGTAGCCGATCTTCACTTCGCGCAGCGCGAAGTAGCCGTTGGCAAGGGGCGAGTTTGCCCAGGCGAGTGCGGCCACAGTAGCGGCGAGCAAAAGCGCGCCACCAACGGTTTCAGTGCGGAGAATAGCCAGGATCCGTTGATATTCCGGGAAACTGGATCTGCTGAATACCCTTGAGGGGGCAGCGTCGTGGGGGCGGTTCGCCATGTGGCTCCTTGGGGAGTGCGGGGTGGACAAAACTATTGCCGACCAGACTTCCCGGCGCACCTGTGTTCTATTTTAGCGGAACGGTCACCTACCCCGCCGAGGCCCCAACTAGCTCGCAGTTAATGTCGTTATGAGGCGTCATAACCACAACAAATGCGAGTCAGTTGGGGCCGGAAGGGGCGTTACGTGAGCAGCGCCGTGATCCCGATGACCGCCGTCGCGAGTCCGAGCACCATGGAGATGGCGACCAGCACGACGTGGACGGTGAGGAACTTCGTGGCCTTCCCGTTGGCGTCGCGGGCACGGGGGTCCGACATGACCCGGCGCAGGAACTGTGGCCACACGATGAGGGACCACGCACCCGCGACGATCAGCACGATCGACAGCCCGGCTGCCAACTGCACGCTAGTGGCTTTCGAGCCAGGCCTGGGCCTGCTGGGACTGGATGTTCAAGGCCTTGCCGACCATCGGTTCGGCTGCGTCGGCGATCTTGCCGCCGAGGAACGGAACCGACGACGTGACGGCACCTTCGAGCTCGACGCGGGTGCTGCCGCCGTCGGCCACCAGGCGCTGCGTTGCGGTGACATCCAGCGGGGCGCCTGAGATCTTGAGGGAGATGTTGCTGGTCCGCGAGCCATCGGCCGTCGGGGCGTCCCACTTCTCGGTCTGGGTGACGGTGAGCTTCTCGCCCACGAACTTCCGGGCGATCTCCGGGAGGCGCGTGGTGGGCAACGTGCGGACCGTGGTGGTGGTGAAGGCGCCGGCGACGTCGCCGTCGATCTGGAATGATTCCAAAGTGCCGCCGACATACTCGCTCGTGTGGCGCAGGAAGTCTTCGTCGATGAAAGTGGCGGCTACGCGGTCGACGCCGTAGGGCAGGATGGTGGATGCGTTCAGGGCCATGGGGGTCCTCCGTGAATATCTCGGTTGAAAGCTCTTGCGGCTCCCAAACATCCTACGGTGTGGGCGGGGTAGGCTAGGAACGCCCCGGGATTCGAGAGAATTTCGGGTTTTCGTGCTGCCTTCCCCACTCCAGGAGTGCCATCCATGAGCCCCAAAGGCCAACCGTCAGCGGTCAACTCAGGAATCAGCCCTGCCGGCACTGTCGCATCCCTTGATGGA
>NZ_DF952469.1:282523-293835 GCF_001263615.2 Arthrobacter sp. Hiyo1 | reverse complement strand
CACCCGGAGAGCTCGACGGCGGGTCCCTTGCGGGTGGTCGTGGCGCCGGTTCGCGCCGTGGTCCAGCCGGTCGTGGCGGGCCTCGGAGAACTGGTCCCGGTGACGTTGAGGGTGGGGCAGGAAATGCCCTTCAGCGACGTGGTACGCCGCCTTGCCGACGCTGCCTATTCCCGCGTGGACATGGTGACCCACCGTGGTGAATTCGCCGTCAGGGGCGGTATTTTGGACGTCTTCCCACCCACCGAGGACCACCCGATCAGGTGGAATTCTTCGGCGACGAAGTGGACCAGATGCGCTGGTTTGCGGTGGCAGACCAGCGTTCGCTCTCCGGTCCGGCCGTGCACCACCCCAGCGAATTGCACGCCCCGCCGTGCCGGGAAATCCTCATCACGCCGTCCGTCATGTCCCGGGCGGCAAGGCTCAAGGCCGAGATGCCGGCCGCCGCTGACATGTTGGAAAAGATCGCCGGCGGCATCGCCGTCGAGGGCATGGAGTCCTTGGCACCGGTCCTCGTGGACGCCATGGTGCCTTTCGTGGACCAGCTGCCGGCCGGTTCCATCGGTGTGGTCATCGAACCGGAAAAGGTCCGGACCCGAGCCCATGACCTCGCGGCTACCAACGAGGAATTCCTCGAGGCAGCCTGGTCCACGGCGTCCAACGGCGGGACGGCTCCCCTCGATCTCGACTCGGTACTGGGCTCCCAAGCCGCTTCAGCGTTGCACGCGGCCAGTTTCCAATCCTTGACGGACACCCGGAGTGCGGCGCTGGCCCACGGCGTCTCCTGGTGGTCCATCACGTCGTTGGCGACCGACGAAGACCTGGTCCTCGACATCGACGTCCTGAACCTGCACGCCCGTGAACCGCGCGGATACCAGGGCGACGTCGCGGAAATGCTCGAATTCATCGGTTCCCATGTGCGGGACCAATGGCGCATCGTGGTGGCGACGGACGGCCCCGGGCCTGCCCAGCGTCTCGCCGAGTTGTTCCATGATGCTGATATCCCGTGTTCCCGCGTCGACTCCCTGGCCCACGAACCCCAGGCCGGCATCATCGAGGTGACCACTGCCGCCGTCGGACGCGGTTTTGTGCTGGACGGCCTCAAGCTGGGGCTGCTCACGGAAGCGGACCTCCTGGGCCGCTCGTCGGCCGGGTCCACGAAAGACATGCGGCGCATGCCCTCAAAACGGCGCAACGCCGTCGACCCCCTCCAGCTGCACGCCGGTGACTTCGTGGTCCACGAACAGCACGGGATCGGGAAGTTCGTGGAGCTGATCCAGCGCAAGGTGGTCGGCTCGTCTGCCGGTTCTTCCGGAGGGGACGCCGGTCTTCGCGAGTACCTCGTGCTCGAATACGCGGCGTCCAAGCGCGGAGCCCCCGGCGACCGGCTTTTCGTGCCCACGGACCAGCTGGACCAGGTGACCCGCTATGTCGGCGGCGATACGCCCTCGTTGAGCAAGATGGGCGGGGCGGACTGGGCGAGCACCAAGTCCAAGGCCCGGAAGGCCGTCAAGGAAATCGCGGGCGAGCTCATCAGGCTGTACTCCGCCCGCATGGCCTCGCGCGGACATGCCTTCGCGCCGGACACGCCGTGGCAACGGGAACTTGAGGAAGCCTTCCCGTATGTGGAGACGCCGGACCAGCTCACCACCATCAACGAGGTCAAAGCCGACATGGAACGCGAGATCCCCATGGATCGCCTGGTCTCGGGAGACGTCGGCTACGGAAAGACCGAGATCGCGGTCAGGGCCGCGTTCAAGGCGGTGCAGGACGGCAAGCAGGTCGCGGTACTGGTTCCCACCACGCTGCTCGCCCAGCAGCACTATGAGACATTCACCGAGCGGTTCTCCGGATTCCCTCTGCGCGTCAAGCCGCTGTCCCGCTTCCAAGGCGCGAAGGAAGCCAAGGAAACCATGGAGGGAGTCAGGAACGGCTCCGTGGACGTCGTCATTGGCACGCACCGCCTGCTGTCCAAGGACTTCGAGTTCAAGGACCTTGGCCTGGTGATCGTGGACGAGGAGCAGCGCTTCGGTGTGGAGCACAAGGAAGCGCTCAAGAAGATGCGCACCAACGTGGACGTCCTGGCCATGAGCGCCACTCCCATCCCGCGTACCTTGGAGATGTCCCTCACGGGCATCCGCGAAACGTCCACGCTGGCCACGCCACCGGAGGAGCGGCACCCCGTGCTGACGTACGTCGGGCCGTTCACCAACAAGCAGACCTCCGCGGCGATCCGGCGCGAACTCATGCGCGAAGGCCAGGTCTTCTTCGTCCACAACCGGGTGTCCTCGATTGAGCGCATCGCCGCCCAGATCCGGGAACTCGTCCCCGAAGCCCGCGTCGAAGTGGCGCATGGGCAGATGTCCGAGAGCCGCCTGGAAAAGATCATCGTGGATTTCTGGGAGAAGCGTTTTGACGTCCTGGTCTGCACCACCATCATCGAAACCGGCCTGGATATTTCCAATGCCAACACCCTGATTGTGGACGGCGCGGACAAGTACGGCCTCTCCCAGCTCCACCAGTTGCGTGGCCGCGTGGGCCGTGGCCGGGAACGCGCCTACGCCTACTTCCTGTACCCCTCCGAGAAGCCGCTGGGCGAAGTGGCGCTCGAACGACTCAAGGCCGTCGCGGCCCACAACGAGCTTGGCGCGGGCATGCAGTTGGCCATGAAGGACCTCGAAATCCGCGGTGCCGGCAACCTGCTGGGCGGGGAACAGTCCGGGCACATCCAAGGGGTTGGCTTCGACCTGTACATCCGCCTGGTGGGCGAAGCCGTGGCCGAATACCGCGGCGAGGCCGAAGAGAAGGCCGCAGACATGAAGATCGAGCTGCCCGTCAACGCCCACTTGCCGCACGATTATGTGCCGGGTGAACGCCTGCGCCTTGAGGCCTACAGGAAACTGGCCGCAGCCATCACCAATGAGGCCATCGACGAGGTATTGGCCGAACTCGTCGACCGGTACGGAGAGCCGCCGCTGCCCGCGAAGAACCTGATCGCCGTCGCCCGCTTCAGGGTGGGTGCCCGCGAAGCCGGGCTGTCCGACGTCGCGCTCCAAGGCAACTTCATCCGTTTCTCGCCCGCCCAGTTGCCTGAATCCAAGGTCATGCGGCTCAACCGCATGTACCCGGGATCGCAGATCAAGCCGGCCCTCGACGCCGTGCTGCTCCCCAAGCCGAAGACGGCGAGGATCGGCGGCCGCGACCTGCAGGACGCCGAAATCCTGGAGTGGGCCAACACGGTAATCGAAGCTATCTTCGCGGCTTCGCCGGCCACCCAGACTGCGGGCTGAAGCTTGATGGGAGGACACCACGCCGCGTCCGGGGCCGCGGCGTGGATAGCTATCGCTTCAACCGGCCCGTACGCCTTGGCTGGTACCCGCTGGACGCCACCGGAATCCTCATCGGAGCGATGACGACGGCGGGAACTGCCTTGGTGTGCGATTGGGACCACCGCTCAAGCACCATCGCCCACTCGCTACCGCCGCTGTCCAACGTGATCGCCGTCGGGATCGAGAAGGCCAGCGGAGGGCACCGGCAGGGAACCCATTCGCTGCTGGGCGCTTCGGCTTTCGTGGTGCTCGCCGCCATGGCCGCCCAGTTCCAGCTGGACACTCCCGTAGGCCGTTTGTCCGTGGGTGCCGGACTGTTGTGCATGTTCATGATCAACCTGGCCGCAAAAGCACTGAAGCTGTTCCCGAACTCGGGGTGGATCTCCAATTGGATCTTCGCGCTCGCCATGGCCGGGCTGGTCACGTGGTTCGCTCCGCATCAGTGGAGCTGGCTGCCCTTGGCCATGCTCACCGGCGTCGTGGTCCACATTGCGGGCGACATGATCACCACCGGGGGAGTGCCGCTGTTGTGGCCCATCGTCATCAAACCGCCTAAGTTCTGGCGCAAGCTGCCCCTTGTCAGCGGGATTTGGCGGGCCAACGGCGCGTTCTCCATCCCCTTGCTTGGTAAAGCCGGTTCGCGGCGGGAATGGCTGGTCCTGATTCCCGTGAGCGGTTACGCCATGGTTGGGCTTGGCCTGGCGGCATGGGCACTGCTCCGAAACCAGTGGCCGGCACTCCTGGCACTCATGATGGGGCTGGGTGGATGAGGGTGGATTTCAGAACTTCGATTGGCCACCGGTAGTGATGGTTCCGACAGGGTTGCCAGCCTTGTCCGCGGCGCCCGCTGCCGGAGTGTAGACCGGAGAAGCCGGTGAGAGGCTAGTGCCCGCGGTACCACCCGAGCCGTTGGAGGTGAAGGTGATGACGAGGGTTCCCGAGGACTGGGTCCAGGTCATGCTTGCCGAGAAGGTTCGAGCCGAGGTGCCTGTGTTGTAGGCGGCACCAAGTGAGACGCTGCCAAATGCTGGCGCAGGGCAGGTGGAGCCAACGAACGTCAATACGTTGCCTGCGCTGATACTGGCGGTGCCGGTGGCAGTCAGGGTGGCGGACGTCGAATCCCAACCACTGCACAGGGTGTGTGCGTCCATGTCGGTCGAGAAGACGATGGTGAGCGTATCTCCTAAATCGGCTGTCTTTCCTGTCCCACCGTTGGCCATGGTGACCGAGCTGACAGCCGGGGCCGTAGTGTCGATCTTGACCGTTTGAGTTTGGGAATTGCTGGTGTTCCCTGCGATATCAGTGGCGGAGTAGAACACCGTATGAGTGCCGTCACCGCCGCTGACAACCACCGCGGCTGTGGCCGCGTTGACGGTGACCGGGGGAAGGGCGTCCACATGGTAGGTAATCGACGCGACGCCCGAACCGCCGGCGTCTGTCGCGCTGAGGTTAACCGTCACCGTGCTGGTCCTGTTGTAGCCCAAGGAGTTTGGCGTTGGCGAGATTGAGGCAACTCCCACCACCGGGGCAGTGGTATCGATCTTGACCGTTTGGGTCTGCAGGGTGCTGGCGTTCCCGGCGACGTCAGTGGCGAAGTAGGACACCGAGTGGTTGCCGTCGCCGCTGACGCTTACGGCCGCCGTGGCGGCGTTGACCGTCGCTGTGCTGCCGCCGTCGACCGCGTACTTGATGTTCGCAACGCCCGAACCGCCGGTATTGTCCACGGCGGCGAGGTTGACCGTGACCGTGCCCGTGCGGTTGAAGCCTGCCGTGTTCGGCGTCGGGGAAACCGAGGTCACGCTAATAGTGGGGGGCGTCGAATCAGTATTGACTGCAGAACTGCGTGCGCTTTCAGCGCCGGCCCACAAGGAGATGACAGGCGTGACTGTGTAGTACCAGGAGCCGCCTGGCACGCCTTGTTCAATGCAACTAAGGGTGGTCACCGTGCCCGCGCAGCCGCCTCCTGCGGCCACCGCGGTACCACCGCTCGCAGAGGTGTAGCGGGCGACGGTGTAACCCGTCACTGCATGTCCGGCCGGTGTGGAAACAGCCGCCCAGCTGACGGTGACATTCGTGCCGCTCAGGGACGCAGAGGGAGTGCCGCCTTGCGGCATGCTGTCGGCTTTTGCCGCCCCGAAGTTGCTGCTGCTCAGCGACTGCCAAAAGGCGTTGGCTGCCGGGCCGCCCCAGGAGATGAACAGCACCGCAAGGAGCGTCCACGTCACGCGACTGCGGACCGCCCGATTGTTTCCGCGGCCTGCAGAGTGCTTGGGCTTGTTCATTTGCGGACCGCCATCGTCACTGGAAGGTGGAATACAGCGCTTGGCAGCTGGATTGTGAAGCCGTCGACATCGACGCGGCTGCTGGCAGGGTGATCAGGATGGAGGAATTCGCCGGTATGGAAACCGTTGGCGTCAAAGGAGCGCCGGGAGCATTGAACGTCACGCCCGTAGTGGTGCACAGCGGGTGGGATGCATCCGCGGTGGCTGTTCCGTTCGCGGTGAAACCGTACACCTGCACTGCGAAGGCATTCGGATTGCTTGCCCGCACGATGGCGTCCGCGGTACCTCCCGGGATGAGGGTGGTAGCGGGACTGTCACCGGCAACGAAGGCGTCCACGGTCACTGTCTGCATGGTGGCGCTGGCTGCCGAGCCGCTGCCGATCCCGACTGTGGACCAATAGGCGTAGGCCGATCCGACACCCAGTACCAGGCTGAGCACGGCAGCCGTTGCGGCTGTTTTGGCTGCAGCCAAGGAGCCGGGCTTCATCCACCTGTTCGCTTTCATGTCAGTTGCCCGCATTTCAATTGCCCTGTCCCGTCCCGGAGTAGGAAATCTGGAGTGTTGCGCCTTTGCAACCGTCCTGGTTGAGCGAAGTGTCCAGCATTGTTATCTGTGGCCACCGAGACGCCGGAATACCGCTCGACGAGAGCGAGGAATTCCCTGGCGGGGCGGCGATCGGATAGTTGCCGCTGAATTGGGTTACTGAATAGTCCGAAGGATTGCACGGCCGGTTGTTCGCCACGGCCTGGGCATTCCGGGTGACTCCTGTCACGGAAACGGTAAGGCCCGTGACATTGAGGCTGGAATTGCCCGGGTTCGTCAATTGAAGATTAATCGGCACCGAGTTGCCCGGTGCCAGAAGCCCGGTGGGGCCGCCTGAGATGGTGAACGGTTGGTGCTGCCCGGCGGTCACCGTCAAGGAAACGACGACGACGGCGGACTGTAGCGTCCCGCTGGTGCCCTTGAGGCTCAGGGAGTAGGTTCCAAGAGGTGTTGCTGAAGTCGTGGAAACGTCGAGGTTTGCCGTCGCGGATCCCGGCCCGACGGCGACAACCGCAGGCGAAAACGATGCTGTGGCTCCTGCCGGCAGCCCCGAGATTGTCAGTGAGACGTTGCCGACAAACCCGCCTGAGGCTGGACCACGACGTTGTAGCTTGCCGACGTTCCCTGCGTGACGGATCTGCTGGTAGGGGCAAGCTGCAAGGTGATGGCTTTTGGCGTGTTTTGGTTGCCATTGCCATTACTACTGGCGGCAAGCACGACGCCCGATGTGAGGGTCACCAAAAGGAGGCCTGCCAGAAGCACTTTGGCTCCCGCTCGGACGATGCGAAGCGGCGAGTGGAATAACTCCGGAATGCTCGGCACCTGGGCCTCCTCTAGGATTCTGCGTGGTTTCTACTGCGGTCGGACAGCACAAGCTGGTGGGCCCGTAGCGGGCCCACCAGGTGGATGGCTAGTTGCTGGAGTACGCGAAGTTGACGGTGACGTCCTTGCAGGCGTCCTGGTTGCTGGCCTTGTTGTTGAATGCGATCGTCGCACCGCTCCAGCTGTCCACATTCGTACCACTGGCTACTTCGTGGCCGACGCCCATTGTCGCGTTGGCAAGGGTGAAGTCCGTAGCGTCGCAGCCGACGGCAACCGCTCCGCCTTTGGTCACGCTCGCGATGCTTGCCGTCACGCTGGTTACGTAAACCGGGCTCGTGTTGGGTTGGTGAACTTGCCGCTCAAGGTCTGAGGTGCGCCGCCCGGCTCCAGACCGGTGACAACGCCAGTCTGATTGACCGTGATGGCGACGTTTGTCCCTGATGCTCCGGAACCGACACCGCTACCGGTGTTGGTCCAGAAGGCGTAGGCGGCTCCGCCGCTTGCTGCCACGAGGGCGAGTGTTGCTGCTGCCGCGTAGACTTTTCCCTTTTTGCTGAATTTGCGCATGAGTGAGACTCCTTTGTGAATTGGTATTCCCCAGAACAGGCGATAGCGGCAATGAATTCGAAATTTCCAACCCTTGCTTCGATTGCCCATTCAATCGATGACCACATGCTGGCATGGGCGGTCTTTAACAAACAACGAGTGGTGTTACCCGTTTTTTCAGCCCCATGCGAGTGGTACTACTTGGTTTCGAGGAGTCGCACTTAAACAACTGTGGCCCCGGACTAAATGTCCGGGGCCACAGTTTTGCGGTTAGGTCTTAGCTTTCGCCCGCCGAGTTGGAGCGGCCGAGAATGGTCTGCGGGATCCAGAAGGCGAGGCCAAAGAGGACCAGGCAGACGGCCATCGGCCAGGTGTTCTCCAGGGTCAGGAAAGTCAAGGAGAAGATGGCGCCCAGGAACAGGACCATGCTGAATACAAAGAGCAGAATGCTCTGGCCCATGGGGTTCTCTTTTTCGATGGGCTGGCTGGCGTTCTGGGACATGCTTTCCTCCTCGGCCCCGGGGGGCTCAAAAACTATGGCGGCTGCCGGGAAACTCAGTACGCGGATGAACCTTGTTCACCTTTGACGATGGCAATTCCGGAGCTCGCACCGATACGTGTTGCACCAGCAGCAATCATAGCCTGTGCATCGGCGAGGGAACGTACTCCACCCGAGGCCTTGACGCGAGATCCGGGCCTACCGTCTTGCGCATGAGGGCTACATCTTCCACCGTGGCGCCGCCACCGTTGAAACCGGTCGAGGTCTTCACGAAGTCCGCCCCGGCCTCCACCGACGCCTCGCAAGCCAGGACCTTCTGCTCATCAGTCAGCAGGGCGGTCTCGATGATGACCTTGAGGATGGCTCCACCCGCGTGGACCGCCTCCGCCACTGTCGTGATGTCATCCACCAATGCGCCTTTGTCCCCGGCGCGGGCCGCGGCGATGTTGATCACCATGTCGATTTCATCGGCGCCATCCAATACGGCACCGCGTGCTTCGAAAGCCTTGACGTCGCTGGGGGTGGCGCCCAGCGGAAAGCCGACAACCGAGCAGGTGAGGACTCCGGAACCCTTGAGCGCCTTCGTGACGGTCTTGACCCAAATCGGGTTGACGCACACCGACTTGAACTTGTACTCAGCCGCCTCGGCACAGACTTGGCGCACCTCGGCCTCGCTGGCCTCTGGCTTGAGAAGAGTGTGGTCGATGTATGAAGCGATGCTTGCACTGTTGTCCAGTACGCTCGAGGCTTCGTTGCTCATGGAGGTCCTTCCGTGGCGGGCCCGGTGTGCCGCAAGGGTCGCGGCTCATCAAATGACCATCTTGCCACACTGGCCGGCTGCCGTGGAGGCTCCCTTAGGCGGCTGCGGAGCGCGCGGAACCCGGGGACTGGGTGGCACTGGAAGTGCGGAGCCTGGCGTCTTCCTCAAGCCGGGCGGCGCAGTGAGCCGCTGCGGCATTCGAGGACAAAACAAGCCCAAGGCGCATGCCGTCCCGGGAGGCGGCGTCCCCGATCGCCCAGATACCCGGCACTGAAGTGGCGAAGTCGCGCGCCACCTTGATGCCGCCGTCGGGAGCTGTTTGCAGGCCGGCACTTTCAGCGAGCCCGTTGCGGGGGAGCCGTTCCTCGGCGAGCACCACAAGGTCGCCGTTCATGCTGCTACCGTCCTCGAAAACGATTCCGGTAGCCGGCAGGACCGAACCGGCGACGGAAGGCATGACCGCAGCCGGACGCAAGGTGGTACGGATGGGTCGGACTCCGCGGGCACGCAGCACCGCTTCGGCCTGGCCGGCCGCCGGACCGGTACCAACCAGAATCCCCAAAGGACGACGTCCCAGGACCTGGTGATGTCCTTGACCGCGGTGCCGATCGGTTCGGCGTCGTCGATGGTGGAGTAGTTGAGGCTGCGTGCTGCGCCCTGCACGGGCGGGTACATGGGGGCGGAACCGGTGGCAATGACCAGCTGATCGTAGGTGAACTCGAGGCCTTCGGTGGTGGTCACCGTACGGGCCTGGACATCGATGAAGCTCGCGGCCTGGCCGAAACGCACGGAGACCTGGGGGAGGGCGGCCAGCTCCAGGAGCGCATCGGGGCACTCGTCGCGGTTGCTCAGCACGGTGATGTTGCCGGGGAACACGGTGGTTCCCGGCTGTCGAGAAGTAGTGCTGTTGCCTGTCAGCCGACGGACCAGGGCCTGGGCTGCGGGCCCGGCTCCGGCGATGACGAGGTGGACGGAGCCTGCGGACGGTGTGATGGACATGATGGTCCCTTCGCTGAACTGAGCTGTGGTTGATGTGCCTATGCCCAGCGTAGGCGGGGGGTTTTTCGGTGGTGTTTCCCTGTTGTTGCCATTTGGCGGTGGCCCGTTCCCTGATGGTTACCCGCCGGTAATGAGCTGGGTCACATGGGGGCGGGCGCCGTTGAGTTGCGGACCACCAACTCGGGAATGAGGCGCTCGTCCGCGATGGGAGCCTGAGCATGATTGAGCCGGTCCATGGCCACGGCTCCGGCGACACTTCCCAGTTCCATCGCGTGGAGGTCGACGGACGTCAGCTCGATGCCGTGGAGCCGGCCGGTCCGTGAATTGTCATAGCCCACCAGCGACAGGTCCCCGGGAATGGCCAGGCCCCTGGCGTAGGCGGCTTCGCGTGCCGCCAGCGCGAACTGGTCGTTGTGGGCGAAGATGGCGGTCGGGCGGTCCGCTGAGTCAAGGATTTCACTTGCGGCACGCATTCCGCCATCTTGCGTGAAGTCATGGGCCGGTACGGTCCGGGGAGCCAGGCCGGCGCCGCGCATTGCCTTCTCATAGCTTCTCCGGCGGACCGTATGGCCGTCATAATCGGGTCCGGCCAGATGGGCGATCCGGGTGTGTCCAAGGCTGAGGAGGTGTTCGGTGGCGGCGCGGGCGCCGGCGTCGTCGTCGGAATACACGCTGTCGACGCCGGGTACTGGCCGCGCGACGCTGACGATCGGGACTATCCGGGCCAGTTCCCGCACCCGTTCGTCCGGCTCCAGCAGCGTTGCGGCGATGATGATCCCCACCCGTGCCTCGATCAGCGAGTCCACGGCTTCCGCGTCTACGCCGTCAATAGACTGGGAGACGCTTAAGATGAGTCGGTTGTGGGCCTGGGGGAGCGACATCCTCACGCCGCTGAGGATGTCGGCATAGACCTCGTTGTGGATGTCCATCAAATAGAGCCCGACGGCGGAGCGATGCTTGCGTGCCAGGTCGGCAGCGGCTGCGTTGGGCCGGTAACCGAGACGTTTTGCCGCCTCGAAGATGGCCTGCTTCGTCTCGTCGCTGACGCCTGGAGCACCACGGAAGGCGAAAGACACGAGCGTGCGGGAGACGCCGACTTCACGAGCAACATCGCTCTGTGTTGCGGGACGGAGCTGCCGGTCAAGACCCATGCCCTCATCTTCCCACGGCGGAGAAAGTCTCAATTAAGTCATTTGTTAGATTGACCTTACATTTAAGTCTTTCGCGCGTTAGTCTGTTATTCAGAGCGGGTGTATGACCCGCATCACAAGACAAAGGAGTCCTGATGTCTGCTACGCAAAGCCACAGGGGAGTCGGCAGCGCGGTCGCGCTTCCTCCCCTGAGCAACGGCCCGCATCGTAAGCGCCTTGGCCTAGTCGCCCTGATTGCCACCTTCGGTGGACTGCTGTTCGGTTATGACACGGGTGTCATCAACGGCGCCCTGAGGCCAATGACGGCCGAACTCGGCCTCACCCCGTTCACCGAGGGGATCGTCGCCAGCTCGCTCGTCTTCGCCGCGGCGATCGGCGCGCTC
>NZ_DF952469.1:279935-282498 GCF_001263615.2 Arthrobacter sp. Hiyo1 | reverse complement strand
TGCTCGCGGTACTGTTCTTCGCCGGCACCTTGGTGTGCGTGTTCACCCCGAGTGTCGGCGTGCTCGTCGTCGGCCGCGTCCTGCTCGGTCTCGCCGTGGGCGGCGCCTCGGCGGTGGTCCCCGTGTTCCTGGCGGAGATGGCCCCGTTCGAGATCCGTGGTTCCCTGGCGGGCCGCAACGAGCTCATGATCGTCGTCGGTCAGCTGGCGGCTTTCGTCGTCAACGCCATCATCGGCATCGTGTGGGGTGACGTTCCCGGCGTCTGGCGCATCATGCTTGCGGTCTGCGCGTTGCCGGCGATCGCGCTGTTCTTCGGCATGCTCCGCGTGCCCGAGTCGCCGCGCTGGCTGGTGGAGAAGGGCCGGCACGATGAGGCCCTCGCCGTGCTTCGGTCCGTCCGTTCCGAGGACCGTGCGCTCGCGGAGCTCGGCGAGGTGGAGAACGTCGCCAAGGAGGAGCGGGAGAGCCAGCAGATCGGCTGGCGTGCGGTCTTCAGCAACAAGAACCTGTTCCGCATCCTGCTTGTGGGAATCGGCTTGGGCGTCGCCCAACAGCTGACCGGCATCAACTCGATCATGTATTACGGCCAGACGGTGCTCGTCGAGTCGGGCTTCAACGAGAGCGGCGCGCTCATCGCGAACATCGCGCCCGGAGTGATCGCCGTGATCGGCGGCGTCATCGCCTTGACCCTGATGGACCGGATCGACCGTCGCAAGACCTTCATTCTGGGCCTCGCGCTGACCACCAGTTGCCACCTGCTCATCGGGTTCGCCTCCATGATGTTGCCCGTCGGCAACCCGATCCGCCCGTACGTGATCCTCTTCCTGGTGGTTGCCTTCGTGGGGTCCATGCAGACGTTCCTGAACGTCGCGGTGTGGGTCTACCTGTCGGAGGTCTTCCCGCTGCACATGCGCGGCTTCGGCACCGGCGTCTCGATCTTCTTCCTCTGGGTCGTCAACGGATTCCTTTCGCTGTTCTTCCCGTCGCTGGTCGCGGGGCTCGGGATCACGGGCACTTTCTTCCTTTTCGCCGTCGTCGGGGCGCTTGCCCTGGTCTTCGTCGTCAAGCAAGTTCCGGAAACCCGTGGCCGGACCTTGGAAGCGCTGGAGGAAGACGTCACCACCGGTGCCATCTACCTCGTCCACAGGAACCAGGGCTAGACGCGCAACCGGTAACCCCGCTTGACGACGGTTTCCACGAGCTTTCCGTCCGGCAGCGAGGACCGCAAGCGGCTCACCGTCATGTCCAGGGCGTGGACCGAGCCACGCAATTCCAGAAGGTCGGAAAGGGCCTCTCGGGACAGCACCGCGCCCCCGGCTCCCAAAAGCGCGCGCAGCAGGAGCAGCGGAGCCGGGGCCAGTTCCACCACGGAACCATCGATCCTCAAACAGCGGCCGCGCAGCTCGATGTGCCCTGCGGGAGTGTCGAGCCGGCGGACATGGTTCAGGGCCAGATGTTCGGTGACGAGCCGGATGAGCGCACCCATGCGGTAGCGGTCCGGGATGAGGGGCTGAGCCCGGCGTCGACCAACGGCTGTGCGGTGACAGGCCCGACGGCGGCGACGGTCACCTGGGTCTTGAGTGCCTCGATCAGCTGACGGTACAGGCCCATCTCGTGGGCCGTGCTCCACATGGCGTCTACTGCGGGCGCGCTCGTAAAGGTGAGCACATCCAAGTCCCCGGAGCAGGCGGCTTCGATGAGGCGCGGAAGCTTGTCTTCGCCGTCGGGCTTTACCCAGCGGTACGGGGTGACAGTGAGGACCGTCGCGCCGGACATGCGGAGGCGCTCCAACTGGCGGACGTCGGTGTAGCCGTGCAATTGCACGGCGACGGTCTTCCCGCGGACTCCTTCCTGAAGGAGCATATCCACCAGTGTGGCGGTGGTTTCGTCACTGCTGATCCCGACGTCGGCAAGGCCTGCCGCGCGGACTGCACCCCGGGCTTTTGGCCCGCGCACGAACATGCGGCAGGCCCCCAGCACATCGAGAAGTTGCTCGCCGATGCCGAAGGAGTCCGCGGCTTCGCACCAGCGCCGCATGCCGTAGGCGGTGGTGGCGATGCAGATATCCGGCTTGGCCGCGATGATCGTTTTCGTGTCCTCGATGAGGGTGATGTCTTCCTGGACCGGCGCGATCTTCAAAGCCGGAGCGTGCAGCACGGAAGCGCCGCGCCGCTCGAGCGCCTCGATCAGGTCACGTGAACGCCGGTGTGAAGTCACTCCGATCCGGAAACCGTCCAGCGGCGCATCGTCGTTTGGTCCAGGGGTGGCCAGCGGCGAGCCTGCATCGATGGAATCAAGGGCATTCAGCGTAGTCATGTGTGTTCTTTCAGGCTTCAAGGAGGGAAGCCGCGAGGAGGTCAAGGTCTGCGGTGGCTTCGGTGTGATCGCGGTTGGCTTCGGCCACGCGGACCACCTCGCCGATGACCAGGACGGCCGGGTTGGTGCAGCCTGCGGCCGCGGTTTCGATGGTGCCGAGTTCGGCGATGGTGGTGCGCTGCCCGGGCGGTAGCCGCGTTCGACGACGGCTATGGGCATCGCGGGATCCATCCCGGCCCGCCTTAGC
>NZ_DF952469.1:277326-278796 GCF_001263615.2 Arthrobacter sp. Hiyo1 | reverse complement strand
CGCCGTCGGGAGTGCTGAGCCGATGGACGACGGCGCCCGCGGCTTCGAAGCGCCGTACGGCTTGCCGCGCGGCGTGGGCCGAGCCTGTGACCAGAACGTCGCGGCCTGTGAGGTCGATGGTGAGCTGCATGGTTTGTGCTCCTTAGCCCTGGCCGCGAACGGGGATCGTGCTGGCGATGAGGACGCCGCCCTTTTCCTCGTTGGTGGCGGGGCGGATTTGGCCGCGTTCAGGGACGAAGGCGATGGCCTCGTCTTTCTGGTCGGGTGCGTTCACGAAGGAACGGAAGCGGCGCAGGCGTTCGGGGTCCTTGAGGGTCTCTGCCCATTCGTCCTGGTAGGTGTCGATGTGCCGGGCCATGGCGGCTTCGAGGTCGTCCGCGATGCCAAGGGAGTCGTGGATGATGACGTCTTCGATGTGTTTGAGGCCGCCGTCGAGTTCTTCCTGCCAGCGGGCGGTGCGCTGGAGGCGGTCGGCGGTGCGGATGTAGTACATGAGGTAGCGGTCGATGTATTTGATCAGGGTGTCGTCGTCCAGGTCCTGGGCGAGGAGCTGGGCGTGGGCGGGCAGGAAGCCGCCGTTGCCGCCGACGTAAAGGTTCCAGCCCTTGTCGGTGGCGATGACGCCGACGTCCTTGCCGCGGGCTTCGGCGCATTCGCGGGCGCAGCCGGAAACGCCCATTTTGAGTTTGTGCGGGCTGCGCAGGCCGCGGTAGCGCAGTTCCAGGTTGATGGCCATGGCGACGGAGTCCTGGACGCCGAAGCGGCACCAGGTGGAGCCGACGCAGGATTTCACGGTGCGCAGGCTCTTGCCGTACGCCTGGCCGGACTCGAAGCCGGCGTCGACGAGTTCCTTCCAGATCTCCGGGAGTTGTTCGAGGCGGGCGCCGAACATGTCGATCCGTTGCCCGCCGGTGATCTTCGTGTAGAGGCCGTACTTCTCGGCAACGCGGGCAATGACACCCAGGCCCTTCGGCGTGATTTCGCCGCCGGCGATGCGGGGGACCACCGAGTAGGTGCCGTCCTTTTGCATGTTGGCCAGTGCGCGGTCGTTGGTGTCCTGCAGGGTACCGCGCCCGGCACCGAGCACGTATTCACTGTTCTGGGAGGCGAGGATGGAGGCGATCGTCGGCTTGCAGATATCGCAGCCTGCGCCGGTGCCGTATTTGGCAAGGATGTCCTCGAAGGAGGTCAGCTCCAGCACGCGGATGGCGTCGAAGAGTTCCTGGCGGGAGAGGCTGAAGTGCTCGCACAGGGCCTTGGAGACTTCGATGCCGGACTTCTTCAGTTCCCCTTCGAGGAGTTTCTTGAGCATCGGGACGCAGGAGCCGCACTGGGTGCCGGCCCGCGAACATGTCTTTAGTTCGCCGAGTTCCTGGACGGGGGCGTTGCCCTCGCAGGAACCGCAGCCGTTGATGGCATCGCGGACGCTGCCTGCGGCGACGTTGTTGCAGGAGCAGAGGATCGCGTCGT
>NZ_DF952469.1:272918-275316 GCF_001263615.2 Arthrobacter sp. Hiyo1 | reverse complement strand
GCCATCGAAGTTCGCGACTTCGCCGATGGCCCAAATGCCGGGGACCGGGGTGGCGCAATGGTCGTTGATGACCACGCCGCCCTTCTTGCCGAGTTCGAACAGCCGTTCAACGGTGGGGCCGTCCGCGGCGCCTTCCGTTCCGCGGAACAGTTCATCGCGGGGGCGGATGCCGATGGACGCGATAACCATGTCGGCGGGGATGACGCGGCCGTCCTTCATGAGGACGCCGGTGACCTGGCCGTCGTCGGACAATACTTCGGCGGGGTAGGTTCCCGTCAGGACTTCGAGTCCCTTGGCGGTGACCAGCCGGCCCAGTGCCTGGCCGGCTCCCTCGTCCAGCTGGGCGTTCATGAGCCAGCGTGAACCGTTGATGACGGTGGCCTGCGCGCCCAACTCCATGGTGCCCGCCGCTGCTTCCAAGCCGAGGAGGCCGCCGCCGATGGTCACGGTCCTGACGGTCCGGCCAAGCTTCTCCGTGAGTTCGGCGATGGCCTTGTTGATGGCCCAGACGTCGTCGAGGGTGCGGTAGACATGGGCGAGCTCGCCGCCGGGGAAGGGGAGCTGTGCCGCGTCCGAGCCGGTGGCCACCACCAGGTGGTCGTAGTCGTAAGTGTTGCCGGCCGCGGTTTCCACGGATTTGGCTTCGGGGTTGATCTTGACCACCCGCTCGCCAGTGCGCAGGGAGATGGATTCGTGCTCCCACATGGACATGTCGCCCAAGGTGAGGTCATAGTCCACATCGGTCAGCGCCTTGCTCAGGGTGACCCGGTCATACGGAACGTGCGCTTCCTCGGTCAGGACCGTGACGTGCCAGCCCTCGAGACCGCGGGTATGCATGGCATCGGCAAAACGGTGGGCCGCAGGGCCTCCGCCGGCGACAACAATACGGCGCTGGTTTTCTGGGGTGGAAGTGTGTCCGGTCACTGGTGGCCTTTCGCATACGCCGCAGAACGTGCTCCGCAACTTGTCACTTCAGACTACGGACGGGCAGTTTCTCCTCAGTTTCCCTTTTGTTTCGTGATCTTAACTTCTGGGTCACGATTGGATGTCGGGACCGTGAGGTCTCTTTTACGCACCCGACACATTGACTGCATTCGAGTGAAACACTCCCCGCCTACCTTGAAGATATGGCCGCTCGGCGGCCACGGCCTGAAGGAAAGGACAGCATTTGTCCGGCTGCAGGCATAGCGAGAGGGGTTGGCATGACCGTCATTCTGGAACGGGAAGAACAACTGACGAGCGCGCCGACCGAGTCCGGCTGGCATCGTGTATGCCCGTTGGACGAGCTGGAACCGGCTTGGGGCGAGGCGGCGTTGATCGACGGCGTGCAGGTGGCGCTCTTCCGCCTCGATGCCGACAATGTCTACGCAGTCGCCCAGCAGGACCCTGCAACCCTGGCCAATGTCATGGCCCGGGGGATCACCGGCTCCCGGGGATCACGCCCCACTATCGCCTCGCCGTTGCACAAGGAGGTCTACGACCTGCAGACCGGTGAGTGCTATTCCAACCCCGGGCTCCGGCTTCCGGCATTCAGGACCCGCATGGTTGACGGCTTCATCGAAGTCGAACTGTAGCCCGGAGCCCCCAGCCGCGCACCGCCGTCGTCCGTCGTGGAGCCGAAGCGCTCAGAGCCCGAGCGCCTCGCGGACATCGGCAAGAATGTGGTCCAAAGTGGTCCGCGCGGCGTGCCGGGTTTCGGCGAGTTCCGCCGCCGAACCGACCGACTTGATGACCTCCAGGTAGCACTTGAGCTTTGGCTCGGTGCCACTGGGCCGGATGATGACGCGGCTTAGGTCCTTGGTCAGGTAGAGGAGGCCGTCCGTCGGCGGCAGTTGCTCGCTTCCCTGGGCCAAATCCACAAAGGTCTCGATGGCGGAACCGCCAAAGGACTCCGGCGGATCGGACCGGAGCCGGTTCATCATGGCGTCCAGCAAACCAAGGTCCGCCACCCGGATGCTGAGCTGGTCGCTCGCATGCAAGCCATGCACCAGGTAGATTTCGTCCAGGGTGTCGAAGATCGTCTTTCCTTCGGCCTTGGCCGCCGCCGCTAGTTCGGCGATGAGCAAGGAGGCGGAAATGCCGTCCTTGTCCCTGACGAGTTCGGGTGCAACGCAGTAGCCCAGGGCTTCCTCGTAGCCGTACACAAGTCCCGGCACCCGGGAAATCCACTTGAATCCCGTGAGCGTTTCCTCGTGGGCGAAGCCGGCCGCCGCCGCGATGCGGGAAAGCAGCCGGGACGAGACGATTGAGTTGGCGAAAACGCCTCGTGTCGCATCGCCTTGCCGCACATCCGCGGCGTGCCGGGCCACCACGTGCGCCCCAAGTAGGGCGCCCACTTCGTCGCCCCGCAACATCCGCCAAGCACCCGTATCCGGTCCTGTGCGCTACGGCCGCGCGG
>NZ_DF952469.1:268921-270765 GCF_001263615.2 Arthrobacter sp. Hiyo1 | reverse complement strand
GTACCGAACTGCAGCGTTCCGCTGAAGCTGTCTTCAAGCTGTTGACGGGCCGCGGCGACGCCATTGGAGGCGAGTCCGGCCAGCTCGGACAGCGCTGCCGCAGTGACCGGGTCCGGGTCCTGGGCAGCCCACTCGCCGGCGTCGGATATCAGCTTTTCAAATTCGGCATCGCTCGATGTCATAGGGATAAAGCTATCGTCAAAGGGAATGAATGCCGAGGTCACCGGCTATGTCAGCCGTCACAGTCCGGCCCACGCCACCCAACTGACTCGCATTAGTTGTCGTTATGAGGCGTCTAAACGACAACTAATGCGAGTCAGGTGGGCCCCTGGCGTCAGGGTCGCTGCCGCGTGGTGGTGAGGACGAAGCTCGCCGGGCCGCCTGCACTGAACGCTGCCGCACCCGTGTTCCCCCATTGCGGGAAGAAGATGTCCGAAATGACTACCGAGCCGTCTTGGGTGAAGACCTCCACCGACGAGGAATCCAAGAGGATGCGGAGACGGACCTTGCCGTCCTTCAGGGGCACGGAGGCTTGGTGGTAGGGGCTGAATTTCGGCGAGAAGTTGGAGGTCCCGGCTGCAGAGCGGTCCACTTTGAGGGTCTGGCTTGCGCGGTTGTACGAGATCCGGAGGCCTGCCTTCCCGTCCGCCGAAGCCCGCAGTACCAATCCGGCCTCGGAGGCGCCCGCAACGTCCATTTCGGCGTCGATCAGCTGGGTTCGGGTTCCGAAATCGCCGCCGAGGGGTTCCGTTGAATCGGTGACGGTGAGGTTTTTGCCATGTACTTCACTGGTCTTGGTGTCCGTGAGCGCATCCGCGGCAGCCTGGGCGATGCTCGAATGGAGCTCGAAACGGCTTCCTGTGGCTGCGAGGGTGAGCTGGCGGGGGATGGCCATTGACCCGCGCCATGGCGTGCTCGGGACGGATTGCGCATAGTCCCAGTTCCCCATCCAGCCGAGAAGCACCGGCTTTCCTCCAGGAGCCCCGGTGATGGTGTTGGCCGCATAGAAGTCCGCGCCATGGTCAAGCCATTGCGATTCCGTCAGCGGGTCGCCCGGCTTTGCCGCGTTTTCCGCCGTGAACCGTGTGCCGTCGAAATTGCCCACGAAGTACTGCATGCCGGAGCCTCCTGCGATGCCTCCCGGGTTGATGCTCAGGATCATGACCCACTTCTTCAGGCCGTTGCCGCCGTCGACGTCCATCTGGAGCAGCTCGGGAACTTCCCAGAGCCCGCCCTGGGCGCCCACTCCCGAGAAGTCGCTGAGGAAGGTCCAGTGCAGCAGGTCGGTGGATTTGAAGAGTTTCACCACCTGGGCGTCAGCAACCACAGTGGTCATGACCCAGTATTTGCCGGGCTCGTACCAGGTGATCTTCGGATCCCGGAAGTTGTTCGACGCCGGCTGCAAGCTAAGCACCGGGTTGCCTTTGTACTTGGTCCAGGACGTCCCGTGGTCCAGGCTGTAGGCCACGGACTGGGCCTGGCTGCCCTTGGGCAGCGCCCCGCCGTCGCCGTACGAGCTGGTGTAGAGGCTACCAGCGGCGGGTTTTCAGCGCTGCCCAGGCCGGAGGCGTTCTTGGTGTCCGGAACGATGGCGCCGGAAAAGATTTCCTCACTGGCGGAGCCTTCCATGGCTACCGGTTTCTGGGTCCAGTGCACCAGATCCGTGCTGGTGGAATGGCCCCACGACATGTCTCCCCAGAAGTTGCCGTGCGGATTGTGCTGGTAGAACGCGTGATAGGTGCCGTTTTCGTAGACAAGCCCGTTGGGATCGTTGATCCAGTTTTGCGACGCCGTGAGGTGAGCGGCAGGCCGCCAAGGGTCCGATTCGGATGGTGCGGGGGCAG
>NZ_DF952469.1:266039-268260 GCF_001263615.2 Arthrobacter sp. Hiyo1 | reverse complement strand
GGAGCAGCGCCCGGGGTGAACCGGGCGCCCCATGTTGCCGGGCAGGCAGCGAAACCCCTGCCTGCCGGCTGTCTTTGCCTGTGGCCTACTTGTAGAGGCCTTCCCCGCCGACGCGGACGTTGGTGGGGAGGTAGCCGAACGGGCCGAGGCCGTTCTTGCCGAAGCTGCGGTCAACCTGCGTGACGCCACCGGCGAAGTTGATCTTTACCGTGGGGGAGAGGGATCCTCCACGGACTCCGTCAACGTTGTCGATGAAGGACTGCACCAGGCCGCCCGGCTGCACATAGTGCGAGTAGGCCTGGAACTGACGGCCGTTCTGCTGTGCAGACTGGGTGCCGCTCGGGTTGTTCGCCGGCAGGTTCAAGTCGGTCGGCGAGCCGAGCGCGAGGCCCGAGTTGTTCACCGGCTGGAAGTCCGAACGGACACCGTTGCCAACAAAGCCGTAGACGCCGTCGGGACCACGCATGCCATCGGCGTAGGTGAACTGGTGGCTGATCGTGAACAGGTAGTACTTGTTCTTGCCGTTTTCATTCTGGATGAAGATCTGAGGGCGCTCGGTCTGGTCGTTGACGCAGTTGGCGGACAGGATCGGCGGCAGGAAGTGCCACTGGGTCAGGTCCTTGTTGTCTGCGACGGCCAGGCCCACGCTCGCGGTCTGGAACCAGGAACCGGTGGTGGTGTTGACCGTGTTGGTGTTTTCGGCGTGGGGATCGCCTGCCTGGTAACCGAGATCAGCATCGGTGCACTTGTAGGAGCCGCGGTTTCCGGCGGTGTTGCCCTCAAAGACCATGAAGGTCTGGCCCGGGTGGGCCGGGTCTTCGAACGTGTACGGGTCACGGAAGGCGAAGCCGGCGTTCTGGGCCTTGGTCTGGTACAGCTTTCCGTCCGGTTCGAGCAGCTTGGTGTGCTGGAAGCCGTCGAAGGTCACGCCGTTCTGGTCGGCGTGGATGTTGCCGAGGGCCTTGGCAATGACTGCGTCCGGAGCGATCCCGCCTCCGCCCGCGTTGCGCTCTGCACGGTCGTAGAACGTGGTGGCCGTGTAGAACACGTTGACGTGGTCACCCTGCATGAGGCGCGTGGAACCGGACCATTCGGTGTTGCCGATGGAGGTGTTGTCCAGGAACAGGTGTCCGCCGTAGTTCCACTTGTCCTTCGCGGGGTCTGCGTTGGTCTTGCGGAAGAAGTAGCCGATGCGGGCGTTCCAGTGGCGCTGGTCGAAGCCGTAACCCGCGTGGCGATCGGCGACGAGGGAGAAGATGACATCCCAGCCCTTGTAGCTGATCTGGTTGGCGTTCTGGTCGGTCAGGGACCACGTGTCCCAGACCCACACGTCGTCGTTCATGGCCGGGAAGTCCTTCGGGATCTCCGGCATGGTGACGTTGGGGCTCATGGAGTTCTGGCCGGCGGTCACGTTCGGGTTGCTCTGGGCCATGATCTGCTTGGCATCCGCCCGCGTCCACTTGGACGTGAAGTTTGCGGCGGGATCAAAGGCTTGTTGCGTGTGGACCGTCGGAAGCGGGAATCCCGGCGTGGGAGCCGGCATTGTGGTGGCCGGCTTGTCGGCAGGCAGGTTTGCCTGGGCTGCCGGGGATGCCATGAGCACCGTCGCGGCCACACTGGCAGCGGCCGCAAAAGCGGCTACAGACCGCAGGCGTCGGCGTGGCCTGTTGGGGGTTGAGTGAGATTTCATGCTTGCTCTTCTCGCGGAGGTTGGACTACGTGGAATTGGCGCAAGGCCTGGTCCGCACTCCGGCGTTCCCGTAACACCAATGGCGTCGTCGGGAACGCCATCGTGTCGGGTGGACGGGGGATTCTTAGGAAGCCCCCATCCTTCGGTCCGGCACGTCGACTTGCCGGGACCGTTCAAAGCTTGACGTGCGCTTGATGCGGTTGCAAGCCGTGTTTCGAGTGCCGTTCCGGGCTCTGGAGCACATGTCAGACATATGTGCGCAAGCGTTTACATTTTTTACACCGCGCGCGTGCCATGGAAAGCGCGGCGGGTCAAATGTTTCTGAATAAATCTGATTTATTCGAAAAGTTCACATGCCATTAACGCGGGGGCGAATTGACTTGACAGGAGTCGGAAAATTGCCTGGGGACGGCTGTCGTTGGTGGGATTCGTGGTCCGGCTGGAGCGGGATACAAAACTGCCCGCGCCGGGGTCCGGCGCGGGCAGTTCGCTCGTTCGAGGGGGGGCTATTTGGCTTCGTGGAGCGGTTCG
>NZ_DF952469.1:261711-265903 GCF_001263615.2 Arthrobacter sp. Hiyo1 | reverse complement strand
CGAGGGAGCCGGGTGCTCCGGTTCAGGCTGCCCCTCAACGGTCTTCTCGTCCCACTTCACCACCGTGCCGTCGGTGTAGCTCTGTGTGGCTGGCAGCGTCACGGTGGTGCCGGCGTCGGGGAGTACACCCACCGAGATCGAGAACGCCTGGTATTCGTTCTGCCCGATCTGGTGTGCGGCGTCCGCGGTCCAGACGACCGAACTGACCGCCTTGGTCACCGTTGCCCCTCCAACCGTGACGGGTTTTGGCAGGGTGGTGGTGACGAGCTCGGCCGTCCAGCCCTCGACCGGCTTCACGGACACAGAGTTGAAGGGCGTATCCGTGGGGAGTGATACTTCGAGCTTGTTGGTCTTGGCCGTCGGGGACTCGTTGGGAACGTTGAAGGTCAGGTGGGTGTAGCCGCCTGCTGCGGGGTCGTCGGGATTGACGTTGACGTGTGCGGACGCTGCGGAGATGCCGAAGGCGAGCAGCCCGGCGGCCATCGTCGCGGCGCAGGCGGTTTTGAGGGTACGGCGGGAGGAGGTCTTCATGGCAATGATGCCCTTTCACAAAGGAAATGCGGTTTGGGGACCGGGGCGGACGGAGGTCCGGACCGGTGAAGGCAGCGAGGTGCCGCCTGTCCCTGGCTATATGTGAAAGGGAGAGTCTCAGACGGCGGGCATCAGGGCTGGCGGGCCGCGCAGGGAAGGAAGCCGAAGGCCGGGAAGGCTGCGTGGATGCACAACCGGGGTCGGGCACGGAGCAGAGGTTCGGAGTGGCTGAATCGCTGTTGGAGCAGGCAGTTGGACCAGCGGCCGCAGCCACGCTGCCAGTGCCCACAATGCTTGTTCGCCGCGCGCGAGGACCAGGGCCGTGCCCAGGGTTGCGACTAAGTGCGCCCCGAGCATGTGCCAGTCGCTGGCGCCAGCGTGGGCTGAGGCGATGGCGCTTACGGTTTCCGGGGTTGACGCCGAGGGAACATGTCCTGCATGCCCGGACTGCAAAGATGCCGCGGTGGACGTTCCGGACAGGGCGCAGAATGCCCAGTGAAGGCAGAGCTGTCCGGCTCCCAGCAGCCCTGCGACGACGGGAAGCGAAAGCCGGGCGCGCGTCAGGATGGCGACAGGGAGGATTGTCAGGGCACAGAGCGCCGTCAAAATGCCTGGTGCCGGAAGGTTTCCGCCGCCGGCAAGGTGCCCACCCGCGGCCAATCCAAGAATGATCGAGCCGACCAGGCTGGTCCGCAAGAACCGGAAAGGCGCGGATGTCATGATCGGCGGTCCTTCCGGTTCGAGCGCTTAGGGCGGAGAATCACTCAAATTCTACTGCGCTACGAACTCCGGAATAGCCGGGAGCCTGGGCTCCCGGCTATTCGATCAAAGCTTGGCGATGATGTCCGCCAGGAGGCGCGAAATGCGTGCGCCCGCCGTCTGGCCCGCCTCGATGACTTCCTGGTGGCTGAGCGGTACCGGGCTGATGCCTGCGGCGAGGTTGGTCACGAGGGAGATGCCGAAGACCTCCATGCCTGCGTGCCGGGCGGCGATGGCTTCCAGAGCGGTGGACATGCCCACCAAGTCCGCGCCGATTCGCTTGGCGTATTGGACCTCGGCCGGAGTTTCGTAGTGCGGGCCGGTGAACTGGGCGTAGACGCCTTCGTCGAGCGTCGGATCCACTTCGCGGGCCAGTCCGCGGATGCGCGAGGAGTACAGGTCCGTGAGGTCCACGAACGTGGCGCCTTCAAGGGGAGAAGCCGCCGTCAGGTTGATGTGGTCGCTGATCAGCACGGGTGTGCCGGGGGTCCAGGCTTCGTTCAGGCCACCGCAGCCGTTGGTCACCACCAGGGTCTGGCATCCGGCTGCCGCGGCTGTGCGTACGCCGTGGACTACAGCGCGGACGCCTTTGCTTCGTAGTAGTGGGTACGCGCGCCGAGAACGAGGGCCCGCTTGCCTTCCTTGGTCAGGACCGAGCGGATGGTGCCCACATGCCCCTCAACGGCAGGAGCGTGGAAGCCGGGAACTTCCGACGCCGTGAGGGTCGCCGTTGTTTCGCCTATGAGATCCGCAGCGGCGCCCCAGCCTGAGCCGAGTACGAGTGCGACGTCGTGGGATTCGACGCCGGTCTCGGCCGCGATGTAGTCGGCCGCAGCTTTGGCGGCCTCGAAGGGGTCTGTATTCATCAGCTCTGTGTTACTCACTGGTACAAACTACAGTGCCGCGCGCGCTGTTGAACAGGGCGGAGTTGGGCAGGTAAGCGGCCTCTACAGGCGTTCTCAGGTGGGGCTTAGTGGCAGGTCCGCCCGCATTAAGTGAGAATGGAACATTGTGACCATGCATCCTGACTTCAGCTCACCACGAATCGCGATCCTGGGCGGAGGTCCAGGCGGATATGAAGCGGCCATGGTGGCTGCGCACTTGGGAGCGAGGGTAACCCTCATCGAGCGCGCCGGACTCGGCGGCTCAGCCGTCCTCACCGACGTCGTACCCTCCAAAACCCTGATCGCGACGGCGGATCTCATGACGCGCGTCGGCGAGGCGGGGGAGCTGGGAGTCAAGTTCGCCGTCGACGGCAGCGATGTGGCGCCGGGCATGCGCGCGGACCTGGGCCACATCAACGACCGTGTCCTGCACCTCGCGCGGGAGCAGTCGGACGACATCCGGGTGGGCCTTGAGCACCTTGGCGTGGAGATCCTGATGGGCTCCGGAAAACTCCTGGACAACCACACCATCGAGGTCATTACCTCGGAGGGTGTCAAGACAATTACCGCCGATGCCATTCTTCTCGCCGTCGGCGCCCACCCCCGCGAACTGCCCACGGCAAAGCCCGACGGTGAGCGCATCCTGAACTGGGCACAGATCTACAACCTCGAGGAACTTCCGGAAGACCTGATCGTCGTCGGTTCCGGCGTCACCGGCGCCGAATTCGCTTCGGCCTACAACGGCCTTGGCTCGAACGTCACCCTGATTTCGAGCCGCGACCAGGTCCTGCCCGGCTCGGACACAGACGCGGCCCAGGTCCTTGAAGGTGTCTTCAAGCGCCGCGGCGTACGCGTCTTGTCCCGCTCACGCGCGGAGGCCGTTGAAAGGACCGACGGCGGTGTTAAGGTGACGCTTGGCGACGGCACCACCGTCTCGGGCAGCCACTGCCTCGTCTGTGTTGGCTCCATCCCCAACACGGCCGGAATCGGACTCGAAGAGGCGGGCGTGGCTGTCACTGAGTCCGGCCACATCAAGGTCGACGGCGTCTCCCGCACCACCGCGCCGAACATCTACGCCGCCGGTGACTGCACCGGAATCCTGGCCCTCGCCTCGGTCGCTGCCATGCAGGGCCGCATCGCTGTTGCGCACTTCCTGGGCGACGCCGTCATGCCGATCAAGCTCCACCAAGTGGCTTCCAACATCTTCACTTCACCCGAAATCGCCTCTGTGGGCGTCTCCGAGGCCGACCTCGAATCGGGCAAGTACCAGGGTGATGTGGTCATGCTGTCCCTGCTGAGCAATGCCCGCGCCAAGATGCGCAACACCAAGGACGGCTTCGTGAAGATCATTGCGCGCAAGGGCTCGGGCACCGTGATCGGTGGCGTCGTCATCGGTCCGAACGCCTCCGAGCTCATCTATCCGATCGCCGTTGCCGTGAAGCAGAAACTGCACGTCGACGACCTCGCAAGCACCTTCACGGTGTACCCATCGCTGACCGGTTCCATCTCGGAAGCGGCGCGGCGGCTGCACGTGCATATGTAGGGCTTTTGCTCTCGGCTCGCATTCGATCCTGCGACACAGAAAATGCCCCACGACGCGCGAATTCGCGTGTCGTGGGGCATTTTCCGTCGCGTGAAACCAGATCAAGCACTTTGGACGACGATGACGAGTCGGCCGTCGTCGATCCGGTAGAGCACCCGATAATCTCCCGTTCGGACGCGCCACTCGACCCGCCCTGCCAGCTTCTTGGCGCCGGGTGGGCGCGGAGTCTCGGCCAGCAACTCGATGGCTGCTTGGACCCGGCGGCGGCCCTCGGAGGGAGCGTGCGCAGTTGCTGAAGGGCCGCCGGTAGGAACGTGATGTTGTAGCTCACGTCAGGCCCAGATCGCATGTGCGTTCCAGATCAGTGGGTCGGCTATTTTGTCAGAGCCTCCTGAGATGCTTCGGGCATGGAAGCGATCGGACACCTCACTACCCGCCAGGCCGCTGCGCCCGGCGGCGGGTTCGTCGTGTTCCA
>NZ_DF952469.1:258206-260297 GCF_001263615.2 Arthrobacter sp. Hiyo1 | reverse complement strand
GTTGCTGGGCGCCTGCAAGATTGCCCTCGCCACCGGTGCACTGCCTGCGGCCGGAGGCCAACGCCCCCAGATCATGGCCACCATCGATCACCGGGAGCTCCTGGCAGCGCTGAAAGACGCGGAGCAGCTCACGTTCCTCGGGCAATCTGGACAAGCCGGGCGCTCCGGCGGGTCGCAACGCGGCACGGGGAGCTTTACGTTCACCGGCCCGGTCCCGGCGGCCACGCTGCGGAAGATCGCCTGCGACGCCGACATCATTCCCGTCGTCCTCGGCGGTGACGGGCAGGTGCTGGACATCGGCCGGTCCTCCAGGATCTTCCCGGCGCACATCCGTAAGGCCATTACCGCCCGGGACAAAGGCTGCGCGTTCCCTTCGTGCACCATGCCGGCCCCGTGGTGCGAAGCCCACCACATCGAGTACTGGTCGCGGGGTGGACCAAGCAGTGTCGACAATGGTGTCTTGCTGTGCAGCCACCACCACCATCTGATCCACAACGAAGAATGGCACATCCAAGTCCAAACAGGCGTGCCCTGGTTCATCCAGCCACCCCACATCGACCCACGCCAACAACCACGCAAGAACCGCTACTTCCATTTGTGATCGCGCGTGTCGGTGTTACCTGCCTTGAGAGTGTGATGTGCCGGGGCCGATCGACCAGAAGGCGACCACGCGCCCGCGAGGTGACCTAGCTGCAATGATGCGCGCGTGGGTGATTATCCAGAAGGGCGACTTGCACGCTCTGGTTTACTAGGGCACATGGGGGATCTGACAGAAAACAAGGATCGCACACTCAGAGTTGAAGGCTTGGTCAACGGACGTGACCTCGGTGGTCTACGGCGCGCAGACGGGGCACTTACTCCGCGAGGCGTGTTGTTCCGGAGCGAGAACGTCGATTGGATCACCGGGAACGGATGGCAACAGATCCATGATGCCGGGATCCGCACTGTGGTGGACCTCCGTCAGCAAGGCGAACGGGACACGGATACCAAGGAACGGCCCAGTTGGCTCACCACAATCCACGTTGATCTTGACGGCCTGGAAAACAAGGAATTCTGGGCCGACTACTGGGACAGCGGTCTGGTGGGCACAGCGATGTATTTCCAGCCGCACCTCGCCGCCATGCCCGAACGGGCCGGCGCCGCTATATCCGCCGTGATCAACGCGCCGGCAGGAGGGGTCCTCTTCCATTGCATGGGCGGCAGGGACCGGACTGGCCTGCTCGCCATGGCTCTGCTTCACGCAATCGGCACAGACCCCGAAGGCATCGTCGATGACTATCTGGAAACCGTCAGGCTTGGCGATGCGCGGGCGGCCAGAGGCGAGCGAAACAACGTCGAACCTAGGCTTGAGGAACTATGCCGGCAACACGGCACAACAACTGAAGGCGCCTTCCGGGATGCCTTGGAAAAATTCGATCTCCACACCTTCCTCGACGCCGCGAAGCTCACCGACAGGGACCGGGAGGGCCTGTTCACGTGGCGCGGCGCGGCAACCCCTACGCCGCAACGCCCTGGAAATGCTTCTCGATAATCCCCTTGATGTCCCCATGGCACCCTCCGCACCCCGTCCCCGCGCGGGTCGCCTTGGAAACTTCCGGCACGGACGAGCAGCCATCCAACACGGCTTCCTCGATGCTCGCGCCGCTGACGCCTGCGCAGCGGCACACTGTGCGCTGCGGATCATCATTCGAAGCGGAAGAGCCGAGCTGGTCCGGCCCGTCCAGGCGTAGGAGGAGTGAACGGTCTGCTGGCAACTCGGAGCCGCGTTCGAACAGCATCACCAGCTCCGCGGCCGTGCGCGGCATGCCTACGGTGACGAGTCCTTCGAGCGCGCCGCCCCGCGTCGTCATTTTGACGTAGCGGCCGTGTTCGGGATCGGCCCACTGGGCGACCTGGCGCCGGGGCGTTCCCTCGGAGACACCCACGGACAACAGCTCGTCATCCCACGGCTCAGCGCTGTTGTCGCCAGCGACCGCCAGGTTGATGCCTCGCGCCTTCAACACCACGACCCCGGGCTTCTCCTGCGGCATCGGTGCCAAGGTGTCGGCAGCGTCCTGGCCGCCTTCGGCAAGAAGGATCAGGTACTCGGCA
>NZ_DF952469.1:247178-254074 GCF_001263615.2 Arthrobacter sp. Hiyo1 | reverse complement strand
CACCGGAGCGCGCTGCGCGGCTGGAGGTGGCGAAGATGACCGGAATCATGCGGTACGTCGCGCCGTTTCCGAAGCCGCTCGCCGTGAAGAGGAACAGGAACAGGACCAGGAAGAGCCAGAAGTTCTTGAGCGGAAGGGTCCAGATCATGGTCAAGGTGATGACGGCCATCGCTGCGAACGCCGTGACGGTCATGCGGGCTCCGCCCATGCGGTCAGCCATGCGTCCACCGTAGGGGCGGGCGAGGGAACCGACCAGCGGGCCAAGGAAGGCGAGCGAGAGGACAACCGCGCCGAGGTGCATGGAGGAGAAGGCCGGGAAGTAGTCCTTGATGAGCTTGGGGAAGACTCCGGAGAAGCCGATGAACGAGCCGAAGGTACCGATGTACAGGAAGGCCATGATCCACAGGTGCGGTTCCTTGAGCGCGGCGATGGAGCCTGCGACGTCACCCTTGGCGCTGGTGAGGTTGTTCATGTACTTCCAGGCGCCGAACGCGGCGACGAGGATGAGCGGAATCCAGATGAGGCCGGCCATGGGGAGGTTGACCGTACCGGCGGCCAGGAGGGTGACGGCGATCGGAACGATGAGCTGCGCGACGGCGGCACCAAGGTTTCCGCCCGCGGCGTTCAGGCCCAGTGCCCAGCCCTTTTCACGGGCGGGGTAGAAGAAGGTGATGTTTGCCATCGAGCTGGCGAAGTTGCCGCCGCCGAAGCCTGCAAGGCCCGCAACCAGCAGCATGACGCCGAAGGGGGTGCCGGGGTTTGAGACACAGAGGGCGAGGCCCGCCGTCGGGATCAGCAGCAGGAGGGCCGAGACGATGGTCCAGTTTCGGCCGCCGAATCTCGGGACCATGAAGGTGTACGGGATGCGCAGTGTGGCACCGACCAGGCTGGGGATCGAGATGAGCCAGAAGATCTGGTTGGTGTCGAACTTGAAGCCTGCTGCCGGGAGCTGGACGACGACGATCGACCAGAGCTGCCAGACGACGAAGCCGAGGAACTCGGCGAAGATGGACCAGTACAGGTTGCGCTTGGCGATGGAACGGCCAACGGCGTCCCACTGCTCCTTGTTCTCTGCATCCCAGTTGGCAATCCAGCGGCCAGGGCGGTGTTCAAGCTCGGGGACGAGGGCGGTGGGCGCCTGCTCGTTGGTGAGGATTTCGGTGCTTCGGTCAACTGTCACGGAGTGCCTCCTTTGTGGGGACGTTGTCCTTACACGTTAGGTACGGCGCGTTTCGCGGACCGTCGCGGTTTGTAAACGTGCTGTGACATTTGCCTATCGGAGGGGGTCACCACTGCGTGAGGCGATGGTGAGGTTGTTGTGGTGCGGACCACAGAGTGAGACTTTCCAAAGCGTCCACATGCTGGACTTGATTGTCCATTTGTTGGATAGCGGGAACTATTATTGAACTCTCAATAATCTGCCGGCAGGCTCAGCGACGCCGGGCCGGCGTGAACGAAAGCATCCACTACATGTCTTCCATCGCTGAATCCAAGGAAAGCGAGTCAGTCAAGCCGGTCAACTCGCGGGGCCGGGTGATCTTCGCCAGCCTCATCGGAACGTCCATCGAGTTCTACGATTTCTACGTTTACGCCACGGCAGCTGTGCTCGTCTTCCCTAAACTCTTCTTCCCGACGGCGGACGAGACCACCCAGCTGTTGAGCTCCTTCGCGGTGTTCGGTGTCGCCTTCGTCGCCCGGCCGCTCGGCTCCATAGTTTTCGGCCACTTCGGTGACAAATTCGGTCGCAAGGGAACCCTGGTTGCGTCCCTCCTGACCATGGGTATCGCCACGTTCCTGATCGGTTGCCTCCCCACGGCACAGGTCCCGGGCTGGACCTTCCTGGCTCCCACATTGTTGGTTGTGCTGCGGTTCGCCCAGGGCCTGGCCCTCGGGGGAGAGTGGAGCGGCGCCGCGCTGCTCGCAACGGAGAACGCGCCGGCCAATAAACGCGCCATCTATGGAACATTCCCGCAGATGGGTGCGCCGATCGGCTTCATCCTGGCCAACATCATCTTCCTGGTCTTCAGCTACACCTTGACTCCCGAGGCCTTCGCCGCCTGGGGCTGGCGCGTGCCGTTCCTGCTCAGCGCCGTCATGGTGATCCTTGGCCTCTACGTGCGCCTCAAGCTCATTGAAACTCCCGCATTCACCAAGGTGCTGGAGTCCAACGAAGTGGCCAAGCTGCCCATCGGACGCGTGTTCAAGAAGAGTTGGCGCCCGCTGATCCTCGGTACCTTCATCATGCTTGCGACGTACGTGCTGTTCTACCTCATGACCACGTTCACCCTGACCTACGGCACCAAACCAACCCTGGTGGGCGCCCAAGCCGCTGCGGTGAAGGCCGGAAAGCCCATGACCGACGCGGCCGCCGCGGCGTTCGTACCAGGCCTGGGTTTCAGCCGGAACGACTTCCTCTGGATGCTGATTGCCGGCGTCGTCTTCTTCGGCATTTTCACCCTGGTGGCCGGTCCGCTGGCCGAAAAGTATGGCCGCCGCAAGATGCTCCTGGCCGTGACCGCGGGAATCCTGGTATTCGGCTTGCTCTTCGTGCCGTTGTTCAGTGGCGGCTTTGTTGGCACCATGGCGTTGCTGATCATCGGCTTCTCGCTGATGGGCCTTACCTTCGGCCCCATGGGTGCGCTGCTTCCGGAACTGTTCCCGACCAACGTCCGATACACCGGATCCGCCGTCAGTTACAACATGTCCAGCATCCTCGGCGCGGCTGTGGCTCCGTTCATCGCGGTCTGGCTCTGGGAGTCGGCCAAGGGCAGCACGGTCCTGGTGGGTGTCTACCTCAGCGCCATGGCGGTACTGACGCTCGTGGCCCTGTTCCTGTCCAAGGAAACCAAGGACACGGATTACGAAAACAACGTAGCTTGAGCTTGAATTAACAGGCTCGGGTTAAATGGCTCCGGCCCCGCACCCATGGTGCGGGGCCGGAGCTCTTTAATTGGGCCCACGCTGCCCGGGTTCCCTGGCCGAGCGAAGCGAGGCTAGGGAGCCAGTGGGTGGGCCCACGCTGCCCGGGTTCCCTGGCCGAGCGAAGCAGGCTAGGGGGGCAGTGGGGACTAGTCTTCGATTGTCGCGATGACGGCGCCCGCGGAGACGGTCTCGCCTGCCTTTGCCACCAAGCCATGAATGGTGCCGGCTTTGTGGGCGGTGAGGGGCTGTTCCATCTTCATGGCTTCGAGGACCACGATCAGATCGCCTTCTGCAACCACGTCGCCGGCGGCTACTGCCACCTTGACGATGGTGCCCTGCATCGGCGAGGTGAGGGCGTTGCCGCCCGCGACTGCGGCTGTGGCGCGCAGAGCGGGAACGCTTCTTGACCTTGGCGCCCTTGGTGCCCGCGTTGGCGACAGAGGAAACCGAGCGAGAGTCGCCGGAAGGACAACTTCCAGCCGCTTGCCGCCAACCTCGACGACGACGCGCTGGCGCTCACCGGCGTCGGCGGCTTCTGTTCCGGTTCCGGTAGGCGTCCACGCGGGGACGTTGTTGACGAACTCGGTCTCGATCCAGCGGGTGTGCACCTTGAACGGGCCTTCGGCCGGAGCGAACGCGGGATCGGTCACCACTGCGAGGTCGAAAGGAATGACGGTGGGGATGCCTTCAACCACCATTTCCTCAAGGGCGCGGCGGGAACGCTGGAGGGCCTGTTCGCGGGTAGCGCCGGTGACAATCAGCTTCGACAGCATGGAGTCGAAGTTCCCGCTGATGACGTCGCCCTGCTCCACGCCGGAATCGATGCGGATGCCCGGACCTGTCGGGTTCTTCAGGGTGCTGATGGTTCCCGGTGCGGGCATGAAGTTGCGGCCCGGGTCTTCGCCGGTGATGCGGAATTCGAAGGAGTGGCCGCGGACCTCGGGATCGCCATAGCCGAGTTTCTCGCCACGGGCGATGCGGAACTGCTCGCGGACCAGGTCGAGGCCTGTGACTTCCTCCGAAACGCAGTGCTCCACCTGAAGACGCGTGTTGACTTCGAGGAACGAGATGATGCCGTCCTGGCCCACCAGGAATTCGCACGTTCCAGCGCCGAGGTAGCCTGCCTCTTTCAGGATGGCCTTGGAGGACTCGTAGAGGCGCTCGTTCTGCTCCGGGCTCAGGAACGGCGCGGGGGCCTCTTCCACAAGCTTCTGGTTGCGGCGCTGGAGGGAGCAGTCGCGAGTGGACACCACAACGACGTTTCCGTAGGCGTCAGCGAGGCACTGGGTCTCGACGTGGCGGGGGGAATCCAGGAAGCGCTCGATGAAGCACTCGCCGCGGCCGAAGGCGGCAATGGCTTCACGTACTGCGGACTCGAAAAGCTCGGGGATTTCCTCGATGGTGCGGGCCACCTTGATGCCGCGTCCGCCGCCGCCGTAGGCGGCTTTGATGGCGATCGGGAGCCCGAACTCCTTGGCGAAGGCCAGGATCTCGTCAGCGGACTCGACCGGGTCGGCCGTACCGGGAACCAAGGGGGCGCCGACCTTTTCGGCGATGTGGCGGGCCTGCACCTTGTCGCCCAATGCGGAGATGGCGTCCGGGGACGGGCCGATCCAGGTGATGCCGGCGTCGATGACCTTGGCGGCAAACTCGGCGTTCTCTGCGAGGAAGCCATAGCCCGGGTGGATGGCGTCCGCACCCGACTGCTTGGCGACGTCGATCAACTTGTCCATCACGAGGTACGACTCGGCAGCGGTGTTGCCGCCCAGTGCGTAGGCCTCATCTGCCAGCCTGACGTGCAGTGCGTCGCGGTCGGGGTCCGCATAGACGGCCACGGATGCGATGCCTTCGTCCCGGGCTGCGCGGATGATGCGGACCGCGATTTCGCCTCGGTTGGCGATCAAGACCTTGGTGAGAGGGCTGGAAATGGGCTGCGCCGGATTAGCTGACAAGTTGACTCCTTCTGTCCTTCAGGGAGCCTAGCGTGATTTTGAGGGTTCCGCCCATATTGATGGGGGATTCCGTGTGTGAGACGGTCTGTCTTTGTAGGGTTGCTACAAAGGCTGGAAATTGGCCGCCGGGCCGGCGACCCAGACCGCCGCTATTCGCTGCCCGCTTCGGAGCCGTTGTGGGTCCAGAGTTCGGTGATCCCGACGTTCGCTTGCCCGAGCAGATCGCGGAGGGTCGAGATGGAGAGCCCGACGACGGCGTGCGGGTCGCCGTCGACCTTGCGGATGAAGGCCCCGCCCAAGCCGTCGATCGTGAACGAACCGGCGCAGTGCAGGGGCTCGCCGGTTGCGATGTAGGCGTCGATGTCCTTCTCGCTCATCTCCGCAAAGTGGACCTCTGCGCTGGACACCGCACCGACCGTTGCTCCGGTGCCGACGGCCGTCTCGCCGTCGTTCATGTCCGCTGCGGTTTCGCGGCAGTCCACGAGCCAGTGCCCGGTGTGGAGGACGCCCTTGGAGCCGCTCATGCGCAGCATTCGTTCCTTGGCAATGTCTACTGTGTACGGCTTACCGTGCGATTCGCCGTCGAACTCGAACACGGAATCGCAGCCGATCACCAGGGCCCCCTCGGCGTCGGGCAGGGAAGCGACAGCCTCGGCCTTGGCGCGGGCGAGGAGGAGAGCGGTGTCATGCGCATCGGTGACGCCGTACCGGGCTTGCACGGCGTCCTCGTCCACGTCCGAGACGAGTACCTCGTGGTGGATGCCGGCCTCCGTGAGGAGCTTGGTGCGGGCGGGGGACTGGGAAGCCAGGATCAATCGGGTCACGGCTCAAGCGTAGTACGCGCTGCCTTCCCACGACGCTCGCTCACTTATATGGGTGTTTGGCCGGACGCTCGCTCACTTGGGTGAGCGGGCGTTTGGGGAAAGGGCCTTAAAGGTGAGCGGGCGTCGGTTCTGGACACAGAACCGACGCCCGCTGATAGGCAACCAGACGCTTAGTGGACCAGCTCCTTGGTCCCGCCCGCCGACGTCGTGCGCTGCAGGTTTGCGCCCTCGACGTCGACGTCGGGCAGGACCCGGGACAGCCATCGCGGCAGCCACCAGCCTTTTCGCCCAACAGGTACATCACGGCCGGGACAATGGTCATCCGCACCACGAACGCATCGACGAGCACGCCGAACGCCATCGCGAAACCGAGCGGCCGGACCATGGTCAGGTGGCTGAAGATGAAGCCGGCGAACACGCTGACCATGATGATGGCGGCGGCCGTGACCACAGCTGCGGCATGGCTGAAGCCGCTTCGGACTGCTTGCTTCGCATTCTCGCCATGCATGAACGATTCGCGCATGCCCGATGTGATGAACACCTGGTAGTCCATGGCCAGGCCGAACAGCACACCAATGAGGATGATCGGCAGGAAGCTCAGCACCGCTCCGGGATTGGCGACGTCGAACACGGAGCCCAGCCAGCCCCACTGGTATACGGCCACCACGGCGCCGAACGCTGCCGCGAGCGAGAGCAGGAAACCGCCGGTGGCGAGCAGCGGGACGACGATCGAGCGGAACACCAGGAGCAGGAGGACCAGCGAGAGCCCGACGACGATCGCCAAGTACGGCGGCAAGGCGGCACCGAGCTTCGCGGAGACGTCGATGTTGCCGGCCGTCTGCCCCGTCAATCCGATGGTGGCGCCTGTGGCCTGCTGGATTTCGGAACCCTTGCCCCGCAGTTCCGAGACCACCTGGACGGTGCTGGCGCTCGCGGGGCCGTCCTTGGGGATGACCTGGAAAACGGCCGTGCGGTGATCCTGGCTGAGGGCTACCGGAACGGCTGCCACGACGTTGTCGACACTGCGCAGCTTGTCCGCGACGTCGAACTGCTTCGTCTTGGCCTGATCGTCGCTGAGCCCGTCCGGGAGGGTACCGACAACCACGATGGGACCGGTCATTCCCTCGCCGAAGCTGGTCCGGGTGAGGTCGTACGCCTTGAACGCTTGCGAATCGACCGGCTCCGAACCGCCGTCGGG
>NZ_DF952469.1:240783-245011 GCF_001263615.2 Arthrobacter sp. Hiyo1 | reverse complement strand
CTGGCTCGCCTTCGGCCAGGGGAATGGCGAAAACGGCAGTCCCGTAGGCGCACACTTCGGTCCAGTTGCCGCCCATCTCGGACGTGTCGAAGCGCATCGCGACGATTGCGTTGGCACCGCGCTGCTGTGCCTCGTTGACCATGCGGGCCATGACTTCCTGGCGGCTCTCATAGAGCGCCTTGGTCATTTCGGGCAGCTCGCCGCCGCCGAGGGAACGGAAGCCGGCCATTACCTGGGCGCCGATATCCCGTGAGCGGACGGTGAGGCCCATGACTTCGCCGAAGACGGCGTCGATCTTGTGGCCCGGAATCTTGTTTGAGGTGACTATGAGCATGGACAGAGCCTATCCAGAATCCACCCCGTTAAAAGGACAAATCCCCGGGGCATTTTGAACTGGCCCCCGGGGATTTGTCCGCGCGACGATGTGCCGTCGCTAGGCTTTGGCGCCAGCGAGCTCGCGGGCCTCCTCGGATGCCTCCGGGGACTCACCCTCGGCCGCGAATGCCGTTCCCTTGCGGGGCGCGTTGTAGAGCGATTCGTCCAGGATTCCCTGCCGCTTGGCGACGATGGCCGGAACCAGCGCCTGTCCTGCCACGTTGACGGCCGTGCGGCCCATGTCCAGGATGGGGTCGATCGCCAGGAGGAGTCCGACGCCGGCGAGCGGCAGTCCCAGCGTGGAAAGTGTCAGCGTGAGCATGACGACGGCGCCCGTGGTGCCTGCCGTTGCCGCGGAACCAAGGACGGAAACCACCACGATCAGCAAGTACTGGCTGAAGTCCAGGTTGATGCCGAAGAACTGGGCAACGAAGATCGCGGCGACGGCCGGGTAGATGGCGGCGCAACCGTCCATCTTGGTGGTGGCGCCGAGTGGCACGGCGAAGGACGCGTAACCCTGGGGGACGCCCAGGTTGCGTTCGGTGACGCGCTGCGTGAGCGGCAGCGTGCCGATCGAGGAACGTGAGACGAATGCCAACTGCACGGCGGGCCACACGCCCGAGAAGTACTGCTTGACGGACAGTCCATGGGTCTTGACCAGGATGGGGTAGACGACGAACAGCACCAGGGCGAGGCCCGCGTAGATGGCCACCGTGAACTTGCCGAGCGAACCGATGGTGTCCCACCCGTAGACGGCCACTGCGTTGCCGATCAGGCCGATGGTGCCCAGCGGGGCAATGCGGATGATCCACCAGAGGACCTTCTGGATGACGGCCAGGGCGGAAGCGTTGAGGTTCAGGAATGGTTCGGCCTGCTTGCCCACCTTGAGGGCTGCGACGCCGACGGCGATGGCGATCACCAGGATCTGCAGCACGTTGAAGGTGATCGACGTGCTGGCGACGCCGTCCGTGACGGTGGTGCTCGCTCCCAGGCCCAGGAAGTTCTTGGGGAAAAGACCTGTCAGGAACGCCCACCAGTCGCCGGTCTTTCCGGCGTACTCGGCCTTCTTGGTGATGCCGGTGCCGGAGCCTGGCTGCAAGAGCACTCCAAGTCCGATGCCGATCGTCACGGCGATGAGTGAAGTGATGGCGAACCAGAGCAGAGTGTTCCACGCCAATTTCGCGGCATTGGACACTTGGCGCAGGTTCGCGATGGAGCTCACCACGGCTGTGAAGATCAAGGGCACGACGGCGGTCTGCAGCAGCGAGACGTAGCTCGAGCCGATGGTCTGCAGCGTGGCGCCGAGCCCGTTGGGAGCTTTCGTGGTGCTGCCGGTGGCTTTGGCCAGGAGGCCGAGGGCCAGGCCGATCACGAGGGCCGCGATGATCTGGACGCCGAAGGACGTTGCCCACTTGGGAAGCCGGGACGAAGTCTTTCCGGCGGAAGTCAAAGTGTTGGATGAATTGCTCACCGGAACAAACTAGGCCCCGAAAAATACCACCGCGACCCGACGTTGAGAAATGTTACGGTCTCACATTCGACCCACTCCCAAAAAAGGCCCGCGAATTCGCCGCCAATCCACCCATTTATGAAGTTATTCCCGGACAGAATGTGGGGAATGTCTCGTACGTCTCAGCCCATCTGACTCGCATTTGTTGTCGTTATGAGCCTCCAAAACGACAACAAATGCGAGTCAGTTGGGTCACCCGAGCAGCGCCCGGCGAAGCGTATCCAGGCCGACAGAGCCGATGTTCAGGGCATCCGTGTGGAAGGACTTCAAGTCGAATCCGTCGCGGCGTTCGAGTTCAGCCCGGATTTCTTCCCACAGCCGTTGCCCCACCTTGTACGACGGAGCCTGCCCCGGCCATCCGAGGTAGCGGGTGAATTCGAACTGGAGCTGGCCCGCGCTGATGGGGAGGTTGGCCTTGAGGAATTCGAAGCCCTTCTCCGAGGTCCAGGTACCGCTGCCCCAGCGTTCCGGAACTTCCAGCTCGAGGTGGACGCCGATATCGAACACCACGCGGGCCGCGCGCATGCGCTGCATGTCCAGCATGCCCATGTGGTCGCCCGGGTCCTTGAGGTAGCCGAGCTCGAGCATGAGCTTTTCTGCATAGAGTGCCCAGCCTTCGCCGTGCCCGGACACCCAGCAGACGTTCCGCCGCCAGTTGTTGAGGAGCTCGCGGCGGTAGACGGCGGTGGCCACCTGGAGGTGGTGGCCGGGGACGCCTTCGTGGAACACTGTGGTGGTTTCGGCCCAGGTGGTGAAGGTGTCTTCGCCGGCGGGGACGGACCACCACATGCGGCCTGGCCGGGAGAAGTCGTCCGAAGGGCCCGTGTAGTAGATGCCGCCTTCGTCCGTGGGGGCGATGCGGCATTCGAGCGTCTTCATGATGTCCGGGATGTCGAAGTGGACGTCGGCCAATTCGGACACTGCCCGGTCTGAGAGTTCCTGCATCCAGGCTTTGAGGGCGTCGGTGCCCTTGATTTGCCGTGCGGGATCGTTGTCGAGGATGGCTTTGGCTTCCTCGATGGACGCGCTGGGCTTGATTTGCTCGGCCACCTGTTCCTGTTCGGCAATGAGCCGCTCGAGTTCCTGCACGCCCCAGGCGTATGTTTCCTCGAGGTCCACGGTTGCGCCAAGGAACAAGCGTGAGGCCAGTGCGTAGCGTTCGCGGCCCACGGCGTCCTTTTCGGGAGCAAAGGGCAGAAGTTCCGCTTCGAGGAAGGCGGCAAGACGCAAGTAAGCGGAGCGCGCGACGGCGGCACCGGCGTCGAGCTTTTCCTGCAGTTCCGCCGGCAGCGGCTGGCCGTCGATGGTGGCTTCGGCGGCGAGCTTGGCGAAGAAGCCGTCTTCGGCCGCGTATTTGCTGGTCTGTTCGATGACGATCTTGACTTGGCGGGCCGCGGAGACTTTCCCTGCGTCCTTCGCCGAGCGAAGGGAAACGATGTACCCGTCGATCGCTTCCGCAACGTTGGCAGCGCGGCCGGCGATGTGCTCCCAGTGTTCGGCCGTGTCGGTGGGCATAAGGTCGAAGATCGCGCGGATGGTTTGGGCGGGAGATTCGATATTGTTCAGGTCCGCGGCGTCCCAGCCGGACTCGTGGATCTCAATCGCCAGGCCGAGCCGTTCCCGCATCGCGTCCAGCGTGACGACGTCGGAGGCGTCCGTGGGTTCGAGGGTGGCGAGCTCGTCGAGGGTGTCCCGTGCTGCCTTGGCGAAGGCCGCGGCGCCTGAGGGCGAGAAATCCTGGTATTCGGTTTCGTGTCCGGGCAGGCCGAGGGTGGTGGCGAGGCTCGGGTTGAGGGCAAGAAGGGCGTCCGTGTAGGCATCGGCGACCGCGTCGATGGCAGTCTGGAGGCGTGCCGGAGCTGTGTTAGAGGTAGTCACCCCACGAGCCTAACCGCGTCCAGGCGCCTTATGAAAGGGTTGTTGCAGAAGATCCGGCCGCCAACCCAACTTGCTCGCATTTAATGTCGTTCTGGGCCTTCAAAACGGCATTAAATGCGAGTCGGTTGGGTGACCACAAAACTCAGCCCCGGCTGCGCTTCCAGGCGCCTGGACCCGGTGTGGGATCCATGCGCAGTTGCTGCCGGCGCAGCCAGTGCCGCGTGCTCGGTTTTGGAGCTTCGGCTTCCTCGGACGCTCCAAGGGAGGCGACGACGGCGGCAAGCGCCGCGAGCTCTTCCGGCGTCGGGTCTCCCTTGACCACCGAAAGCAAGGGCTCGGCGGGCACCGCGTCCGTGGAACCGGGCCCGGAGCCTGGGTTCTGTTCGACGCTCACAGGGGGATGTTTCCGTGCTTCTTGGTGGGCAGGCTGGCCCGCTTGTCGCGGAGGGCGCGGAGGCCTTGATG
>NZ_DF952469.1:234199-238690 GCF_001263615.2 Arthrobacter sp. Hiyo1 | reverse complement strand
GGGTGATGTCCGCAACGACGGCGACGTTGCCGCGGCGGTTGCCGCCGCCGTCGAACACTTTGGCGGAATCGACGTCGTGGTCAACAACGCCTCGGCGATAGACCTCTCCCGCACTGACGCAATTGACATGAAACGCTATGACCTCATGCAGGACATCAACGTCCGAGGCACCTTCCTGCTGTCCAAGCTCGCGCTTCCGGCCCTGCGGACATCGAACAACGCCCACATCCTGACGCTCTCGCCGCCGCTGAACCTTGACCCGAAGTGGGCAGGCATGCATCTGGCCTACACCATGGCCAAGTACGGCATGAGCCTCACCACGCTGGGCCTGGCCGAAGAACTCAAGAACGACGGCGTGTCGGTCAACTCGCTGTGGCCCTGCACGCTGATCGACACTGCCGCCATTCGGAATATGCCCGGCGGGGCACAGATCGTCCAAGCGGCCAGGGGCCCGGAAATCATGGCCGATGCGGCCCACGCTGTCCTGACCGGGGCGAACCTGTCCGCAGACTCAGGCGCTTCAGCAAGCAATACAGGCAACTTCTATACGGACGAACAGGTGTTGAGGGCTACCGGAGTATCCGACTTCAGGCCCTACAGTCTGGGTGCCCCGGAGGAGAAGCTGGTACCGGATATCTTCCTCTAAGCGGACAACTTCTTCCCGGACCGGCCTGGCTGGATAGGATTCTGTCTATGGACGTCGAACAGCCTGCCAGCAGCGAACCACGTGCCCCGCGCTTGGGCCTGGACCGCGATGCCCTGCTTCACCCCGACTTCCTCGCGGCCGCCGGTATTTCGCAATTGAAGATCGTGGAGACCACAGGCTCCACGAACGCCGATCTGCTGCGCGCCGTGACCATTGAGCCTAAGGAATGGGCAGACCTCGCGGTCCTTACCGCCGAGCACCAGACGGCGGCCCGGGGCCGGCTCGACCGTCACTGGGAGTCTCCCGAACGTTCGGCGATTTCCGTTTCGATCGTCCTGCGTCCCGTGAATTCCCAAGGCCTCCCCGTTCCCACCCAGAGCTATTCCTGGCTGTCCCTCCTGGGCGCGCTGGCCTTGCGCGAGACCCTCCTGGAAACCGCCGGCCTGCCCGCCGAGATCAAGTGGCCCAACGATGTCCTGGTCCGAGGCAAGAAGATCGCCGGGATCCTGGCCCAGATGGGACCGATGGGGGATGGATCCGTTCCGGCCGTGATCCTGGGCACCGGCCTCAACGTGACGCTCAGCGAAGATGAGTTGCCTGTCCCGACAGCGACGTCCCTTGTGCTCGAGGGTGCCACGACCACGGACCGCACCGTGCTTCTGCGGAACTACCTGTCACGCTTCGCGGCGCTCTACCGCAGTTTCTGCAATGCCGACGGCGACCCCACCGCGGGATTGGCCGGCGGCTCGTCCCTGCACAAGCGGGTTGAAGCTGTCATGGTCACCTTGGGACGAGAAGTGAAGGCGCATTTGCCGGGCGACCACGAATTGGTGGGGCATGCGTCCAGGTTGGATGAGTATGGTTCCCTTTTGGTGGTGGACCATGGTGGCCGCGAGCACGTCGTGACTGCCGGCGACGTCGTCCATCTGAGGGCTACCGAAAGCGGTTATGCGTAAAGAGCTCCTGCGCGGGGAGCAAGTCATCGTGATTACGCGGCAGCAGCCCAGGGCGCTTTTCGGTCCCGTCCTGGCGTTCATCTTGGTCCCCGCCGCGGCCGCCTTCGCCTGTGCATGGATAGTCAAGGGCGGACCGGGTAAGTTGCTTCCGGTCATCACGAGTGATTGGACCCAATGGTTGGTGGCCGCATGCCTGGCCATCGTGGCGATCGTGCTGCTTGGCTACAGCCTTCCGCGATTCATCCGCTGGCGCGGCGTACGGTACATCCTGACAAGCGGCCGGATAGTTGCCCGTTTCGGAATGCTTCGCCGGGGAGACTGGCAGGTCCCGCTGGCCGCGGTGCGCAGCGTGGGGATCAAACAATCGCTGCTCCAACGGATATTGCGCTCCGGGAATATATCCTTGGATACCGGGCACCCCGGCGAGGCCGTTCTCGCGGATGTTCCGGAGGTCGGCAAGTTTCGAAGTTTCATCCTGGATGCCATGGCCGAGCTTCCGACAAATGTCGGGTTCGGCCCGGGCGCCGTACCGGAGCATGGCGACTTTGACGGTTTTGTTGGACCAGTTGACTACTCTGGTGCCGCGTTGCCCTGGGATGTGAGAGAAGGTGGAAGAGATGAGCGTTGACGAGCAGGAGCCTGAGTACATGGACCACGAGCCCGACGCCGTGCCCGAACCTTCCGTGGACCAAGCACCTACGGGGGTCCTCCCCGTGGTGTCCCCGCCCACCGGCGCATTGTCAGCAGAACGGCTTGCCATCAAAGCGCTGGAAACGCGGCTCTTGGGCGGCGAACGCAAACTCCGGCGGCGCGAAGTCGCGGCCGGAGCAGGCGTCTCGCTGTTGTCAGCCCGCAAGCTGTGGCGGGCGCTGGGATTCCCGAATTTCGGTGACCAGGATGTAGCGTTCACCGAGCGCGACCTCGCGGCGCTTTCCACCATCCTCGACCTGGTCCGCGCCGGAAAGCTCACCGAGGAAGCTGCCATCTCCGTGACGCGCGCCATCGGTCAGATGACCGACCGTATGGTGGTGTGGCAAGTCGAGGCGCTGATTGAAGACATGGTGGTGCAGCAAGGCATCCCCGATGCCGTTGCCCGCAAGCAGCTGGTCAATGAACTGCCCAACCTTGTGGACGCCATGGAAGAGATCCTGCTGTACTCATGGCGACGCCAGATGAACGCCGGTGTGCAGCGCCTGGCCGTCCGTGCAGAGGCAGGTTTGCAGGCGAGCGAAGCAGGCCGCGAAGGAGATGAAGACGACGCTCCTTTGCCTTTGGCGCGCGCCGTAGGTTTTGCCGACCTCGTCTCCTACACGAGCCTGTCACGCCGCATGAACGAGAAAACCCTGGCCCAGTTGGTCCAGCGCTTCGAGAACAAGTGCGCGGAGATCATCTCCATCGGCGGGGGGCGCCTGGTCAAGACCGTCGGCGACGAAGTCCTCTACATCGCCGAGACGCCGGCCGCTGGTGCCGAGATCTCCTTGGCGCTTGCCCAGGCCTTCACGGAAGACGAAATCCTCCCGGAAGCCCGCGTGGCCATGGTCTGGGGACGGATCCTTTCCCGTCTCGGCGATATTTACGGCCCCACCGTCAACCTGGCGGCCCGCCTCACGGCCTTGGCTGAACCTGGCACGGTCCTCGTGGACGAGATGACGGCGGCAGCGCTGGGCCAGGACGAACGTTTCATCCTGGTTCCGCAGACGGCCGAAAACGTTCGTGGTTTCGGGGAAATCCTTCCCGTCCGGCTTGCCCGCGGACTTGGCAAGGGACTGGTCCTCGACTGATGAATTCACCGTCCGCAGCAACCGCCCCTGAGCCGGGATTCACGTTGACCTATGGCTTCGGGACGGACCGTGGACTCAGCCGGGAACTCAACGAAGACTCGCTCATCGCAAAGGATCCGGTCTTCGCGGTGGCTGACGGCATGGGCGGGCATGAGGCAGGCGAGATTGCCAGCGCGTTGTGCGTGCGTACCCTCGGCAGCATGCCGCAATTGGCGCCGGGAGTCCGCTCGGCAACTGCCGTTGCCCTGCAAAGGTGCATCCTGGCTGCCGACTCCCAGATCCGGAATGCCACGGGTGGCCGCGCTGGAACAACGCTCACCGGCGTCGTCGTCGCCGAGCATATGGGCGTCCCGTATTGGCTGGTCATGAACATCGGCGATTCACGGACGTATCGGGTGAACGGGGGCGAATTCAGGCAGATCAGCGTGGACCATTCGGAAGTCCAGGAACTCGCGGAGGCCGGAAGCATCACGCGGGAAGAAGCCACGGTGCATCCGCGCCGCAATGTGGTGACCCGCGCCCTCGGCACAGGGGGCGAAAACGAAGCGGACTTCTGGTTGCTGCCCATCCAGGACGGGGATCGGATGCTGATCTGCTCGGACGGACTCACCGGGGAGCTGGGCGACGAGCACATGTTCCGGATCTTGAGCACGGTTGAGAAGCCCCAGGACGCGGTGGATGCCCTCATCCACGAGGCGTTGCTGAGTGGCGGGCGGGACAATGTGACCGCGATTGTGGTTGATGCCAGGATCGAGTTGAACGACGCCGCAAGGACCGGCACCGGCTCTTCCTGATGGCCTTTGCAGGGAACGGGATTTGCGACATGCCCGGACTATGTAGGAAGATTCCGGTCAATACCACCCCAACTCCGGGCGGCCCGTGCCGTCCTGCAGAGGTAAACATGACCCAACGCTCCTCAGCGCGCTCTGGCGGCGCGACCCGTGCCGCCGTGCGACGCCCGTTCTCCGTTGCCCTCGCGGGCATTGCCATGGCCGTGGTGATGTGCGCCTTCCCGTTGCTTTCGGCCCATGCCGAGACCACTCTGGCTCCTCAGAATAGCCAATCGACCACTGCCCCGACCCCGGCCCCGGACCCGGCACCAACCGAG
>NZ_DF952469.1:228281-230281 GCF_001263615.2 Arthrobacter sp. Hiyo1 | reverse complement strand
TCATAGCGGGCGGCATGGGCGGGCTGATCGTCGATGCCGAAGTTCCGGGCGCTTCCGGTCCGGCTGTGGTCACCACATTCCAACCGGCCCGTCCGCCGCTGACGAAGTCCACCGAGGCGAAGCGCCTGGCCAGGTTGAAGGGATCGTTATACGTGGTGGATGCAGTGGCGATGAGTCCGATCTTTTCGGTGGCGGCTGCGATTGCGGTGAGCAGCACTGTCGGTTCCAGCTTGCCCGCGGGACGCGTCCGACGTCGCCGAAGATCACGGGGGAGTCTGCGAAGAAGATGGAGTCGAACGTGCCGCGCTCTGCGATCCGTGCGAGGTTTTGGTAGTGCCGGATGTCGGTGCTGGCGCGCGGGTTGCTTTCCGGCAGCCGCCACGAAGCCTCGTGGTGTCCGGTGCTCATGAGGAATGCGTTGAGGTGGAGTGTGCGTTGCTGGGGGCTCATCTGTGTTCCTTTCGTTGTCTCCTGGCCGCCAATCAACCACGAGACAACCGCCCCGCGCCAGCATCGCGAAACCTTCCCGCAACAGCAGGAAACCGGGCTTCACAGCCGGAAACCGGACTCAATCTGGCGCCACGCGAAGCAATGTTTGAGCGGCCTCCGACGCTCGCTCACTTATGTGGGGTTTCCCGCCGACGCTCGCTCACTTAAGTGAGCGAGCGTTGGGTGGAACGGCCTTGTATCTGAGCGGGCGTTAGGCCCCGGGTGATAGTTCGGTCACGGAAACACCGCTTTGGCATCCCGGGCACCTCGGGCGCGACTACCATGGATCAGTGCATTCTCAGATTACCGTCCGACCCGCCCTGCCCGAAGACTACGACGCCGTAGCCCGTATCACGATGTCGTCTTACGTGACCGCTGGCTACTACGGCAGCCCGGACCACCCATACCTGGAGAAGCTGCGCGACGTGGCCGGCCGCGCCCGGTACGCCGACGTTTTCGTCGCCGAACGCGACGGCCAGGTTATCGGATCCGTCACGTCGGCGAAGGCCGGAGGCGACTTCTCGGACATCGGCCTTCCGGACGAACTCGAAATGCGTACCTTGGTGGTTGATCCGGAGGTTCAGCGCTCCGGCGCGGGACGAGCACTGGTCCAGGCCGTCGTCGACCAAGCCCGCTCCATGGATGGCATCAACGCCGTCTCCCTCACCACGGGCGCCACGTGGGAAAGCGCCAACGCCCTCTACGCCAAAACCGGATTCGAGCGCGAACCGGAGCGAGATTGGTTCGTACCCGGGACCGACATAAAACTGTTCGTTTATCGGCAGGATGTGCGCCAGCAATAAAGTTTCCTCGTAAACCCCGGTCATCGGGCCGGGTGCGGAAACTGAGAAAGGCGCGGCATGCGCAAGACATTCGGCACGGGCTCGGTCTGGGAACAGGCACTTGGATACTCCCGAGCGGTCCAGGTGGACAACACGCTCTTCATTTCGGCCACGGCGGCGTCGGGACCTGATGGCATCGTCGGTGACGACTTCTACTCGCAGACCAAATACATCCTCGAAAAGCTGGGTGCGGTCCTGGCCGACGCCGGCTTCGACTACGAGGACGTCGTGCAGTCCAAGCTCTACCTGACCGACATCACCAAATGGGAAGACGCCGGCCGCGCGCACGGCGAGGTCTTCGGCGAGATCCGGCCCACCCTTTCCCTGGTCCACGTCTTGCCGTTCCTCGACGCGGAAATGCTGGTCGAAATCGAACTGGTAGCCCAGAAGAGCGCCTGAACAGCCCAACTCACTAGCAGTAAGTGTCGTTTTGACGCCTCATAACGACACTTACTGCGAGTCAGTTGGGTGGGAACTACTTGGGTGGGCGAGTCAGTTGGGGGAGAGTCGCGCGGGGACGCCGTAGCGGTGTTCCGGGCGGCCGGTGCTGCCGTAGCGCAGTTGGATTTCGACGGCGCCATCGTCGGCCAGCGAGGACAGGTACCGTTGCGCCGTGGCGCGTGAGACGCCCACCCGTTCCGCTACTTCCGTGGCCGAGTATTGTTCCCC
>NZ_DF952469.1:220225-223069 GCF_001263615.2 Arthrobacter sp. Hiyo1 | reverse complement strand
CTCCGCTGGCCCTCGGCACGGACACCGGCGGATCCATCCGCCAGCCTGGCGCCGTCACCGGCACGGTCGGCATGAAGCCCACCTACGGTGCCGTTTCCCGTTACGGCGCCATTGCCATGGCGTCGTCGCTGGACCAGATCGGTCCGGTTTCGCGGACCGTGCTGGACTCGGCCCTGCTGCAGGAAGTCATCGGTGGACACGACCCCTTCGACTCCACCTCGCTGACGGACCCCTTCGATACGCTCGTTTCCGCAGCCAAGACGGGCAACGTCACCGGCATGAAGATCGGCATCGTCAAGGAACTCCACGGCGAGGGCTACCAGGCCGGCGTCGAGAACCGTTTCAACGAGTCCCTTGAGCTGCTCAAGGAGGCCGGCGCGGAAATCGTCGAGGTTTCCTGCCCCAACTTCAAGTACGCGCTGGGCGCCTACTACCTGATCATGCCGTCCGAGGTTTCGAGCAACCTGGCCAAGTTCGACGGCGTCCGCTACGGCTTGCGTGTCCTGCCCAAGGACGGTCCCATGACGATCGAACGTGTCATGGGTGCCACTCGCGCCGCCGGTTTCGGCGATGAGGTCAAGCGCCGCATCATCCTGGGCACCTACGCCCTGAGCGCCGGCTACTACGACGCCTACTACGGTTCGGCGCAGAAGGTCCGCACGCTGATCCAGCGCGACTTCGACGCCGCGTTCGCGCAGGCCGACGTCCTGATTTCGCCGACGGCTCCCACGACGGCCTTCAAGCTGGGGGAGAAGCTGGACGATCCGCTGGCCATGTACCTCAACGACGTCGCCACCATCCCGGCGAACATGGCCGGTATCCCGGGCTTGTCCCTGCCTGGCGGCCTGGCCGACGAAGACGGCCTGCCCGTAGGCATCCAGCTGCTGGCGCCTGCCCGCGAGGACGCCCGCCTGTACCGCGTGGGCGCTGTCCTTGAATCCTTGCTTGAAGAGAAGTGGGGTGGCCCGCTGTTGGCGAAGGCACCTGAATTGAAAAACGCAGGTCTCGGTACCGCATTCAACACCGCCGGAGGTTCCAACTGATGTCTACCGACGCCATCCTCAGCTTCGAAGAGGCCATGGAGAAGTACGACCCCGTCCTTGGCTTCGAGGTCCACGTGGAGCTCAACACCAAGACCAAGATGTTCTCCTCCGCTCCGAATGTCTTCGGCGACGAGCCGAACACCAACGTCAACGAGGTTGACCTTGGCATGCCCGGCGTCCTGCCCGTGGTGAACAAGACGGCGGTAGAGTCTTCCATCAAGATCGGCCTTGCCCTGAACTGCAAGATCGCCGAGTCCTGCCGCTTCGCCCGGAAGAACTACTTCTACCCGGACACCCCGAAGAACTTCCAGACGTCCCAGTACGACGAGCCCATCGCGTACGACGGCTACCTGGACATCGAGCTCTCGGACGGCACTGTGTTCCGCGTCGAGATCGAGCGTGCGCACATGGAGGAGGACGCCGGCAAGCTGACCCACATGGGTGGCGCCACGGGTCGCATCCAGGGCGCCGACTATTCGTTGGTGGACTACAACCGTTCCGGTGTTCCGCTCGTCGAAATCGTCACCAAGCCGATCGAGGGCGCGGGTAGCCGGGCACCTGAGCTCGCCAAGGCCTACGTGGCCGCAGTACGCGAAATCGTCAAGAACCTCGGCGTTTCCGACGCCAAGATGGAACGCGGCAACGTCCGCTGCGACGCCAACGTCTCGCTGCGCCCGCACGGCCGCGAACGTTTCGGCATCCGTTCCGAAACGAAGAACGTGAACTCGCTGCGCGCCGTCGAGCACGCCGTCCGTTACGAAATCCAGCGCCACGCAGCCGTCCTGGACTCCGGCGAGCCGGTCATCCAGGAAACGCGCCACTGGCACGAGGACACGCGCACGACGACGTCGGGCCGCGCAAAGTCCGACGCCGACGACTACCGCTACTTCCCGGAGCCGGACCCTCGTTCCGGTCCTGGCATCCCGCGAATGGTCGAAGAACTCCGCGCCACGCTGCCCGAGCCGCCCGCTGCGCGCCGCAAGCGGCTCCAGGCCGACTGGGGCTATTCGGACCTCGAGTTCCGCGACGTCGTGAACGCCGGCGTCATGGACTCCATCGAGGAGACCATCGCCGCCGGTGCCAGCGCCTCCGTGGCCCGCAAGTGGTGGATGGGCGAGATTGTCGGACGCGCGAAGACAGCCGACGTCGATCCTTCCGAACTCGGCGTCACGCCGGAAACCATCGTGGAGCTCAACAAGCTCGTCGAGGGCGGCAAGATCAACAACAAGATGGCCTCCCAGGTACTCGACGGCGTCCTCGCCGGCGAAGGAACCCCGGCGAGATCGTCGAGAAGCGCGGCCTCGCGGTCGTGTCCGACGACGGCCCCCTGCTGGAAGCGATCGACGCCGCACTGGCGGCCCAGCCCGACGTTGCGGAGAAGATCCGCGGCGGCAAGGTTCAGGCCATCGGTGCGATCGTCGGCGGAGTCATGAAGGCCACCCGAGGGCAGGCCGACGCCGGCCGCGTCAAGCAGCTGATCCTGGAGCGGCTCGCGTCGAAGGCTGACCACCCGCGCCTCACCCAACTGAGTCGCAGTTAATGTCGTTCTGAGCCGTCAAAACGACAACAACTGCGACTCAGTTGTGTCTGGATCCACAGCCCCCACACAGCTTCAAGCGTCATCATGGAGTCATCAGTTCTTTGCTGCCCGCCCCTTACCGGCCCGGGGAGGAGCGGAGAAAGGATTCGGCCATGTCCACCATGACTCCGGGGGTTCGTAAGGCCCTCATCGCCGGCGGTATTGCCGTCGTCTTGAGCGGCGGTGGTGTGGCCGCAGTCTGGGCTGCCGGCCAGATCATCC
>NZ_DF952469.1:211773-219622 GCF_001263615.2 Arthrobacter sp. Hiyo1 | reverse complement strand
GCCAGGCCGTTCCCCGTGCTTCCCCGCGGCATCGCAGGTCCGGGGATCCACGGTGAGTTCACGGTCAAGAACAAGGACGGCAGCTACACGACGCTCGTGTCGCAGCGAGGCACCGTGCAGTCCGTCAGCGATTCGAGCATTTCCGTCAAGAGCGATGACGGCTTCACGCAGAGCTACGCGATCACATCGTCGACCACCATCGTCAAGCTCCCCGCTTCCGGAACGGGCACGCAAGGCCGGCGGCCATCGCCCCAAACCATCAAGCCACCGACCTGAAGACGGGCGACTCTGTCGCAGTCTCCGGCACGAAGAGCGGCACCACAGTCACGGCCACACGCATTATCGGAGGTACCTTGCCTGCTGGGCTCAGTGATGGCGGACGGCGGTTGGGCTACGGGAGCGTCTCTTCCTGAACGCTGTTCGAGCTGACCCTGCGCCCGCTCGTCTGGCTATGATGCTACTACCGCCGCACCACGCCCGTGGTCCGGCGGCTTAGCCACGAAGGAGACGAATGCGCCCCACGATCAAGTCCGTGGCGGCGGCAGCCGGGGTCTCGACGGCGACCGTGTCCTATGTGCTTTCAGGCAGGAGCGGCAAAGACGGCAGCAGGAGCGGTTCCGGGGTGGCACCAGCTACCGTGCTTCGGGTTCAAGAGGCTGCCCTCGCCCTCGGATATCGCCCCAACCAATCGGCACGGGCAATCCGCACCGGACGAACGAACCTGCTCATGTTGTCGCTCACCATGATCTCGGATCCGTGGGCATTGGATGTGAGCCGCGCTGTTGGTACGGCTGCGGCCCGACGAGGCATTACGCCGATGATCCTGGCCGATACCGACTGGCGGGTGGCCCTCAAACGGCAAAACGCGGACGTGACATTCATCGACGGCGCCGACGAGCCCGGCGATGTCGAACTGCTGGCACAGGCGGCAAGGTTGCAGCGCCTGGTGGTCTTCAGCGACACCATGGAACCTGAGGGATTCGACGTCGTGCGGCCGGTGGTTGGTTCGTCGTGCGATCTGGCAGTGGAGCACCTCACCGCGCGGCACCGCCGCGTGGCTTGCCTGATCTCATCGGCACCGTCGATGAGCACCCTGGACATCCGCTTGGGTGCTACACCCGCGGCCTTGCCAAGGCTGGTTTGGAGTACCGGGACGACTACGTCGAGGCGTATGACCGCGACGGACTCAGCGCGTTCGACGCAGCGTTTCGGCTCCTGCAGCGTGCGGACCGACCGACCGCGATCTATGCGACCACCGACTTCGCCGCGATCGCAGCCATCCATGCGGCCCAACGCCTGCAACTCCGCATTCCGGAAGACGTCGAAGTGATCGGGATCGGCAACACCACGGAAGGCGAGCGCATGACGCCGTCGTTGACCACCGTTGGTCCTGAGGGCTTTTTCGATGGCTTGGCCGCATTCCTGCTCGACCGCGCAGAGAATCCCGATGTGCCTGCCGGCATTCTGGAATTCCCGTGGAAGCTCATCGTGAGGGACTCTGCGCCCTCGGCGTGAATCCGACTCTCCGATGAGAAACCCGACGCTCCCGGCGTGAGCCGGGGCTGTCCCTTTGGCAGGTCGAGGCATGCGCCCGGTGATCGCTCTAACCGCCCTCCATGCACTTTGGTGACGTTTTGTGCCCGAAAAAGTTAAGAAAAGATCATTCGAAATCTTGCCTTTAAACGATTAACATGATGTGATCAACTGCACAACACCAGTTGGGTTGCTGTTCGCCGAATGCGGGCCCGCCCCGAAGGACCGTCGGTCTTCTGACCAAGACATCGGAGAATTCTTATGAACCACAACGTGACCCGCAGGTCATTCCTTTCCTTTGCGGCTGCCGGTGCTGCCGTCGTTTCGCTCGCTGCTTGCGGCGGGAACAGTGCCGCAGGGGGTAGCGCAGCCAAGGCCGCCTACGCTGCTCCCGCGAAGGACCTGAGCGCGGAGCTGAGCTACGCCATCTGGGACGCTGCGCAAAAGCCCGCGATGCAGAAGATCGTGACCGAATTCAACAAGCAATACCCGAACATCAAAGTCACCATCGACGTCACGCCGTCCAAGGGCTCGGCCTACTGGACGAAGATCCAAACCCAGGCAAGCAGCAACACCCTTCCGGACGTTTTCTGGATGAACGGCCCGCACATCAAGCTTTACGCGCAAAACAACCAGCTGTTGTCCCTGGACGGCCTGGTGTCCGGCAAAGCAGTGGACACGGCCAATTACCCCAAGGCACTCGTGGATTTGTACACCGTCAACGGGGCGTTCTACGGGGTCCCCAAGGACTTCGACACCAGTGCGCTCTTCTACAACAAGGCCCTCTTCAAGGAGGCCGGCGTGTCCGAACCGACGTCCACCTGGACGTGGGACGACGTGAAATCCGCCGGCGCGAAACTATCCAAGTTCTACCAGGGCAAAGGCATCTACGGCTATGCCGGCGACCTCACGGGTGGCCAGACCAGCTACTACAACACGATGATTGAAGCCGGCGGGACCATCATCTCGACCGACGGCAAGAAGTCCGGATACGACTCCGCCGGATCAATCGCCGGCCTCCAGTTCTGGCGCGACCTGATCGAGTCCGGGGTTTCACCCTCGATGCAGCAATTGACGGACACGTCCTCGAGCGACATGTTCACGTCCAGGAAATTGGCTATGACCATGGACGGTTCCTGGGCCGTCGGGCCAGCCCAAAAGGCACTCGGTGACGATCTGGGCATTGTCAGCCTCCCGAAGGGGCCGAAGAGCAACCAGAGCGTGATCCACGGACTTGCCAACGTGATTCCCGCCAATGCGAAGAACCCTGCCGCGGCGCAGGCATTCGTGGCCTTCCTGGGAACCCAGGATGCTGCCAAGATCCAGGCGGAAACGGGAACCGTCATCCCGGCCTTCAACGGCACCCAGGACGCCTGGGTAAAGTCTGTTCCCTCCGTTGACCTCAGCGTATTCCTTGACCTGGCCAAGGATGCCTCGCCCTACCCGGCGTCGGCCAATACAGCCGCCTGGAACGAACTCGAGAACACCCTGCTGCCGCAGGCGTTCGCCGGGACCAAGCCGGTTGCCGACGTCGCAAAGGACCTTGCCAGCCAGATGAATGCCGCCCTGGCCAAAGAATCATGAAAGCCCAGACCCTGACGCCGGTAGCCAAGGGCGTCCGTGCAGCCCTACCAGCGGGGCATCGCCGCAAAGGAAAATCGAAATCGGATGGCTGGTGGCCGTGGTTGTTCGTGGTGCCTACTGTCGCGGGCATCGGCGTGTTCTACCTTTGGCCGATCGTCCAGACGTTCTACTACAGCTTCACCAAGTGGGGAGTCTTCGGCGGAACCAAGTTCATCGGCCTGGACAACTATGTGCGGATGTTCGCGGATTCCACCATTCCGCATTCAATCGTCAATACGCTGGTCTACACGGTGGTCGTGCTGCTGGGAATTCCCATCGCGGTCATCCTTGCGTCCTTGATCGAGCGTCCCGGCCTGCGCTTCGCGGCCCTGTACCGGACGCTGTACTTCATTCCCTACATCACCATGCCGGCCGCCGTCGGGATCGTATGGAGGTTGATCTACAACGGTGACTTCGGACCCATCAACTGGTTCCTGGGCTTGTTCGGGATCCAGGGCCCCTACTGGACATCGACGCCGGGGTTCGCGCTGCTTGCCGTGGCTACCGTGGGGCTTTGGATGTCGCTGGGATTCAACCTCATCATCATCAGCGCGGGACTGCGCGAGATTCCGCGGGAGCTCTTCGAAGCCGCGGAGATGGACGGGGCCAGCCGGGTCCGCCAGTTCTTCAGCATTACCGTTCCGTTGTTGACGCCCAGCATCTTCTTCGTCACGATCGTCACCGTGATCAGCGGTTTCCAGCTGTTCGATCTGCTGTACGTGATGATGGGGAAAGCGAACCTGGCCATGCCGCAGACGCAAAGCCTCGTGTACATCTTCTACAACCAGGCCTTCCTGCAGAACGACAAGGGCTATGCGGCAGCCATCGGCATCTTGATCCTGCTGATCATCGCTCTTCTGACCGCTTTCCAATTCCGCATCCAGAAGAGGTGGGTCAACTATGTCTGAATCGATGCTCTCAACAAAAAGCGGCGTCGAATCGCGGCAGGGCGGAACAGCTGCATTCAGCCCCTCTCGCGCCGGGGGCAAACCACCGGGACCCTCAAGCCGCGGCACCAAGGGCAGCAACGGCAAGAGCCGAGGCGGCGCCAAAGGCGGCAAGCAAGGCTCGAACGTGCTGGCACATTGTGTACTGGGCATTGGCGGTTTGGCCATGATCTCGCCGCTCCTGTACCAGATCGTCATGTCGCTTTCGACGAACGCAGAAGTCCAAAGCACGCCGCCCACGCTGTGGCCCAGCGTTGTCCAGTGGCACAACTTCGTGGACGTCTTCACCTCCATGAATTTCGGTTCACAGCTCTGGGTGACGGTGGCAATCACCGTGATCCGGGTGATCGGGCAAGTGCTTCTCTGCTCGATGGCGGGCTACGCCTTTGCGCGGATGCAGTTCCGGTTCAAGGGGCTCATCCTGGCCGTCGTCTTGTCGATCATCATGGTGCCGTCCCAGTTGTTCCTGATCCCGCAGTACCAGATCATCCAAAACCTGGGGTGGCTGAACAGCATTGCCGGCATCGTGGCTCCGGGCATCTTCAGTGCTTTCGGCCTGTTCCTGATGCGTCAGTTCTTCATGGGGCTCCCGGACGAACTCGAAGACGCGGCACGGCTCGACGGCGCCAATCCGTTCCAGATCTTCTTCCGGGTCATGCTGCCACTCGCGGCCAACGGCCTGTGGGCCCTCGTCATCATCACTGTGCTGTGGTCCTGGAATGACCTCTTGTGGCCTTTGGTGGTGACGTCGACGGCGAACGCCGCACCCTTGAGCGTCGGGCTTTCGAACCTCCAGGGTGAGCACGCCAACAATTACCCGATCCTCATGGCGGCATCGCTCATGGCCATGGCGCCGATCCTGATCATGTTCCTGCTCATGCAGAAGCGTGTCATGGCGGGCATCGGCCGCTCCGGACTCAAGTAGAGACTCACATGGACACCCACGTAGAGACCCACGTAGAGCCTCACGTACGAAAGGATCGCAGCCTTGACGGAACAGAACCCGGCCCCGGAAGACGGTTGGTCGTTCGTGCTCGTGGATGCCCTGGAAAAGGTCTACCCGGACGCTCCACCCCGGCCGTTCGACGGGACCATTCCGATGTCCGTTTTCCCCGGCGAGACCGCCTCGGTGCAGGTGGCCCTCCGGCCGCCGATGAAGCACGACTTCCGGCTGTCGGGTGCGTTGGAAGTCTCAGTCGACGGTCCGGCGGCAGGATTTACCTCCATTTCGCAGGTTGAGCTGGTGCCATGTTCATTGGCGGCATTCCCGGAGCATGATGCCGGTTACGACCGCGACACCCCCGGACTGTATCCGGACCTATTGCGGCCAGCCCCGGACGGGATGATCAAGCCCTTCTACGGGCAATGGACCTCCGCATGGATCGACTTCGTGGTGCCATCCGCGGAGAACGCCGGTGATCACGAACTCGGGATCTCGGTACGGGACGCGGAAGGCAACACGCTCTTCGCCACCCACCTCTGCGTCACCGTAGTGCATACGCACGCCCCGGAACTGGAGATCGTGAACGCCCATTGGTTCCACTGCGACGGCCTGGCGAGCCATTACGGCGTCGAGGTCTTCGGTGAGCAGCATTGGTCGATCATCGATGCCTTCATGGGGTCCGCGGCAAGGATGGGCGCCAACTCGCTGCTGACACCCACATGGACCCCTCCACTGGACACGGCCATGGGGGGATCGCGGCTGGCCACCCAACTAATCGGGATCCGCGATGATTCCGGCTACCACTTTGATTTCAGCAGGCTGGAGCGCTGGGTTGGCCTTTGCGCCAAACACGGCATCGAGTACCTGGAAATAGCCCACTTGTTTACCCAATGGGGGGCCAAAGCGACTCCGGCGATCTATGTCGAAACCGCGGAAGGCCTGAAGCGGCGGTTTGGCTGGGACGTGCCGTCGACGTCGTCCTCGTACCGGGAGCTCATGGCCGAACTGCTGCCGGCCCTGCGGTCCTTCCTGGCGGAGCACTGGTCGCTTGACCGGGTCATTTTCCACATATCCGATGAACCGGAGGGCGCCGAGGCCCTGGCGGGATACCAACGGGCAAAGGGCGTCGTCGCGGATCTCCTGGACGGTCTGACGGTGGTTGATGCCCTGAGCGACTTTGAGTTCTATCGCAGTGGGGCCGTGCCGAATCCCGTGGTGGCGAGCGATGCCGTGGCACCGTTCCTGGCCGCTGGGGTGAAGGACCTGTGGGTCTATTACTGCGTTGCCCAGGACACCGGCGTTGCAACCGGTTCATTTCCATGCCTTCGGTGCGAAACCGGGTGTTGGGCCACCAGCTCTTCGCCCTGGAATGTGCGGGGTTCCTGCATTGGGGATTCAACTTCTACAACTCGGCCCATTCGTTGGCGCCCGTGGACCCGTTCAAGGACACGTGTGCCGGGGGAGCCTTCCCGGGCGGCGATGCCTTCCTGGTCTACCCGGGACCGGACGGGGTGCCGTGGGAGTCGATCCGTTACAAGGTGTTCGCGCAGGCCATGTGGGACCACCGGGCTCTCTCGCTCCTGGCCAAGCTGGCCGGTCGCGAGGAGGTGCTGGCGCTCATCGATACGAACGGCTCCGGCGGCAGCCTCGCCATGGACAGTTTCAGCTACGACCCCCTTCATTACCGGAGGGTTCGCGAGCTGGTCAACCAGGGAATCGTGCAGCGCGTGGGTCAAACACCGCGCGCGCATCAACTTATCTAGTTAGGAAAGTACTTATGGACCTCAAAGTAGGCATCGTCGGATTCGGCTTGCGGTCGTCGCTGTGGCGCCACGCGCACAAGCCCGGCCACGGTTCGGAAGTCACGGTTGTGTGCGATCTGGGCGAGCGCGGCAGGGCTGACGCAGCAGAGAAGATCCCGACGGCGGTCATCACCGAGGACCTGGACGTCTTGTTGGCCTCAGGCCTGGACGCGGTGCTGGTCCTGACCCCGGACAACCAGCACGCCGCCGTCGCGGTCCGGACGCTTAGAGCGGGCATTCCCACCTTCTGCGAGAAACCGCTCGATGTCACGCTCGAAGCAGCCGACCTCATCCTCCAGACGGCCTTCGACACCGGGACACGACTGTACGTGGGCCACAACATGCGCACATGCCGGTAGTGGTGCAGATGCGGGACATCATCCAGGCCGGGACCATCGGTGACGTCAAGGCCGTTTGGTGCCGCCACTTCGTGGGAAACGGCGGGGACTACTATTTCAAGGATTGGCATGCCCAGCGCGCCAACACCACCGGGCTGCTGCTGCAAAAAGGCGCGCACGATATCGACGTCATCCACTGGCTCGCCGGGGGATACAGCACCAAGGTGCAGGCAATCGGTGATCTCGCCGTCTACGGGGACGTCGCGTCCCGCCGCGACAACACGGGCCGCCGGATGGGGGATTGGTTTTCGGTGGACAATTGGCCCCCCACCGAGCAGACGGACCTCGCCGAGACGATCGACGTCGAGGACATCTCGATGATGAACATGGTCCTGGACAACGGTGTGCTTGCCTCGTACCAGCAGTGCCATTTCACCCCGGACTATTGGCGGAACTACACCGTGATCGGCACCAAGGCAGGATCGAGAACTTCGGTGACGGGGCCGGCGATCAGATCTATGTATGGACCACCCGGACAACCTCAGGGTTCGCCGAGCCCGACCAGAAGGTCTTGGTCCGTGACGGCGAAGGCGGCCATGGCGGTGCGGACCCCTTGCTCATAGCTGAGTTCCTGCGGTTCGCCAAGCCGGGGGAACCACAGCG
>NZ_DF952469.1:208623-211281 GCF_001263615.2 Arthrobacter sp. Hiyo1 | reverse complement strand
TTGCGGGTCAAGGGCACGTCCACCGACTTCTGCAGGAGGGCGAGCTGCTGGGAAACGGCCGAGGGAGTGACCATGAGCGTCTCGGCCACGGCCTTGACACTGCCGAGATCTCCTAGTTCCCTGAGCATTTGGAGCTGATGTACTTCCATTTAGCAAATGCTAAATCGTTGATTGAGAAAAACCTAGTTGTGCTAAACCGTCCGTGGGGCTTCAATGAAGTGAAACGGCACACAAACGGCCCAATCCCTTGAGTTAGGAAGACCCATGAAGGCTCTCTACAAGTCCGGTCCCCACGCTGGTTTTGAACTCGTCGAACGGCCCGAACCGGAGGCAGGTCCCAGCGACGTCAAGATCCGCGTCATGACCACCGGTATCTGCGGAACGGACCTGCACATCCAGTCCTGGGACGCTTGGGCGCAGAGCATCATCGAGACTCCCTTGATCGCGGGACACGAGTTCTACGGCGAAGTTGTGTCCGTGGGCGAGGACGTCCGCGACGTCAAGGTCGGTGACCGCGTCTCCGGTGAAGGCCACGTGGTCTGCGGCATCTGCCGCAATTGCCGCGCAGGCCGCCGCCAGATGTGCATCCATACGGTGTCCGTGGGCGTGCAGCGCGACGGCGCCTTCGCCGAATACGTTGTCATTCCGGAGACCAACGTCTGGGTCCACCACGATCCCTCCGTCACCCCGGAGCTTGGCGCCATCTTCGACCCCTTCGGCAACGCCGTCCACACCGCACTGAGCTTCCCCCTCGTCGGCGAGGACGTGCTCATCACAGGTGCCGGCCCCATCGGGCTCATGGCAATCGCTGTCGCGCGCCACGCCGGTGCCCGCAAGATCGCCATCACGGACGTGTCCGCTCCCCGCCTCGAACTCGCCCGGAAGATGGGCGTGGACCTCGCCGTTGATGTGTCGAAGATGCGCGTCAAGGATGCCCAGCTCGAGCTCGGCATGCGCGAAGGATTCGACATCGGCCTGGAAATGTCCGGGCATCCGACGGCCCTGCCTGAGATGATCAACAACATGAACCACGGCGGACGCATCGCCATGCTTGGCTTGCCCAGCCAGTCCATCGACATCGACTGGGGCAAAGTGGTCACCCACATGCTGACCCTCAAGGGCATCTACGGCCGCGAAATGTACGAAACCTGGTACGCCATGAGTGCCATGCTGTCCTCCAACCCCGTGCTGCACAGCCACATTTCCGCCGTCGTCACGGACAAGCTGTCCGCCGCCGACTGGGAAAAGGGCTTCGAGATCGCCCGCGCCGGCACAGGCGGCAAGGTTGTCCTCGACTGGACCGAACTCTAGAACGCTGAACTCTAAGACACCGTAAAGTCCTCCCCAAGACCCCAGTACCAGGAGCCACCATGTACTCAAGCATCAAAGACCAGCTGCAGGGCGAACTTGAAGAGATCCGCACCGCGGGCCTCTTCAAGACCGAACGGCACATCGACTCGCCGCAGGCCAGCCACATCTCCGCAGGCCAGCTCGGCCAGCCGGCGAACGCCGTCCTGAACTTCTGCGCCAACAACTACCTGGGCCTCGCAGACCACCCGGACATCATCGCGGCCGCCAAGTCCGCCATGGACGAGCGCGGCTTCGGAATGGCCTCCGTCCGCTTCATCTGCGGCACCCAGGACCTGCACCTTGAGCTCGAAGCCCGGGTCTCACAGTTCCTCGGAACCGAGGACACCATCCTCTTCTCCAGCTGCTTCGACGCCAACGGAGGTGTCTTCGAGTCCCTGTTCGGGGCCGAGGACGCCATCATCTCGGATTCCCTGAACCACGCCTCGATCATCGACGGCATCCGGCTCAGCAAGGCCAAGCGCTTCCGCTACGCCAACCAGGACATGGCTGACCTCGAAGCCAAGCTGATCGAAGCCTCGAGCGGCGAAGCTCCGGCCCGGCGCAAGATCATCGTGACGGACGGCGTCTTCTCCATGGACGGCTACCTCGCGCCGCTCGAAGCCATCTGCGATCTCGCCGAAAAGCATGACGCCCTGGTCATGGTGGACGATTCCCACGCCGTCGGCTTCATGGGAGCCACCGGTGCCGGAACCCCGGAACACGCGGGTGTTTCGGACAGGATCGACATCTACACCGGCACGTTCGGCAAGGCCCTTGGCGGCGCTTCCGGAGGCTACGTCTCCGGCCGCAGCGAAATCGTCGCCATGCTGCGCCAGAAGGCCCGCCCTTACCTGTTCTCCAACTCCCTGGCCCCGGCAATCGTCGCAGCCACCATCAAGGCCATTGAGCTGGTCCAGGGTTCGGGCGAGCTCCGCTCCAGGCTCTTCGAGAACGCCGCCTTGTTCCGGCGCCGCATGAGCGAGGAAGGCTTCGAGCTGCTCGACGGCGAGCACGCCATCATTCCGGTGATGTTCGGCGACGCCGTGGCGGCAGCGAAGGTTGCCGACGAGATGCTCCACCACGGAGTGTTCGTCACGGCGTTCAGCTACCCCGTGGTACCCAAGGGAGCGGCCCGGATCCGTGTGCAGCTCTCGGCCGCGCACAGCTCCGAGGACGTCGAGGCGTGTGTCCAGGCCTTCGTGAAGAGCCGCGCAGCCGCGGGGCTCTGAGTTCCCATGATCCTCACCATCCTGGGCGGCGGGGGATTCCGGGTACCCCTGGTCTATTCAGCGTTGCTGTCCGACCATG
>NZ_DF952469.1:205380-207169 GCF_001263615.2 Arthrobacter sp. Hiyo1 | reverse complement strand
CGTCCTTCTACAGCGGGCTCGCGGCAGCAAACGACGGCGGTGCGGAGCCCGCCCAGGGGGTCCCGTCGTCGAAAGCGGCTTTCAGGCTCTGGGAGAAGACCAAGCTCGATCGCGAAGAGACATACATGCAGAGCAACAGGGACGCGGCAGGCACGTTCGAACGCGACGCCGAAGACCTGGTTTCCGGCGGCTACGAGGCCGTGGCCTTGGCGATCATGCGCGCCATCAGCCAGGGCGAATCGGCCCGACTGATCCTGAATGTCCCCAATAAAGGCACCCTGGCGGAACTCGACGCCGACGCCGTCATCGAGGCGCCGTGCCTCGTGGATGCGGGTGGAGCCCGCTTGCTCCCGGCCAAGCCCCTTCCGGACTACGCGCGCGGGCTCGTCGTCAACGCCAAGGCGGTGGAACGCGCCACCATCGACGCTGCGCTCACGGGTTCCCGGCGCTCCGCCTACAAGGCGATGGCCATGAACCCGCTCGTGGACTCGGTCAGGGTGGCAGAAGCGCTCCTGGCCGACTACATCGGCCATTTCAAGGAACTCCAATACCTGCGCTGAACCCCTTCGCCTAAGCCCTGTCCCGAGGGGGAGAGGAGGCCTAGTATCTGCAGCATGGACAAAGATGCAGCACCTTCCGTGACCGAAGTGTTGGATTCGCAGCAATGCTGGAATCTCCTGAGGGGCGTGTCCGTCGGCAGGCTGGCCGTGTGGCTGGGAGACCACCCTGACATTTTTCCGATCAATTACACCGTGGACCAGGGGACGGTGGTCTTCAGGACCGGAGCGGGCACAAAGCTCGCCGCGGCCTTGGGCGAATTCCCGGTGGCCATGGAGGTGGACGGCGTCGACGCCAACACCGGTGTCGCGTGGAGCGTTGTGCTCCATGGCAAGGCGGCGCCCGTCAAACAGCTCGACGACGTCATCAACACGTTCTCCCTGCCCCTGTTTCCTTGGGAATCAGGCAAGAAGGACCATTTCGTGCGGGTTCCCGCGGATTCGATCTCCGGACGGCGCTTCACTGTCACGGAACCACTCACGTGGTGGACCCCCTACAGCGGCATCAAGCCGTCCGCGTTGGAATAGCCGGCACCGGCGCTGTTCGGCACCGGGCGCTACTCGCATCTGGGCCTGCGCGCTGACAGGATGGGGAGATGGCTGCAAATTATGATGTGGTAATTGTCGGTGGAGGAATCGCCGGGTTGTCGCTCGCCTCAGCGCTGGCCGGCCAGTGTTCGGTAGCCCTCGTGGAAGCCGAACAGACACTGGCGTACCACACGTCCTCCCGCTCGGCCCGGCAGCTCATCCCCAGCTATGGACCCGCCGTCGTGCAGGAACTCACCGTCCGCACGCTGGAGCTGATGGCAGCCCGCGACGCCGGATTGCCGGTACCGGTCCTGAAACCGCGCTCGTTCATGCTGGTGGGCGACGAAGCCACCGTCAAGGCGGAAGCCAGCGGACACATGCACCCCATCACGCACGCCGAAGCCCTTGAGCTGTGCCCGGCACTGAATCCGGGGGCCTTCACGGCCGCCGGCCTGGACACGGGGTCATTCGCCTGCAATGCGCCCGTGCTGTTGGAAGACCACCGGCAGCGCGCCGAGGCCGGGGGAGTGGACATCATTACCGGCGCCCGGGTCCATTCTGCCCAACGGCTTGGTTCCGGCTGGCAATTGGGCGCCGGGCTGGAAGGCTTCCAGTCCGCCGTCGTCGTCAACGCGGCAGGTGCCTGGGCGGACGAGCTCGCGGTGCTCAGCGGCGTGGAGAAGCTCGGCTTGCAGCCGTTCCGG
>NZ_DF952469.1:201830-203798 GCF_001263615.2 Arthrobacter sp. Hiyo1 | reverse complement strand
CCGCCAGCCGCTCGCCCCGGGCAGGGCGTTGATCGACGCTGGGGTGCAGATTGCCTTGGCCGCGAACTGCAACCCCGGCACCTCCTACACGAGCTCCATCGCCTTCTGCGTCACCACGGCGGTGCTGCAGATGCACCTAAGCGTCCATGAAGCTGTCCGGGCGGCTACGTATGGCGGTGCGCTTGCGCTCGGCAGGGAGTCAGGCAATGACGTCGACGGCGAACGGGCGGTGGGCTCGATCACCGTCGGGCACCGCGCCGACCTGCACATGCTCAAGGCGCCGTCGGCGACCCACCTGGCGTACCGGCCCGGTATCCCGCTGACTTTCGCCGTGTGGCGGGCGGGCGTCCGCGCTGTCTAGCGGCGCCTCCGCAACGCTTCTCCCCACAGCTTTCGCAGCACAGGCAGGGCCTCTCCAGATGGAGGGGCCCTGCTTTTGCTTGGGCGTGTCCGAGGTGCCGCACGATCCTTGTGCGATTGAATATGATCGTTTAGTGTTTATATGGATCATAAAACGTCAAATGGTTGAGTGTTGAAGAGCGCGTCGAAGTAGCGCGGACAGGAATGGTAAGTGCGATGAGTAACAACACCCTCGGGGCCTTCATGGAAGAAGAGCTTGTTTCGCAGCCCGAGGTCTGGCAGCGGGCCATCGAGCAATCCAAAGCGGAGCACCTGCTTCCCGCCGACGGCGAGCGGATCGCCGTCGTCGGTTGCGGTACCTCATGGTTCATGGCGCAAAGCTATGCCGCCGCCCGCGAAGCCGCAGGCAAGGGAGTCACCGACGCGTTCGCAGCGTCCGAAGCCTTCCTCAATCACAACAGCGCGGGCCGCCAGTACGACGCCGTCATCGCCATTACCCGCTCCGGTACCACCACGGAGGTGCTTGAGCTCCTGGAAGCCTTGCGTGGAAAAGTCCGCACTATCGCGGTGATCGGCGACGTGAATTCACCCATCACCACCCTGGCCGACGCCGTGATCGGCCTTCCCTACGCGGACGAGAAATCGGTGGTCCAGACCCGCTTCGCCACGACCGCCCTCGTGTACCTCCTGACGAGCCTGGGCATCGAACTCGGCACGGCAATCGAGGACGCCCGTCCGGCAGTGGCCGAGCCCGTTTCCCAGGAGTTGCTCGACGCCGAACAGTTCACCTTCCTCGGTACCGGCTGGACCGTTGGCCTGGCCCACGAAGCAGGCCTCAAGATGCGCGAAGCAGTTCAGGGCTGGACCGAATCCTACCCGGCAATGGAATACCGGCACGGTCCCATTTCCATCGCCGCCCCTGGCCGGGTGACGTGGATCTTCGGCCCGCAGCCCGAGGGCTTGGACGCCGACATGGGCCGCACCGGCGCCCTTTACGTCAATACCGGCAAGCACCCGCTCGCCGAGCTGGCCCGGGTCCATAAGGTCACGCTGGAGAGGGCACGCGTACGCGGCCTCAATCCCGACCTCCCGCGTAACCTCACGCGCTCTGTTGTCCTGAACGCCACGGCCTAGGCAATCCCATGGTTCTCGGAGCCGCTGAATCCGCAGTCCTGGCCTTCGATGTCGGAGGGACCGATCTGAAGGCAGGCCTGGTCGACACAGCCGGGAATGTCCTGGGTTTACGCCGCAGGGCTACGCCGCATGATCCTTTGCGGCCGGGCGAGGCGATCCTGGACGCCGTTGAGGCATTGGCCTCGGAATTTGCCGCTGAATTCCCCGCCCACCCGGCGAAGGCAGCATGCATTGTGGTCCCGGGAATCGTGGACTCCGACACCGGAGTGGGGATCTATTCGGCGAACCTGGGCTGGCGGAACTTTCCCTTTGGGGAAAAGGCCGCGCAACGCCTCGGACTGCCGGTCTCCTTCGGGCACGATGTCAGCACGGCCGCCGAAGCCGAATTCCGTTTCGGAGCGGCCCGGGATTTTCGCAACGTCGTGGTGATGGTGGTCGGCACCGGGATCGCCGCCGCTGTCATCTCCGACGGGT
>NZ_DF952469.1:192801-200549 GCF_001263615.2 Arthrobacter sp. Hiyo1 | reverse complement strand
CACCGACATCCCCACGATCCTCCGCCGGGCAACAGCCTGGTCCGCCGCCGCGGTGCTCATGCCGGCCGCCGGCGAGATCTCGCCGCTCTACGCGGACCTCGAAGACCAACTCATTCTCAGCTGGAAGGAGACCCTGTGACGCTCGTCAGTACACGGGAACTCATGGACACCGCCACGGCCAACGGAATCGGACAGGGCGCCTTCAATGTCATCCACCTCGAAACCGCGGAAGGCCTGGTTGCCGGGGCGGAGTCGGCTGGTGTTCCGTTGATCCTGCAGATCTCGGAGAACTGTGTCCGTTTCCACGGCGGACTCGTACCGATCGCCCGGGGTGCCATGTCCATTGCCCGGGACTCTTCAGTGCCCGTGGCCCTGCACCTGGACCACGCCGAATCCGAAGAACTTGCCCTGCAGGCTGTCGACCTTGGCTTCGGGTCCGTCATGTACGACGGCGCGCACTTGCCGTACGACGCGAACGTCGAAGTCACGCGTCGGGTCGCCACCTACGCCCAGGACCACGGGGTCTACGTCGAGGCCGAGCTCGGGAAGGTGGGAGGCAAGGACGGTGCCCATGCCCCGGGGGTCCGCACCGATCCGGCCGAAGCCCGTTCCTTCGTGGAAGCCACCGGCGTCGACGCCCTCGCCGTCGCCGTTGGTTCCTCGCACGCCATGACCGAACGCAGCGCAGCCCTGGACCTGGCCCTGATCACCCGGCTCAAGGAAGCCGTCCGGCTGCCGCTCGTCCTGCACGGGTCCTCCGGCGTAGCAGATGAAACGCTGGTGGCGGCAATCCGGGCCGGTATGACTAAGATCAACGTATCCACACACTTGAACGGGTTCTTCACCCGCGCCGTCCGTGAGTACCTGGATGCCAACCCTTCCGTGGTGGACTCCCGCAAGTACATCAAGGCCGGACGTGACGCCCTGGTGTTGGAAACCGCACGTCTGCTGACGCTGTTCGCGAAAGTGAACTAGTCCCAATTTCCGGAAGGTTCGTGATGACCCGCAACGATCGACTGACAGCCATCCTTGATCTCCTCGCCGAGTCAGGGCATGTTGAGGTCGAGGATATCGTGACCCGCTTGGCCGTCTCGCCGGCGACGGCCCGCCGTGACCTGGACAGCCTCGCCAAGCAGCGGCTCCTGAGCCGAACCCGCGGGGGTGCGACCACGGGATCCGTGGCGTACGAACTTCCGGGGCGCTACAACAGGGATGACCACGCCGAGGCCAAGCAGCAGATTGCCTTGGCCGCTTCGGAGCTCATCATGCCCGGGGCCGTGATCGGACTCAGCGGCGGCACCACCAACACGGCTTTGGCCCAGGTGCTTTCCACCCGCGAAGACCTGAACGCGCCCTCCAACCGGCCCATGCTGACGGTGGTCACCAACGCCATCAACATCGCAGCCCAGCTTGCCGTGCGCCCCAACATCAAGATCATGGTCACCGGCGGCATCCTGAACCCGCGTTCCTACGAACTTGTGGGGCCCTACACCGATGTCATCATGCAGAAGGTTGCCTTGGACATCGCCTTCATCGGGGTCAACGGCGTCGATCCCAAGATCGGGCCCACCATCACCGACGAGGGAGAAGCCATGGTGAATACCGTCATGGCCCGGCGTGCCACCGACTCCTATGTCCTGGCCGACTCCACGAAGATCGGCAAGCGTGCCTTCGCGGCAATGGCCGGGTACGACTTCCGGCGGCTCATCACCGATTCGGGCATCACGGCAGAAGACAAGGCTGCGTTTGAAGCAAGCGGCACCGAAGTGATCGTGGCCAAGGACGACTAGCTTCGATAAGTGACCGTCAGAAGACCATCGGGGGAGCATTCAGCACGGTTTCATCGGTGCTGCGCTGCACCCACTGGCTGAACGGCGTGTCCAGATCGTACTTGTCCTGGTCGTTGCGGATCAGTGTCCGTAGCTCCGCGTTGCCCGGGTTGTTGAGAGATTCGAAGTACTCCACAGACCAGTGGAACCACCGCATGCAGAAGAGCCGCATGGTGAGGCCATGGGTCACCAGCAGGGTGTTGGGCGCGTAGTCGGGTTTCTCCCAATGCCGGTACAGGGTTTCCATGAAGGACGAAATCCGGTCATACACATCGGAGCCTGATTCGCCCTCGCGGAACCGGTAGAAGAAATGCCCGTAGAGGTTGCGGAGCTCCTTCTGGTCCCCGATGTCTCCGGCGATCTGGAAGTTGGCCCAGTCCTGTTCACGCAGCCGGGGCTCCTCGATGACTCTTTCCGTGAGGCTGCCCAGATTCAGTGCCTCAAGGGTCTGGTAGGCCCGAAGGTACGGAGAGACGTAAACGCATACGGGTTCGCCGTCGAGCTTCCTGCGCAGCGCCTCACCCGCAGCCCGTGCCTGCTCTACGCCAAGCTCCGTCAACGGGATGCGGTAATCGGGCACACGGTTGTAGATGGAAGTGTCGGCGTTGGCGGCGGACTGGCCGTGCCGGATCATGAAGATTCGTGCTGGCGCGCTCATCCCACCAAGCATAGGCTCAGGAGTGGCCCGGCCCGCGCAGGCGGACACTGGTGGACCCGGCTCACGGGAAACCTCAGGCAAATGAAGGCAAGATAGGAGCATGCTCCTAGCCTCAACGCGCCGGTTGCGCGCCGAAGTACTGATCGTCCTTGGCCTGTCCCTGGGCCAATCGGCCGTGTACTCCGTGGTGCAGTTGTTGGACAAGATGACCCAAGGGCCTTTGGCCCATGCGACGTCCACGCTCAACCGCTCGCAGAGCACGCGCGAGTATTTCGATCTCACCTACCAGCTGCTGGACATCGCGTTTGCCCTGGTCCCGGTGGTGTTGGTGTTCTACTTCCTGTCCTTGCACCGCCAAACCGCGGAGAGTCCCTCGGGCTTCACCCGGCTGGGCTTCAACTTCGCCCGCCCGGGCCGTGACGCGTTGCAAGGACTGGGCCTCGCCGCGCTGATCGGGATCCCGTCGCTGGGCCTCTACGCGGCCGCGCCCTCGGAATTACGACGGCGATCATCCCCAGCGGCCTGGACTCCTACTGGTGGACAGTGCCCGTTCTGGTCCTCTCCGCGGTGCGGCACGCCGTCGTCGAAGAAGTCATCGTGGTGGGCTACCTCCTGGACCGGTTCGGGAAGTTCGGGTGGAGCACCACGCTGGCGATTGTGCTCAGCGCGCTCCTTCGCGGCAGCTACCACCTGTACCAAGGCTTCGGGCCCTTCATCGGCAATGCCGTCATGGGCCTCGTGTTCGGCTGGATCTACACCAAGACCAAGAGGGTCATGCCGCTGGTGGTGGCCCATGCTCTCCTGGACATCGTGGCGTTCGTCGGCTTCAGCGTCTTCGGCAAGGCAATCGGGCTGGGCTGAAGCGCGTTAAAAGGTTTCGGCCGCCACTGCGGGATGACGTCATTGGCACCCGCATATGGCGGCCGAAGTTTTTCCCGGGCACTCCTGGCCCGATGGTCCGTCAGATGGTGACGGCTCCGTTGGCGGTTTCGAACGTTACCGACATGATTCCCGGCGTTCCGTGCGGAGCCATCCATTGGACTGCAACGTCCTCGAGAGGCTTCTCCACGGGTTCCCCTAGCCACTCGGTGACACGCTCCGCGGAGCCGGCGATGGTGAGGCTGGACATCTTGACGTCGCTTGGGTAGACGAGGGACGGGTGAAGTGCAGGGTCGCCCTCCCACCGCAGCAAGTAGGGAACCTGGGGATCGGCGATGAGCCCCAGGATGCCGATTTGCGACCAGACGAGTTCGCGGCCGTCCGGGAACTTGCGGTTGCCAGGAACGGCGGCGCGTCCAAGCCGCTGTTCGAACGGGCTCAGGTCGTCCACAGCGACGCACCAGCCCATCCAACCACCTCCCGCGGCGGAGCGTGCACGGACGGCTTGTCCAAAAGGTGCCTTGTCGGATGCCGGGTGGTCAAGGACCTCGACAACTTCCAGGTATTTGTGGTCAGCAAGGGGAATGATCATGTTCCGGGTACCGAAGCGCGGGTGCACTCCGCCCCGGACTGCGTCCACTCCCAATGCTGCGGAAATCCGCTCGGTGGTGGCCAAAAGGCCATCTCGTTCACAAGCGTAAGAGACGTGATCCATGCGCATGGCTTCATCTTGGCACTTTGTGATGGAGCTCTCAGCTAAGTCAAGCCTAACCAAGGTGGGATGTATCGAAAAGGCAGCTCAGAGTCACTTCAGGACGCGCCGGGACCGAAAACTACTGTGTTCGTCACAAAGCTTCCGGAGCCCGCAACACCATCCCTAGACTGGCGGCAACCGAACACCGGCAGGCTGAATACTTCGGCCCGGCAAGCTGAAGCACGGCAAGAGCCCAGACAACCAGGAGTCCGCATGTCCCAAGGATGGTCATTCGAAACGCGCCAGATCCACGCCGGTCAGGAGCCGGACTCCGCCACCGGAGCCCGGGCACTCCCCATCTACCAGACCACCTCGTTCGTGTTTCCCAGCGCGGAAAGCGCTGCCAACCGCTTTGCGCTCGCCGAGCTGGCGCCCATCTACACCCGGATCGGCAATCCCACGCAGGATGCGGTGGAACAGCGCATAGCGAGCCTGGAAGGCGGCTTGGCCGCGCTCCTGCTGAGCTCCGGCCAGGCCGCGGAAACGTTCGCCATCCTCAACGTCGCCGAGGCCGGTGACCACGTGGTGGCCAGCCCGAGCCTCTACGGCGGCACCTACAATCTGCTGGCGCATACGCTGAAGAAATTCGGAATCTCGGTCACCTTCGTCGAGGACCCGGACAACCTCGACCACTGGCGCGAGGCCGTGCAGCCAAACACCAAGCTGTTCTTCGCCGAAGTCGTCTCCAACCCCCGCCAGGACGTTTTGGACATCGAAGGCGTCTCCCGCGCCGCGCACGAGGCTGGAGTCCCGCTCGTCGTGGACAACACCCTCGCCACGCCCTACCTGATCCGGCCCATCGAGTGGGGCGCTGACATCGTGGTGCATTCGGCCACCAAATACCTGGGCGGGCACGGATCCGCCATTGCCGGTGTCATCGTGGACTCCGGCAACTTCGATTTCGGCAAGGACCCTGAGCGGTTCCCCAACTTCAACACCCCGGACCCGAGCTATAACGGCCTGGTCTATGCCCGCGACCTCGGCAAGGACGGTGCCCTCGGCGCGAACCTCTCCTACATCCTCAAGGCCCGGTCCAGCTTTTGCGCGACCTCGGCTCGGCAGTTTCACCGTTCAACGCTTTCCTGATCTCCCAAGGAATCGAAACCCTCAGCCTGCGGGTGGAACGCCACGTGGACAACGCCACCAAAGTGGCGCAATGGCTGGAAGGGCGCGACGACGTCGAATCGGTCGCGTATGCGGGGCTGCCTTCCAGCCCGTGGTTCGAACGAGGACGGAAGTACGGGCCCGGGGAACCGGCGCCGTGGTGTCCTTCACCATCCGGGGCGGGATCGACGCCGGCAAGCGCTTCGTGGACGCCTTGGAGCTGCATTCCCATGTGGCAAACATCGGCGATGTCCGTTCCCTGGTCATCCACCCCGCGTCCACGACGCACAGCCAGCTGACCCCAGAACAGCAGGCCGTGGCCGGCGTGAGCCCGGGACTGGTGCGGCTGTCCGTCGGGATCGAGCACATCGACGACATCCTCGCGGACCTCGAGTCAGGATTCCGGGCGGCCAAGGGCAGCTAGGCCAGTCGCCGGTTCGTTCCGTGATGGGTCGCCCACTCCGATGGGCGCCCCATCTCGCGGTTAGCCCGCGATGTAGTACCCGGAAGTGTCGGCTATGAGCTGCACTGTGCCGTTGGAGTTGTTGGTGAAGGAGATCGTGCCATCCGGAGCGACGGGCGTAATGGCGAAGTTCGGGATGATCTGTCCCGTCGCGTAGTTCACGTTCGAGGTGCTCGGCTGCGGGCTTCCTCCGGCGTAGGCGGTGATGAACCCGAACGACGTCGGGTTGGCCACGGTGATGTTCATCGCGACAGCGGAAACACCGGACGCTGGAATGCCACCCTGTCCCGCGACCTTGACGTTGATGGTCTGTCCGGGGGCAACAGGTCCGTTGATCCCGCCGGTGCCGTTACGGGTATCCAATTGGCGGAACGGGGCCTGCGCGGAAAACGCCCCGGCGGTTGACGGTGTGCCCGCAAGGTAATAGCCCGAGGTATCGGCGATGATCTGGACGGTTCCGCCGGAGGTGTTCGTGAATGAAATCGTCCCGTCGGGAGCGACCGGCGTAATGGCGAAATTCGGAACGATCTGTCCCGCGGCGTAGTTCACGTTCGAGGCGTTCGGTCGCGGAGTCCCTCCAGCGTAGGCGGTGATGAAGCCGAACGACGAGGGATTGGCCACCGTGATGTTCATCGCGACGGCGGAAACACCGGAAGAGGGAATACCGCCGCGGCCTGTGACTTTGACGTTGATGGTCTGTCCGGGGGCAACGGGTCCGCCGACGCCACCGGTGCCGTCACGGGTATCCAACTGCCGGAACGGGGCCTGGGCGGAGAACGTCCCGGGAGCGGGCGACGCGCCAGGCGTGAGGGAGTAACCGGTGATGTCGGCGATGAGCTGGACCGTGCCGTTGGAGCTGTTCGTGAAGGAAATCGTGCCATCCGACCCCACCGGCGTGATCGCGAAATTCGGGACGATCTGCCCTGGGGCAAAATTCAGGTTCGAGGTCGCCGGACGATTTGTTCCGCCGGCGTACGCGGTGATGAAGCCGTTCGACGTCGGGTTGGCCACCGTGATGTTCATTGCGACAGCGGAAACTCCGGTCGCCGGGAGGCCGCCGCGTCCCGCAACCTTGACGCTGATCGTCTGTCCGGGGGCGACCGGCCCGTTGACGCCACCGGTCCCGTCCCGCGTGTCAAGCTGCCTGCAGGGGGTTGTAGCCGCAAATCCGCCCAACGGGTCTTGCGACGGCGAAAAGAGCGACGGGCTGACGTACAGCAGCCGGTTAGGCATGCAGTTTCCGGTCGACTGGACTATTCCGGCTGTTGCGCCGACGGTCAACGTTGCCGAGACCTGCGCGGGGCTCCACGAGGGATGCATGGCGAGGAGCATCGCGGCCGCTCCTGCCGCATGCGGAGAGGCCATCGAGGTTCCGTTCAGGACAGCCGTTGCGGTATTTGACGTCTGCCAATCCGAGGTGATCTGGACTCCTGGTGCGTACAGGTCGACGCAGGAACCATAGTTGGAGAAGGATGCCTGCCGGTCGAAGCTGTCGCTCGCGGCCACCGTGATCGCGGCAGGCACTCGGCTGGGGGACAGCGTGCACGCGTCCGTGCTGGAATTGCCGGCCGCCAAGGTGACGGTAATGCCGTTATTGATCGCGCCCTGGACAGCGTCGTCCAGGCTCTGGTTCGCAGGTCCGGAGAGGCTGAGGTTGGCGACGGCGGGTTGGCCGGGCTGGTGCTGCTGGACCATCCAATCGAGGCCGGCTATGACGTCGGAGGAGTATCCCGTACCGTCGCAACCAAGGACCCGCACCGGCACGATGGTTGCCGACTTGGCCATGCCGTAGGTGCTGCCGGCCGTGATGCCTGCTACGTGCGTCCCGTGGCCGGCGTCGGGCATTGCCGGATCGGTGCAGGGGGCATTGGCGGGCTGCCCCGAGAAGGCACTCCACCCCGCGGTCACCCGACCGCCGAAGTCCACATGGGTGCCAAGCACCCCGTTGTCCACAATGTAGACCTGAACCCCGGCGCCGCTCGAAGGCGGGGTGTAGCTCCCGGACAAAGGGAGGGTGCGCTGATCGGTCCGGTCGAGGTTCCAGGTGGCGGCCGCTGGGTG
>NZ_DF952469.1:191375-192473 GCF_001263615.2 Arthrobacter sp. Hiyo1 | reverse complement strand
CGAAATCCGAACCGGGGTGTCCCGCTCGACCGATGCCACGTGGCTCGACTTCGCCAACGCAGCGGCCTTCGCTGGCGTCGCCGTGACGACCGCGGCCTTCACGGCATGCGTGAACGTTTTTGTCCACCGAGACTCCCTGCGAGCGCAGCTCCGCGGTCTTCCCGTCAACGTCGGTGCCTTCGGCGTAGTGGACCACGTATCTGTCTTCGCGTGCTGCCGGAGTCGTGTCGGCGTGCGCCGGCAGCGGCACTCCCACGGTGAAACCTGATACCAGCAAGAACAGGGCTATTGGAACGACGCCGGATGGCTTTTTCACGAGCTTCAATCTTCCTGTGACGCACAGTGGCGGCGGAGACATCCGAAGGATGCAGACTGCTGCGCCCAATTCTATCTCCAGTCACACAGGCATCACCCGTCTCTTCAATTTCAGACATCCACAACCCCGGCTTCGTGAACAAAACGCGGCCAAGTGTCACAAAGCTGTCATAATCTTCGTCAGAAGGGGTCCGGTTTTCCTAGACTCTTCCCATAGGTCATGAGTGCCAGCGACAGCCCCGGCTTGCTGGCCGGCAACCCTCCTTTCGCGGCGGGGTGCCCCGGGTGAAGACCTGGCCCTTCGCTGTGTTGGCGGCGGGCAAGCGCGATGTGAGGTGTCGACGAATGACAATTGCTGCAACAGCCATACCCCTTTCAGGTACCCAGGATGGAACCCTCAAGTATGTTTCCGTAGGAGGGCTCGAACTGGAGGCCGGGGGTTTCCTCCCTGAGGTCGTCCTTGCGTACGAGACCTGGGGCCGGCTCAACGCCGACGCTTCCAACGCCGTCCTCGTGGAGCATGCACTGACCGGCAGCACCCATGTGGCCCGTGGCGAGAGCGACGAAGAAGGCTGGTGGGAACAACTCGTTGGTCCCGGCGCCACCATCGACACGGACCGCTACTTCGTGGTCTCTGTCAACATCGTGGGAGGCTGCTACGGCAGCACCGGGCCGTCGTCGAGCGCTCCTGACGGCAAGCCGTGGGGCTCCCGCTTCCCGCTTGTGACCTTGCGGGACAGCACTGTAGCCGAAGCCCGGCTGGCCGACGCCTTGGGGATCCAC
>NZ_DF952469.1:185438-191350 GCF_001263615.2 Arthrobacter sp. Hiyo1 | reverse complement strand
GCCGAAGCCCGGTCGGCCGACGCTTGGGGATCCACAGCTGGCACACGTGTGGGCGGTCCATGGGCGGTGCCCGCGCACTGGAATGGGCCGTCAGCTATCCGGACCGCGTCAAGCATGTGCCGTGATTTCGATCGGGGCGTACAGCACTGCCGAACAGATTGCGTTCGCGCAGGCCCAGACGCTCGCCATCCGGCAGGACGCCGACTTCAAGGGCGGCGACTACTATGGCCAGGCAGCGCCCGAGGCGGGGCTGGCCCTCGCCCGGCGGATCGCCCACATCACCTACCGTTCGGCGGATGAACTGGACTTCCGCTTCGGCAGGAACGCCCAAGGCGGCGAGGCACCCCTACAGGCTGCGGCCTTAGGGGACCGTGGCCGCTACCAGGTGGAGAGCTACCTCGACCACCAGGGACGCAAGCTGGTCCAGCGCTTCGACGCCAACAGCTACATCGCCATCACCGAGGCGCTCATGAGCCACGACATCACTCGCGGCCGGGGCTCGTTGGAGGACGCGTTGTCCGTGGCCACGGCGAAGTTCTTCGTTGCCTCGGTGGACTCGGACCGGCTCTATTTCCCGGAACAATCGCACGAGCTGGCCAAGGCCTTGCCCGGAGAAGTCCCCGTTCATGTGATCGAGGCGCCCATCGGGCACGACGGTTTCCTCACCGAGATTGGCCAGCTCGGCCCCCAGCTGCGGGAGGCGTTCTTCGGCTGAATCAGCCGTTCATGATCTCCTGGCGGAGCTTCATGTAGTCCTCCATGGCAATTTTCCCGTCGCTGTACTCCTGGTCGAGTTCGGCCAGTTTCCGTGCCCGGTAGCCTTGCGGCGCGCTGTCCGGCTGGGGCGCGCTGTTCGCTTGCGGAGTAGCCGACGACGGCGGAGCGGCCTGAGGTGCGGGCATTCCCACCGGGGGTTGCGGCTCAGCCGGGAAGATGACCGGGGGTTGCTCCGGGTATCCGACGGGGTAATCCTGCGGAGGATAAGGCTGCCCGGGGTAATCCTGCGGAGGGAAGTCCCGGAGCCTGCGCTGGCGCGATCGGTTGTACATGCGGATCCCCATGGGAATCAGCCAGGAGCAGACGATGATCCAGAAGATCACATTGTTCACGGTGGAGGGCCTCCCTAGTCTTTCACCAGCTTAGCCCCGGTCCCTGTGACCCACACGGCTCCGGTTCAGCTCCGGGGCAGGATGGTGTCGGCAGGACCGAAGACGGGTCCCGGCGTCGGGCGTTTCGGCAGGATGCCGTCGCCGGAGGAGCGGTGCCGGATCCGGCGGATGACCCACGGGACAAAATACTCCCGGGCCCATACGAGGTCGCCCGAGCGGGCCTCGCGCCAGCTGCGCTGGGGGAGCGGCTTGGGGAACAGCGGCTCGAGGTTGTGGGGCACGTTGAGTGAATCGAGGACCATCGCCGCGATGGTGTGATGGCCGAGCGGCGAGAAGTGCAGGCGGTCTTCGTCCCACATCTGGGAGTTGGAGAGTTGCCGCAGGGACCACATATCGGCGATCACGGCATCGTGGCGGGCGGCCACCGTGCGGAGGTTTTCGTTGTAGATGGCCACTTTGCCGCGGATCCGGCCGAGGACCGATGACGCGGTGTCCGGACCGTTGAAGAGAACCACGGTGGCGCCGTCGGAACTCAGGGTCTGCACTGCGGCATCGAGTTTCTCGGCCAAGGCGTCGGGATCGCCGCCGGGACGGATGAGGTCGTTGCCGCCCGCGGAGATGCTCACGAGGTCCGGCTTGAGGTCCATGCACGGGCCAAGTTGTTCGTCGAGGATCTGCTGGAGCAACCGCCCGCGGATGGCCAGGTTGGCGTAGGCGAAATCCCGGTGTCCCCGGCTCAGTTCCTCGGCTACGCGGTCGGCCCAGCCGCGATGTCCCCCGGGGTTGTTGGGCTCGGGGTCGCCGATCCCTTCGGTAAAGGAATCACCCAATGCCACGTAGCGGGTCCACGGATGAATCCGTTCGTCCGGCTTTGGTCCCACCGTGGGATCAATGTCACTCACGTCGATATCCTGCCTCTTGCTGCAACGCCACGCGCCCGTAGCTTGTTACTCATGGGTAACTGTAAGAATAGTCCCATGAGTCAAGCTTCCGCCTTTCCTGCCCCGGTCGTTTTGTGGTCCCACGAAGAGGAGGAGCGGGCTGGCAAGCCATTGCTGGTCCTGTTGCACGGTTACGGGTCCAACGAGCAGGACCTCTTCAGCCTTGCAGGCTTGTTGCCCCAGGACTTCGTCGTCGCTTCGCTCCGTGCGCCGATCGCGACGGGCCCGGGCTTCACGTGGTTCCCGCTCACGGCGTCCATCGACTATTCCCTCGACGCCGTCAAGGACGCCGCGGAGTACGTGTTTTCCTGGTTGGACTCCTTCAAGTCCAACCACAGCTCGGTGACGCTTCTCGGCTTTTCCATGGGCATGGCCATGGCCACCTCGCTGTTGCGGCAGCGCCCGGCGGACTTTGCCGCCGTCGTCGGGCTTTCAGGCTTCGCCGTCGACGCCGATGCGGACCCCGCATTCCGCGACGCCGAACTGGACGGTTCCGTGCCGCTCTTCTGGGGACGGGACCAGCAGGATCCTGTTATCACCCCGGACAAGATCGAATACACCATGGACTGGGTCCGAAAGCACACAGACCTCACCAAGGTGCTCTACACAGGCATGTGGCACGGCATCAACCAGCAGGAAATCGGCCACGTTGGCGAATTCCTGGAGCACAAGGTCCTCTCGTAGCAACGCGGGGTCACTTACGGCCCATCCCGAGGCACGTTATGGGCCGTAAGTGACCCCGCGTTGCCCTAGGAAGCGGCCGCGATCCGCACCGTCTGTCCGTTGACGGTCACCGTATCGCCGACATGGAGTTGGCGGCCGCGCCGATCGTCGATCTCGCCGTTGACTTTGACCAGGCCGTTCTTGATGAGTTCCGTGGCTTCCACGCCGTCCTCCACCAGGTTGGCGAGCTTCAGGAGCTGGCCGAGTCGGATCATGTCGTCGCGGATGGGGATTTCTTCGATTTCCGGGTTGCTCATACAAGCAATGATGCCTGAAGTAAGGTGGTGAAAATGCCGCAATCGTCCCGTCCCGCCATCCGAAGCACCTCCCGTCCGTTGCTCACCGGCCTGCTTCTCGCGGTGGCCAACGGTACCCTGCTTCCGGTCCAAGGCCGGATCAACAGTGCGCTGGGGGCAAAGCTCGACGACGGCGTGGCGGCCGCCGTCGTCAGCTTCACTACCGGGCTGGTATTGATCGCCGTGATCGGCCTTGCGCTGCCGAAGGGCCGCGCTGGTTTGCGCCGAATAGTGCCTGCCGTCAAGGAGCGCAGCTTTCCGCGGTTCTATGTGGTGGCTGGCGGGATCGGCGCTCTCTACGTGATTGCCCAATCGTTCACCATTGGCCTTCTTGGAGTCGCGTTGTTCACGGTAGCCGTGATCACAGGGCAGACCGTGAGCGGCCTGTTCGTGGACCGGCTCGGCATCGGTCCCGGCGGGAAACGCTCGATCACGGGGGTCAGGATTTTGGGAAGCATCCTGACGATCGCCGCCGTCGCCTGGGCCGTGTCGCCGCGCCTCGGGGCTGCGGCCGACGTCGGGTCCTTGCTGTTCCCGATCCTGTTGCCAGTCGTGGCGGGTTGCCTCATGAGTTTCCAACAAGCCATGAACGGGACTGCCACGGTGCACTACGGCAGCCCCATCGCCGCGACGCTGGTGAATTTCGTGGCCGGAACGGTCATTCTCTGGATCGCCTGGCTCATCAAGGTGTCGTTGCTTGGTCCCGGGCACGCGCTTCCTGCTGAGTGGTGGTATTACGTGGGCGGCCCGATGGGGTGCGTCTTTATCGGCCTGGCTGCTTTGTTGGTCCGCAGCCTCGGTGTTTTGGTGACGGGGCTGGGGATGATTGCCGGGCAGCTGCTCGGATCCCTCGCGCTTGACCTGATCCTGCCGGCTCCGGGAACCTTGGTGGCTTTCCCCACGATCCTTGGCACCTTGCTGACCCTGTTCGCCATCATCGTTGCCACGCTGCCTTGGCCGAAGGGCGCTCTCTCTCGCCGCCGTCCCGCCAAGGGTAGCCAGGCGGGTCCCGGAGGCAGGACAGCGGCCAAAGGCCGGTAGGCTAGGACACGCAGCTTCCTGCACAGCATTACCTTCGCGCACAACCACGGACCGCACCCAGCGGCCCTGTAGAACATTGGAGTACCCATGGCAGCAAAATCCGTCCTCGACCAGGTCATTTCCCTCTCCAAGCGGAGGGGCTTCGTGTTCCAGGCCGGTGAAATCTATGGTGGCTCCCGGTCCGCGTGGGACTACGGCCCCCTCGGTGCCGAGCTCAAGGAAAACATCAAGCGCCAGTGGTGGCAGAGCGTTGTCCGCGGCCGCGAAGACGTGGTGGGCCTGGATTCCTCCGTGATCCTGCCCCGCCAGGTATGGGAAGCCTCCGGCCACGTCGAGGTGTTCTCCGACCCCCTGGTCGAGTGCCTTTCCTGCCACAAGCGCTACCGCGCCGACCACCTCGAGGAAGAGTACGAGGAAAAGAAGGGCCGTCCCGCCGAAAACGGCCTCAAGGACATCGCCTGCGCCAACTGCGGCACCCGCGGCCAGTGGACCGAACCGCAGGAGTTCTCCGGCTTGCTCAAGACGTTCCTGGGCCCCGTGGCCAGTGAAGAAGGCCTGCACTACCTGCGCCCGGAAACCGCGCAAGGCATCTTCGTCAACTTCAGCAACGTGCTCACCACGTCCCGCAAGAAGCCGCCGTTCGGCATCGGCCAGATCGGCAAGTCCTTCCGCAACGAGATCACGCCGGGCAACTTCATCTTCCGCACCCGCGAGTTCGAACAGATGGAAATGGAATTCTTCGTCGAGCCGGGCACGGATGAGGAATGGCACCAGTACTGGATGAAAGAACGCATGTCCTGGTACACCGATCTGGGCATCCGGCCGGAGAACCTGCGTTTCTTCGAGCACCCGCAGGACAAGCTCAGCCACTACTCCAAGGGCACCACGGACATCGAGTACCGCTTCGGTTTCCAGGGCTCCGAGTGGGGCGAGCTTGAGGGCATCGCCAACCGCACCGACTTCGACCTCTCCACCCACTCGAAGGCCTCCGGTCAGGACCTCAGCTACTTCAACCAGGCCACCAACGAGCGCTACACGCCGTACGTCATTGAACCGGCCGCCGGCCTGACGCGCTCCTTCATGGCCTTCCTTGTGGACGCCTACACGGAAGACGAGGCACCCAACGCCAAGGGCGGCGTCGACGTCCGTACCGTCCTGAAGCTTGACCCGCGCCTGGCGCCGGTCAAGGCAGCCGTGCTGCCCCTGAGCCGCAACGAGGACCTGTCCCCGAAGGCCAAGGACTTGGGCACCCAGCTGCGCAAGAACTGGAACATCGACTTCGACGACGCCGGCGCCATCGGCCGCCGCTACCGTCGCCAGGACGAGATCGGTACCCCGTTCTGCATCACCGTGGACTTCGACACCCTCGATGACCAGGCCGTCACCATTCGTGAGCGCGACACCATGAGCCAGGAACGTGTGTCCCTGGACAAGGTGGAGGGCTACCTGGCCGCACGGCTGATCGGCGCCTAAGCGTGTCCATCGAGTACCGCGAATGGCGTGAGGGCGACGACCTCGCGCTCCTGGAAATGTGGGGTGGGCCGGAGACCCTGCCGGCCCAGCAATTCCGCGCCGCCCTTGCGCCGTCGAGCAACAGCGGCCAGGGCCACCCTTGGCGCCGGTGCATCGTGGCGGAAGACGTCGTTGACGGCATCGCAATTCCGGTGGCCGCGGGGGTGGTCCACGAGGCGTCCCTGCACGCGGAACGTCTCTGGGCCTACATCGAGGTTGCCAAGGACCACCGCCGGAGCGGGATCGGGGCCACGCTCCTGACCATGCTGCGGCGCGAAGCCGGGCAGTCG
>NZ_DF952469.1:178833-184510 GCF_001263615.2 Arthrobacter sp. Hiyo1 | reverse complement strand
CGATAGCTTGACGGCTGCAACTGCGAGCCAGTTGGGTGAACCCTTGACGACGCCGCTGCCCTGGGTGTAGGCATGACGACGTAAGCCCCGGCCGTTGCTCTGGTGGGGTAGCGGCGGGTGGAACGAATCCGGTCTCATGAAGAGAATCGGCGGTAACACCCATGAATGGAACAGCCCTCGACGGACTCCGTGAACAGCTCCGTGGGCAACTCGTCACTCCCAGCGATCCTGACTATGACTCCGCCCGTGCCGTCTTTAACGGGATGATCGACAAGCGTCCGGCGGGAGTCGTCCGGGTGGCCCAAGTGGCGGACGTCATCGCGAGCGTGAACTTCGCCCGGGACAATTCCCTGCCATTGGCTATCCGCGGCGGCGGCCACAGCGCCCCCGGTTTCGGGACCTGGGACGATGCCCTTGTCATAGATTTCGTCAACCGTACCGGGGTCCGTGTTGACCCCGACGCCGGTACGGCCCGTGCCGAGGCGGGAACAACCTGGGCAGATTTCAACCACGCCACCCATGCCTTCGGACTCGCTACCACTGGCGGGATTGTGGGATCCACCGGCATCGCAGGCCTGACCCTGGGTGGCGGCATCGGCTATCTTGCCCGCAAGCACGGCCTGTCCTGTGACAACTTGATCTCCGCTGACGTGGTGACTGCGGACGGCAAGTTCCTGACTGCGAGCGAAACCCGGAACGAGGATCTCTTCTGGGCCTTGCGGGGTGGCGGGGGAAATTTCGGTGTGGTGACGTCGCTGGAGTACAAGCTGCACCCGGTGGACATGGTCCATGTGGGCATTGTCATCTACGGAGCGGAGAACACCGAGACGGTGGCGAAGTTCTACCGGGATTACATGGACTCCGCTCCCGAAGAGTTCGGCACGTTCCTCGGCTTCCATCAAGGCCCGCCGGTGCCGTTCCTTCCCGAAGAATGGCACGGCAAGCCAGTGTGCGTCGTGGTCGGGATGTGGACGGGAGACATGGCCGAAGGCGAATCCCGCTGGGCGCCGTTCCTCGAAGCCGCACCCGTAGCCGGATCCCTGATCACCCCGATGCCGTACCCGGCACTCAACGTGGCATTTGACGGGCTCAATCCCAAGGGGCTGCAAGGATACTGGAAAGCCAACTTCATCAGTGAACTCAACGATGGCGTCATTGGTGCGCATGCGGAGTTCGGGTCCACGGTGACCAGCCTCAACACCGCCGTCCATGTCTACCCGATCGACGGCGCGGCGGCCCGGGTCGGAGCCCAGGACACCGCCTTCGCGAACCGCGGCATGAAGTTCGCCCCGGTGATCGCGGCACAATGGCCGGACCCCGCGGACAACGAAGCCAACATTGCCTGGGCCCGCAACTACGCGGAGGCGCTCCGTCCGCACTCTGCTGCCAGCGGCTACATCAACTTCATGGATGCGGAAGACCAAAGCAGGATCAGCGACAACTACGGGGTCAATTACGAGCGGCTGCAAGCCATCAAGGCAAGTACGATCCAGGAAACCTCTTCCACGTGAACCAAAACATCAAACCCGCCTGAGCACCCGGGTATCAAGCGAGCCCAACTGATCCCCACCGCCACCCTCGCCTCGCAAGCTCGGCCAGGGAACCCTGGCGGCGTGGGCCCACGCATTTGTTGTCGTTCTGAGCCCTCATAACGACACCAACTGCGAGTTAGTTGGGTGGGACACAGCGCTGCCCCACGTAGGCTTGTGGGCATGAGGTTTTGCAGCTAATGGGTCACGGCCATTCACACGGACACGCGGAGCATTTCGAGCCAAGCCCGACGGCGCTCGCGTCACGCAGGCGGGCCAACTGGCTCCTCGTGGCCGTGCTGGCTCCGATCGCGGTACTCACGATCGTTGCCATGCTGGTCATGTGGCCATCGGGGAGCAAAGAGGGCATCACGTTCGCGAGCCCCTACACGGCCGCTCCCGGGGTGACGTTTGATACGGGCAAGATCCAGGCCGTCACCCAGGAAAGCTGCACGCAAGGTACGCAGGCGCCGAGTACGAACGGCACGAACCAAAGCAGCGGCCCACAGCCGCAGGGGTCCCAATGCACCTTCGCGTCCACGCAACCGGATAACGGCGGCAGCCCCGTGAAAGTGGTCATCAACCGGACGTGGCCAAGTCCCACGGCGTCAAAGTGGGGGACAGCATCCGCTACCTGAACCTCTCCGGTGTGCAGGGCGCGGCGGCAGGCAACGGCTCGCCGTCGTACGTTTTCCTCGACTTCGTGCGGACCGTTCCCATGGCACTTCTGGCGATCCTGTATGCCGTGGTGGTCATTGCGGTGGCGCGCTGGCGCGGCTTCAGGGCGCTCCTCGGGCTGGCCGGAGCTACGTGGTGATGGTGAGCTTCATGCTTCCTGGACTGGTGGAAGGCAAGCCGCCGCTGCTCGTGGCTTTGGTCGGCTCCACCGCCATCATGATGGGGGTGCTCTATTTCGCCCACGGATTCTCGGCCAAGACCTCCACCGCGTTGCTGGGTACGATCTTCGGCCTCGGCATTACGGCGCTGCTGGCGGCCTGGGCCACGGATGCGGCCAACCTGACCGGGATCGCGAGCAGCGAGGGCGCCACGCTCGTGAACATGTCGGACAAGATCTCGCTCTCCGGAATCATTCTCTGCGGTCTGATCATTTCCGGGCTCGGAGTGCTCAACGACGTGACGATCACCCAGTCCGCGGCCGTGTGGGAACTCTACGAGCTCGCACCCGAGACTGGCGCGCGAAAGCTGTTCACCTCGGCCATGAGGATCGGCCGGGACCACATCGCCTCCACGGTCTACACCATCGCCTTTGCCTACGCCGGCGCAGCGCTACCCCTCCTGATCATCGTCATGCTGTACGACCGTCCGCTGGTCGATGCCCTGACCAGTGCCGAGTTGTCGGAGGAAGTCATCCGTACACTGGTGGGCTCCATCGGCCTGGTGCTGGCCATCCCCGTGACCACCTTGATCGCCGTGCTGGTGGTGAAGGCGACCGGTCCGAGGCGGCTCGCGGCTGCCGTCGCGAGGGATGCGGCGCCAGCTCTCGACGACGACGGGAAGGTCCGCGAGCTTGAAAACGCCGGTTCCAGCGATGCCTTTGAGTCCTTCGATACTGGCGAGCTTGCCGCCGTCGTCATGACCAGGCGGGCACGCAGGGAAGCCGAGCGCAGCTAGCCTCCGATGACATTTGTCATCCCTCATTGGTGACACACGCCCGGGCGCGGACACGGATCCCGCTTTGATGGGTAGTGGAGCAAACCAAAGCCAAGGAGAGTCATGACAACAGCGAGTGTGCCGGCCGTCCAAGCCGCCGGACTGCACAAGAGCTTCGGGAAGGTCCACGCCGTACGCGGCCTGGACCTCACCGTGCAACCGGGGGAGGTGGTGGCGTTCCTCGGTCCCAACGGAGCCGGCAAGACCACCACGATCGACATGATCCTCGGATTGAGTGCTCCGGACCAGGGAAGCGTCTCCATCTTCGGCCACACTCCCCGGGGAGCCATCGCCCGCGGCCAGGTGGCAGCCGTGATGCAGACCGGCGGCTTGCTGCGGGACATCAGCGTCCGCGAGACCGTGCAGCTCAACGCTGCCATGTTCGATTCCTCCCGGCCCGTGGACGAAGTCCTGGCGCGGGCGGGCATCCTGGAGATCGCCGACCGCAAGGTCGAAAAGTGCTCAGGCGGCCAGCAGCAGCGGCTGCGCTTCGCCATGGCCCTCGTGTCCGATCCCGGATTGCTGATCCTGGACGAGCCCACCACCGGCATGGATGTGGCGGGACGACGGGACTTCTGGACCGCGATCAGGAGCGACGCCCAGCGCGGACGGACCGTCATCTTCGCCACCCATTACCTCGAAGAAGCCGACGCCTACGCGGACAGGATTGTGCTGGTCCGGCAAGGCAGCATCGTGGCGGACGGCACCGCCGCCCAGATCAAGAACCTTGCCTCGGGCCGAACCGTCAAGGCTTCGCTTCCGGCGGCTGAGCGCGTGCTCCTGGCCGGGATGCCGCCCGTCGAAAGCATGGATTACGACGGCGGCCGCCTCACCGTCCGCACGGGCGACTCGGACGCCGTCGTGCGTTTCCTGCTCAACAACACGGGCGCCCACGACGTGGAAGTGGCGGCCAACAACCTCGAGGAGGCCTTCGTGGCCCTCACCGGAGACGATGCGGTGCCGGAATCCACGAGCATCACTTTTGAAGGAGACCTCGTATGAGCGCGGCAACAGTCCTCCAGGAACGGAAAGCGTCCTCCGGCGGGGTCAACAGCACGTTCCTGTGGATCGAAATCAAGCGGATGCTCCGGAACCGCCGGACCATCATGTTCACGGTGTTCATGCCGGCCGTCTTCTTCTTCATTTTCGGCCTCTCCAACAAGGACAAGCTCCTGCCCAACGGGCACAGCTACGGCCAGTACATCCTCATCAGCCTCACGGTCTATGCCGCGATGACCGCCGCTACGGGCGCCGGCAGCCAAGTGGCGGTGGAGCGTGCCCAAGGGTGGAGCCGCCAGCTTCGGCTCACGCCCCTCCTGCCCGGTGCGTACATCGCGGTGAAAGCCATGGCCGCGCTCACGCTGTCCCTCGTTGCCGTCGTGGCCCAGTTCGTCATCGGCGCCCTTGCAGGTGTCACCATGGATGCCCAGACCTGGCTGACCGCGGGGTTGGTGGCTTGGCTGGGTTCCCTGGTCTTCGCGGCCCTCGGTTTGTTCGTCGGATACCTTATGCCGAGCCAGAACGTCATGCAGATCCTCGGCCCGGCCCTGGCCATCCTTGCCATGCTCGGTGGACTGTTCATGCCGATCGAGATCATGGGGGAGACCTTCGGGAACATCGCCAAGTTCACGCCCGCGTACGGGATCGGGCAATTGGCCCGGAGCCCCATCACCGGCGAGTTCGACTGGGCGTGGATCGTCAACGTGCTCATCTGGCTCGCGATCTTCGTGGCCGGGGCTGCGATGGCGTTCCGCCGCGACACGAAACGTGTCTGAACAGAGCGCTAGGGTGGGCACCATGACCAGCAGCCAAGGCCGAACCTCCTTCAGGGACATGCTCGTCGGCAACATGTTCCGCGGTGCCATGTTCCGCGGTCCTGGGCCACGGGGCTGGTTCATCGGCGCGGGAGTCTCCATCCTGCTCTGGGCCTGGCCGACGTGGAACATCGTGTGGTCCGTGGACGAGCCGCTGGCCTGGAAAACGGCGGCGTCGGCGTCCCTGATCGTGTTCTTCGCGGCCTACGTCTTCCTGCCACAGATCAGTTGGCGCCTGGGCGTCCGGGCGGGGATCGTGTCCGTCTTCATCCTGCTGGCGCTGAACGGGCTGATGATCCTCATCATCGGACGGGAAGCCTTGTGGACCTGGACGTTCCTGGCCTGCGCCATTGCCATGACGTCCCTTCCGCCGCGCGCGGATTTCTTCCTCATCGTCGGATTGGCCCTCGCTTCCTTCACCACCCAGTTGGTGACGGGCAACGGGGAGCAGGCCTTGCTCCAGGCCGGGATCATCGTGTCCCTCGGCCTCATGATGTCCGCCTTCGCGCGGCTGATCAGGCAGACCGCACGGCTCCGGGAAGCGCAGACTGAACTGGCCGATGCAGCCGTGGCGGCGGAGCGTAGCCGCGTCGCCCGGGACATGCACGACATCCTGGGGCACTCCCTGACCGTCATAGCAGTGAAGGCTGAATTGGCCGGCAG
>NZ_DF952469.1:176893-177801 GCF_001263615.2 Arthrobacter sp. Hiyo1 | reverse complement strand
CCGGGTCCTCATGGTGACCACCTTCGGGCGGCCAGGCTACCTCAAGCGCGCCATGCAGGCCGGCGCCTCCGGATTCGTCGTCAAGGACACGCCCGCCCGGCAACTGGCCGAAGCGGTACGCCGCGTACACCAAGGGCTCAGGGTGGTGGACCCGGTGCTTGCCGCGGAATCGTTGACCGCGGGAGACAGCCCTTTGACCGAACGCGAGGGGGAGGTGCTCAAGGCAGCGTACGACGGCGGAACGGTAGCCGACATCGCGAAGTCAGCGATGCTTTCCGAAGGGACGGTGCGGAACTACCTGTCTGCCGCGATGGCCAAGACCGGCGGCCGTACACGTGCCGAGGCCGTGCGGATCGCCGAAGACAACGGCTGGCTGCTCTAGCGGCCAGGCACGTATTCGACCGTCCCGTCGATTTGCCCCGCTTTGAGACAATGGACGGGTGACTGTAGTAGCAACGCCCCCTTCGCCCAAGCTCGAACTGCCCCCGCTGCAGCTCGGCCGGATCACGGTGGACACCCCCGTGATCCTCGCCCCGATGGCCGGAATCACCAACTCGGCCTTCCGTCGGCTGTGCCGTGAATACGGCGGCGGCCTGTATGTGGCGGAGATGGTGACCTCCCGTGCCTTAGTGGAGCGCACCCCGGAATCGTTGCGCATCATCTCCCATGACGACGATGAAAAAGTCCGTTCCGTGCAGTTGTACGGCGTGGACCCCGTCACCGTTGGCCAGGCAGTGCGCATGCTCGTCGAAGAAGACCGGGCGGACCACATCGACCTCAACTTCGGCTGCCCCGTGCCCAAGGTCACCCGGCGCGGCGGCGGATCCGCCCTCCCCTGGAAGATCGACCTTTTCACGTCGATCGTCCAGACGGCTGTCAAGGAAGCCTCCAAGGGCGACATCCCGCTG
>NZ_DF952469.1:170726-172677 GCF_001263615.2 Arthrobacter sp. Hiyo1 | reverse complement strand
AAGCCCTCCCGGACATTCCCGTCCTGGGCAACGGGGATATCTGGTCCGCCGAAGACGCAGTCCGCATGGTGCGCGAAACCGGGATCGACGGCGTCGTAGTGGGCCGCGGTTGCCAAGGTCGCCCGTGGCTCTTCGGCGACCTCCAAGCCGCGTTTGAGGGAAGCGACCAGCGCCACCGTCCGGGCCTGCGCGAAGTAGCCGAGGGCGTCTACCGCCACGCCGAGCTCATGATCGAAACCTTCGGCAACGACGAGTACAAGGCGCTGCGTGAGATCCGCAAGCACATGGCCTGGTACTTCAAGGGCTACGTGGTGGGAGGGGAACTGCGTGCCAAACTGGCCACGGTGCCGACACTCGAGGTCCTGCGCGAGCTGCTGGACCAGCTGGACATGGACCTGCCGTACCCAGCATCGATTCGGAAGGCCCGCGCGGACGCGCAGGTTCCCCCAAAAAGCCGGCGTTGCCCAAGGATTGGCTTCTCAGCCGGCAGATGGACGCGGACCAGACGCGCGATATCGCCGCAGCCGAACTCGACGTCTCAGGCGGCTAAAGCGCGGCCCGGACCGGCGGGTGCACGCGCACGGCCCGAGTCGTGGAAAACTGGCTGCATAGGCACGGGCTGAAGAGACGCCGGTGCACGGCAAGCGGAGGAGGCAGATACCCATGGGAACTGAAGCGATGTCTGCAGCACGCCCGGCCGAAAACGCAACGGGCATTCCAGGCTACGTGGAGGCCGACTCGGCACGCTGGGTCCAGGAACCCCGCAAGAATACCTACCGCTCGGACTTCGAGAGGGACCGGGCACGGGTGCTGCATTCGTCAGCCCTCCGGCGGCTCGGGGCCAAGACCCAAGTGGTGGCCCCGGATACCGATGACTTCGTGCGCACCCGGTTGACGCACAGCCTTGAAGTGGCCCAGGTGGGCCGCGAATTGGGCCGCGCTCTCGGTTGCGATCCGGATGTTGTGGACACGGCGTGCCTGAGCCACGATCTTGGCCATCCGCCTTTCGGGCACAACGGGGAATCGGCGCTCAACGAGGTCGCCCATGGAATCGGTGGCTTCGAAGGCAACGCCCAGACCCTGCGCCTGCTGACCCGGCTTGAACCCAAGGTTCTTGCCCCCGACGGCCGGCCCGCGGGCCTGAACCTGACCCGGGCCAGCCTTGACGCCGCGTCCAAGTATCCGTGGTCCGCCGTCGATGCCCCCGTCATCCACGGACAGCGGAGCAGCAAATTCGGCGCTTACGAGGACGATCTGCCCGTGTTTGCCTGGCTTCGTGACGGAGCGCCGGGGAACCGTTCCTGCATCGAGGCCCAGGTCATGGACCTGGCCGACGATATTTCGTACTCCGTCCACGACGTCGAGGACGCCATTGTTGCCGGCCATTTCCAGCTGAAGTGGCTGGACAATCCGGACCACCGGGCCCGCGTGGTGGGCTACACCAAGCAGTGGTACTTGCCCCACAACGATCCCGCTGAAATCGACGCCGCACTGGCACGCCTCGAAGCCACGAGCGTGTGGGTCCGCGAAGCCGACGGCAGCCGCAAGTCGATGGCCGCGCTGAAGGACATGACCAGCCAGTTGATCGGCCGGTTCTGCCAGAGTGCCTTGGAGACCACGAGGGCGCATTTCGGCCCGGACCACCTCACCCGGTACGCTGCGGAACTCATGGTCCCCGAGGAAACCGTCACCGAGATCGCGGCCATGAAGGGCCTTGCCACGACGTTCGTGATCTCCACCGACCATCGGCAGCCCGTCTATGAGCGCCAGCGCGAAGTCCTGCACGCCCTCGTCGGCGTGCTCAACGCGAGCGGAGACCGGCATCTGGAACCGATGTTCGCCGCGGATTGGCGGGACGCCCCCGACGACGGCGCCCGGCTTCGCGTTGTCATCGACCAGGTGGCGTCCCTGACGGACGCTTCGGCGCTGGCGATGTACGAACGCCTCGTGG
>NZ_DF952469.1:162950-165884 GCF_001263615.2 Arthrobacter sp. Hiyo1 | reverse complement strand
GTCGCCGCAACGGGTGCATTGCCCAAGGCCTGGGCGACCGTTTGAACTGACGTGGTCCCGTTGGCTGTTCTCGCTGCGAGCCATGTGACAAAGGTCTTGAAGAGGTTCGGGTCGATGGTCAACGTGGGATCAGTTCCGACCGCGATGTGGTGGAAGGTCAGCTGGACCCAGCCTCCTCCCGGTTCCGCGTTGGTCACGAGGTCTTCGAGGTTTTGTAGCGTCCAGGTGCTGTCCACTTCATCAGGTGCCGCTGTGTTGTATGGATTGGCCGGGGGGATGGTTTCCGCGAAGGGGCAGCCGGAGCAACTCGCGGGCGAACGGATGTCACCCAAATTGCGGGCACTGGCAAAACCGCAATTCTTCACGATTTGCTCGACGGACGAGTTTTCAGCGGCGAAAGGATAGGCGAAATCGGTGGCGTTGAACCCCCAGCTGGCAAGCGTGGTCCGGCCGCCGCACACCTCGTTGGTGGCGGCCGACGTGGACAAGGTGGTGAGGTCCGGGTGGGTGATGGTGTGGCCGCCGATCTCGTTCCCGTCCGCGGCGATGCTGTTCAGATTGGCACGGGTGAGCCATGACGGATTATCGATCCAGCTGGTCGTAATGAAGAAGGTGCCGTGCAATCCGAGCGACTTCAGCAACTGTTCGGCCGGGAGCTGATCGGCATTGCCGTCGTCGAACGTCAGGCTGATGATTGTTTTCGGGAGTGCCGCACGCGCGGGAGGCGCCAAGTAGACAGCGGAGTAGCCAAGCAAGAACAGCACGGACACGGCCGTGGCCCAGCGGAACCACGTGGGCCGCCGGAACAGTATGGTCAGGAGCCGCATCGGCTTCCCCTTTTTCTGAACAGACCGGGTCAGATCCCCAGGTCCGGAGCCTAGTGGCTATGCACGGCACGGGTTAAGAGTGGGTGGTACCCGTTTTGGACCCGGTCTTCCGCCCTACCACTCAGGCTCCGATGCGCGTACCCGGCCCCGAGGCCGTCGACTCAAGCGAAACGAGGCCGTCGACTCAAGCGAAAGGGGCGTACCTGCCGTCAGAAACGAGCTCGATTGTCCCGTCGTGCACGCTCACCAGCGGCCCGTGACCCGGCAGGATGGTCTCAGCGCCCAGCTGCCTGAGAACCTCAACGCTGGCCAAGGTCTCCGACGGGTGGTGGTGGAAGACGGCGGGCAACAGCTGCGGTCCGCGGACCAGACTGACAGCGTGGCCCGTGACGAGAGCATCCCCGGTGACCACGGCTTTAGCTGAAGGGACGAAGAAGGACACATGGCCGCTGGTGTGGCCGCCCGTGGCAATGATCCGGGGAGATCCCGGGAGCGCGTCCAGGATGTCCTGGGTCATCGCAGCGACGCCCGGGACCGCGACGTCCGACAAGCCCCCGGAGCGGATGGCGTGGACCGCCCACGCGCTGACCCTGGGGCGGAGGATCCGCAAACCAAGGTCCTTCACGGTGACCTGTTCAAGGACCTCCCGGCGGATGTTTGGCAACTCCGCGTTGGAAGCAAATACCGGAATGCCCATTGCGGATATTCTCGCGGCATTGCCGATGTGATCAGAGTGACCATGCGTCAGGAGAACTCCGGCAGCATTTTCAATACCCAGTCCAAGGAAATTCACGCTCGATTGGAGCAATGGCCAGTTCCCGGGATAGCCCGTGTCGATGAGGGTGAATTCGTTGCCCCGTTTGAGGATGGTCCAGTTGACGGCAGGTCCCTCGATGAAGAAGACGTCCTCGGCAACTTCCGTCACGTTGTCCTCGGCTGACCATTTCTTAGGCATGCTTCCTTCTGTTTGTAGGTGTCGCGGGGGCTCCACATGCGTGCTCGGATGCGCCTCAGGTACGCCGGACCATCTTATCCTCGGTGAGGGCCCCGGCCCTGCCGTCTTGGTGATACCCGGGAGGGGTATTCAGGCCCCCTTCCCGAGGTGCCCGGGGCTCGATTTCACTTGGGGCAAAACCTTTGCTAAAGTCATAACCGCTTCATTCCTCCGTAGCTCAATTGGCAGAGCATTCGACTGTTAATCGAAGGGTTACTGGTTCAAGTCCAGTCGGAGGAGCGCAAAGGCCCCGCACCGGTTTAGATCGGTGCGGGGCCTGCTTTTTTGCCTCGGTTTGTCTGATGTGCGTAATTATTCGAATGTGCAGAATCTCATTGCCGCGTCGTCACACGAAGTCCATTTCCACTTGCAGGAATCTCGCTGCCTCGGCCACGGCGGACTGGAAGGCGTCATCTTCGGTTGGCGGCGTCCTCGGCTCCCGTGGATGCCATTCGTGGGCGGCGGAGTGGACGCGCGTGAATCCGCCTCCAGGTGGTGCGTAGAAGATTCCGAAGCGTTGGACGGGCCATTCCGGGGAGGTCTCCGGTGCCACGAGCAGGGCCGCGCCATTTGTCGGATTGAACCATTGCGCAATCGGCCTGCGGCGGTCCTCCGTGAAGAGTCCAGCCGCATAAAGGGCCGCGGATTGCGGGCTTGTCACGGTGCATAGACGATCCCACCACAGCGGCAGGATGCCATCATCCTTGCGCTGCCATGGGGCTGGAATAGGCTGGAGTTCCTGCCAACGGGGCACATCTCAACTTTATCTCCGGGCCATGACCGGGAACAGGCCTCGAAGCAACGGAAGGCCTCCTTAGTCCCGTTTCCATGGCCCCGGATTGATCCGGTAGAGGATTGCGGAACCGACGACGGCGCCCAGCAGGGCTCCGAACACAGGATTTCCGGCCCCGCGGCCCAGCAGGAAGCCGACGACGGCGCCAAGCACCGCTCCGAGGAAAAGGCCCCTGCCGTTGCGGTGCGGTTTGCGCGTCATGCCTTGAGCCTACTTCCGCATCGGGACGTCCGCGCTTCTCGAATCAGTTGACTGGCGCGTCAGTGGATGGACCATCAGTGGATGGAGGGGACGGACCGGGGCCGCACGACGAGCCACAG
>NZ_DF952469.1:155038-162413 GCF_001263615.2 Arthrobacter sp. Hiyo1 | reverse complement strand
GCCGGCGAGGCACACGGCCTGGACAGCCCCATGGGAACCGCGGAGCGGACGCCCAGCCAGCCAACCACCGGCGGATGATGCCGGCCATCAGGAAGTTCGAGGCACCCAGCAGGGAAGCCGCGGTTCCTGCCTGTGCGCCATGGTTGGCCAGGGCAATCACCTGGACGCAGGGGAACATGAAGCCGGTGGCAAGGATGTAGAACCACAACGGGACCATGACGCCCCAGAGGCCGAAGCCGAGCAGATCGAACACCACAATCAATACCGCCATCAGCAGCATCCAGACCGTGGCAAACGCCATGATCCATTGCGGCGCTACCCGTTTGATGACCCTGGAGCTGATTTGGACGCCGGCGACGATGCCCAGGGAGTTGACGCCGAACAGCAGGCCGTATTCCTGCGGGGAAAAGTTGTAGACCTGTTGGAACAGGAACGTGGACGCGGAAAGGTAAGCAAACAGTCCGCCGAAGTTGAACCCGCCCACGAGCAGCATCCCGACGAAAATCCGGTCGGCGAACACAGCCTTGTAGCGTTGGCCCGCCGTCGACGTCGTCTGCCGGCGGAGTTCGGCAGGATACGTTTCCCGGATGAGGAACACAGCGGCAATGATCACCAGGATTCCGTAACTGGCCAGGAAGTAGAAGATCCCGGGCCATGGCATCACCAAGAGCAGCTGTGAACCGATGATCGGAGCCAGAATGGGCGCCAGGCCGTTCACCAGCGACATGCGGGAGAACATCCGCACCATCGCGTAGCCCGCGAAGAGGTCCCGGACCATGGCCATGGCAACCACGCCGCCACCGGCTGCACCGACGCCCATCAGGACGCGGAACAGCGCAAGCGTGCTGATGTCAGTGGACAGTGCAGCACCGAGGGAAGAACCGATGTGCAAGGCCGTTGCCAGGATCAACGGCATGCGGCGCCCGAACTTGTCGCTGAAGGGCCCCACCACCAATTGGCCAATCGCGAAGCCCACCGTTGTGCCCGTCAGCGTGAGTTGGATCGCAGCGGCTGACACGTCGAAATGATGCTCCAGCGCGGGAAACGCGGGCAGATAGAGATCCACCGTAAATGGACCCAAGGCGGTCAATGCGCCAAGCAGCAGGATATAGAGGAGTTTTTCGCGTCGACTGAGGGAATCGCCCGGTACAGGGGGAGTGTTCACGGTTATCAATCCTATGTGCGAAAGATCATATTTATCAGCGATGGCAGGGGCGCGCCGCTGGGCCGTCCCGGAAGTTGAGGCTGAAGCTGAATGGTAGTTTTGTGGACAGGTGCGCGTGGGCGGTTGTATTCGTCTCCGTGCCGGAGCCGGGTAGGAGCAAGATGGAAGCAGTGAGGCGGAACCTATGAGTGGACGTCACAGCGGCCGGGTTGGCCAACGCCCGGGCATTTCGGCGTTGCCGAACACCCTGAAACTTGCAGCCCGGCTCGCGCCGCGGCAGCTCAACGACGAAATCAGCCTCGCCAAGCTTGAACTCAAAGGCAAAGGCAAGCAGCTGGGCATTGCCGGCGCTTTTGTTGGCGTTTGCACTGATCTTTCTTTCTTTGCTTGTCATCGCCCTCGTCGTGGCGGCCATCTTGGGCTTGGCCACGGTCATGCACCCGTGGCTGGCCGCGCTCGTGGTTGCGGCGGCGTTCCTTGTGATCATTCTTATCGGGGCACTCATTGCCTTCCGCGCGTTCAAGGGGGCCATGCCGCTTGTGCCTGAGAAAACCATCCGCGGCATCAAGCACGATCTCGGCATAGTCAAGGAAGGTACGGCCTTCGACGCCAGCGTCCTCGACCCCTCGTCGGAAGCCTACAAGGCAGCGGAGGCAGCGAAAGCAGCCGCAGCCGAGAAAGCCAAGGCAGAAAAGGCCGCCAAGGCAGAAGCACACAAGGCCGAGCAACCCCCCGCCCCGAGCGAAGCTGAGCTGCTCCGCCGTCTGGAGCAGCGCCGCGAACACCTCGCCGACGTTCGCGATCAGCTCGGCGTCGAGCTCGACGTCAAGACCCAGGGGAAGGTCCTCCGTGACGTCGCCGGGCAAAAGCTCGACGACGGACGCCGGTTCGCGGCCGACAGAATCGCGGATTTCAGTGAGAAGGTTCCTGCCGGGCTGCCGGAGCGGCTCGCCGCGCGCTGGAAAGAGCTACTTCTCTTTGCCGCTTCGGCCACGGTGGCCGCAGTGGGACTGCGGAAGCTGTTCAAGAAGTAATCGGGACGGCAAGCAGCAGCGTCAGCTGCGGACTACGGAAAGGGGGACAGGTGAAATTCATCGGTGCAGGCGCACGCCCAGGCCAGCCACAGATCGACCACGATCTCATCTTCACCGTCCCCAATTTCCTGACCGTGCTCCGCTTCATGGGCGTCCCGTTGTTTGTGTGGCTGGTGCTGTGGCAAAGGGAATACGGTTTCGCCGTGCTGGTCCTCGCCATCATGGGAGGTACTGACTGGGTGGATGGCTACGTCGCGCGGCGTTTCAACCAGACCTCCAAGCTGGGCCGCATCCTCGATCCCGTCGCGGACCGCCTGGCACTCATCACCGTCGCCGTCACGCTCGCCATCGCCGGGGTAGTGGACTGGTGGTACCTGGCCGCCCTGGTGGTGCCCGACGTCGTCCTCGCCACGGCCTCATTGTTCTACTTCCATAGCCACCCCGACCTCCCGGTAAGCCGGATCGGCAAGATCCGGACGGCCTTCCTGCTCCTGGGCACCCCTCTCCTGGTCCTCTCCAAGCTCGCGATTCCCTACACCGGTGTCTATTTCGTGATCGCCTGGATCTGCCTGGGATTGGGCCTGCTAGGGCACTGGGTAGCGGCCTACAACTATTTCTGGGCAATCCTCCGCAAGGGCAAAGAGCTTAAAGCCCACGACGGCGGTCGCAGCTGATGGTCTGGTTCGCAGTCCTTCTTGCGGTGCTTGGCGCCTTCTGCCTCGCCATTGGTGCCCAGCGCCAGGGCAGCGCGGTCAAGGCGGATACCGGTGGCCTCGCCCTGAGTTCCCACGGTTTCCTGCGGCTTCTCCGAAATCCGCGATGGATGTTCGGGCTGCTTTTGCTTGCCCTGGGCATGGGCATGAACGCTATCGCCTTGGTATCGGCACCCTTGACTGTGGTGCAGCCCATCGGCGCCATCGCCTTGGTCATCACCACGGTGGTCAACGCCAAGGACCAGGGGCTCAGTATCAACCGCGGCACCGTGGTGGCGATCTCTGCCTGCGTGACGGGCTCTGCGATGTTCGTTCTCCTGGCTGTCAACGCCACCCAGGAGAACCACCATGTCAGCGGAGAGGACGAAATAACCATCGTCCTCCTGCTGGCACTCGCCGTCGGACTTTTTGGAACGTTGGCGGTCATGTTCCGGCACCGCATGAGCGCCTTTGTCTACATCCTGGGTGCCGGAGTGTTGTTTGGCTTCGTCGCGGTCCTCACACGCATCATCGGCCGGCACTTGCTCGACCCCAACGGGCATTTTCTGCTCAATGTGCAGTGGTACACCGTCGTCGCCATTGCGGCTGCCGGCGGCCTCGGCTCGTGGTTCGTGCAGAGTGCCTATTCGGGCGGGCCGCCGGATCTGGTCATCGCAGGGTTGACCGTGATCGACCCCATTGTGGGAATTGCCATCGGCATCGCGATTTTGGGTGAGCTTCGTCCCGATGTCCACGCCGTGCTGGCAATCGCCATGGCTGTGGCCGCTTCCCTTGCTATCGTTGGGGTTATTGCCCTGAGCCGGCACCATCCCGAGGTCACCAAGAGAAAGCGTGACGCGAAGGCGGCTGCAAGCCGGAAGGCCTAGGGCAGAGTTCGACAACCGTGCCCCGCACATCCGCGGCAGGCAACCGGCGAAGACACCGCAGGGCCAAACGTTTTGCTGTGTTCGCACCGTGACCATCAGGAGTTCTCCACGTGACTGTTCCCGAAACCAACAAACCCCTCACCATCCTGATCGCGGCGGAGACGTACCGCCCGCAGGTCAATGGTGCTGCTCAGTTCGGGTACCGGCTTGCCAAAGGCATGAAGGCGCGGGGACACGATGTCCACGTCCTGGCCTGCCGGGCGGACAACGGCAAGAGCTTCACCGAGTTCGGGGACGAAGGCACCGTCCACCGCTTGAAGTCCCACGGAGTCTTTACCCACGAGTACTTCCGCATCTGCTATCCCTGGGAAATCAAGAACGACATTCGACTGCTCTTCGACAGGGTGCAGCCCGACGTCGTTCACATCCAAAGCCACTACATGATCGGTGAACACGTCCTCTACGAGGCCAAGAAGCGCGGTATCCGGATCATCGCCACCAACCACTTCATGCCCGAAAACCTCAACCCGTTCCTGCCGTTCCCGCAGTGGTTCAAGGACATCATCGGGCGGGTCTCGTGGAAGGACATGGGTAAGGTCATGGGCCAGGCCGATGTTGTCACCACTCCCACGCCGCTTGCCGCGAAGGCCATGCACCAGCACGCTTTCCTTCGCAAGGTCCTGCCTTTGTCCAACGGTATCGACGCGGCGGCTTATGAACTGGCGCCGGGTGAAGAGATCGAGCCGCATGCCTACCCCACCGTTCTTTTTGTGGGCCGCCTTGCTGAAGAGAAGCACGTGGACGTCCTGATCGACGCCGTCGCCAAGACCCCCGCCGACCTCAACGTGCATCTTGAAATCGTCGGCGGCGGCGAGGTCCGTGCCGCATTGGAGGCCCAGGCCAAGCGCCTGGGGCTGGGCGGGCGGGTCAAGTTCCTTGGACTCGCGAGCGATGAGGACCTGAGGAAGGCCTACATTCGCGCTGACCTGTTCTGCATGCCCGGGACCGCCGAACTGCAGTCCCTCGTTACGCTTGAGGCGATGTCGGCGTCGACGCCGGTTCTCCTCGCCAATGCCATGGCCCTGCCGCACCTGGTGCGCGAAGGCGAGAACGGGCATCTGTTCACGCCAGGCGACAGCAACGAGTTGGCAGCCCGGATCACCGAGCTTTTCCGTCTGCCGGCCGGCGAACTCGAAGCCATGGGCAAGGCGAGCCGCGCCATGGTTGAGCCGCACAGCATCGAAGGCACCCTGCAGACGTTCGAGGACCTCTACCGCGGGGCGGGCTACGAAGACAAGGTCATCTAGTCACGTGGAGCCGGCTAGTGTGCCGCTTGGCGTCGGGAGCCGGATTGTTTTGCTAGAGTGTTTTGGCCGGGGACGCTGATAAGGGGTCCCCGCCGACTCGGGGCTATAGCTCAGCTGGTTAGAGCGCGGGACTCATAATCCTAAGGTCCTCGGTTCAAGTCCGAGTAGCCCTACACAAAATGTGCCCCTGACCTGCGGAAACGCAGATCAGGGGCTCATTCGTTTTGGAGATCTAAGGTAGCCATCCGGTCGGAATCACTCCCGACTCCGACCGAAAGCCTCCAACAGGGACGTGGGTCATCCTTGAATCCGGCCCTTGTGTGACTAGCGACGCTGGTGTAGATATCAGATCGGAGGGCAGTCATGGACATTGGGCGGGTAATCGAGCAATACCACTCGGGACTACACGTATTTGCCGAGGGCGATCCGGAGCCCATCAAGGCAATGTACGCGCGGAGCGAGGACGTGCTTCTAGCGAATCCCTTCGGCGGCTCTTCGCGCGGCTGGGATGCGGTTTCACAGGCGCTGGACTTCGCTTCATCAAACTTCCGCGATGGTAGGCCAGTTCGGTTTGAGGAAGTTTCGCGTTACGTCGGCGCAGATCTTGTCACGCTGTTCGAGCACGAGCATTGGGAGACCAAGGTGGGCGGTCGCGACGAACCGTCGCCCTTCGACTTGCGCGTTACGACCACTTTTCGGTTGGAAGGCGACGGATGGCAAGTGGTCAGTCGCCACGCCGACCCGTTGATGGCACGGCATCCCGACGGACCGATCCGCCCCACGAAGTGAGTTTTGCGATCCACGAAGGCGCAGCCGCGCCGCGCGTGAGGATCTGATCGGACTGTTCCCGCCGATGCTTTGATTCGCGGGCCAGGACGCGACCAACGAATCCGACTTTCGTTGACGAGGCTAAGGGACCTTCGGTTTCCGGGACCGATACGGCTGGACCAACGATGCAGCACCAGGGCGCTAGCTCGGCCCCGGCCACACGGCCGTCGGTGTGCCCCCGCAGCTGAAAAGCCGGGGGGCGCACCTTTTGGTGTCTGTGAACGATCAGGAGACCTGGAGGCCGCCGTTGATGTCGTACGTTGCTGCGGTGATGTAGCCCGCGTCCGCACCGAGGAGGAAACTCATCAGTGCGGCTACTTCTTCGCGGGTGCCCACGCGGCCCATCATGATCCCCTGGGACATTTCCGATTTGCGTTCCTCGGTGAGGGTGCCGCCCATGATGTCCGTGTCGATGGGACCTGGTGCGACGCAGTTGACCGTCACGCCGTGTTCGCCGACCTCGCGGCCAGAGCCGGGTGAAGCCGATGACGCCTCCTTTGGAAGCGCTGTAGGCGACCTTGGAGAAGGTGCCGCCCCCGCGCTGGGCCGAGATGGAGGAGATGCAGACGATGCGCCCGACCCTGCGTTCGATCATGCCTTTGAGGACTGCCTGGCTGACCAGGAAGGTGCCGCGCATGTTGATGTCGAATACGCGGTCCCATCCTCGACGGTCTCTTCCATGAACGGGGTGGGGTTGCTGATGCCGGCGATGTTGGCCAGGCCGACGATGGGCGGCAGTTCGGCCTCCACCTGGGCGATTGCGGTGTCCACCGAGTCCTTGTCGGACACGTCGGCGCCCAGGCCGAGCGCCCGGACGCCGTGTCTTGCGGCGATCTCATCTGCTGCGGCTTTTGCGTCGACGCCGTTGATGTCAAGGATGGCCACGGCCCAGCCTTCGCTGGCCATCCGGTCCGCGACGGCCCGGCCGATGCCCCGGGCCGATGCGGCTCCGGTGAGCACGACGGTGCGTTCGCAAGCGCTTGCGAACCAATCTTTGCGGACGTTAGGCTGATCACATGACTGTTTCCGTCCAGGCTGTCGCCGACCGCGCTGGCGTCTCGATTTCCACGGTGTCCCGAGCCCTGCGCGGGGTCCCCGGCATTTCGGAGACAACGTGCAAGCGTGTGCGGGATGCCGCTGTGGAGTTGGGGTATGTCGCGTCGCCGAGTGCGTCCCGCCTCGCGACGGGGCGCACGCGCACCGTCGCCGTTGTCGTCCCTCTTCTCACGAAGTGGTTTTTCGCCGAGGTTATTGCTGCTGCCGGGCGGGTGCTGAGCCGCGAAGGCTATGACGTCCTGTTGACTGAGCTGTCCACCGTCGAGCTGCGGGCCGGCTTCTTCGCGAGCCCGCGCCTGCACGGGCGCTCCGATGGTGCGCTCGTCGTAGCCCTTCAACTCGGGTCGGAGGAGCTCGCGTCGCTCAAGGCGCAGGGGCAGGTCCTCGCGCTTGTCGGTTCGGAGAG
>NZ_DF952469.1:153441-154570 GCF_001263615.2 Arthrobacter sp. Hiyo1 | reverse complement strand
CGACCTTCGACACCGCCGACGCTTACGCGGGCACTCGCGCCGAGACCGCCCTCGGCGAGGCCCTCGACGGTGTCCGGCGTGAAGGCCTGGAGATCTTCACCAAGGTCTACTTCCCGATCGGCCAGCCCGGCAAGAATGATCGGGGCCTGTCCCGCAAGCACATCATGGAGTCCATCAACGGCTCCCTGCGCCGCCTCCGGACCGACTACGTGGACCTGTACCAGGCCCACCGCTACGACTACGAAACCCCGCTCGAAGAGACCATGCAGGCGTTCGCTGACATCGTGCGTGCCGGCAAGGCCCACTACATCGGCGTCTCCGAATGGACTCCGGAGGAGATCCGCAGGGGCGCCGCCCTCGCCAAGGAGCTCGGTATCCACCTCGTCTCGAACCAGCCCCAGTACAACATGCTCTGGCGCGTCATCGAGCCGGAAGTCGTTCCGCTAAGCGAAGAACTCGGCCTGAGCCAGATCGTCTGGTCCCCGCTCGCCCAGGGCGTCCTGACCGGCAAGTACGCCCCGGGCGCCGCGGCTCCCACGGCGTCGCGCTTCACCTCCGACGGCGGCGCGTTCAAGACCGAGCACCGCTACATGCAGCAACCTGTGCTCGAAGCTGTCCAGGCCTTGCGCCCGCTCGCGAACCAGGCTGGCCTGTCAATGGCCGCGTTCGCTGTGGCCTGGGTCCTGCAGAACACGAACGTCTCCGCCGCCATCGTCGGAGCCTCCCGTCCCGAGCAGCTCAAGGACAACGCGACCGCCGCCGGCGTCGTCCTGGACCCCGGGCTTCTCGCCAAGGCCGATGAGGTCCTCGGCGACCTCGTCGAGCGCGACCCGGCCAAGGTCGAGTCCTTCCTCGAACGCCCCTGAATCAACGCCCCGCATCGACTTCTTCAAGGAATCCCCAGTGATCTTCATCGTCGTCAAATTCAAGACCAAGCCCGAATTCACCGCGCAATGGCCGGAGATCGTGGCCGACTTCACCGCCGCGACACGTGCCGAGGAGGGCAACCTCTGGTTCGAGTGGTCTCGCTCCCTCGATGACCCCTCCACGTACGTGCTGGTCGAAGCCTTCCAGGACGGCGCCGCCGAAGCGCACGTCAACGCCCCGCACTTCGCAGCCGGCCTGACGG
>NZ_DF952469.1:149753-150488 GCF_001263615.2 Arthrobacter sp. Hiyo1 | reverse complement strand
AGTTCGGCCTGCGGCACCGCATAAATCGGGGTAATGCGCTTCGGCTCCCAGACCAGCCACGCGTGCAGGGTGTCGACGACAGTGTTCCCGCCCAGGGTCGCGCGGATTCGCTTGGCGGTGGGTTCGTAGCGCAGCTCCGGGAAGGTCCCGAGGATCACTCCGGATAGTTTGGTGGCCATGCTTCAAGCGTGAGCGCAGGGCCATGCGGGGTCAATGTCCTCGTGAGCCGATGGTAGATGAGTTCACTGCCAGCCAGTTCACGCCGCCGCCAAGCTAAGCCGGGACGCCGAAAATCAGGGGCCGACGTCGTACATCTCATAGTCGTCGGTGGTGATGGTGCCATTGGCCTGGATGTTCAGGCCCCAACTGATCCCCGAGGCGCCGGCCGGCAGGGGAGGCGTGGTCCGGGTGATTTGGGTCCAGTTCGCCGCGGCCAGGACCAACGGGCTCGCGGTCCAGTACTTCCAATACCCGTTACCGACGCGGTAATAGAGTTCAAACTGGGTTGGCGCGGTGGATTTGAACCAGGCCTTCAACTGATATCGATGTCCGGGTGTCCCAGTCGGCGAGCAACCGCCCAGGTCCAGGGCGGGAAGAAGTTTCGCGTCCCCTGACGAACGCCCGGTCAGCGTGAGTTGTTCGGCGTAGGCGCCGGTGTGGCCGGGCGAGACGACGGCGAAGGCGGGGGTGTTGGTCCCGTACCCGCCTGCGGCCCAGCACAGCGGAATCGTGTTG
>NZ_DF952469.1:145930-149728 GCF_001263615.2 Arthrobacter sp. Hiyo1 | reverse complement strand
TCTCCAAGCCGGGGTTTTGAATCATGTTCGTCCCCGGAGGGGGTGGGGGAGGTACGGCAGGCCCTGAACGGCGGGCTGCTGGGTCCCGCCGATGACCTGGTCCACCGTCTTAACCGCGACGGTACCGGCGGTCTTTTGCTGTGCCAGCCAGGTGGCGAACTGGTTGAACAAGGCCGGGGTGATCGTCAGCGTGGGGTCCGTGCCGACGGCGATGTGGTGGAAGGTCAGTTGGACCCACCCGCCACCGGTCGTTTGGGCGTGTGTCACCTGGTTCTCCAGATTCTGCAGGGTCCAGGTGCTGTCCACCTCATCCGGTGCCGCAGTGACGTAGGGATTCGCCGGCGGGATGGTGTCTGCCGCGGGAAGCGTCGCCGAGGCCGGGTCCTTGCTGGAAGTGTCGCCCAGGCCGCGGGCGCTGTTGAATCCGCACTGTTTCACCAGGGCCTCCGTGGCGGGGTCTTCGGAAGCGAAGGGATAAGCGAAGCTGGTGACTTTGAAGCCCATGTTCATCAGTGCCACGCGCCCGTTGCAGATCTGCCGTGTCGACTCGGCGGGGGTCAGGGACACAAGATCCGGTGGGTGACCGTGTGGCCGCCGATTTCATTGCCGTCGGCGGCGATCTGCTGGAGGTTGGCAGTGGTCAGGTAGGTGGGCTGGTCGATCCACCCGGTGGTGATGAAAAACGTGCCGACCAGGCCCAGGCTCCTGAGCGTGGCTTCGGCCGTCAACTGGTCCGCGTTGCCGTCATCGAACGTTAGCGAGACCACCGTGTTTGCCGCGGCAGCGCCGGTGCGGCGAACCCCACTCCGGCCAGCAGGCCGGCAACAATCAGCGCCGTGCTGCCAAAAGCGGTCCAGCGTTTGCGGAAGTGGTTAACGATCCGGATTCCGGAGACGCCGGGCCCTGCGCGGCTCTCGAGCGGCGATACAGTTGCCCCCTGTTGCTTATCCGTGGCACCCATGGTCAACTCCTCCCCAGCCTGGGTAATGCACCAGACGCCGAGTGATCCTTCGTTGATTTCCAAGAAGGTGCCGCTCGAAGAGGGAGTCCGATCTGGGTTCCGGCGGGCGGCACCCGGTTGTGATTTGCTCACACACGCGTACTTTCGAGGCTACGGCCAACAGGTAGCCGCAAAAACGAGTGGTCAACACTCGTTCTTTTTGCCGCTCCCTTAGGTATCGGGCCTGATGTAGCTAATTAGCTCTGTGGCTCGTTTTCCACGAACGTTCCGGGCGGCATCCAGGCGCCGAACACGGGGCCTGGATCCGGCCGCTTTGCGTGCCGCCCGTCGTCGGAGACTCTTTGCTTGAGACGTTGCAGGACCCATGGGAAAAGGTGCTCCCGTGCCCAGATAATGTCATCGGTCCGTGCTTCACGCCACGTGCGCCCAGGTAGGTCTTTCGGTGTCATCGGTTCCAAAGTGTGGGGGACGTTGAGGGTATCGAGCACCATGATGGCGATGGTGTGCTGGCCCAGGGGAGAAAAGTGCAGCCGGTCCGGATCCCACATTCGAGGGTGGGTGAGTTGACGCAGGGCCCAAAGATCAGCGATTACCGCGTCGTGGCGCGCGGCGATGGTGCGCAGGTTCTCGTTGAAGATGGCTACCTTGGCGCGGGTGTGTCCCAGCACGGGCGTATCGCCCCAGTCCGGTCCGGCGAACAGCACAACCGTTGCACCGGTAGAGGCGAGGAGTTGCACGCCGGCGTCCATCCGGGCGGCGAGTTTGTCGGGATCGCTTCTGCGGAAGATCAGGTCATTGCCCCCGGCATTGAGAGTGATCAGATCCGGTTGCAGGGCCAGGGCGGGGACGATCTGCTCATCCAGGATCTGATGGAGCAGCCGTCCTCGGACTGCCAGATTCGCGTAAGCGAAGTCGTCGTGGCCGGCACTCAGTTCTTCCGCGACCCGGTCCGCCCAGCCTCGCAAGCCCCCCGGGCTGCGAGGCTCCGGATCTCCTACCCCTTCGGTGAACGAATCACCCAAGGCCACGTAACGGCTCCACGGGTGCAGGCGGGCCCCGGAACCAACGGAGCCTCCCTGCGCCGGACTTTCGGCGCTGGGAGCGTTCATCCCTCCATACTGCTCCTACCGGGCCTAACGCGCCACGGCTATGCAAGACGCACACCGTCAAGAGGGGTGCACCCGTTGCTTGTGGCGGGACCGTCATTGCTGTAAGTTACTCACCAGTAACTTACGTGAAGGAGTGCCATGTCCAAGGCAGCAATCGACCTAGAGAATCTCCCGTACGCCGACGGTGACTTCTATGGCTTTGAGCAATTGCTCACGGGCAAGGAGCAGGACCGGCTGGCGGAGATCCGCACCTTCCTTTCCCGTGAGGTCAAGCCGATTGCCGTCGATTGCTGGAACCGCGGGGAATTCCCCATGGCCCTGATTCCCAAGCTTGCTGAGATTGACCTGGTCAGTCCGGTGAGGCGGCAAGGCTATTCCAACGTATTCGCCGGCCTTGTCCACGCAGAGGCAACCCGCGCCGATGCTTCAATTGCCACGTTCATGGGCGTCCACGACGGCTTGTTCACCGGTTCCATCGAGGCGTTGGCCTCTCAGGAGCAACAGGACGCCTGGCTGCCGGACATATACTCCCTCAAGAAAATCGGAGCCTTTGGGCTGACCGAGCCATTGGGTGGCTCGGACGTCGCAGGAGGCACGCGGACCACCGCGCGCCGCGACGGCGACAACTGGATCCTCAACGGGGCCAAGCGCTGGATCGGCAACGCCACCTTCTCGGACTGGGTTGTGATCTTCGCCCGCGACCTCGACGACAATCAGGTCAAGGGCTTCCTGGTGGATACGAGCCTCCCTGGATTCAAGGCCAGCAAGATCGAGAACAAGATCTCGCTGCGGACCGTCCAGAATGCTGACATCACCCTCGAAAACGTCGTGGTCCCGGACTTCTTCAAGCTGGCCAATGCCAACAGTTTCAGGGACACCAACAAAGTCCTCAAAGTCACACGGCTTTCGGTCGCGTGGCAGGCTGTGGGCCAGCAGCTTGCCGCGTTCGACGTTGCCCGCCGCTACGCGGTTGAGCGGATGCAGTTCGGGAGGCCCTTGGCATCGTTCCAATTGGTGCAGCAACAACTCGTTCAGATTCTGGGCAACACAGTCAGCTCCATGGGCATGATGGTCCGCCTCGCCCAGCTTGAGGATGCCGGGGTAGCCAAGGATGAGCAATCCGCGCTGGCGAAAGCCTTCACCACGGCCCGCATGCGCGAAAGTGTTGCCCTGGGCCGCGGCATCCTGGGCGGAAACGGCATTGTCACGGACTACGAGATGGCCAAGATCTTCGCCGACGCCGAGGCGATCTACTCCTACGAGGGAACCCACGAAATCAATACTCTTGTGACGGGGAGGGCGATCACGGGGATTTCCGCGATCGTCTAGCGACAGCACATCGTCCAGCGACAGCACATCATCCAGGGGCAGCAACACAGACGGCCGGAGATCCGTGACGAAGGCGAGCGGGTTGACGTAGTCCTCCCCCTTCCGCACTCCCCAGTGAAGGCACGGTGATCCCGGGCAGTGGCCGGTTTTCACTACTCCGATGGCTTGGCCCTTGCTCACGGGTGCGCCCTCTGCGAGTTCGCTGTCCACTGGTTCAAAGCTGCTCCGCAATCCGTCCCCGTGGTCGATGGTGATCACCGGACGATCCACCACGACGCCCACGAAGCGCACGGTGCCGTCGGCGGGGGCGGCGACCGTGACGCCGTCGTCGACTGCTTGCAGATCCACTCCGCGGTGCCCGCTCAGCCACGGCTTGTCCGGAGGGTCGAAGCCACGCAG
>NZ_DF952469.1:138052-145799 GCF_001263615.2 Arthrobacter sp. Hiyo1 | reverse complement strand
GCGGGCGCCGCGCCGAGGGCAACGAGCAAGAGAACGTAGGCTGGAAGATGTGCGGTGCTCATGGAACAAGCCTTCGTTGGCCGTCCAGGGTCCGAAAGCCGCAAGTTCGGCTATGTGGAAAACGGTGGGGGAAATCTGCCGAAGGAAAGAGGCCGAACCCGTGGCTTTTGCGGTCAAGAGGCCGAAGGCGCTGTAGTACACTTGGTGGAGCAGTTTGCTGTGCCCTCAAGCTTGTTTAGAAGCGCTTCTCATTCAGTTGCGCGGGGGTCCCAGGCTGACTACGCGTATCCAACCCTCCAATTGCGAATCCTCGCGGATTCAATGCTGCGGAGGATTGTGCCTCTTGCGGTCCGGCGAGTCATTGGCCGGATGAGAAGTGCAATGGATGCCAGGAGCCAAGGCCCGTTCGGGTCCGGCTAATTAACCGTCAACTATTGGCAGGGTAAGAGCGGCCCGCGTGGCTCTCTCATGAATGACCTGCCGGAAGGAGCGTCGGCATGCCCGTCGTAACTATGCGCCAGCTGCTTGACAGCGGCGTCCACTTTGGACACCAGACCCGTCGTTGGAACCCGAAGATGAAGCGATTTATCTTCACGGAGCGCAACGGCATCTACATCATTGACCTTCAGCAGTCGCTGTCCTACATCGACCGCGCTTTCGAGTTCGTCAAGGCTACTGTCGCCCACGGCGGCACCGTCCTGTTCGTCGGCACCAAGAAGCAGGCCCAGGAAGCAATTGCTGAGCAGGCTACCCGTGTTGGCCAGCCGTACGTCAACCAGCGTTGGTTGGGCGGTATGCTCACCAACTTCCAGACCGTTGCCAAGCGTATCCAGCGCATGAAGGAACTCGAAGAGATCAACTTCGAGGACGTCGCAGGCTCGGGTTACACCAAGAAGGAGCTCCTGCTCCTCAAGCGTGAACTCACCAAGCTGGAAACCAACCTCGGTGGTATCCGCAACCTGACCAAGGCTCCTTCTGTTCTGTGGGTTGTTGACACGAAGAAGGAACACCTGGCTGTTGACGAAGCCAAGAAGTTGAACATCCCGGTTGTTGCCATCCTGGATACCAACTGCGACCCCGACGAAGTCGACTTCCCGATCCCGGGCAACGACGACGCCATCCGCTCCGTAAACCTGCTGACCCGCGTGGTTGCCGACGCCGTTGCTGAGGGCCTCATCGCCCGTAACCAGCGCGCAACCGGTGCTGCAGAGGCCCCCGAAGAGCCGCTGGCTGAGTGGGAGCGCGAGCTCCTCGAAGGCAGCAAGGCCGAAGCTGCTGAAGCACCGGCCGCCGAAGCTCCGGCTGCGGAAGCTGCCGAAGCACCGGCCGCCGAGGGTACCGAAGCTGCTGCCGGCGAAGCCGAAGCAGACAAGTAAATCCGGACCTTTCCCGCGCCGATTTCGGTGCGGGGAGCTACTGACAGGATGGCGGCCCACCAGGTGGGCTGCCGTCCTGTCAGTCCGTAAACACATAAATTTCTAGACAGAGGGGTTCACATGGCGAACTACACTGCTGCTGACATCAAGGCCCTGCGCGAGCGCACCGGCGCCGGCATGATGGACGTCAAGAAGGCTCTTGACGAGGCCAACGGCGACGCCGAGAAGGCCATCGAAATCATCCGCATCAAGGGCCTCAAGGGCGCTACGAAGCGTGAAGGCCGCTCCACCGCCGAAGGCCTGGTTGCAGCCAAGGTCACCGACGGCGTGGGCGTAATGATCGAGGTCAACTGCGAAACCGACTTCGTCGCCAAGGCTGACAAGTTCATCCAGCTGGCCGACAAGGTCCTGGCCGTCGCCGTCGAGTCCGGCGCTGCCGACCTCGAGACCCTGCTGGCCATCGACGTCGACGGCAAGCCCCTTTCCGAGGTTGTCGTCGAAGAGGGCGCCGTTCTCGGTGAGAAGGTTGTTGTCCGCCGCATCGCCCGCATTGAAGGCGGCACGGTTGACGCTTACCTGCACAAGACCTCCAAGGACCTCCCGGCCCAGGTCGGCGTCCTGTTCGCCGTTGAAGGCGTGGGCGACGCCGCTGCTACCGCAGCCCACGATGTTGCTGTCCACGTTGCAGCCATGGCCCCGAACTACCTCAGCCGCGAAGATGTCCCGGCCGAGCTGGTCGAGTCCGAGCGCCGCATCGCCGAAGAGACCGCCAAGGCCGAAGGCAAGCCGGAAGCCGCTCTCACCAAGATCGTCGAAGGCCGCGTGACGGGCTTCTACAAGGGCGAAGTTCTCTTGGACCAGGCATTCGCCAAGGACTCCAAGAAGACCGTTGCGCAGGTCCTCGAAGAGGCCGGCGTCAAGGCAACTGCCGTTGCCCGTTTCCGCGTCGGAAACTAGTTAGACATACAAAAGGGGTGGTCACTTCGGTGGCCGCCCCTTTTGCATGCAACGGCAGGCCCGCACCGAGTGCATCCAGAGCCGGCAGCTTTCTGCCCGGCCCCCAGCAAGATAATCTAGCCAGAGTCCACAAACGGGAAGGCACCATGGAAACCGAGAACACTGCAATCCATCCGGAGAAGACCCGTCGTCGTGTACTGCTGAAGCTGTCCGGCGAGGTCATCGGCGGCGGAAAGCTTGGTGTTGACCCGGAAACCGTCCGCGCCATCGCCAAGCAAATCGCCGCCGCCGTGTCCGAGGTCGAGGTGGCAATCGTCGTCGGCGGCGGTAACTTCTTCCGCGGCGCCGAACTGTCCCAAAGCGGCATGGATCGCTCCCGCGCCGACTACATGGGCATGCTCGGCACAGTTATGAACTGCCTGGCCCTGCAGGACTTCCTGGAGCAAGCGGGCGTCGAGACCCGCGTCCAGAGCGCCATCACCATGGGCCAGGTGGCCGAGGCCTACATTCCGCGCCGTGCCATCCGCCACATGGAGAAGGGCCGCGTCGTCATCTTCGGGGCAGGCGCAGGCCTTCCGTACTTCTCCACCGACACCGTGGCCGCCCAGCGTGCACTCGAAGTGCATGCCGACGTCGTCCTCATGGCAAAGAGCGGTGTGGACGGCGTGTACACCGCGGATCCCAAGAAGGATCCCACGGCAGAGAAGCTCGAAAAGCTCAGCTACGACGAGGCCCTGCGCCGCGACATCCGCGTCATGGACCAGACCGCCATGACCATGTGCAAGGACAACAATTTGTCCATGGTTGTCTTCGGCATGGAAGGCGAAGGGAACGTCACCCGGGCCATCCTCGGCGAAAAGCTGGGCACCCTGGTCACCCCCTAGCAAGGGCTAGGATATTTCTAGGACTCTTCCGCCCGCAGGGGCGGAAATTTATTGTGCATTGCGGCCCGTGGACCGGGGCGCGACTATTTCTGAGGAGAAACCGTGATCGAAGAAACCTTGCTCGAAGCCGGGGAAAAGATGGACAAGGCGGTCGAGGTAGCCAAGGAGGATTTCGCGTCGATCCGTACCGGTCGCGCGAACCCCGGACTCTACAACAAGGTGATCGTGGAATACTACGGCACCCCCACACCGCTGCAGCAGCTGGCTTCCTTCGCTATCCCGGACGCCAGGACCATCCTGATCACGCCCTTTGATAAGACCTCAATGCGCGATATCGAAAGGGCCCTGAGCGACTCCGAGGTCGGCGCCAATCCGTCCAACGACGGCAACGTCATCCGGATCACCATCCGGAGCTCACCCAGGAACGCCGCAAGGAATACGTCAAGATCGTCAAAGGCAAGGGTGAGGACGCAAAGGTTTCCATCCGAAGCATCCGGCGCAAGGCCAAGGACGCCCTGGACAAGCTCGTCAAGGACGGCGAAGCCGGCGAAGACGAGGGTGCCCGCGGTGAAAAGGAACTCGACGCTATCACCAAGGCACACGTCGACGGTATCGACGAGCTCCTCAAGCGCAAGGAAGCCGAGCTGCTCGAGGTCTGATGAGCGAGGCTGAGCCGGCGCCCGCGCAGGGGATTCCCACACGCGCCAGACGCCAACGAGGCAACCCGACGCCCAGGGCGGGCCGGAATCTTCCGGCCGCCATCGGCGTCGGACTCGCCATGCTCTTCGCCGTCCTCGGCGGGCTGCTGTTCCTGCCGTTGGGGTTCGTTCTCCTGACCACTGCGTTTGCGGTCCTCGGCGTGTGGGAAATTTTCCGTGCGCTCGAAGGCCAGGGCACCAGGATGCCGATCATCCCCGTGTTGACAGGTACCGTGGCGATGCCGCTTGCGGCTTACTTCGGTGGCACCGAAAGCCTGCTCTTCGCGATGGTGCTGAGCAGCACGGCGGTCCTGCTCTGGCGTTCCCTCGAAAGCGCCGCGGGAGCTCCACGCAGCGTCTTCTCCGGAATCTTCACGCTTGCCTGGGTGCCTTTCCTGATCAGCTTTGCCATCGTGCCCCTCCATGCAGGCGGGGGAGCGACGACGGCGGGTCCCTGGCCCGGCGGGCAGGTTCCCGCGGGTGCCTGGCAGATTGCCGTGATGCTGCTGCTGGTGGTGTCCAACGACACTTTCGGGTACCTCGTAGGGGCACTCTTCGGGAAGCACCCGATGGCCCCCAAGATCAGCCCCAAAAAGACCTGGGAAGGGTTCGCGGGCTCAGTGGCAGGTGCCATGGTCATCGGGATCCTCGCCAGCGTTTTCGTCCTGGGCAGGCCCTGGTGGGTCGGGGTGGTGCTTGCCGTGGGCATGGTGGCCGCCGCTACTGCCGGTGACCTCGCGGAATCCATGGTCAAACGGGAACTTGGCGTCAAAGACATGAGCAGTATCCTGCCCGGACACGGCGGGGTCATGGACCGCCTCGACTCGATCGTCTTCGCGGCCCCGGCAGCATATATTCTTTTCGCGCTGTTGAGCGGCGCCTGATAACCACCCAGAAGGAAAGCAGTGGCAGTGGACATTCGTCGCCAGATCCCCGCAGCATTTGAGCGCGTGGCGCACAGCAAGTATGGCTACAACGCAAAGCAAGTTGACCAGTTTTTCCAGCGCGCCCGGTTGTCGTTCGAAAACCGGGCCGAGGCGTCGGAGAAAATCGTTAGCAGCGATGTCCGGGCGGTTTCGTTTGATCCTGTCAAGGGCGGATACGACGCTACCGCTGTGGACGCCGCGTTGGACCGCCTCGAAGATGCCTTCGCCCGGCGTGAACGCGACGAGCTGATAGCGGCCGAAGGCGAGGAAGCCTGGTTGCTGAAGATCGGCAAACTCTCAGGAGTGTTGCGGGGCCGCTTGCACCGGCCTGATGGCGAGCGTTTCCGCCGGCCGGACAAGAAGCGTGCGCGCAGCTACAACATCGCCGAGGTCGATGCCTTGTGCGTCTCCCTGATCGGTTACCTCGAAAACGATAAACCGCTGAGCGTCGACAACGTCCGCCGAGCCGCTTTCTCCGAGGCCCGCGGGCGCGACGGCTACGAAGAGGCGCAGGTTGATGCCTTCCTCGACCGGGTTGTCGAGCTCATGGCGGCGATCGACTAGCGGAGCTGGCGCTCCGTGGCCACCGGCCGTTCCGGGACGTGAAGCCTGGTCATCAGCCGGGTGACAGTCCCGGGGACCCGGTGTTTCGTGGCCCGTGAGACGAGCACCATCACGGCAAACGCGGCAGGCACCGTCCACGCCGCGGGCTGGGCAATCCATCCGGGCGCAGCGGAACCGATGACCGTACTCGATACCAGCGCACCCCCGCAGAGGACGGCTCCCGTCAGCATGCCGGCAATCGCGCCTGCGTCGCTCAGGCCGCGCCACCAAATGCCGAGCAGCAGGACAGGACAAATGGTGGACGCCGTGAAGGCGAACACCAGCCCTACGCTGCCGGCCAAGGCCATTGAATCCGTCGTGAATGCAAAGGCCAAGGGGACGAGGGCGGCCAGGAGGGCGGCCACCCGGAATCCGCGCACGCTCCCGCCAAGAAGGTCCTGGCTGATGACGCCGGCCAGCGAAACCACCAATCCCGACGTCGTCGAGAGGAATGCGGCAAACGCGCCGGCAACCACCAATGCCGACAGGAGATCGCCCGGCATTCCGCCCAGCAGCTTTCCAGGCAGCAGCAGGACCAAGGCGTCGGGCCGTCCGCTGCGTGCAAGCTCAGGAGCGAAGACCCGACCAAGCAGGCCGGACGCCGTCGGGAATAGATAGAAGACCGACAACAGGCCCAATACGATGAGGGTGGTCCGCCGCGCCGATTGGCCGTCCGGGTTGGTGTAGAAGCGGACGAGGACGTGGGGGAGTCCGAGCGTTCCGAAAAGCAGCGCCACCAGGAGCGAAACAGTTTGGTAGAGCCCGGCCGCGGGAAGGCCCGTGGGATTGCTCGACGCTTCCGCCAGGACCGGTGAGCCGCCGCCCGACTGGTTCAACAGCAGGTACACCACAGGAACGGCCAACGCCGTGAGCTTGAGCCAATATTGGAAAGCCTGTACGAAGGTGATGGAACGCATGCCACCGGCCACTACCGTGACGCAGACCACCGCGACGACGGCGATGGAGCCCACCCAGGAAGGCAATCCCGTGCTGATCCGGATGGTGAGCCCGGCGCCCTGAAGCTGCGGCACGATGTAGAGCCATCCGACAGCAACAACCACAAGGCTCGTGACGCGGCGGACGGCTTTCGACTGGAGCCTGGCCTCCGTGAAATCCGGAATCGTGTAGGCACCCGATCGGCGCAAGGGGGCAGCCACGAACAGCAAGAGCATCAGGTAGCCGGCCGTGTAGCCCACGGGGAACCACAGAGCATCCGTCCCCGTCAACAGGATCAGCCCCGCGACGCCCAGGAAACTCGCTGCCGACAAGTACTCGCCGCCGATCGCCGAGGCATTCCACCACGGCCGGACAGTGCGGGATGCTACGTAGAAGTCGCTCGTGGTGCGCGAAATGCGCAGGCCGTAGAAGCCGATCCCCGCAGTCGCAAGCGCCACGCCCAGAAAAGCCGCGAGCCCGACGGCGGGATTCACTTCTCCTCCACAAGATCGCGGTAGCGGGCTTCGTTCCGTGCCGCGGAGCGGTTGTAGAGCCATGCGCTCAGGCCGATCACCGGATAGAGCGCTACTCCAAGGATGATCCAATTTACCGGGACGCCCAGAATCCGCATCTGCGCGAGCTGGGGGACCAGCGCCACCATGGCACCGTAGGCGGCCAGCACCAGCAGGAATCCGGAAGCCACAACTACGGCAAGGCGCAACTGCGAACGGATGAGTGACCGGACGAAGACCTGCCCGACGTCGGAGTCTTCGGCGGCCTCGCGTGAATTGTACGGACGCTTGGGGGCTACCCTGGCAACTGATTGCGGGGCCGTAACCCTCACCCGCGTCATCCTTGGGGCCGGATCCGGGTGGCCTCGAGCTTGTCCCGCACGGCCGGAAGGTGCCTGCGGCTGATCGGCAGTTCGGCTCCGGCCACCGTGACGCTGGGGCGTGCGGCGGCAAGTTTCATGTGCCCCACGTGGTTCAGCGACATCAGGTATGAGCGGTGGATGCGGATGAATCCGGCTTCCGCCCACTGCTGTTCGAGGTCGCTCAGGGTACCCGGATCAGGTAGCTTGCCTCCGCGGTGTGCAGCCGGGCGTAGTCTCCCTGGGCCTGGACATAGCTGACGTCGTCCCTCCGGATCATCCGGGTTGTTCCGCCTTGGTCAACCGTGATCATCTCCGGTACCTTGCTGCCGTCCTTGATGAGCTCGCTGATGCGGCTGACGGACCTCGCCAGGCGTTCGGCACGCACCGGCTTGAGCAGGTAGTCGACGGCAGCCAGTTCGAATGCCTCCAGCGCGCAGTCTTCGTCGGCGGTCACGAAGAGACGGCGGGAGGGCGGGGGCTGCGCGAGATGGCG
>NZ_DF952469.1:134364-138027 GCF_001263615.2 Arthrobacter sp. Hiyo1 | reverse complement strand
TGTCCAAACCGGAAAGCGCGGGCATGTGGATGTCCAGGAAGACCGCGTCCACGGATTCCGTTTCGAGGGCGCTGAGGCTTCGGCGCCCGAGATTGCGCGGTGGATTGCGCCGATACGCTCGTCCCGGCCCAGCAGGAAGGCGAGCTCTTCAACCGCCGGGAGCTCGTCGTCGGCGACGAGTACGTTGATCATGGTTATAGATTAGCCTCAGGCATCATGGCTCGGCTGGGACTTTGGCACGCGGATGGTGATCAAGGTGCCCTCGCCCGGTGCGGTTTCGATGACGAGGCCGTGTTCGTCCCCGTAGACCTGCCGAAGGCGGGCATCGACGTTTCGCAGTCCAACATGGTCGCCGTCGGCGTGTCCCGCCAGGACCGAGCGCAGGTGTTCCGGATCAATGCCCACGCCGTCGTCCTCGATGGTGACCTCCGCGAAAGCGCCGGAGTCGTTGGCGCAGATGGTGATGTGCCCGGGTCCTTCCTTCGCTTCAAGCCCATGGCGCACGGCGTTTTCCACGAGCGGTTGCAGGCTCAGGAAGGGAATCACCGTGCTCAGGACTTCGGGCGCGATCCTGAGGCTCACTTGTACCCGGTCTCCGAAGCGTGCCTTCTCCAACAGCAAGTAGCGGTCGATGCTCCGGAGTTCTTCCGCCAAGGTGGTGAAATCCCCGTGGCGGCGGAAGGAGTACCGAGTGAAATCCGCGAACTCGACCACCAACTCGCGTGCCCTGGCGGGATCGGTGTTGATGAACGACGCAATGGCGTTGAGCGAGTTGTAGATGAAGTGGGGGCTGATTTGTGCGCGCAGGGCCCGGACTTCGGCCTCCATGAGCAAGGTGCGGGAAGCGTCGAGTTCGGCCAACTCCACTTGCACCGCCACCCAGTCGGCCAGCTCGCTTGTCGCCCGGACCAACCCCGCACCGGTTTGCGGCGCGAAGGCGGCGACCGCCCCCACCACGCGGTTTCCGGCCCTGATCGGTGCCACGACGGCGTTCAGCTCGTGCGACGCCGGGACAACCACGGTCCGTCCGTCGGAGAGAACCCCGGAGGCGAGCTCCATCAGGGAGGCTTTGAGTTCTTCCGCCGCGCCATCCCACGCCAGGACTGACTCGGTGTCGGTGATCGCCAGGGCGTCGCAGCCAAGCAGGGAACGCAATTGCTTGCTTGCCTTGGCAGCTCCCGCCGCGTGGAGCCCGGTGCGCAGGTGCTGTCCAGCGCGCGACGCCGCGTGCAGGGTTTGGTAGGTGGCCCTCTCGGCGTCTGTTCCCAGCTCGCGGAAGGAACGGATCACCTTGAGGCCGACCCCGACGACGATCGCCACGGCGAGCACGATGACCGCAATGGCGGCGGCGGTGACGAGCGGGGAATCCGGCATGGAGCAAGACTAGCGAACCCGCCGTTCGGCGCAGCAACGTGTCCGCTGGGCGACGCCTATGCCGGGAAATCTGGAAGTGGCGCAGTTGCCCGGCGGATAGTGATTCCAGTCACATCGGCCAGGAGTGTGTGGTCGATGTAGACGTCCACAACCAGGAGGAAGCCATGGGTAACGAGGCCCAGACACCGGACGCAGCGGCGTCCGTTGATTTCCAGGAAGTCCAGCAAACGGGGCAGTTTCAGGAGCTTCGCAAGCGCCACCGCAGTTTTGTCTTTCCAATGGCCATCGCATTCCTGCTTTGGTACTTCGCTTACGTCCTGCTGGCTGACTACGCGGTGGGCTTCATGTCCACCAAGCTGTGGGGCAACATCAACGTCGGCCTGGTCTTGGGCCTGCTGCAGTTCGTCTCAACTTTCGGAATTACGGGCTGGTACGTTCACTACTCCAACCGGAAGCTGGACCCGATAGCCACGGAAATCCGGAATGAGATCGAGGGCCATGAGTTCGACAAGGGCAGCACCGTGAGGGGGGCGGCGAAATGAGTGCCATGGTCCCGATGGTCAACGTTGCCGCGCTGAAGGACACCACGCTGTTGAACATGGGTATCTTCGCCCTGTTCGTCCTGGTCACCATGGTGATCGTCTTCCGGGCCAGCCGGAACAACAAAACGGCTGCCGACTACTATGCCGCCGGGCGCTCGTTCACCGGTTCGCAGAACGGCACCGCCATCGCCGGCGACTACCTCTCCGCGGCCTCCTTCCTCGGGATCACCGGGGCGATCGCCGTCAACGGCTACGACGGCTTCCTATATTCGATCGGGTTCCTCGTCGCATGGCTTGTCGCGTTGCTGCTTGTCGCGGAACTCATGCGCAACACGGGTAAGTTCACCATGGCCGATGTGCTTTCCTTCCGGCTGCGCCAGCGCCCGGTGCGGATCGCCGCGGCCCTCACGACTTTGGTCGTCTGCTTTTTCTACCTGCTGGCGCAGATGGCCGGCGCCGGAAGCCTCATTTCCTTGCTCTTGGGCATCGGCGACTGGGGCGGACAAGCCCTGGTGATCGTCGTCGTCGGCGCCTCATGATCATGTACGTGCTGATCGGCGGAATGAAGGGCACCACCTGGGTCCAGATCATCAAGGCCGTGCTGCTCATCTGCGGTGCGGCAGTCATGACGCTCTGGGTGCTGTCCATCTACGGCTTCAACCTGTCCAACCTGTTGGGTGCCGCAGCGGATACCGCCAAGAACCCCAACGTGCTGAACCCCGGCCTGCAGTACGGCAAGACCGACACGTCCAAGCTCGATTTCCTGTCCCTTGGGATGGCGCTCGTCCTCGGCACAGCCGCCCTGCCACACGTGCTGATGCGCTTCTACACCGTGCCAACGGCCAAGGAAGCCCGCAAATCGGTGGTCTGGTCCATCTGGCTGATCGGGTTGTTCTACCTGTTTACCCTGGTCCTCGGCTACGGCGCGGCAGCCCTCGTTGGAGCCGACACCATCAAATCGGCCCCGGGCGGGGTGAACTCCGCGGCGCCGCTCCTGGCGTTCCACTTGGGCGGGCCGTTGCTGCTCGGCTTCATCTCGGCCGTCGCGTTCGCCACGATCCTGGCGGTGGTGGCGGGTTTGACCATCACGGCGGCGGCGTCGTTCGCCCACGATATCTATGCGAACGTCATTTCCAAGGGCAAAGCCGGCGCCGGAACCGAGGTAAAAGTGGCCCGGCGGACTGTGGTGGTCATCGGGGTCCTTGCGATCATTGGCGGTATTTTCGCCAATGGGCAGAACGTAGCGTTCCTCGTTGCCCTCGCTTTCGCAGTGGCGGCGTCCGCGAATTTGCCGACCATCCTCTACTCCCTGTTCTGGAAGAAGTTCACCACCCAGGGCGCCACCTGGAGCATGTACGGCGGACTTGCGGCGGCCATCATCCTGATTGCCTTGTCGCCGGTTGTTTCCGGCGCCAAGACGTCCATGATCCCGGGTGCCAACTTCGCTGTCTTCCCGCTGAGCAACCCGGGAATCGTGTCCATCCCACTCGCCTTCCTGCTCGGCTGGCTCGGAACCGTGGTGGACAAGCGGCGCGAAGACACGGCAAAGCAGGCCGAGATGGAAGTCCGCTCCCTGACCGGCGTCGGAGCCGAGAAAGCGGTGAACCACTAGGAGTACCCGTCCGACGCGCGCTCACAAACAAGGCCCTTCGGAGTGACGCTCGCTCACAAACAAGGCCAAATGGCGGATCCCTCCTGCAGAAAGATCTGCAGGAGGGATCCACATTTTCACCAAAAGGTGAGCGGG
>NZ_DF952469.1:132481-134122 GCF_001263615.2 Arthrobacter sp. Hiyo1 | reverse complement strand
CGCGCCGGCCCGCGGGGGAGCCTGCGCTACTCCGCCGACGTCGTTGCGGAACCTTCGGGCTAGCCAGGCAGAGGATCCCAGTGCCATCAGGACCAGGAACAGAGCTGCCAGATGCCCGCCGTCGAGCACTCTTTGGGCCAGACCGGCAACCAGGAATCCGACGTGGACCAGCACGGCCGCGAGGAGGCCCAGGGTTGTTGGTTTACGGAACCGGAGCCGCCCCCGTTGGAGGCTGCCAATCGAGCTGACGAGAAGCGCCAGGCCCCAGGCCGCGAAGATGCCGCCCGCCCACACAAGGGGTCCCCGGCCCGAAATGTAGCTGGATGCGATGGAAAGCTCCACGAGGCCGGCCCCCATTCCCGCGAAACACGAAAACAGGGTGAGGGATGCCCCGGCGGTGGGTCCTACGGACGTCGCTGCTTGAGCTGACACGGACGGCTCCTTCCGGATTTCCGGGTTTTCTAGACGTGGGCCCTGGCGGTGGTGGCCGGAACCTTGTCCTGCGAGAGGCCGATGCCGAGGAGGACCACAGCGCTGGCCAAGTGCAGGACGTTGTCTGCGCCGTTAAGGGCAATGATGTTCAGCGCGGAGCCCACGAGGAACAGTCCGAGGATGCCGACAAGCAAGTAGACCGCACCGACTGTGGTGTTGATGGTCTTGGACAGCACGGTGCTGTTCATGCCCGCGTAGAGCAGGGCGGCGCCGATAGCGAGGTGGATGATGTTGTGCAGGGGGTTTACCGCAAAGATGATCAGATTGGCACCCTCGGTAGCGAAGAATCCAATTCCCGAGGTGACGAAGAATCCAACGACACCCACGAGCAGGTAGACGGCTCCAAAGATGGTGGCGATCAGGCGGTTGGGCGAAGTGCGCATGGTCCAAACCTTCCGGTATGGCCGGTTTGTATCCGGCCTGTGTTCGAAACCCCGGACGGGGCTCTCAACCAGAGATTCGGACCACCCGGCGCTATGGATGGGTGGGATCGGACGAATTTTTTCGACGTCAACCTTGTGGCTGGAGACGGATGGCGTCCATCTTCAAATCATTGCCTTCGAAGCTGTACCTGAAATTGAGGATTTTGCCCTGGCACTGCAGGGTTCCAGCAAGGTTGGCCGTATTGGTTCCGTTGACCGAACTGACGTTCACCGAGTCATAGTGGGGCTTGCAGCTGTTGTCCAGACCGAGGCCCGCGACGCCGGAAACGAACTCCTCTTTCGTCAAGCTTTGGGTGAGGACAGGGTCCATGTACTGGTCGTAGGCTTGCGAGCTTTGGCCGTTCACGATCAGGCGGGTGAAATCATCAGAGACGGCCATGGCCCTGTTCGTTGCATTTCCCAACAGATTGACCAGCACGACGATCCCCACAATGATCAGCACCAGGACCGCGCCGCCCGCTCCAAGGAGGATCCAGAGGAGCTTTCGCTTCTTCGCTGGCGGCGGGACGGGCATTCCGTACGGGCCGGGGTATTGGCCCGGCGGGCCGTAGAGGTTTGGCTGCGCATAGGGGCCAGGGTATTGCCCGGGTGGACCGTAAGGCGGGGTGCTGCCGTACTGTGGCGCTCCACCGCCCCACGCCGGCGGGAAGGCTTGCGGTTCCTGGTTCGGCTGCGGCGGTACCTGCGGGGTGCTCACGGTGGTTCC
>NZ_DF952469.1:125180-132195 GCF_001263615.2 Arthrobacter sp. Hiyo1 | reverse complement strand
GCCAACCGGACGGAAGCCGCCACCCGGCCCCAAAGCGTCCACCTGCATCAAATCGCACATTCCGGCGCGGAGCAAGGGCATCATCGAGCTTGGCTGGCTCCCTTTAACGCGCTCAGCCGGTGCGGAGCGCCTTCTTGGTATTCCGGTTCAAAAGCGGCTGCACCCGGAAGGGAATCAATTCCCCCATGGACATGGCCGTGTCCGTTCGTTCCACCCCGTCGCACGCAAGGATCTTGCCGTTGATCCGGAACAGATCCTCGGCGTCGAGAGCCACCACCCGCAGCAGGAGGTCTGCAGAACCGGTCAGGCCGTACCCCTCGAGGATTTCCGGGATTTCGGCGAGGTCCAAGGCAAGCTGTCCAAGCTTTTGCTGCTGCACATGCACCGAGATGAACGCCATGAGGGGGTAGCCAAGGGCGGCGGGGTTGATGCGCCGTTCGAAGGAGAGGAACGCATGCTTCTTTTCCAGTAGGGCCATGCGTGCCTGGACCGTATTCCGCGATAGTCCCAGCTTCTGCGCCAAGGCGACAACCGTGCCGCGTGGATCCTTCGCCATGGCCGAAAGCAGGCGTGTGTCGGTGCCATCTAAAGCTTGCATAATGCGCAACGTTAGCACGGTGCGCCTGCCCCAGATAGGGCAAAATGCGCAGAATTTCCAACGGTGGTTGTACCCAATGAGCATTGTGAGTAGGGTCACAATTAATCCAGGCGACGACGCCCGGATGCTGGCCCGCGGGTGGATCACAAGTCCCTCCAAAGGCCTGCGAGCACGAGCTGAAAGGTGCGATCAACTGTGTTGACGGACGAACCCGGCCAGGACGCCTACAAGGCTTCGAATCCCGGAATCAGTGCAGCAAGCCCGCGTCGGACCGGCGGGGATCTGGTCCAACTGATTTCCCCGGAAGGGGAACGCATCAGCCACCCGGAGTTCGATCTCTGGGTCAGCGATGTCACGGACGAGCAACTGTGCTCGCTGTACGAAGACATGGTGGTCATCCGCCGCATCGACGCCGAGGCCACCGCCTTGCAGCGTCAGGGAGAGTTGGCCTTGTGGCCGCCCCTGCTGGGCCAGGAAGCATCGCAGATCGGTTCCGGCCGGGCCCTGCGGGACGACGACTTTGTCTTCCCCAGCTACCGGGACAACGGCGTTGCCTACTGCCGCGGTGTGGAGCCCACGGACTTGGTCCGTGCCTGGCGCGGCAATGCCTCCTCCGGCTGGGACCCGTACCGGCACAACATTGCCACCCAACAGATCATCATCGGCTCGCAATCGCTGCACGCAACCGGCTACGCCATGGGTATCCAGCACGACGGCGCCGACTCGGTAGCGGTGGCGCTCTTCGGAGACGGTGCGACGAGCGAGGGCGACGTCAACGAGGCAATGGTCTTCGCGGCAAGCTTCCAGGTACCCGTGGTCTTCATCTGCCAGAACAACCACTGGGCCATCTCCGAACCCGTCCGGATTCAGTCCCACATCCAGATCGCCGACCGTGCTTCGGGCTTCGGAATCCCCAGCATGCGCGTCGACGGGAACGACGTCCTGGCTGTTTTGGCTGTCACCCGTATCGCGCTGGACCGGGCCCGCAAGGGCGGCGGACCGACGTTCATCGAAGCGGTGACCTATCGCATGGGCCCGCACACGACGGCGGATGATCCCACCCGTTACCGCGACGCCAACGAGCTTGAGGACTGGGCGGCCAAGGACCCGATTGCCCGCCTCAAGGCGCTGCTCCGCACCAAGGGCCTCCTGACGGAAGAAGTCGAAGCCAAGACCCAGGCCAAGGCGGACGAGGTGGCAAGGAGCCTGCGGTCAGGCGTCATCAACATGCCGGATCCCGCGCCCCTTGACCTCTTCAAGCACGTCTACAGCACGCCCAACTCCTGGATCGAACGCCAGAAGGACCACTACTCCCGCTATCTGGAAAGCTTCAGCGGATCAACCAGGAAGGTGCACTCTGATGAGCAAGTTGACTTTCGCCCGCGCCATCAACGCCGGCCTGCGCAAGTCCCTCGAAAACGATCCCAAAGTTGTCCTCATGGGTGAGGACATCGGTGCGCTCGGTGGCGTTTTCCGGGTCACCGACGGCCTCCAGAAAGACTTCGGCAAACACCGGGTGGTTGACACCCCCTTGGCGGAATCCGCGATCATCGGCACCGCCGTCGGACTGGCCTACCGCGGCTACCGCCCGGTCTGCGAAATCCAATTCGACGGCTTCATCTACCCGGCATTCGACCAGATCGTCAGCCAAGTAGCCAAGATGCATTACCGTACCCAGGGCCGCGTCAAGATGCCCATCACCATCCGCGTTCCCTTCGGTGGAGGGATCGGGTCACCCGAGCACCACTCGGAGTCCCCGGAGGCGTACTTCACCCACACCTCGGGCCTCCGCGTCATCAGCGTCTCCAACCCGCAGGATGCCTACACCATGATCCAGCAGGCCATCGCCTCGGACGATCCGGTGCTGTACTTCGAGCCCAAGCGCCGCTACCACGACAAGGGCGAAGTGGACGAGACCGCAGATCTGTCCACGGCACTGTCCATGGAGAAGGCAAGGGTGGTCACCGCAGGCAGCGACGTCACCTTGGTGACGTACGGACCGCTCGTGAAGACCGCGAACGACGCCGCCATGGCCGCCGCCGACGAAGGGGTCTCGGTGGAGGTTATCGACCTGCGCTCGCTGGCTCCGATCGATTTCCCGGCAGTGGAGGCGTCCGTCCGCAAGACCGGCAGGCTCGTCATCACCCACGAGGCTGCGCAGTCCGGCGGGCTCGGCGCCGAAATCGCCGCCAGCATCACCGAGCGTTGCTTCAACTACCTTGAATCGGCGCCGGTCCGGATCACGGGATTCGACATTCCGTACCCGTATTCAAAGCTCGAGATGCACCACTTGCCGGATCTGGACAGGATCCTTGACGGCGTGGACCGCGCACTCGGCCGCGGCAACTCCCTGAGCGGGCTGGAAGGATGAGCGCCACCATGATCAAGGAATTCAGGCTGCCCGACCTCGGCGAGGGACTCACGGAGTCGGAAATTCTCAGTTGGAAGGTTGCGGTGGGGGACACCGTGACCCTGAACCAGGTCATTGCCGAGGTGGAGACGGCCAAGGCCGTGGTCGAGTTGCCTTCGCCCTTCGCCGGAACCGTGGCCGCCCTGCACGAACAAGCCGGTTCGGTTGTGGAGGTCGGCAAGCCGATCGTGTCCTTTGAAGTCGACGACGCCGGAACCTCGCCTTCCGCTGTTGCCGGTTCCGCTGCGGGCGCATCCGTGGAAAGCCCCGCGGAGACTGCGGCGAAGCGCGAGCCAAACCTCGTAGGCTACGGCGCCGTCGTCGAAAAGTCCGGACGGCCGGCCCGCCGCCAGCGGTCCTTTGACGGAAGCACCGGCGAACGCGAGGCCGCCCGGGAAGCCGTTCCCGCCGTCGAGCCCGTTCCAGTGGTGGAACAGCCCGGACCGCTCTCCGTGCCAAGCGGGCAGGCAGTGGAGCAAGAGCGTCCGCGGTCCACGCCTCCGGTCCGCAAACTGGCGAGGGATCTCGGAGTCGACCTCGAGCTGGTCAAGGGAACCGGACCGGGAGGCCTGATCACCCGTTCGGATGTCCAGGACTTCGCGGACGGGTCCCAGCCGCAGCTCATCGCTCCCGAGGCCGCCGCGTCCGCCGTCGGGGTTTCCACTGAACGCGAGACCCGCACACCTATCAAGGGAGTCCGGAAGTTCACGGCCGCTGCCATGGTGCAAAGTGCGTTCACGGCGCCGCATGTGACCGAGTTCCTGACCGTTGACGTCACGCCCACCATGGAACTGCTGACGCGGCTCAAGGCGAGTCGCGAATTTGCCGGGTACAAGCTCACGCCGTTGACCATCGCGGCCAAGGCGGTGTTGATCGCCTTGCGCAGGAACCCGACGCTGAACTCCCGCTGGGACGAAGGCGCACAGGAGATCGTGCAGTTCAACTACGTGAACCTGGGTATCGCCGCCGCCACTCCGCGGGGTCTGACTGTTCCCAACATCAAAGACGCGGACAAGATGACGCTGCTGGAACTGTCCACGGCGCTGTCCGAGCTGACGGACACGGCACGTTCAGGCAAGACTTCCCCAGCAGATCTGACGGGCGGGACCATTTCGATCACGAACATCGGCGTGTTCGGGATCGACGCCGGAACCCCCATCCTGAACCCGGGCGAGGCTGCCATCGTGGCGCTGGGATCAGTGCGCAAAGCTCCTTGGGTGCACAACGACGAACTCGCGGTGCGCCAGGTGATGTCGTTGAGCCTGTCCTTCGACCATCGACTGGTGGACGGCGAACAGGGCTCGAAGTTCCTGGCCGACCTGGGCGCGATCCTGTCCGACCCAGCAACCGTCATGACCATGATCTAGCGGCTCTCCAGGCCAACTGACTCGCAGTTGTGTCGTTTTGGAGGCTCAAAACGACAACAACTGCTGGGCCCACGCCGCCAGGGTTCCTGGCCGAGCTTGCGAGGCAAGGTGGCGGTGGGGAGTTAGTTGGGCCTTGCTAGCGGAAGGTTAGCGCACCGTCAGGGCGGCCAGGGCCATGCGTTCGAGGATGGGCCGGGCACTCTTGACCGCCATGCGTCGACCATGGTGCCGGACCGAGTGCGGCGTCGAGTTGATGAGGCCGAAGGCTGCGTGCGCGCGGACCCGGAGCTCGGCGGGATCCGTGTCCGGATGCAATTCGCCGAGCACCCCCACCCACAGTTCCACATAGTTGCGCTGCAGGGTGCGGACTTCGGCCTGGTCGGCGTCGCTGAGGTTGCTGAAGTCGCGGTCCTGGACCCGGATGACATCGGGATTGCTGAGGGCGAAGTCCACGTGGAACTCCACCAGTCCGCGCAACGCAGCTTCAGCGTCGGCGGCTTCGGACACCACGGTGCGGCCGCCGTCGAGCAGATTCCGGCTCACACTCAACAGCAGCTCGGCGAGCACGGCTTGTTTTCCTGGGAAGTGCCGGTACACCGCAGGTCCGCTGACTCCTGCCGCGGCCCCCAGGTCCTCAAGGGACACGCGGTTGAAACCATCGGCGGCGAACAACCCGGCCGCGGCGGTCAGGAGGGCCTTGCGCCGTGTTTCCTTGGCTTGGCTCCGCTGGGTCGGTGCTGGGCCGTCCTGCTGGGAGCTCCGCTGGAAGGTGACCACAATTCCTCCTTTTGCACGCGTCCACTTCAGCGCCTGTACCGGGCGGCCCCGTGTCGGGGTGATGGACAACACAGTTAATAGAGACTAACCTAAATTCCAGTTATGCGGTACTAACTGAGATGGCCATTGGCCGGGATGGGACACAGTCGATGGAGACACTCGCCAGCCAGCTGGATACCAGCAGCGATCAGTTCGCGGCCAACGCGGAAGCGCAGCTGTCCCTGGTTTACGAGCTGAAGAAGCGCCTAGCGGTGGCGCCCTGGGTGGCCCGGAGAAGTCGCGCGAGCGGCACATCTCCCGGGGCAAGCTGTTGCCGCGCGAGCGCATCAACTACTTGCTGGACGAGGGAAGCCCGTTCCTGGAGATCGCCCCGCTGGCGGCCAACGGGATGTACAACGACGACTCCCCGGGTGCCGGAGTGATCGCGGGGATCGGCTTGGTCCATGGCCGCCAGGTGATGGTGGTGTCCAACGACGCCACGGTCAAGGGCGGAACGTATTACCCGATGACGGTGAAGAAGCATCTCCGGGCGCAGGAAATCGCGCTGGAGAACAGGCTGCCGTGCGTCTACCTCGTGGATTCCGGGGGAGCGTTCCTGCCCAAGCAGGACGAGGTGTTCCCGGACAAGGAGCACTTTGGCCGGATCTTCTTCAACCAGGCGAGGATGTCAGCGGCGAAGATCCCGCAGATCGCCTCGGTCATGGGGTCCTGCACGGCCGGTGGCGCTTACGTTCCCGCCATGAGCGACGAAACCGTCATTGTCCGCAACCAGGGCACCATTTTCCTGGGCGGACCGCCCCTCGTGAAGGCCGCCATCGGTGAAATCGTCACCGCCGAGGAACTCGGCGGCGGCGACGTGCACTCGCGGATTTCCGGTGTGACGGACCACCTCGCCGAAAACGACGAGCACGCACTGCAGATCGTCCGCGACATCGTCTCCACCCTGCCCAAGCCTGCAGCCCGCGCCTGGGACGTGGACACCGCCGTCGAGCCCGTGGTGGACCCGGGCGAGATCTATGGTGCCGTTCCAACAGACGTCAACGCCCAGTACGATGTCCGGGAAGTCATCGCCCGGCTCGTGGACGGCTCGAGGTTCCACGAGTTCAAGAAGAACTACGGCACCACCTTGGTGACGGGGTTCGCGAAGCTGCACGGCCACCCTGTGGGCATCGTGGCGAACAACGGTGTGTTGTTCAGCGAGTCCTCCCTCAAGGGCGCGCACTTCATCGAGTTGTGCGACCAGCGCGGCATCCCCTTGGTTTTCCTGCAGAACCTCTCCGGCTTCATGGTCGGCAAGGACGTCGAGCAGGGCGGCATCGCCAAGAACGGCGCCAAGATGGTCACCGCCGTCGCCACCGCCCGCGTGCCCAAGCTGACGGTGGTGATCGGCGGTTCCTTCGGTGCCGGAAACTACTCGATGTGCGGCCGCGCCTACTCTCCGCGCTTCCTCTGGATGTGGCCGGCGTCCCGGATCTCGGTGATGGGCGGGAACCAGGCCTCCAGCGTGCTCGCCACCGTCAAGCGCGACCAGTACGAGGCCCGCGGCGAGGAATGGTCCGCCGAGGACGAGGAAGCCTTCAAGGCCCCCATCAGGCAGCAATACGAGGACCAAGGCAGCCCCTACTACTCCACCGCCCGGCTCTGGGACGACGGCATCATCGACCCCGCTGACACCCGGCGCGTCCTGGGCATGGCCTTGGATACCGTCTCCCGCCAACCCCTGCCGGAAACCTCCTTCGGCCTCTTCCGGATGTGACCCCATGACCATCAACTCCTTCGAAACCATCCTTGTCGCCAACCGTGGCGAGATCGCCTGCCGCGTCATCCGCACCCTCAAGGCCATGGGCATCCGTTCCGTTGCGG
>NZ_DF952469.1:122136-123347 GCF_001263615.2 Arthrobacter sp. Hiyo1 | reverse complement strand
AGGAGCAGAAGGAACACTGGCTGCCCCAGCTGACCTCGGCCGAAGCGCTCGCAGGCTTCGGTCTGACCGAGCCGGAAGCCGGCTCGGACGCCGGTGGCACCAAGACGAACGCGCACCTCGAGGACGGCCGCTGGGTCATCAACGGCAACAAGGAATTCATCACCAACTCCGGGACCGACATCACCCGGCTCGTCACCGTCACCGCCGTCACCGGGCAGCACGAACGCAAGGACGGGAGCATCAAGAAGGAAATCTCCACCATCCTGGTTCCCACCGACACACCCGGTTTCACCGCCGAAAAGGCCTACAACAAGGTGGGCTGGAACGCCTCCGACACCCACCCGCTGACACTGAACAACGTGCGGGTTCCCGAAGAGAACCTGCTCGGTGTCCGGGGACGGGGCTACGCCAACTTCCTGTCCATCCTGGACGAAGGCCGCATCGCCATCGCCGCGCTTGCCACCGGAGCGGCCCAGGGCTGCGTCGACTTGTCCGTGAAATACGCCAAGGAACGCGTGGCCTTCGGACAGAACATCGGCAAGTACCAGGCCATCCAGTTCAAGATCGCCCGCATGCAGGCACGGGCCCACACAGCCCGCCTGGCCTACTACGATGCGGCCGCGAGGATGCTGGCCGGCAAGCCGTTCAAGACCGAAGCGGCCATCGCTAAGATGGTCGCAGGCGAGGCAGCCATGGACAACGCACGGGACGCCACCCAGGTGTTCGGTGGCTATGGCTTCATCAACGAATTCACGGTGGCACGGCACTACCGCGACTCCAAGATCCTGGAAGTCGGGGAAGGCACCACCGAGGTCCAGTTGATGCTCATCGCCCGCGAGCTGGGCCTTTAACCGTCAGGGAAGGTAAACGATGATCGACAAAGTTGTTGCCAGCGCCGCGGAAGCGGTGAAGGACATCCACGACGGTGCCTCTCTCGCCGTCGGCGGGTTCGGCCTGTGCGGTATCCCGGTGGCGCTGATCGATGCGCTCCACCATCAAGGCACCAAGGACCTTGAAACAGTCAGCAACAACTGCGGCGTGGACGACTGGGGCCTGGGCATCCTGCTGAAGGACGGACGGATCCGCCGGACCATCAGTTCCTATGTTGGTGAGAACAAGGAGTTCGCGCGGCAGTACCTCGCCGGTGAACTCGAGGTGGTCCTCACCCCGCAAGGTACCCTCGCCGAGAAACTGCGCGCCGGCGGGGCCGG
>NZ_DF952469.1:114858-121472 GCF_001263615.2 Arthrobacter sp. Hiyo1 | reverse complement strand
GAAGGCGGTCTGCCGCAAAAGTACGACGCCGACGGCAACGTGGCGATCGCATCCTCACCTAAGGAAGTGCGCACCTTCAACGGGGCGGACTATGTCCTGGAGGAATCCCTGACACCCGATTTCGGACTGGTCCACGCCTGGAAGGGGGACCGTCACGGGAACCTCGTCTTCCACGCGACGGCTATGAACTTCAATCCACTGTGTGCCATGGCGGCCCGGATCACCATCGCCGAGGTCGAAGAGCTTGTGGAACCCGGCGAACTCGATCCGCAACATATCCACACCCCGGGCATCTTCGTCCAGCGGGTCGTGGTTGCACCGGACACGGAGAAACGCATCGAAAAGCGGACCGTCGCGTTGACCGGCAAGACAGGAGCGTAGCCATGGAATCGAACATCACCCAGGATGTGCCGCCGCGTCCCGAGGCCGTCAGGCACGAGTACCGCCGCGCCGGCGCCGAGCACCACGAGGGCAAGGGCTGGACGCGGAACGAACTCGCTGCCCGCGTAGCCCGCGAACTCACCAACGGGCAATACGTCAACCTGGGGATCGGCATGCCCACCCTGATCCCCAACTACATCCCCGAGGCGTCGAGGTGATCCTGCATTCCGAGAACGGGATACTGGGCGTCGGCCCCTACCCGGCCGAGGACGCCGTGGACCCGGACCTGATCAACGCCGGCAAGGAAACGGTCACAGTCAACGCGGGCGCCGCGTTCTTTGACTCGGCTACCTCGTTCGGCATGATCCGCGGGGGCCATGTGGATGTCGCCGTGCTGGGAGCCATGGAGGTCGCGGCCAACGGGGACCTGGCCAATTGGATGATCCCCGGCAAAATGGTCAAGGGCATGGGCGGCGCCATGGACCTGGTCTTCGGCGCCAAACGGGTGATCGTGATGATGGAGCACGTGGACCGCAACGGCAAGCCCAAGATCGTCAAGGAATGCTCGTTGCCCGTCACGGGGAAAGGCTGCGTGGACCGGATCATCACCGACCTCGCCGTGATCGACGTCGTCTCCGAAGGCGGGGCCTCGAGGCTCGTGCTGCGCGAGCTGGCACCGAATGTCTCGGCCGAGGACGTGGCGGCAGCGACCGGCGTCGAGCTCTTCGAAGAGGACCAGGAGCTGACTGTATGACGGCGGACGCTGAACCCCGCGTGGTCGAGCAGCGGGGGATGTACTTCGACGAACTCGAGGAAGGCGTTGTGTACGCCCACCGGCCCGGGCGGACCGTCACCGAAACGGACAACGTCCTGTTCACCACGTTGACCATGAACACCCAGGCCCTCCACCTGGACGCGGCGTGGAGCGCCAAACAGCCCTTCGGGCAGAGGCTCATGAACTCGATGTTCACGCTGTCCACCATGGTGGGACAGTCCGTCACCCAGCTGACCCAGGGCACCATCATTGCCCAACTGGGCCTCACGGACGTCTCCTTCCCGCACCCCCTCTACCACGGCGACACCCTCTACACAGAGACGGTCATCATCGGGAAACGGGAGTCGTCGTCGCGTCCCGGGCAAGGCGTGGTGACCATGAAACATACCGGCCGCAACCAGGACGGCACGGTTGTGGCACTGGCGACGCGGGCCTGCCTCATGTGGAGCCGGACAGCGCATCTGGAGGCGCAACAGGGGACAATCAATACATGACCTTCACCATGGGCCCCGCTTTGCTTTTCTGCCCCGCCGACCGTTCGGAACGGTTCCAAAAGGCCGCTGAACGTTCCGACGCCGTGATCGTGGACCTCGAGGACGCCGTTGCGCCCGCAGACAAGAAGCGGGCCAGGGGCGCGATCCTCGCCCAGCTCGGCTCAGGCGGCGAGACCGCCGAGCTCGACCCCAGCCGCACGATTGTGCGCGTCAATCCGGTGGGCACCCCGGACTTCGAGAAGGATCTGCACTGCCTGGCGCATACTCCTTACCGCACCATCATGCTGGCCAAGGCCGAGACCGCCGAACAGTTGAAAGCACTCGAGGGATACCACGTCATCGCCCTGTGCGAGACGGCCAAGGGAATCGTCAACGCGGCTGAGATCGCCCAGGCTCCCAACGTCGTCGGGCTCATGTGGGGCGCCGAGGATTTGATCGCCTCGATGGGCGGCACCTCCAGCCGCAAGGACGATGGCGGCTACCGAGCCGTCGCAACGCACTCCCGGTCCACCGTGCTGCTGGCGGCCAAAGCCGCAGGCAAGGAGGCCATCGACTCGGTCTACGTCGACATTCCCGATCTTGCGGGGCTGGCCGTGGAATCCGCCGACGCCGTGGCCAGCGGATTCGGTGCCAAGGCCTGCATCCACCCGAACCAGGTCGCCGTTGTCCGCGAAGCGTATGCACCGTCGCCCGAAGCCGTCGCAGTGGCGCGGGAACTGCTTGACGCTGCGGCTGCGGCCGGAACCGGTGTGTTCCAGCACAAGGGCAAAATGGTGGACGGTCCCATCCTGAAACACGCCGAATCCACGCTGCGCAGGGCCCGGCTTTCCTGAAGGGTCGCCCCGGGTCTATTGACCGCGCCGTCGTGGCTTCGGCAGCGACAACGGGGCGATGACCTCGTAGAGCTCCATCCGGATCCAGCGCTGACCCGTTTCCCGGAACTCGGCCCTCGTGGCGAAGCGGTACAGGAAGCTGCGGGCCCGCACCCAACGCGGCCGGTCGCCGTCGAACGGGTCCTGGCGCAACAAGCGCAAGGTGGGCGGATCGGCGTCGAGCAGCTTGCCCAGGAACGCGTAGAACCATTCCTCGTGCACAGTGCGCAAGGGCAGGAACCACATCAGCCAGTCGAGGCGCAAGTGGTAGGGCGCCCATTGCCGGGGGAGCGGCGGACGTCGCCGGGCTTGCCCTTGAAGCCGTATTCGCGCCAATCTGCCTCGTCGACGGGAACGTCTGCCTGGGTGCCTTCCACCACGATTTCCACGCGGTGCCGCGTCACCGTGCCGAACGCCCCGTACGTGTTGACCAACTGCCATCGGTTGAAGCTCGCGTTCATGAGCTGCCCGCGCGAGAGCAGGTTGCGGATGGGCCAATAGCTGAGCACCAGGAGGAGCACCGTCACCGCGAGCACGACGGCGAGCCACCACACCGGGGTCTGCGGAACCGCCGCTGCCGGGTTGGTCCGTTGCGGGATGAAAGGCAGCACAGCGTGGGCAACCGGGTCGCTCACCGCAGCGAAGGCGAGCACGATCGCGGACCAATTGAGCCACGCGAAGTTTCCGCTCCCCACCAGCCAAAGCTGCGTGAAGACCACAATTCCTGCGGCGATGGTGGCCAGCGGCTGCGGGGCGAACAGGAAGAACGGCACCACCAGCTGGGCGAAGTGGTTGCCGAGCACCTCCATGCGGTGCATCGCTTTGGGCAGGAGATGCGCCTGGCGGCTCAACGGTCCGGGCATGGGCTGGGTTTCGTGGTGGTAGTACAGGGCGGTTAAATCACGCCACTCGCTTCCGCCATGGATCTTGATCATGCCGGCGCCGAATTCCAGCCTGAAGAGCAACCACACGAGCAGGACGAGGATGGTCCTGGGCGGGGGGACCTGGTCCGAACCGAGGAAGCCGACGGTGAAGCCCATTTCCAGCAGCAGCATCTCCCAACCGAAGCCGTAGAAGGTCTGGCCGACGTTGACGATCGACATGTAGAGCAACCACAAGGCCAGGAACGCGGCCAAGGGAAGCCACGGCGGGCCAAGCTGCGGCAGCCCGCCCACGAGTGTCAGGGACACGGCAAGTCCTGCGGCGCACACGGCGCGGAGCAACGTGTCCGAGTACTTCCAGCGGAACAGGCTGGGCCTGCGCAAGACCCTGTGGCCGTCCACATACCTCGGGACAGGCAGGAGCCCATGTTCGCCAAGGAGTGCGGGAAACTGGTTGAGGCTGGACAGGAACGCGATGAAATAGAGCGCGGCCGTGCCGCGCTGGAGCACCTGCCGGGCGAATTCATAGTCCGGCGCCTCGAACCACGAGACCCAGTCCACAAACCAACGCTACGCCTGGGGTGCGGGATACTTAAGCAATGCAGCCGCGCAAGATCATCCTCCTCGGGTCCACTGGTTCAATCGGCACTCAAGCGATTGACGTCGTCGACGCCGCCCCCCACCTGTTTGAGGTCGTGGCGCTGAGCGCGGGTGGCGGGAACCTGGAACTCATCGCGCAGCAGGCAGTCCACACCAAGGCACAGGCAGTCGGCATCGCCTACGGCGACGCCCACGAACTCCACAGACTCATCGGCGCTGCCGCCTCCGCCGCCGGACTCCGGAACTACGATCCGGCGATCATCACGGGGCCGGATGCGTCCACCAAGATTGCCGCGATCGAAGCGGACGTCGTACTCAACGGCATCACGGGGTCCATCGGGCTGGCGCCCACGCTGGCAGCACTCAAGTCGGGCGCCATCCTGGCCTTGGCGAACAAGGAATCCCTCATCGTGGGCGGTGCCCTGGTGAAGGCCGCTGCCGCCGTTGACCAGATCGTGCCCGTGGATTCCGAGCACTCGGCCATCGCCCAATGCCTCCGCGCAGGAACCGACAAAGAGGTTGGGAAACTCATCCTGACGGCGTCCGGCGGACCTTTCCGGGGCCGCAGCCGGGAGCAACTCCGCAACGTCACCCCGGCCGAGGCCCTTGCGCACCCCACGTGGGACATGGGCCTCATGGTCACCACCAACTCGGCCAGCCTCGTCAACAAAGGCCTGGAGGTCATCGAAGCGCACCTGCTGTTCGACGTCCCGTTGGACAGGATCGACGTCGTGGTGCACCCGCAATCCGTGGTGCACTCGATGGTGGAGTTCGTGGACGGCTCCATCGTTGCCCAGGCTTCTCCGCCGGACATGCGACTGCCCATCGCCCTCGGCCTCGGGTGGCCGGACCGCGTGCCCGGCGCCGCCAAGGCCTGCGACTGGACCAAGGCCACCAGTTGGACGTTCGAGCCCCTCGACTCGGTGGCTTTCCCGGCCGTGGAACTGGCCAAGGACGCCGCGAAGCAGGGGAGCACGTTTCCAGCGGTCTTCAACGCGGCCAACGAGGAAGCGGTGGAAGCCTTCCACGCCGGGAGGATCCGCTTCACCGACATCGTGGACACGGTGGAGTCCGTCCTCAGCGAACATTCAGGATCCTTGGAGCTGACGGTGGACTCGGTGTTGGATGCTGAGAGGTGGGCACGCACGCGCACCCATGATCGTTTAGCCAACAGCACCCTTTAGGAAGCAGTACTTAAGGCATGAATCCCGTCATTCTGTTCATTCTCGGAGTCGTCTTCGTCGCGATCGGCGTGGCCGTCTCCATTGCGCTGCACGAGGTGGGGCACTTGCTTCCCGCCAAGCTCTTCAAGGTGCGCGTCACGAAGTACATGATCGGGTTCGGTCCTACCCTGTGGTCCACGCGGAGAGGCGAGACCGAATACGGCGTCAAAGCGATCCCGCTGGGCGGCTACGTCGCCATGATCGGCATGTACCCGCCCAACAAGGAGGATGGCAGCGTCAGGCCGTCCAGCACCGGCATGTTCCAGACACTCGCCACCGAAGCCCGGTCCGCGGCGCACGAGGAAGTGGGCCCCGGCGACGAGAACAGGGTCTTCTACAGGCTGCCGGTCTGGAAAAAGGTCATCATTATGCTGGGTGGGCCGGCCATGAACCTGCTCATCGGCCTGGTGCTGACAGCGGTGCTGCTCATGGGCTTCGGAGTGTCCACCGCCACCACCACCATCGCCGAGGTGTCAAAGTGCCAAGTCAAGGCCGGCGAAACCGTCGATCCAAACTCGCCGAACTGCCAACTGACCCCGGCCGCGGTGGCCAAGCTCCAGCCGAACGACGTTGTCACCAGCTTTGACGGCAAGCCCGTGACGAGCTGGGCCGAGATGAGCGGCTGGATCCGGGCATCCGCCGGCAAGTCCGTGCAAATCACCGTGGACCGTGGCGGCAAGAGCGTCACCACGCAGGTTACCCCGGTGCTGTCCGCACGCCCCGTCATCGCCGACAACGGCCAGCAGGCCAAGGGCTCGGACGGCAAGCCGCTGTACGAGGAGGTCGGGTTCCTCGGCATCGGTGCGCAAACCGCCATGGTGCCCCAACCGGCGTCGACCGTTCTTCCGATGGCCGGCGAGAACATCAAGCAGATCGCCGGAGTCATCCTCAACCTCCCCGCCAGGGTAGTCGGAGTAGCGCAAGCGGCTTTCGGCTCCGAACCGCGCGATCCCAATGGCCCCATCAGCGTCGTCGGCGTTGGCCGGGTGGCCGGTGAAGTGGCTGCCATGGATCAGGTTCCGCTGCAATCGCGCGTCAGCGCCCTCGTGGGGCTCCTCGCAGGACTGAACTTCGCCCTCGCCGTCTTCAACCTGGTTCCGCTCCTGCCGCTCGACGGCGGACACGTGGCGGGCGCGCTCTACGAGGGAGCCCGGCGTCGAATCGCCAAGCTGTTCGGCAAACCGGATCCCGGCGCTTTCGACATCGCCAAGCTCCTGCCGCTCACCTACGTCGTGGCGAGCGTCCTCATGGCCATGAGCGCGCTGCTGATCTACGCAGACATCGTCAAGCCCGTCAACCTCTTCGGCTGATCCGGATTGGGCTGGGGGGATAGGCTATCCATATGACTGTTTTCGCTGTTGAGTACGTTTACGACGCCGAGTCCGCCG
>NZ_DF952469.1:111972-114833 GCF_001263615.2 Arthrobacter sp. Hiyo1 | reverse complement strand
CGGGTGCGCTGCTCCTGCTCGAGGCCGCCGACGAGGCCGAGCTGAACGCCACGTTGAAGGAGGATCCGTTCGCCGCCGTCCGGGGGATTGCAGGCATCCGGACGTCGGAGTGGAACCCCGTCATCGGAATGCTCTCCGCCCACGCCTCGTAGCAGCATGACCGGCCGGGTTCCCGGCCCTACGATCCACCCATTTCAACCCAAGGAGTCCACGTGACCTCGGTCAGCCTGGGAATGCCGTCAGCCCCGCCCCCCGTTCTCGCGCCCCGCCGCAAGACCCGCCAGATCAAGGTGGGTTCGGTCGGCGTCGGCTCCGATTCACCCATCAGCGTGCAATCGATGACCACCACCCCCACCACGGACATCAACGCCACCCTGCAGCAGATCGCCGAGCTGACGGCGTCCGGCTGCGACATCGTGCGTGTCGCTTGCCCCTCCGCGGACGACGCCGAGGCACTGCCGATCATCGCCCGCAAGTCCCAGATTCCCGTGATCGCGGACATCCACTTCCAGCCGAAGTATGTCTTCGCCGCGATCGAGGCCGGTTGCGCTGCGGTGCGCGTCAATCCGGGCAACATCCGCAAGTTCGATGACCAAGTGAAGGAAATCGCGGCGGCAGCGCGCGATCACGGTACGTCCATCCGGATCGGCGTCAACGCCGGGTCCCTGGAGCCCGGCATCCTGAAGAAGTACGGCAAGGCCACCCCGGAGGCCCTCGTCGAGTCGGCTGTGTGGGAAGCGTCGTTGTTCGAGGAACACGGCTTCCACGATTTCAAGATCTCCGTCAAGCACAACGATCCCGTCATCATGGTGGCGGCCTACGAGATGCTTGCCGAAAAGGGCGACTGGCCGCTGCACCTCGGCGTGACCGAGGCCGGGCCCGCCTTCCAAGGCACCATCAAGTCCGCGACGGCCTTCGGAGCGCTCCTGTCCAGGGGTATCGGCGACACCATCCGCGTGTCCCTCTCCGCCCCGCCTGTCGAGGAAATCAAGGTCGGCAACCAGATCCTGCAGTCCCTCAACCTGCGCCCCCGCAAGCTCGAAATCGTCTCCTGCCCTTCATGCGGACGCGCCAGGTGGACGTCTACACGCTGGCTGAGCAGGTCACGGCCGGGCTTGAAGGAATGGAGATTCCGTTGCGCGTCGCCGTCATGGGTTGCGTGGTGAACGGCCCGGGCGAGGCACGTGAAGCCGATCTCGGTGTGGCCTCCGGAAACGGCAAGGGCCAGATCTTCGTGAAGGGCGAAGTCATTAAGACTGTCCCCGAGAGCCAGATTGTTGAGACACTGATCGAAGAGGCCATGCGTATCGCCGAAGAGATGGGGGAGGCCGATGGCGAAGATGCTGTCAAGGGTAGCCCCGTGGTTAGCGTCTCGTAGCGAGACAGCCGCCGATGGGATTTCCGTCCGGGTGCTCGGCGCTGCCGACACCCGGGCCCTTCGCGTGCTCGCGATGGAAGACCCTGTAGCGAACGTCTTCATTCTGGCGCATCTCGATTCGTCGGGGAGCGCCGCACCCACGTCCGGTGGGGCGAGCGTCTTTGGAGTGTTCGACGGCGATGCCTGGTGGGTGCCTGCTGGGCCGGCGCCAATCTGGTTCCGGTGCAGCTGGACCCCGGGCTGGCTTCCCGCGTTGCGGCTGTTGCGCACCGGGCAGGACGCCGGTACGCCTCGATCTTTGGGCCGGCGCAGACCGTACTGGCGCTGCATTCCCGCTTGGAGCAGCTGGGCCATTTCGCCCACGAGGTACGTGCCGACCAGCCACTTCTGGCCATCTCGGGGCCACCCGCCATCGAAGCCAATCCGCAGCTCGGCTTCGGAAACATCGCGGATTTCGACCGTATCCTGCCCGCGTGCGCAGCCATGTTCGAAGAGGAAGTGGGGTATTCTCCCTTCCTCGGGAGCGAGGACTTCTACAGCCGCCGGGTGGCCGGACTGATCCGGCAAGGCCATTCCCTGGTGCACATCGACGCCGGCGGGAAAGTGAAGTTCAAAGCCGAACTCGGGGCGGTCACCGCGCAGGCCACCCAAGTGCAGGGCGTCTGGATGAACCCCGAGTTCCGCGGCCAAGGACTCAGTGCCGGGTACATGGCGGGAGTGGTTGTCCTGGCCCAGCAGTTCGCGCCGATCACCAGCCTTTACGTCAACGAGTACAACACCAGGCGCGCGCCACCTACGAGCGGGTCGGGTTCAAGCGCCTGGGAACCTTCGCCACGGTGCTGTACTGATCAACAACCCAACTAACTCGCAATAGATGTCGTTTTGAGGGCTCATAACGACGTCTAATGCGAGTCAGTTGGGAGGGGTGAGCGCACCGGTGAGGTAGTGCTGGACGTTCGGGGCCACGAGCCGCACTACCTCGTCCTGGGATGCCGAAGCCAGGGGCTCCAGCCGGACCACGTAGCGCATCAGCATGAGACCCACCACCTGCGTGGCAACGAGGTTGCCACGCATCTTCGCCTCCTCAGGGGAACCGGGAAGACCCGCTGTGATCCTGGACAGGATGGTCCTCGCCACCATCTCCCGCAGCAAGGCAGTCTTGGCCTTGGAGCCGATCGTTCCCCTGACGAACGCGACAAGCCCGTGTTGTGCCGGGCTTTCCCACAGACGCAACACGGCGCGGACGATTGCTTCGGAGCGTTGCGCCGGGGCCAACGATTCGACGCCGGCCAGGACCTCGTCGGGATCAGCCGGAAGTTCGATGCTCTGGGCGAAGAGTTCGTCCTTGCCCTTGAAGAAGTGGTGGACCATGGCCGGGTCCATCTCTGCTTCGCGGGCCACTTGCCGCAGGCTCGTGCCGTCGAAGCCGTGTTCGGCGAAGAGCCGGCGCGCTGTAGCGGAGGATCAGCTCGCGGGAGTCGCT
>NZ_DF952469.1:109152-111947 GCF_001263615.2 Arthrobacter sp. Hiyo1 | reverse complement strand
GCGGCGTCCCCGCCGCAGGGGAGGCACGCCGCCGCTCATGAGGTCCGCCGTCGGAGGGTGAACGAAGCCAGGACCAAGACCCCCACAACGATCGCCGCCATGACCCCGGCATCCTGCCACATGGCCTGCGTCGCCTCGGTGTTGTCGGCGATCTGCTGGAGCGCATCGACCGAAAACGTCAGCGGCAGCACATTGGAAATGCCCTCCAGGAGGCTGTTCATGTGGTCCCTGGCCACGAAGAGTCCGCACAAGAGGATCTGCGGTATCACCACCACCGGCATGAATTGCACCGCCTGGAATTCGGTCCTCGCAAAGGCCGAGCACAACAGGCCGAGCGCAACACCGAGTACTGCGTTGATGACGGCAATCATCACGACGTAACCGGGACCGCCCTTGATATCCAGATTGAAGATCCAGTAGGCCACAGCGGTTGCCACAAGGGACTGCAGGGCCGCCATGATGGAGAACGCCAACGCGTAGCCGAACAGGAGATCGGCTTTGTGGATGGGCGTCGTCAGGAGCCGTTCCAACGTCCCCGACGTCCTTTCGCGCAACATCGTGATCGACGTGACCAGGAACATCACCACAAACGGGAAAATGGCCAGCATCATGAGTCCCACGCGGTCAAAGGTCCGGGGGAATCCGGGAGGCAGGGTTTCGTTCTCGAACAGATAGTAGACGCCCGTGAGCAGCAGGGCCGGAACCACCATGATGAGCGCGACGCTCCGGTGGTCGCGCCGCAGTTGTTCCAGGACCCGCCTGGTGGTGGCAAACATCATCCGTGGATTCATCACGCCACCTGGCTTTCATTGGCACTCCGGTGGCTCGAAGCGGCGCCCGCTTCCTGGATGATGTGCAGGAAGGCCTGTTCCAGGTCGTTGCTGTGTCCCCGCTCGCTCAGTTCCGCCGGACTGAGCTGCGCCAGCAGCAATCCATCGCGGAGCAGGAGCAACGAGGAACAGTGCGAGGCCTCCTCCATGACATGGCTGGACACCAGCAGGGTGGTGCCCGCTTTGGCCAAGGCGGCGAACCGTTCCCACAGCTCGGCACGCAGTACCGGGTCCAAGCCAACCGTCGGTTCGTCGAGGACCAGCAGCTTCGGATGCGAGACGAGCGCGCAGGCCAGCGAGACCCGGCTGAATTCACCGCCGGATAGGTCTGCCGTCTTCCGCCGTGCCAGTGATTCGAGCCCGACGGCGGCAATCGCCTCCGCGGTGTCGGCCGCCGAGACGCCGTGCATGGCTCCGAAATACCTCACGTTCGCCTCGACGCTGAGGTCCGTGTAGACGCTCGGTGCCTGGGTGACGTATCCGACGTCGTGCCGCAATGACGGAGTACCTGCTGGACGGCCCAATACGTCCACGCTGCCGGCTGTCAGCCGCTGGACGCCGACGATGCAGCGCATGAGGGTTGTCTTGCCGCTCCCCGAGGGTCCAAGCAGGCCCGTGATCCGTCCGGGCTCCATGGCGAAGTCCACGCCACGGAGAATCTTCTTGCGGCCGCGCGTGACGTGCAGGCCCTCCACCGTGACCGCAGGGGACGCAGGGGACATGCCTGGTGCAGGACTTCCCGCTGGACTGTGGGACATCGCGGCCTCCGATTTATTCATCAGGTGATGAATAAAAGGTAAATCCGATACACAAGCGCGTCAACTGTGAGCCTCGGTGACAGATCCTGCAACGCGGGGTCACTTACGGCCCATGTCGGACCTCCGGATGGGCGCTAACTGACCCCGCGTTGTTCGTTGCCAGAATTGATTAGTCCAAGCCCTTGAAAAAAGTGTCCGCCATCACATAAATTCAGAACCAGCCGTGTCGCTGGGGCGCGGACGGTTTCAGAGAGGAAACACAAAACCAAATGGCTGTAGGCGTTGATCTTTCGAAGGCATTCGACGAGTCCGACTAAGCTCCAGGACACGCCCGCGGCCGACCAGCCGCTGAGCCACGCCATGGCAGGATGACCAGCCGCCCAGCGGCCAGGGGCTTCCTCGCACCATGGCGTGGCTCATGTTCGTTCGGGGCGGCTTTGCTTTCCGAAGAACCCGGGGAAGGAATCCGGGGGGACGGCCCCGGCAGGTTCCCCGGCCGCAAGCCGGTAGATTGGTACACAGTAGTTTTTGCCAGCTCTTGCCATAGAAACGGATTCTGACCCGTGGTCCTTCGCCTCTCCCAGCTGTTCCTGCGCACCTTGCGTGAAGATCCCGTCGACGCCGAAGTCGCAAGCCACAGACTCCTGGTCCGTGCGGGCTATATCCGCCGTGCCGCACCGGGCATCTACACGTGGCTGCCTTTGGGATTGAGCGTCCTGCGCAAGGTCGAGCAGATCATCCGCGAGGAAATGGCCGCTATCGGCGCCCAGGAAGTCCACTTCCCGGCACTGCTGCCCCGCGAACCGTACGAGGCGACCAACCGCTGGACCGAATACGGCGAAGGGCTGTTCCGCCTCCAGGACCGCAAGGGTGCCGATTACCTCCTCGCCCCCACGCACGAGGAAATGTTCACCCTCCTGGTCAAGGACCTGTACTCCTCGTACAAGGACCTGCCGCTGAGCCTGTACCAGATCCAGAACAAGTACCGCGACGAAGCACGCCCCCGGGCAGGCCTCCTCCGCGGCCGCGAATTCATCATGAAGGATTCCTACTCGTTCGACGTCGACGACGCCGGCCTGGACGCGAGCTACGCGGCCCACCGTGCCGCGTACCTGAAAATCTTCGAGCGCCTTGGCCTTGAGGTCATCCCCGTTGCCGCCACGGCAGGCGCCATGGGTGGATCCAAGAGCGAGGAGTTCCTGCACCC
>NZ_DF952469.1:104304-107593 GCF_001263615.2 Arthrobacter sp. Hiyo1 | reverse complement strand
GCAGCGATTCCGACGGCGGCGCCTGGACTGCCGCCGACACCCTCAAGAACGTGGTCCTCGCCGTCACGCTGCCCACGGGCGAACGCCAGATCGTGGTCATCGGCGTTCCCGGTGACCGCGCCGTGGACCTCAAGCGCGTCGAAGCCAACATCGGTTCATTCCTGCCCATTGCCGGCGAAATCGGGCTCGAAGCGGCGAACGAGGACGACCTCAAGAAGATTCCTGAACTCGTCAAGGGCTACATCGGCCCCGGACTTGTCCTCGGCGAGGCCGTTCTCGGGCTCGAAGGAACGTCCAAGTTGCTCTTCCTTGTCGACCCCCGGGTTGTCTCGGGTACCAGCTGGGTTACCGGGGCGAACGAAGACGGAAAGCACGTGTTCGGTCTCGTAGCCGGGCGCGACTTCGCCTGGGATGGCGTCATCGAATGCACCGAGGTCCGCGCGGGAGACGAAGCCCCGGACGGCTCCGGCCCCTTGGAGACTGCCCGCGGCATCGAAATGGGACACATCTTCCAGCTCGGCCGCAAATATGCCGAGGCCCTCGACCTGAAGGTCCTTGACCAGAACGGCAAGCAGGTTGTGGTCACCATGGGCTCCTACGGTGTCGGCGTGACACGTGCCGTGGCCGCCCTGGCCGAGGCCAACAACGACGACCGGGGCTTGATCTGGCCGCGCTCCGTGGCCCCCGCGGACGTCCACGTGGTCGCCGTCGGACGTGGCGAGGAAATTTTCGCGGCGGCCGAGAAGCTCTCCGCCGAACTCGAGGCCGCCGGCCTCGACGTGATCTACGACGACCGCCCCAAGGTTTCCCCCGGCGTGAAGTTCGGCGACGCCGAGCTCGTGGGCGTCCCCACCATCGTGGCGGTGGGCCGTGGCTTGGTGGACGGCGTTGTGGAGATCAAGGACCGTCGCACCGGCCAGGCAGAGAACGTGGCAGTCGAGAAGGCTGCCGACTACGTGGTCAACGCCGTACGCCAGAAGTGATCTCCGGCTTCGAGTCGGTCCAGCTCACCACGCTCGTCATGATCGTGGTGGCTGGATTCGCGGCCGGTTGGATCGATGCCGTGGTGGGCGGCGGGGGACTGATCCAGCTCCCCGCCTTGCTCCTGGTTCCGGGGATCACCCCGGTCCAGGCGCTGGCCACCAACAAGATGGGCTCTATTTTCGGGACGACAACTAGCGCTGTCACCTACTACCGCCGGGTTGGCCCTGACCTCAAGACGGCCATACCCATGGCGGTGATTGCCCTCGCGGGCAGTTTCGGCGGAGCGTCCTGGCGGCCAACCTTCCCGCGAGCGTCTTCAAACCCATCATCGTGGTGGCCCTCATCGCCGTCGCGCTCTTCACTGCGCTGCGGCCCAATGCAGGCGAGCTGACCGCGCTGCGTCATGGCGGCCACACGCACTACGTGGTGGCCTGCGCCATAGGCGGCGTGATCGGGTTCTACGACGGCCTGATAGGTCCTGGTACAGGCTCCTTCCTGGTGATCGCCCTCGTCTCCGCGATGGGCTATGCCTTCCTTGAGGCCAGCGCCAAGGCGAAGATCGTCAATATGGCCACGAACGCCGGTGCCCTGTTGTTCTTCCTGCCGCACGGATCACTGCTGTGGGGCGTCGGCGCCGTGCTGGGCTTGTCCAACATGGCCGGCGGCTACCTGGGCGCCCGGACAGCCGTGAAACAGGGCAGCGGGTTTGTGCGGATTGTGTTCCTGATCGTGGTCGGCGCGTTGATCGTCAAACTCGGCGTGGACGTCTGGAACGACTACTTCGCCACGTAGCGCCCCGGACGTCGCAAGCGATGGCCGCAGGGAAGCCCCGGGCGTAGCATGCACTCATGTGGGTCGATTCCGGCGACTATGAGCAGGCACTGGAACGTGCATGGGAGCATACGCGTGAGTGGTTGAGGGCCTTGCCCGGGCGGCCGGTACGGCCAAGCACCACGGCTGACGACGTCGCGGCAGTCTTCGGTGGACCGTTGCCGGCCAGCGGACTGGACGCGGCCTCGGTCATTGATTTCCTTGCCGAACATGCAGAGCCCGGGCTCATGGCCATGCAATCGGGGCGTTTCTTCGGTTGGGTCATCGGCGGCACGGTGCCGGCAGGCATGGCTGCGGACTGGATGGTTTCCGCATGGGACCAGAACTCCGGACTGCGTTTTGCCACACCCGCCACTGCCGGGATCGAAGAGGCGGCAGGGCAATGGCTCCTTGAGCTGCTCGGCCTACCTGTTGGCTCCGACGTCGGATTCGCGACCGGCGCAAGCATGGCCAACTTCACGGCGCTCGCGGCGGCCCGATGGCGCCAGCTGGCCGCCGTCGGTTGGGATGTCAACGCCGGGGGACTCCAGGGCGCGCCGAAACTTCGTGTCCTCGTCGGGGCCGAGCGCCACGAGAGCCTGGACATGGCCTTGCGCTTCCTGGGCTTCGGGCCCCGGAGGTTGTTGCGGCGGACCATCAAGGAAGGATTGACCCAGCCGCGCTTCGGACTGCGTTGGAGTCCGGTTCCGGTCCGGCAATCGTGTGCCTCCAGGCCGGGAACCTGCATTCCGGAGCCTTCGATCCTTTCCCCGAGGCGATTTCCGCTGCCAAGGATCATGGCGCGTGGGTCCATGTTGACGGGGCTTTCGGGCTGTGGGCAGCCGCTGTGCCGGGACTGCGGCATCTGGTGGAGGGCGTCGGATTGGCCGATTCGTGGGGAACCGATGCCCACAAGACCCTCAATGTGCCGTACGACGCCGGGATCGTGGTGGTACGTGACGTTGCTGCCCTGCGATCCGCCATCGGCATGCACGCCGAATACTTGATGCAGGATGACCACGGCCCCGGCGACCCCATGGAGAAGGTACCCGAGCTTTCCCGACGGGCCAGGGGAGTGCCGGTATGGGCGGCCTTGCGTTCCCTGGGTGGGGATGGCGTGCGGGAGCTTGTCGCCGGGCGCGCCGAGTGTGCCGCGGAACTGGCCAGGCGGCTTGCCGAGGTGCCCGGCGTCGAGGTCCTCAACGATGTGGTGTTCACGCAGTTGTCGCTGGCCTTCGGTTCCGACGAGAGGACGCGTGCCGTGACGGACTTCATCATGGCCGACGGGAGGGTCTGGATGTCCGGTTCACGCTGGCAGGGCAGGGATATCCTGCGAGTCTCGGTGACCAACTGGTCCACGGACTCGGCAGACCTGGATATCGCGGTGCAGGCCATCAAGGATGCTCTGGCGGCCACCGCCTAAGCGTGGCGCCTGAACGGCACGGCCTCCGGCGCCTGAAGCTAGCTCGAGGCGGCCAGTCCAGGTTCGGGCAGG
>NZ_DF952469.1:102411-104279 GCF_001263615.2 Arthrobacter sp. Hiyo1 | reverse complement strand
GGCCGTCCAAGGGACGTCCTGCGAGGGTGCTGGCCACCCACAAGGAGCGTGCAAGGTCGCCCTCATGCCGTGGCTTTCGGGCATACCACAGGGCGTTTTCGACCTCGCGAACCAGGCTCCATTCGCGGGCCGCTTCGCCGTCCAGGCCGGCCGCGCGGCTGAAATCCGCGCAACGCTCCAAGAGCGCAACCTCCGGGGCCGTCGTGGAGAGGTCGCGGATACGGTTCCACAAGATCGGGGCGACGGCGAACTCCGCCTCACCGATCTTTGGTTGCGGATCGATCGCCACGTATGCGCGCCTTCCGGCGGCCCGGGCGCCATTGAGGTGGGGGAGGATGTTCATGAAATGCAGGTCGCAATGGACCAGGACGTCCCTGCCCGCCCGCCGTCCGACAGCGCCCCGGGTCTGGCACACCTCCAATGCGGCTTCCAGGAGCCATCGGGGGAAGGGCTGGCCAAGGTGCTCCCAGTCCGCCGGCAACTCATCGCTCCAGCGCTCGGCACGTGCCGCTATATGCTCAAACTCTTTCCACTCGGGCCGCTCGTCGGGTTCGATGCTGAGTTCCTTCACGAGCGATCCCCACACGTCGCGGGCTTCGTCCATCGGGGCGCCTGTAGCCAACTGACGGCGTCGAGCCGCTCCAGGAGCATCGCGCAGGACGCGGCATCGGCGTCGAGCATCCTGACGGCCCCGGTGCCGCCCCACAGGGCCAGCGCGTGCCGTTCAACGAGGGCCTCCTCGTGCGGGAACGCTATCTTGAGCACCGAACGGGCGCCGTTGTAGAGGACCGGAATGACGATGCCGCCGTGGCCATTCCAAGGTTGCCCGCCGGGTTCCAGGTCAACGGACAGCCGCCAGCGTTCCAAGCTGGCATTGATCAGTCCGGGCAACCCTGAGAGCCACGCCCGCCCCTCCGCTGTGCGGGAGTAGCGTGCCTGGAGGTCGCCAGGGATCGAAACGAAGGTAGACATCACTGTCAGCCTACCCAAGCCGGTCCGGGGATGGTTCAGACCACTCCGGAGGAGCCCAGGAGGCTTCCGATGAAGAACGTCGCAGCAAGCGCAAGGGCTCCGCCGATGACGACCCGCACGGCGGCGCGGGTCTTCGAGCTGCCGCCGATCCACGCCCCGATCGCTCCCGTGATGGCCAAGGCGAGCAGCACGGAAATGAAGGTCAGCGGTACACGCAGTCCCGGAGGCGGGAGCAGGATCGCGAGCATCGGCAGTACCGCGCCGAGGGTGAAGGCAATGGCGGACGCGAAGGCCGCGTGCCAAGGGCTCACGATGTCGTCCTCGTCGATGTTCAATTCGGCGGAAAGGTGGGCCGCCAAGGCGTCATGCTCCGTCAACTCCACGGCCACTTTCCGCGCTGTTTCAGGCCGCAGTCCCTTGGCCTCATAGATCGCAGTCAATTCCGCGAGCTCTTCTTCGGGTTCCTCGGCGAGCTCCCGGCGTTCCTTCTCGATGAGGGCCTTTTGGCTGTCACTTTGGCTGCTGACGGAGACGTACTCGCCGAGTGCCATGGACACCGCGCCGCCCACGAGTCCGGCGGCTCCGGCAGTGAGGATCGCGCCGGTGTTCGTGGTGGCGCCGGCGACACCCACCACGATGGCGGCGACGGAGACGATTCCGTCATTGGCGCCAAGGACGCCTGCCCGGAGCCAGTTGAGCCGGTGGGCGAGGTCGTTGGCGTGTGGTTCGTTCTCGTGCAGGGCTGCAGTTTCGATGGAAGCCATGGTACAAGCCAAGCACTTGGAATCTGCTGCCGCCAGCAAAGAAAGGCTTTCCTATGGACCCGGAGTGCCGCTCGGCAGCGGGGGCAGCGCCTTGCCGTCGACCGCAAGGCCGGCGAAGGGACCAACCGGGGT
>NZ_DF952469.1:97875-100802 GCF_001263615.2 Arthrobacter sp. Hiyo1 | reverse complement strand
CACGGAGCTGGGGGTAGCCGTGGGAGTGCTCGACGCCGGCGGGCCGGAAGGTTGCAGCAGCGCCTGTGCCTGGCTTGTCAGCAACATCACAGTGTCGGTGCTCTCCAGGAGCGATGCGCTGCCCAGGAGCGTCTCGGTCGAAGAGAGCGCTTCGGAACGGGCAGTTTCGGAAAACGGCACCGCCTGGGGCTTTCCAACGTCCCGCGGGACAAGCACGGCGCCGACTCCGAGGACGAGGACTGCGAGGAAGGCCAGCAGGAGGGTCCTCATCCAGCGATGGCTCCGTGGTTTCTCAACAGTCTCGTGGTTCACAACAGACTATGGTGTCACGCCCGCAGGCAACTTGCGTCCCCGCGGAGGGACCCCGTGCACCACGCCGCCGCAAATGTCGTTAAGCTAGTAGTCACAACATCATCTATCGGGAGGCGGCTGGCCAGTGAGTCATTCGGAAGCCACGACTTCAACAGACCAGGCTGGAACGGATCCGACGAGTCCAGCACAACACGAGGTCCGCAACCCCGAGGAGAGCAGGCTGAAGGCCCTTCTGGAGCCTGCCGTCCTGGCGAGCCGGCTCTATCTTGAGGATGTTGCCATCCACGTTGCCGGTTCGCACCGGGTAGTCCACGTGGTCATCGACCTGCCCCAGGAGGAAACCGGCGGCGTCAGTCTGGACGTCATCGCGGAAATCTCCAGGGCGCTCTCGGACATCCTGGACAACGATCCCCGCACCGACGGCCGCCCCTACGACCTCGAGGTCTCCTCGCCCGGCGTCGGGCGCCCCCTCACGGAGCCCCGCCACTGGCACCGGGCCCGCGGACGCATGGTCAAGGTCAACGTGATCCAGGGAGAGAACCTGACGGGCCGCATCCAGTCCGTCGACGACGACGGCGTCACGCTGGTTCCCGAGCAAGAGGTCAAGAAGGGCATGAAGCCCAAGCAGGGCGAACCCGTGAAGATTCCTTTCGACAGGATCCGCCAAGGAAAAGTCGAGATAGAGTTCAGCCACCTCAACGAGGCCGTGCTGGAAGACGAGTACAACGGACCTTCCGAGGAGGCCTAATGGATATTGACATGAGTGCGCTGAGACTCCTGGAGCGTGAGCGTGAAATCCCGCTGGACCTCCTGATTCCCACCATTGAGCAGGCGCTCCTGGTGGCATACCACAAGACGCCGGGCGCCTTCGAAAAGGCCCGTGCGGAGCTGGACCGCAAGAGCGGGCACGTGACCATTTGGGCCACGGAAATCGACGACGACGGCGAAGCCATCGGCGAGTTCGAGGACACTCCTGCCGGATTCGGCCGCATTGCGGCGAGCACCGCGCGGCAAATCATCCTGCAGCGCCTGCGCGACGTCGAGGACGACAACGTCCTCGGCGAATTCAAGGGCCGTGAAGGCGAACTCGTCGCCGGCCTGATCCAGCAGGGCAACAACCCGCACATGATCCAGGTGAACCTCGGTTCCGTGGAAGCACTGTTGCCGCCGCCCGAGCAGGTGCCGGGGGAGAAGTACACCCACGGCAACCGCCTGCGTGCGTTTGTGGTGGACGTCCACCGCGGCGCCAAGGGACCCTCCATCACGCTGTCGCGTTCACACCCGGGCCTTGTCCGGAAGCTTTTCGAACTGGAGGTCCCGGAGATCGCGGACCGATCCGTCGAGATCGTGGCATTGGCACGCGAGGCCGGACACCGGACCAAGATGGCCGTCAAAGCCAACACCCCGGGCATCAACGCCAAGGGTGCCTGCATTGGTGAAATGGGTTCCCGCGTCCGCGCGGTCATGACCGAACTCAATGACGAAAAGATCGACATCGTCGACTTCAGCGACGATCCGGCGACCTTCATCGCCAACTCCCTTTCGCCGTCGCGCGTGAATTCCGTCACTATCACGGACGAAGCCACGCGTTCGGCCCGCGTGGTTGTTCCCGACTACCAGCTCTCCCTCGCCATCGGCAAGGAAGGCCAGAACGCCCGCCTCGCAGCCAAGCTGACCGGCTGGCGGATCGACATCGTCTCTGACGCCACTCCGGCCAAGGGCAACTAAACAGACCAAACGGTGCCCGGCCCCGGATCCCCGCACCTTGTGGATTCGGTGGCCGGGCACTCGGGGGCTTAGAATGGATGGAACCGGGCCTATGCCCGGTATCCGTGCGCTTTGGCGTGCTCGCGGCTTGTGGGGCAATAATCCCGGCAAGTCGAGGGTGGGCGCCGAGCCAAGCAGAACCGCAGAAGACAGGCAAAGACACTGAGGCAGGTTGATACACCCAGTGACTGAACTGCTTCACACCAGGCACCAGCCTGTGCGCACCTGCATCGGATGCCGGAAACAAGGCAAGCGGAGCGAGTTGATCCGGCTTGTCGCCGAAGGCGGCGGGTCACCCGTCGTCCTGGTGGATGAACGACGCCGGATGGCTGGCCGGGGTGCGTGGCTGCACCCCAGCACCACATGCCTGACGCTGGCAAGCAAACGGCGTGCTTTCGCTAGGGCCCTCGCGGGCGCAAGTGAAGTCACCGCCGTCGAACGCTACCTGGCGGCAGTCATACCCCCTGCGGACACCCACGTGAAAGCAGGAAAACCGTCCAAACCTGAAAGCGGGTCAGAAAACTGATGGAAACCCGATGAGTTCCCAGCGATGAGTGCGCAACGATGACAACTTTGTTGCGCTCTGCACAGGGCCTATCCGCCGCGTTCGCGGCAGGGGCCCGCAGTAAGAATTAGACGGTTCGTGCCTGGCTCGGTGCGGACCGAGACAGGAGAAATGTGGCCAAGGTCCGCGTACATGAGCTCGCCAAAGAGCTCGGTATTACTTCCAAAGATGCAGTGACAAAACTGCAGGAATTGGGCGAATTCGTTCGCTCCGCCTCTTCGACAATTGAGGCACCGGTCGTGAAGAAGCTTCGCGACGCTATCCGGCGCCGGCGCTGCGAAGG
>NZ_DF952469.1:95252-97850 GCF_001263615.2 Arthrobacter sp. Hiyo1 | reverse complement strand
AGGACGCGGCAAGCAGCGCAAGTCGAAGCGTGCAAAGCGTCAGGAACTGGAGCAGATGAGTGCTCCGTCGCTGGGTGGCGTATCCGTACCCCGCGGCGACGGCAACACCGTAGTCCGGCTCCGTCGCGCTCGTCCATCACGGACTTCGCCGACAAGATCGAGGCGAACCCCGCCGCACTGGTGACCGTGCTGTTCCACCTCGGTGAGATGGCAACGGCTACGCAGTCGCTGGACGAAGACACCTTCGGCCTGCTCGGCGCCGAACTCGGCTACAAGGTACAGGTTGTCTCTCCGGAAGACGAAGAGCGCGAGCTCCTCGACTCGTTCGACATCGATCTCGATGCCGAACTGGAAGCCGAAGGCGACGACGTCCTCGAACCGCGTCCGCCGGTTGTCACCGTCATGGGTCACGTTGACCACGGTAAGACCCGATTGCTCGACGCTATCCGGAAGACCAACGTGGTTGCCGGCGAACACGGCGGCATCACGCAGCACATCGGTGCCTACCAGATCAGCCACGTCCACGAAGGCACTCCGCGCGACATCACCTTCATTGACACCCCGGGTCACGAGGCGTTCACCGCCATGCGTGCACGTGGTGCCAAGGTCACCGACATCGCCATCTTGGTTGTCGCAGCCGACGACGGCGTCATGCCGCAGACGGTGGAAGCACTCAACCACGCACAAGCGGCCAACGTGCCGATCGTCGTCGCGGTCAACAAGATCGACAAGGAAGGTGCGAACCCGGACAAGGTCAAGGGCCAGCTCACCGAGTACGGCCTGGTTCCCGAAGAATACGGTGGCGACACCATGTTCGTTGAGGTTTCTGCCCGCCAGAACATCAACATCGACGAACTGATCGACGCCGTGCTGCTGACCGCAGACGCCGCTTTGGACCTGCGCGCCAACCCGGACAAGGACGCTCGAGGCATTGCCATCGAAGCGAACCTGGACAAGGGCCGCGGCTCCGTGGCCACCGTCCTGGTCCAGTCCGGTACCCTGGCCGTCGGTGACACGATCGTGGCCGGTACGGCCCACGGCCGCGTGCGTGCCATGTTCGACGAAGACGGCAACGCCCTCGACGTCGCGCTCCCGTCCCGTCCGGTCCAGGTCCTGGGCCTGTCCAACGTACCGCGTGCAGGCGACACCTTCCTGGTGACCTCCGACGAGCGTACGGCCCGCCAGATCGCTGAAAAGCGCGAGGCAGCCGACCGCAACGCGGCACTGGCCAAGCGCCGCAAGCGCATCAGCCTCGAGGACTTCGACAAGGCTGTGGCCGAAGGCAAGATCGACACCCTCAACCTCATCCTCAAGGGTGACGTTTCCGGTGCGGTCGAAGCCCTCGAAGACGCCCTGCTCAAGATCGATGTGGGCGACGAAGACGTTCAACTGCGCGTCATCCACCGCGGTGTGGGTGCCATCACGCAGAACGACGTCAACCTCGCCACGGTGGACAACGCCATCATCATCGGCTTCAACGTCAAGCCCGCCGAGCGCGTGGCTGAACTGGCCGATCGTGAAGGCGTGGACATGCGCTTCTACTCCGTCATCTACTCGGCAATCGATGACATCGAGCTGGCCCTCAAGGGCATGCTCAAGCCGGAGTACGAGGAAGTCCAGCTCGGTACCGCCGAGGTCCGCGAAGTCTTCCGTTCTTCCAAGTTCGGAAACATCGCCGGTTCGATCGTGCGCTCGGGCATCATCCGCCGTAACACGAAGGCCCGCGTCAGCCGCGATGGCAAGGTCATCGGCGACAACCTCACCGTTGAGACGCTCAAGCGCTTCAAGGACGACGCCACCGAGGTCCGCACGGACTTCGAGTGTGGTATCGGTCTTGGCTCGTACAACGACATCAACGAAGGTGACATCATCGAGACCTTCGAGATGCGCGAAAAGCCGCGCGTCTAAGGTGTCGCAGGCCGTGCTGCTCTCGGGCGGCTCCGGCCCGTTCTGCCGATATGGGGGCCACCCCTACGCTGGGCGGCTGACTCTTACGACGTCGGCCGCCCAGCTTCGGCAGCGGTGTCAGCCTTCCCAATGCTCGCAAGCTCGCATTGGGACCCTCGGCTGCCACCTTAGCCACTCCCGGGCCCCCATATCGGCTCCACGGGCCTCAGTGGGAAGCTCGCGGCCCGTTTCGGGCCTTTTTTGGCGAGTGGCATTTTTTAGACTTAAGTACGCGAGACGCCACCGCGCCGTCGTACGCAAATTTTAGGAGTAGAAATGGCTGATCCGGCACGCGCTGCCAAGTTGGCGCAGCGGATTAAGGTTGTTGTTGCTGAGGCACTGGGCCGGCGGATCAAGGATCCTCGGGTTGAGGGCATCACTATTACGGATGCCCGCGTCACCAACGATCTTCAGCACGCCACCGTGTATTACACCGTCTTCGGCGACGAAGCCGCCCATTCTGATGCTGTTCGGGCGTTGGAGAAGGCCAAGGGTGTTTTGCGCCAGGAAGTGGGCCGCAACATCACCGTGCGGCTGACTCCGACCTTGGAATTCGTTGCCGACCTCATCCCGGTCAACGCCTCGAACCTTGAGGAGCTCTTGCGCACCGCCAAGCAGCGCGACGCCGAGGTGGCCGCCCTGGCCGCCGGC
>NZ_DF952469.1:91125-93237 GCF_001263615.2 Arthrobacter sp. Hiyo1 | reverse complement strand
CACGACGGCGTCAACCGGGTCACCCGCGACAACGACCCCACGGCGCACGCCGAAGTAGTGGCCATCCGGCGGGCCGCGTCGGAACTGGGGAGCTTCAACCTCAGCGGCTCGGTGCTCTACTCAAGCTGCGAACCGTGCCCTTTGTGCCTCTCGGCGGCCCTATGGGGCCGGGTCAGCCGCGTCTACTTTGCCGCCGATCGGCACGGGGCAGCGGCCGCAGGCTTCGACGATGCCGTGTTCTACGAATATTTCGACGGCAACAGGCCCGACCTGCTGCCCGTCCAACACACTGACGTTCCTGCATCCGAGGCTCCCTTCGATGCCTGGCGCGGGCACAAGAACCGGACCAAATACTGAGGCTCACGTCCGCGCCGGGAGTCGCCCGACGCCGTCGAGCAGTTGCTGCTGGTCACCGCACAAAGCGATCCTGATCCATCCTTCGCCGATGGAACCGAACGCGGTTCCCGGTGCCACGGCTACTCCAGCGTCCGCCAGGAAGGTACGCACCCAGGCACGCACGTCCCCGCCGCTCACATGCGAGACGTCCGCCCAGAGATAGAAAGCTCCCTGGGCGCAGGAAGGGAATGCCCTTCTGGGCAAGCACCGCCGAGGCGGCATCGCGGTTGGAACGGTAGTGCTCCCGTGCCGTGTCCACATAGTCCTGCGGGCCGGTCAGCGCCGCGACGGCAGCGTACTGGGACGGCGAAGCCACGCAGGAAACGATCGCTTCCATGACGTTGTTCATCTTCCGTTCGAGGCCCGGCGGGCAAATGAGTGCGCCGATCCGCAGTCCCGTCAGCCCGTACGTTTTGGACAAGGTCAGGGACGTGAAGACCCGGGCCTCCCCGGGAACGGCGCTGTCGAAGCGGGCGGGACTCGTGTGCGGAACGTCGAAGGTGAAGGCTTCGTAGCATTCATCCGAAATGATCCACAGATCGTGTTTGACGGCCAATTCCACGAGCTCGCGCGTCGTTTCCTCGCAGATCACTGCGCCCAGGGGATTGGACGGCGAATTCAGGACCAATACCTTGGTGCGCGGCGTGATCAGGGCCTCGATGTCCTCGATGCGGGGTTGGAACTCGTGCTCCGGGTAGAGCGGATACTGCACCGGGACGGCGTGCAACAAATGGCTTGTCATGGCAAAAGTCGGGTAGCCCGGATTGGGAATCAGGATCTCGTCGCCGGGGGAGAGGAGCAGGCTCATGGCGAAGTGCAGTCCCTGCTGGGCTCCGTCCACGACATATACGCGCTCCGCCCCGATATCCACGTGGTTGTGGGCACGGAAGCGGTCGGCGAAGGCTTCACGCAGCGCCGGGATTCCGGCATTGGGGGTGTAGTTGGTCTCGTCCCTGTCCAGGCAAGCGATCCCCGCGTCCAGGATGTGCCGGGGCAGCGCGAAGCCCGGCTCGCCGATGCTGAGGACGATCGCCCCGGGGGTGCTCCAGGCCGCCTCGGTGATCTCGCGGATCTGGTTCACGGGCACTTCGCGGACGTGTGCGGCAAGCTCAGGCATGGGAGCCATCTTAGCCGCGGTCCCGGAGCGTCCAGGGAAGCCGCGGGCCGCAGGATGCATGCCCCGGCGCGGATATACTGGGAGGCGTGCTTTCTGGACTGGTAATCGTTGACAAGCCGCAAGGATGGACCAGCCACGATGTGGTTGGACGGATGCGGCGACTGGCCGGTACCCGGAAAGTGGGCCATGCGGGGACCCTGGATCCCATGGCCACGGGGGTGCTTGTGCTTGGCATCAACAAGGCCACGCGATTGCTGACCTACATCGTGGGCACCTCCAAGACGTACTCCGCCACCATCCGGCTCGGTGAATCAACCATCACGGACGATGCCGAGGGCGACATCACCGCAAGCCGCAGCGCCGCCGCAGTCACTGAGGACGCCATCCGTTCCGGCGTCGCGCAGCTGAGCGGCGAGATCCAGCAGGTCCCCAGCAGCGTCAGCGCCATCAAGGTCAACGGCGAACGGTCCTACGCGCGCGTGCGTTCGGGGCAAGAGGTCAAGCTCGCCGCCCGGCCCGTGACCATCCACCGTTTCGAGATCCACGCCATCCGGAGGGTCGACGACGGCAGGGTGGTGGACATCGACGTGACCGTCGAA
>NZ_DF952469.1:88963-90496 GCF_001263615.2 Arthrobacter sp. Hiyo1 | reverse complement strand
CTCCGTCAGGAGAGCTGGTGGCGCTGTTGGCCGATGCGGGGAGCTTCGCCAAGCCCGTCCTGGTGTTCGCCCCCGACAACGAAAAGCAGGCACAGTAACCATGGACGGATACTTTTACGCTGTCCTGATAGTGGGCCTGTTGTCCACCATCATTTGCGTCGCGGCCGGCATCATGAAGAAGGCCCCCAACGACGTCACCATACTGTCGGTTGCCGCCGTCGAACTCGTCCTGCTGGTCTATCTGGTGGGATCGATCATCCGCGTGGTGATGGGTGAAAAGATCGCGGGGGAGCCCTGGGAATTCTGGGGCTACATCATCACGGCACTCATCCTCCCCGTCGTCGCGGTGTACTGGTCCATCCTGGAGCGGACCCGTTGGAGCAATTTCGTCATGGGCGCCGTGGGCGTCACCGCATTGGTCATGGCGGCCCGCATGAACCAGATCTGGTACTGACATTGGAAGAAGCACACGAAGTGACTGTTGAAACCACCGGGAAGAAGAACCGGGACACCCGCAACACCGGGCCCGGGAGGCTGCTGATTGCGGTCTACGCGGTGTTCGCGATCTCGGCCACGGCCCGTGCCGGCTACCAGATCCTGACCAAGTTCTCGGATGCTCCCTTGGCGCACATCCTCTCGGCTTTCGCCGCCGTGGTGTACATCGTGGCCACGGTCTCCCTCGCGAAGCCAGGCCGCACGTGGTTCAAGGTGTCCCTCGCGGCCGTCCTTGTTGAGATGGTCGGCGTGGTGGTGGTTGGCGCCATCAGCCTTTTCGATCCGGTGGCTTTCCCGCACGACACTGTGTGGTCCTTGTTCGGACGTGGATACGGCTTTGTGCCGTTGATCCTGCCGGTCCTGGGACTACTGTGGCTCTACCGTCGGCGTCCGGCACCACTCACGCAGTAGAAATCGGAGCTCCGCCATCGGGCAAGGGCGCCGTGGGATAGCGAGTAACCTTAGAGAATTCCGGCGCCGGAGCAGGCACCGGGCATAGTCAATACCAGCAGTAAAAGGCGAGGTTGATGGTCCACATCTGGAACGATCCCACCGAGGTCCCCGAGGATTTCGGTCCCAGCGTCGTGACCATCGGCAACTTTGACGGCGTCCATCGCGGACACCAGCAAGTGCTGACGCAACTGTTGCGCACGGCAAAGCAGCACGGTGCGCGGTCCGTCGTCGTGACCTTCGATCCCCACCCGGCACTGGTCCATCGGCCCGACTCCGCTCCGGAGCTCCTCATGGGGCTGCAGGACAAGCTCGATGCCCTGGCCGGCACGGGCGTGGACGCCGTCCTCGTCATGAAATACAACCTCACGCTTGCCGCCATGACGCCCGAGGAATTCGTCGTCAAGGTCCTGCTGGACGGGCTTCACGCAGCACATGTCGTTGTGGGCCACGATCTTCGTTTCGGCGTGGGAAATTCCGGCGACGTCGGCACCATGCAGGAATTGGGCAAGGAACTCGGATTCGGCGTCCACGTGGTCAACGAGTTCGGCGCGGAAGGCTTTCCAGTACACGACGACGGCGGCACGG
>NZ_DF952469.1:82053-88670 GCF_001263615.2 Arthrobacter sp. Hiyo1 | reverse complement strand
CCGCAAAACTCGACCACGGCGCCACGGGCTACGTACCGGCGGACGGAATCTACGCCGGCTGGCTCGTGGACGAATCCGGAACCCGCTGGCCAGCCGCGATTTCAGTGGGTTCCAACCCCACGTTCGACGGCGTGAGCCGCCAGGTGGAAGCGCACGTGATCGACCGCCCCGAGGAGGCGGTGGAGGACTTCAACCTCTACGGCCAGACCGTCGTGGTGGAATTTACGGCGCGGCTGCGAGGCATGGTGGCCTACCGCGGACCCGAGGCCCTGGTGGAACAGATGCGGCTGGACGTCGTCCAAGCCCACCATCTCCTGCTGGACAAGTAGCCCCCTACCGTGAGCGTTGAGAAGAACACCCGGCCACTCGACGAAGGCATCGTCAAGGACTTCAGCTCACGCATGAGCTACGCCTCCTACCTGCAGCTGCCCGTGCTGCTCAGCGCCCAGCAACCTGTCAGCCAGCCTGAACACCATGACGAACTCCTGTTCATCATCCAGCACCAAACCACCGAGCTCTGGCTAAAGCTGGTCCTGCACGAACTCCGCAGCGCGGCCGCCTGGCTCCGCCAGGACGACCTCGGCTCCGCGCTCAAGGCCATCGCCCGGGTCAAGCACATCCAGAAGACGCTCACCGAGCAATGGTCGGTGCTCGCAACGCTCACCCCCACCGAGTACTCCCAGTTCCGTGGCTTCCTGGGCAATGCCTCCGGCTTCCAGTCGAGCCAATACCGCGCTGTCGAGTTCATCCTCGGCAACAAGAACGCCAAAATGCTGCCAGTGTTCGAATCCGATCCGGAGTCGAAGGCGATGCTGGAGGAGCTCCTGAATGCCCCGAGCATCTACGACGAATTCCTGGCCTTCCTCGACCGGAACGGCTACGACGTTCCGCGGTCCGTCCTGGACCGGGACGTCACCCAGGCCCACGAGTTCGCCCCCGAGCTCTTGCCTCTTTTCAAGCACATCTACGAACATGCCGCAGACAACTGGGCGGCGTACGAAGCGTGCGAGGAACTGGTGGACTTGGAAGACAACTTCCAATTGTGGCGCTTCCGGCACCTCCGCACGGTGCAGCGGACCATCGGCATGAAGACCGGAACCGGAGGCTCGAGCGGTGTGTCCTTCCTGAAGAAGGCCCTTGACTTGACGTTCTTCCCTGAGCTTTTCGCCGTCCGGACCGAGATCGGGCAGTGAGCGGCGGCCGTCGTTGAAGAGGCTTTGATGAGGGTCACACGGCAGCTTTCGACAAGATTGCCGGGCTGCCGGTAAACTGAGGGATGGATCCGGCTGCAGTCCGTGGCGGCTGGACCTGTTTTGTGTGCGGTCATCGGCGCATTACAACCCGGCAGCGAGGCGCTGAATCGGGACGCACGGCACAACTCTAGGAGTTCACGTGGCACTTGAAGCCGCTGTTAAGCAGTCCATCATCGAGGCATACGCAACGTCCAAGGGCGACACTGGTTCGCCGGAGGTCCAGATTGCAGTCCTGACTCAGCGGATCAAGGATCTGACTGAGCACATGAAGGAGCACAAGCACGACTTCCACACCCAGCGCGGTCTGCTGGCCATGGTTGGTCGTCGCAAGCGCATGCTGGGCTACCTCAAGAAGACTGACATTGCCCGCTACCGTGCGCTCATCGAGCGCCTCGGCCTGCGCCGCTAGTTTGACTTCGGGCGGCCCGATCCTCCGCGGAACGGGCCGCCTTTTCTCCATAACTAAATCCAACACTTAACAGGAGTTCAACCGCATCGCGCATTCGCGGTCCTCGGTAGTGATCCCCGGGAGCAACCTTCTGCGATGAAGGCACAGCCCGTGGGTCTCGATCGATGACCGGGTGTCGTACAGGCCAGGAACAGACGCTGGCCTGGGTCGATGCGGGAGGACTTCCGCTAAACAAGAAACGGAGGTGACTCTCAATGGAGGGTCCCGAAATCCAGTTCTCAGAAGCCATCATCGACAACGGCCGCTTCGGCAAGCGTGTAATCCGCTTCGAAACCGGCCGCCTCGCCAAGCAGGCAGCCGGCGCCGCGATGGTCTACATCGACGAAGACACCGCACTGCTGTCCGCAACCACCGCAGGCAAGTCCCCGCGTGAAGGCTTCGACTTCTTCCCGCTGACCGTCGACGTCGAAGAGCGCATGTACGCCGCCGGCCGCATCCCGGGCTCGTTCTTCCGCCGTGAAGGCCGCCCGTCCACCGAAGCCATCCTTGCTTGCCGCCTCATGGACCGCCCGCTGCGTCCCGCGTTCGTCAAGGGCCTGCGCAACGAGGTACAGATCGTCGTGACCGTCCTGGCGATCAACCCGGACGAGCTCTACGACGTCGTGGCCATCAACGCCTCGTCCATGTCCACCCAGCTCTCCGGCCTCCCGTTCTCCGGCCCGATCGGCGGCGTCCGCGTTGCCTCATCGCCGACGAACAGGGCACCGAATGGGTTGCCTTCCCGAAGCACTCACAGCTCGAGAACGCCGTCTTCAACATGGTTGTTGCCGGCCGCATCGCCGGGGACGACGTCGCCATCATGATGGTTGAAGCCGAAGCCACGGACAACTCCTGGAACCTCATCAAGGAACAGGGCGCCACCGCTCCCACCGAAGAGGTCGTTTCCGAGGGCCTCGAGGCTGCCAAGCCGTTCATCAAGGCCCTGTGCGAGGCCCAGGCTGACCTGGCCGCCCGCGCTGCCAAGCCTACGGTTGAATTCCCGGTCTTCCTGGACTACCAGGACGACGTTTACGCCGCTGTTGAAGCCGCCGCTGCCGAGAAGCTTGCTGCTGTCTTCCAGATCGCCGACAAGCAGGACCGCGACAACGCCTCTGACGAACTCAAGGACGAAGTCCTTGGCGCCCTCGCCGGCGAGTTCGAGGGCCGCGAGAAGGAACTGTCCGCAGCCTTCCGCTCCTTGACCAAGCAGGTTGTCCGCCAGCGCATCCTCAAGGACCAGATCCGCATCGACGGCCGCGGCCTGACGGACATCCGCCAGCTGACCGCCGAGGTAGAGGTCCTGCCCCGCGTTCACGGTTCCGCCATCTTCGAGCGTGGAGAAACCCAGATCATGGGTGTCACCACGCTGAACATGCTCAAGATGGAACAGCAGATCGACTCGCTGTCTCCTGTCACGCGCAAGCGCTACATGCACAACTACAACTTCCCGCCGTACTCCACCGGTGAAACCGGCCGCGTCGGCTCCCCGAAGCGCCGCGAAATCGGCCACGGTGCACTCGCAGAGCGCGCCCTGGTTCCGGTTCTCCCGTCCCGCGAGGAATTCCCGTACGCCATCCGCCAGGTGTCCGAGGCCCTCGGCTCCAACGGTTCGACGTCGATGGGTTCCGTCTGTGCTTCCACGCTGTCCCTGCTCAACGCAGGCGTGCCGCTGAAGGCCGCCGTTGCCGGTATCGCCATGGGCCTGGTTTCCGACCAGGTTGACGGTCAGACCCGCTACGCTGCCCTGACCGACATCCTCGGCGCCGAAGACGCTTTCGGCGACATGGACTTCAAGGTTGCCGGTACTTCCGAGTTCGTCACGGCCATCCAGCTGGACACCAAGCTCGACGGCATCCCCGCATCGGTCCTGGCCGCAGCCCTGAAGCAGGCCCGCGAAGCCCGCCTGCACATCCTGGACGTCATCAACGCCGCCATCGACACCCCGGACGAGCTCTCCGAGTTCGCACCGCGCGTGATCGCCGTCAACATCCCCGTTGACAAGATCGGTGAGGTCATCGGCCCCAAGGGCAAGATGATCAACCAGATCCAGGAAGACACCGGCGCCGACATCTCCATCGAGGACGACGGCACCGTCTACATCGGCGCCACCAACGGTCCGTCTGCTGAAGCAGCCCGCGCCGCGATCAACGCCATTGCCAACCCGCAGATCCCGGAAATCGGTGAGCGTTACCTGGGCACGGTCGTCAAGACCACCACCTTCGGTGCGTTCGTTTCCCTGACCCCGGGCAAGGACGGCCTGCTGCACATCTCCGAGCTGCGCAAGCTGGCCAGCGGCAAGCGCGTGGACAACGTCGACGACGTCGTCTCCGTGGGCCAGAAGATCCAGGTCGAGATCACCAAGATCGACGACCGCGGCAAGCTCTCCCTCTCCCCGGTTGTGGCCGAGGAAGAAGGCGCCGTCTCCGAGGAAGCTCCCGCCGAAGAGGCTGAAGTTTCCGCCGAGTAGCCTGAACCGGCAAACACGCGGCAGGACCGGTGGACATGTCCACCGGTCCTGCCCGGTTTTAACAACGGATTCCCGTCCCGGGGGCGATGCGCCCGCTGGTACGATTGCAGCCAGATTTGGCACCCATGATTTCCCGCAGAACTGAAAGGTCTTGATGACTGTCGTACCCCTCCCATTGGCGCAGACCGTGCCCGGCGGCGAATTGATCCATGGCGCTGAAGGCGGCTCCGTTGTCCGGCGTTCAGTGCTTCCGGGAGGCGTCCGGGTGCTCACAGAGGCCATGCCCGGGCAGCGATCCGCAACCATCGGATTCTGGGTGGGTGTCGGTTCCCGGGACGAGGCGGACGGCCAGCACGGCTCCACCCACTTCCTTGAGCACCTCTTGTTCAAAGGCACCAAGAAGCGCACAGCCCTGGAGATCGCGTCCGCTTTCGACGAGGTCGGCGGTGAATCGAACGCGGCCACCGCGAAGGAAAGCACGTGCTACTTTGCGCGGGTGCTGGACACAGATCTTCCGATGGCTATCGACGTCATCGCGGACATGATCACCGGCGCCGTGCTGGATCCTGAGGAACTTGAGCAGGAACGCGACGTGATCCTTGAGGAAATCGCCATGGACAGCGATGACCCCACCGACGTCGCACATGAAAACTTCGTGGCCGCAGTGCTCGGTGTGCATCCGCTGGGCCGACCGATCGGGGGCACCCCTGCCGCCATCAAGGCTGTGTCCCGCGATTCGGTGTGGGCACACTACCAGCGCTACTACCGGCCGGACGAAATTGTCATTACCGCCGCTGGCGGCCTGGACCACGACATCGTGTGCCGCCTCGTGCTCGATGCCTTGCGGACGGCCGGGTGGGAGCTGAAGGAGACCGCTGCCCCCGTTGAGCGCCGCTCCACCGAGCGGGCGGACATCACGGGTACCGCAGGACTGCATGTGATCAAGCGTCCCGTGGAGCAGGCCAACATCATCATGGGTTGCCCCTCGATCGTGGCCACCGACGATCGGCGCTTCGTGATGAGCGTCCTGAACGCTGTCCTTGGCGGTGGCATGTCTTCGCGCCTCTTCCAGGAGATCCGCGAAAAGCGGGGCCTCGTCTACTCCACCTATTCCTTCGCCTCCGCCTATGCTGACGCAGGCTACTTCGGCATGTACGCCGGCTGCACGCCGTCGAAGGTCAAGCAGGTCCTGGAACTCCTGGGCGCCGAGCTGGACAAGCTCGCTGCCGACGGAATCACGGACGAGGAACTGCGCAAGGCCGTCGGCCAATTGTGCGGCGGAATCGTCCTGGCCCTTGAAGACACCGGTTCGCGGATGTCCCGCCTCGGCCGCGCCGAGCTCGTCTCCGGCGAATTCCAGGACATCGACGAAACGCTGGACCGCATCAAGGCCGTCACCGCCGAGCAGGTCCAGGAACTCGCCCGGGTGCTCGCCGAAGCCCCCCGCACCGTAACCGTCGTCGGGCCCTTCGAGGAAACCGAGACGTTCGGCCTCTGAACCCGCGTCCGGGTGGGGAAGGCTGGACGCGCCTGCTCGATCGGGAACATGATGGTGACGTATCCATCGTCCCGCGCAGGAGTCGCCATGAACGAGCCATTGAAGAGTCATGCACACACTGCGCTGGAGGCATTCCTGGGTCATTGGCGGGGGAGCACCGAGCTTGCGGCCTCGCCCTGGGGACCCGCCCGGACCGCCGACGCCGAGGTGACCTTCTCGCGCGCGGCGGGAGCTACGCCTTGGTGCAGAGCTACCGGCACATCGAGCCTGACGGCACCCATTTCGAGGGCCACGGTGTCTTCACCGTTGACCCGGACCACGGAGAGACCCTCTGGTACTACGTGGACAGCATGGGCCGGCCACCGGAAGCTCCGGCCCGCGGGCATTGGGAGGACGGCACGCTCAGGCTTGAGCGGCGTAGTCCTCGCGGGACCGCGCGCCACACCTTCAAGGTGGACGGTGGCGTGCTGACCCACACGGCGGAACTGAGGCTCGGGGATGCCCCGACGTTCAGCCCGTTCATGGTCTCTGTGTGCAGGCGCGTCTAAGGCACACGTCCGGCAGGCACAGCGTTCAGAGGACCTTGGCCTCCAACGACTCAACGATCCGCGCATCCGGCATGCCGTCGAGCGAGGCCGGCCTTCCAGGTCCACTCCACACCCGTGTCCGCAAGGTGTCCAGCATTGATTCAGCGCGCTCCCGCTCGACGAAATCAAGCTCAATCAGGACCCGCTGGGAATCGTCCACGGGCTTGGAGACCCTGTACGAAACAACGCCGGAGCCGGCGCGATCTGCCGGATCCGAGTCGAACGACCGCTTCCATGCGTCGAAGTCGTTCACGGCGTGTTCGATCAGGAGGGTGTACATGGCTGTTCCTTTGCTGTTGCGCGGATAGGCACAGCGTAGGCTCCTTGGACCCCGGGAGCCACCCTCCGGCCGTGGCCGGCTCAG
>NZ_DF952469.1:79117-81995 GCF_001263615.2 Arthrobacter sp. Hiyo1 | reverse complement strand
GCACGGCCGCGATCAGCCCGTCCAAGCTGGTTCCGTCCGGGAGATCGTGGTGTTCCTCTTCGACGCCTGCCGCGGCGCGCGCGGCAGCGAAGTATCTTACGAGCAAAGCCTCAGCCTCCGATGGCGCTCATGCTGCGGTCTGGTTGGACGAAGTCGGGTGCGCCGAGGCCGGTGTGGTCCATGCCGTGTGCCTTGGGTTTGATCCACATGGCGTCCTGCCAGCGTTGGGCGAGTTCCTCGTCGCTGGCTCCGGACCGGAGTAGTCCCAACAGGTCGAATTCTTCGCGTGAGAACAGGCAGCTCATGATCTTGCCTTCGGCGGTGATCCTTGTGCGCGGCAATCGGAGCAGAACGGTTCGGTGACGGAGGCGATGATGCCGACGGTGCCCAGGAGCGGACCGGTGGCTTGGACGGATGCCGGGTCCCGCCGTCGTACTTCGAATCGTTCCGCCGGTGCGCCGTCGCGTTCGCGCGGGTCCGGGGCCAGCACGAAGTCGCGGGAAAGCAGTTCGCGGATCTCGGCTGCCGTGATCATGTCGCGCCGGGTCCAGCCGTGGTCGGCGTCCAGCGGCATTTGTTCGATGAAGCGCAGTTCATAGCCGCGCTCCAGTGCCCAGGCCAGGAGCTCGGGGGACTCGGCGTCGTTGATGCCGCGCATGAGGACGGCGTTGATCTTGACCGGGCCCAGGCCCGCGGCCCGGGCGGCATCGACGCCGGCCAGCACCTTGTCGAGGAAAGGCCGCCGGGTCAGCTTCGTGAAGGTTTCTTCGTGGAGGGAGTCGAGGGAGACGTTGATGCGGGTGAGTCCGGCTTGCTTGAGCGCTGCTGCTTTCTTGTCGAGTCCGACGCCGTTGGTGGTCATGGAGATCGGCAGATCGGGGTGCGCCTGGCGGAGGGCGGTGATGATGTCCACCAGGTCGGCGCGGACCAGGGGCTCGCCTCCGGTGAGGCGCAGTTCGCGGACCCCGAGGTGTTCGACGCCGATCCGCACCAGCCGGACGATCTCGGCGGCGGTCATCACGGCTTGTTTGGACAACCATTCGAGGCCTTCGGCCGGCATGCAGTAGGTGCACCGCAGATTGCACTTGTCGGTCAAGGACAAGCGCATGTCGGTGGCCCGGCGTCCGTAACGATCGAACAGGCCAGGGGGAGTTCCTGCAGGGCGCGGCGGGGGCGCAGAAACGCCGCTTCCCGTCCCGTCGCCCGCAGGGGGCAACGGCATGCCTAGCTGAACACTCATGGGTTCAGGCTACGCCAGGCAGGGCCCGAGCGTGATATCGGCCACCAGTCACGTTCGTCTTCCGCTCCCGTGGAAGGCAACGCAAGAGGTGACTTCTTACGGAATGCATACGGTTGGCCCGTGGACGCCCGGAACACGTACCGCGGGCAGCACGCGAATCTATGCTGAAGGTGTGAACACGCAGCCCGCCCCGCACGGTGCCGACGTCGGCAATCGGCGCATCCTGCTGGTCGAAGACGAACAGACCATCGCCGACGTCGTCCGGGACTACCTGGTCCAGGCAGGCTTCCAAGTCGATCTCGCGGGGGACGGCTTCACCGCGCTGAGCCTCGCGGCCGCCAGGCGGCCCGACCTTGTCATCCTGGACCGGATGCTGCCCGGACTCGACGGCGTGGAAGTGTGCCGCAGGCTCCGCCTGGCCATGAGCGTACCGATCATCATGGTGACCGCCCTCGGCACGGAAGACGACCGGATCCTGGGATTGGAAAGCGGAGCGGACGACTATGTCACCAAGCCCTTCTCACCCCGCGAGTTGGTCCTCCGTGTGAAGTCCGTCCTGCGCCGGAGCATCCGGGAATTCAGCCCGGAACCGCCAGTCGAACTCGCCGGCTTCGAATTGGATCCTGCCTCGCGCACAGTGCTCCAGGATGGCAAACCCCTGATGCTTACGGTGCGTGAGTTCGATCTGCTGGCGTTCCTCCTCCGCCGGCCCAACCAGGTGTTCAGCCGCGAGGATCTCATCAAGGCAGTGTGGGGTTGGGACTTCGGGGATTTGTCCACTGTGACCGTCCACGTGCGTCGCTTGCGGGAAAAGATCGAAGACAACCCCACCACCCCGATGCTGCTCAAAACGGTCTGGGGAGTCGGCTACCGCTTTGACGCGAAGGAAGGTGGACATGCAGCCGGCTGAAATGTTCACCATCCTGGGCTGGATGCTGTTGTGGGCTGTCCTCATCGGCGCCTTGACCCTTGCCTTGCTGCGTTTCCTGCGTGGCGCGTCGATCCTGGTCCAGATTTGCCTCGTGGTGGTGGCCACCGTTGCCGTCCTCGTGGCAGGGATGGTGAGCGCCTTCAATGCGATGTTCATTTCCGCCCTGGACCTCGAAGTCATGTGGTACATCCTCGGGGTAGCCTCGGCCGTGGCGATCGCGATTTCCCTGGTCCTCGGGGCCGGGGTGTCCCGCAACGCCATCCGGCTCGTCGCAGCAACGCGGCGCCTCGGCAGCGGAGAAGCCCTCGATGGCTCCTTCCTGCCACAATCGGGATCGCGGCGGGCCGGACCGGCAATGAACTCCGAGCTCGCCCAGCTAGCCCAGGAACTCGAAGCGAGCAGCGTCAAACTTGAGGAATCCCGGCGACGGGAAGCCGCCGTCGAAACCGCCCGCCGCGAACTGGTCTCCTGGATCTCGCACGACCTCCGGACCCCTTTGGCCAGCATGCGGGCCATGGCCGAAGCGCTGGAAGATGGCATGGCCTCCGACATCCCCGCGTACTACCGCAAGATCATCGCCCAGACGGACCAGATGGCGGTCATGGTCAACGACCTCCTGGAACTGTCCAAAATCCAGGCGGGAACGCTCCGCCTGAGCGCAGAATCCCTCGACCTCTACGACCTCGTGAGCGACGCCATCGCCGATC
>NZ_DF952469.1:77486-79083 GCF_001263615.2 Arthrobacter sp. Hiyo1 | reverse complement strand
CTGAGCCCGTCCGTTTCACCGGTCACCGCGTTGGGCGGTGTGGTCATCGACGCCGTGCCGGGTTGGGCCAAGGAACTGGCCGTCAACCTTTTCGGCACCGCCGACAAACTTGCCCTGATTGTCAGCATCGCCCTGGTGACCTTGGTCCTTGCCGCGGTAGCAGGACTGCTGGAGTATCGGCGAAAAGGAGCGGGGCTGGCGCTCGCCTTGCTCGCTGGAGCTGCGGGGCTGGCTGCAGTGCTGACCCGTGCCCAAGCCGCGCCGACAGCCGCAATTGCCCCCGTCGTGGCCACGATCGTCACCATGCTTTTCCTCCGGCTCCTGATCCAGCGGCTGGAAACCTGGCGACCCGTGCCCGTTGCAAGCGACATGCCCTTGGCGCGCCGAAGCTTTATGCAATTGCTGGGTGGAACCGCGATAGCAGCGGCGGCGGCGGGGATCGTCACGACCCTCGTGCGGAGGGCGGGAACGGTGGCATCCGATTTCCGCCGCGGGGTGGCGCTTCCTGCCCCGGTGACGCCCCCGCAAAAGGTTCCCGACGGCGCCGCCCTCACCTTGGCGGGCCTGCAGCCGCTCGTCACGCCGAACCCCGACTTCTACCGGATCGACACCGCGCTGATCCCGCCTGCCGTGAATCCGCCGGACTGGACCCTCAAGGTGACTGGCCTGGTGGAACGCGAAGTCACCTTGGATTTCGCCACCCTGCTGACGAAGCCGATGATCGAGCGTCACGTGACCATCGCGTGCGTATCCAATGAAGTCGGCGGAGACCTGATCGGCAACGCCCTCTGGCTGGGCTGGCCGGTCCGCGAACTCCTCGCCATGGCCGGACCGAAGCCCGGTGCGGACATGGTGCTCTCCCGCAGCACTGACGGCTGGACCGCCGGAACCCCCCTCGAGGCGCTCACCGACAATCGGGACGCGATCCTCGCCGTCGGAATGAACGGCGAACCCCTGCCGCTGGAGCATGGCTTCCCCGTCCGGATGGTCGTCCCGGGCCTCTACGGCTATGTTTCGGCCACCAAATGGCTGACCGAACTGAAGGTGACGCGTTTCGCCGACGATCAGGGCTACTGGGTCCCTCGCGGTTGGAGCGACCACGGTCCCATCAAGACCCAGTCGCGCATCGACGTGCCCCGGGACGGCCGCTCAGTAAAGGCGGGAACGGTCCAGTTCGGCGGTGTCGCGTGGGCTCAACACCGCGGCGTTTCCCGGGTGGAGCTGCGCGTCGACCGCGGCAAGTGGCAGGAAGCCAAGCTCGCGCCCGGGATCTCGTCGGATACGTGGTACCAATGGCAGCTGGGCCTTGAGCTGGGCTCCGGGAACCATGAAGTCCAGGTCCGTGCCACCGATGCCACGGGTACGCCGCAGCCCGAAGCCCAAACTCCCGTCGCCCCGGACGGCGCCACGGGGTTCCACACCATCCATGTCACCGCCAACTGACATTAGGCTGTGAAAGTCTGAGCGAACCAATCCGGGAGGAACCCTCGTGGCACGATCCGTCGCAGCACACCGCCAAGCCGTCCAGGAGCTGCTGTCCGGCCTCGCGGACACGAAGGGCACCGAGGAGCTTCCGCTGATGGGGGCGCTCGGCCGG
>NZ_DF952469.1:70216-73269 GCF_001263615.2 Arthrobacter sp. Hiyo1 | reverse complement strand
CCGCGGTTGCCCGGTATTGCTCGCCGGAGAGGCCAGCGCGCCCGGGCGCCACAGCGACGCTTCGGCCTGAGGCCGTGCTCCCATTTCGTTGAATTTGACGACAATCACGCGGGCCCCATTCTCCTAACCCGCAGCTGACAGGGTAACGTTTTTCATATGTCTGACTCTCGTGCGAACGTTCCTGCTCTCGGTACCCTTCTGACCGCCATGGTCACCCCGTTCACCAAGGACGGCGAAGTTGACTACAAGCAGGCAGCGGAACTGGCAGTCAAGCTTGTTGACGACGGCTGCGATGGCCTGGTGGTCACCGGAACAACGGGGGAGACGTCCACGCTCACCGACGAGGAAAACCTCGGCATGTTCCGCGCCGTGAAGGAAGCCGTGGGCGGTCGCGCGGCAATCATCGCGGGCACGGGAACCAATGACACCGCGCACTCGGTGCACCTCTCCCAGGAAGCCGCGAAGCTCGGCGTCGACGGACTCCTGCTCGTCACCCCGTACTACAACAAGCCGAGCCAGGCTGGCGTCCGGGCCCACTTCGAGGCCATTGCGTCCGCCACCGAGCTTCCTGTCATGCTCTATGACATTCCCGGGCGTTCCTCCATCCAGATCGCGCCGGAGACCATGATCGGCCTTGCCTCCCACCCCAACATCGTTGCGGTCAAGGATGCCAAGGCCGATTTCGCCGCGGCCACACGCGTCATGGCGGAAACCGACCTTCTTTTCTACTCGGGGGACGACGGACTGACCCTCCAGTGGATGGCCATGGGTGCGGTGGGCCTGATTGGCGTCACCACCCACGTTGTCACCCGCCGCTTCCGTGAGCTGATCGACGCCATCAACTCGAACGACCTTGGCACGGCACGCAAGATCAACTTCGAACTCGAGCCCGTGATCCGCGCAACCATGACCCGGGTCCAAGGCGCCGTCGCCGCCAAACAAATTCTTAAATGGCAGGGAGTCCTGCCCAACTCGGTTGTCCGTTTGCCCCTCGTGGAGCCGGACGCCGCCGAGATCGCAATCATCCGCGAGGACTTGGCGGAAGCTGGAATGGACTTCACTGTCTAGAACGATTCCGCCGGAAAGTAGCGCATTATGACCCAAACCGCCCTTCCCGGACTTGTCACCCCGCCCAAACTTCCGCAGGGAACACTCCGGATTGTGCCCCTCGGCGGGCTGGGGGAGATCGGCCGCAACATGGCCGTTTTCGAAATCAACGGCAAGCTGCTGGTGGTTGACTGCGGCGTGCTCTTCCCTGAAGAGACACAGCCGGGTGTCGACCTGATCCTGCCCGATTTCTCGTACATCGAGGACAGGCTGGACGACGTAGTTGCCATCGTCCTGACGCACGGCCACGAAGACCACATCGGCGCTGTGCCGTATCTTCTGCGCCTGCGCGCGGACCTGCCGTTGGTCGGTTCCCAGCTGACGCTTGCCCTCGTCGAGGCCAAGCTCCAGGAACACCGGATCAAGCCGTACACGCTGACGGTCGCCGAAGGGCAGGTGGAGCAGTTCGGCCCCTTCGAATGCGAATTCGTTGCCGTCAACCACTCCATTCCGGATGCCTTGGCCGTCTTCATCCGCACTGCCGGCGGCAACGTCCTGCACACGGGCGACTTCAAGATGGACCAGTTGCCCCTCGATGGCCGCATCACGGACCTGCGCCACTTCGCCCGCCTGGGTGAAGAAGGGGTGGACCTGTTCATGGCCGACTCCACCAACGCGGATGTTCCCGGCTTCACCACGGCGGAAAAGGAGATCGGCCCCACCTTGGACCGTTTGTTCGGCCAGGCCAAGAAGCGGATCATCGTTGCCTCCTTCTCCTCGCACGTGCACCGGGTGCAGCAAGTGCTCGACGCCGCCGCCAAGCATGGCCGCAATGTCGCCTTCGTGGGCCGGTCCATGGTGCGCAACATGGCTATCGCCGCGAAACTGGGCTACCTTGACGTCCCGCCGGGAATCCTCGTGGACATCAAGAACATCGACAACCTGCCGGACCACCGCGTGGTCCTCATGTCCACGGGCTCGCAGGGCGAACCCATGGCGGCACTGTCCCGGATGGCCAACGGTGACCACCGCGTGGTGGTGGGCCAGGGCGACACCGTTATTCTGGCCTCGAGCCTCATCCCCGGCAACGAGAACGCGGTCTACCGGATCATCAACGGGTTGCTCAAGCTCGGCGCCGACGTCGTGCACAAGGGCAACGCCAAAGTGCATGTCTCCGGACACGCCGCTGCGGGCGAACTGCTCTACTGCTACAACATCCTCAAGCCCCTGAACGCGATGCCTGTGCACGGCGAAACCCGTCACCTCATCGCCAACGGCAACCTGGCGGAGGACTCCGGCGTGCCCTCGGACCGCGTCATCCTCAGCGACAACGGCACAGTCATCGACGTCAGGGACCACAAAGCCAATGTTGTTGGCCAGGTGGAAGTGGGCTTCGTCTATGTGGACGGCTCCAGCGTGGGTGAAATCACCGACGCCGACCTCAAGGACCGCAGGATCCTCGGCGACGAGGGCTTCATCTCGGTCATCACCGTGATCAACCGGACCACCGGCAAGATCGTCTCGGGCCCGGAAATCCACGCCCGCGGCGTGGCCGAGGACGATTCCGTATTCGACGAAATCATCCCCAAGATCAATGCTGCCCTCGAAGACGCGGTGCTCCACCACGCGGACCACACCAACCACCAGCTCCAGCAAGTCGTGCGCCGTGTGATCGGCACGTGGGTCAACCGCAAGCTTCGCCGGCGCCCCATGATCATCCCGTTGGTTCTGGAAGCATAGCCCGGACGGAGAAGACTCCGAACGGCCCGGTTCAAGCGAACCGGGCCGTTCGTGTTGTACGCCAAGCCCGCAGCGGAACCAGGTCCGCGGATTGTTCTACAGGGGCAACATGGCTCCTCCGTTCCCCTGAAATCCGCGGCTTTCCGGACGGCTTGGGGTAGCGTGGCCGATATGGCGACTCGTACTACCTCCGCGCCTAGAGGCAGCTCCAACAGCAAAACCAGCGGCTCGGGCAGCGGCCGGACCCCGGCCAAGACCGGCAGGAG
>NZ_DF952469.1:62265-66674 GCF_001263615.2 Arthrobacter sp. Hiyo1 | reverse complement strand
CCACGACGGGGGTTGCGGGACCTTTGCCGCATGACGGGAAGCCGGTTGGCACCGTCTTCATTGGCGTCGCCACGCAGGGCGGAACTGCGGCCCATGCCTACTCCTTTCGGGGAGATCGCCCAAGTATCCGTGCGCAGGCGACCGCGGCCGCACTGGAGCGGTTGTTGGAGTGCCTTGTCCATGCCGACTTACCGCACGTAAAGTAGCCGGGAACAAAAACAGCGGCCCAATAGTTGTTACATTGTGTCGCCCCGGAATGGCCGGGGCGCCTAGGATGTAAAAAACAACCGGTGCACCCGCAAGGTGAACCGGCCTCACGAGGGAGCAAGGCGATACAGATGGTTAAGCAGCCCGTATCCATAAACGGCGTTGTCCGCTGGAAGGATGTGGGCTTGGCCGAGAAGGCACCGAGCGAACAGAAGGAGCGCAAAATGGTTGTACTGCGTCACGAAATTGGTGATGTCCTGCGCGATGTCCGCCAGCGCCAGGGCCGTACGCTCCGCGAAGTCTCGCACAGCGCCCGCGTTTCCCTTGGCTACCTGAGCGAAGTTGAACGCGGCCAGAAGGAAGCATCCTCAGAGCTGCTGTCCTCGATCTGCTCGGCCCTGGACGTTCCGTTGTCCGGCATGCTCCGCGAGGTCAGTGACCGGGTTGCCGTCGCCGAAGGCGTCGCTGTTCCGGACACCGTCCCGCAGGAATTCGCCCAGCGCTATGGCCGCGATCTCGATCGCGAGCTCAGCGCCGAACTGAACGACGACTTCACCCAGGGCATGCTCTCCGGAGCCCGCTAGGCGGACCTGAAGTAAAGAAGGAGGGCCTCCAGCTGGAGGCCCTCCTTCTTGGGCTTTTGTGGCCTGGCGAGGTCAGTCCTTGCCGATACCTTCGCCATACGCGGTGTTGAGCCGTTCAATGTAGTCAGCAAGCGTCTGGATTTCTTCCAGCGGCCATTCACCCAGGCGTTCCCGGAACACCTGCCGGCGTGCGTCCTGGACCTGGTGCATCTTTTCTTCGCCCTTGGGGGTGAGCCGGATGGATTGTGCGCGGCCATCCTGAGGGTCGGCCTCTTTGTAGACCATGCCGATGCTTTCCAGGAACGCGATCTGGCGGCTCACCGATGGCTTCCCGACGCCGATGCACGAGGCGAGCTCCGTGAGGCGGATTGGCCCCTCTTTCCGGATGATCGTCAGCAGTCCGTAGGCGGCTGGTTCCATGTCGGGATGGACCTGGCGGGACAACTGGTGGGACAGCGATCGTGCGCGTCGCCAGAACATGCTCAGCTGGTGTTCCACCTGCTGGAGGGCGGCGTCGACGTTGTCGCCAACCTCCACCATCTCTGGCGCGTCGTCGGGAGTGTTGCTCATGACAACCATTCTAGAGTCCGCTCCCATGAGAGACTCTATTGGTGCGGATCAGTGACTTCTGGCGGCTGATGGACGATGAATTCGGGGCCGGCTACTCCCGGGTCCTCAGCAGCTCCCTTGTATTGGCCGGCGTCGGCGGACGGACGGCAGACGACGCCTTGGCAGCGGGCTACAGCCCCCGCGACGTCTGGCTTGCCCTGTGCGACGTCCAGGACGTTCCGCCGGAGCGACGGCTCGGCAGGGATATCAAGCCCGCCGATAAGGGTTCCCGGACGTTCTGAGTTCCGGTTCCTGGACGGACACGCCCACAAATTTGTTCGAATATCTGTTCGGATGAGGCTATGCTCCTATCAGAGGAAAATTGGTCCTGACGGAGCGGTTTCCGTGTCATTCGAAGCCCGTAGTTGTCCACATAGACGAAGTCGCACACAAAATTGTCAGCGGCTCGTACTAGCGTCGGATGAGACAGGAAAGCGGCCGTTCAGGCCAGTCCACAGCGAGAAAGCATCAGAGGTGTGAACCATGGCGGCAAACCAGGATCGTGAGAAGGCGCTCGAGGCAGCGCTTGCCCAAATCGACAAGCAATTCGGCAAGGGCTCCATCATGCGCTTGGGTGACGATATCCGTGCGCCCATCGAAGTCATTCCCACTGGTTCCATCGCCTTGGACGTCGCCCTGGGAATTGGCGGCCTGCCGCGCGGCCGTATCGTGGAAATCTACGGCCCGGAATCCTCGGGTAAGACCACCGTCGCGCTTCACGCTGTGGCCAACGCCCAGCGCCAGGGCGGCATCGCAGCCTTCATCGACGCCGAGCACGCCCTCGATCCCGAGTACGCGGCGAAACTGGGCGTCGATACCGACGCGCTGCTGGTTTCGCAGCCGGATACCGGTGAGCAGGCCTTGGAGATCATGGACATGCTGATCGGCTCCGGCTCCTTGGATATCGTCGTGATCGACTCCGTCGCCGCATTGGTTCCCCGCGCTGAAATCGAAGGCGAAATGGGCGACTCCCACGTCGGCCTCCAGGCCCGCCTTATGAGCCAGGCCCTGCGTAAGATCACCGGCCGGCTGAGCCAGACCAAGACGACTGCCATCTTCATCAACCAGCTCCGCGAGAAGATCGGCGTTTTCTTCGGTTCCCCGGAGACCACCACCGGTGGCAAGGCCTTGAAGTTCTACGCGTCCATCCGCATCGACGTCCGCCGTATCCAGACGCTGAAGGAAGGCGCGGATTCGGTAGGTAACCGGACCAAGGCCAAGATCGTCAAGAACAAGATGGCTCCGCCCTTCAAGATCGCGGAGTTCGACATCATCTACGGCCAGGGTATTTCCCGCGAGGGCGGCATCATCGACATGGGCGTCGAGCACGGCATCATCAAGAAGTCCGGTTCATGGTTCACTTACGACGGTGACCAGCTGGGCCAGGGTATGGAGAATTCGCGCCGTTTCCTGCGGGACAACCCGGAGTTGGCTGCGGACCTCGAGCGGCTCATCAAGGAGAAGCTTGGCGTCGGAGTAGTCAAGCCTGCCGAAGCCGAAAAATCTCCGAAGCTGAAGGCCGTTGACGGCTAAGCGCCAGGGCCGCTCCCGTTCCTCAAGTTCTTCCCGGTCGTGGGGCCCGTCTGCGGATTCGTCCGTGGCGGCGGACCCTGAGGCCAATCCGGAATCGGTAGCCCGGTCCATTGTTTTGCGGCAACTGACCAACTCGCCCAAGAGCAGGCTTCAGCTTGCCCGCAAACTGGCCGAACGGAACGTGCCGGAGGAGGTGGCCGAAGCCGTGCTGGACCGCTTCGAGGAAGTCCGGCTCATTGATGACGCCGATTTCGCCGAGATGTGGGTCCGCAGCCGTTCCCAGTCGAGGAAACTCGCCCGGGGTGCCTTGAGGCGCGAATTGGCGGACAAAGGCATCGACACTGAAACCGCGGAGCAGGCGCTCGCGCAAGTGAGTGACGACGACGAGCGGAACGCGGCCAGGGATCTGGTCGCACGCCGTTTGCGGGCCGGGACGGACCTTTCCGACAGGGCCGAGCGGGACAAGCAAACCCGGCGGCTCGCGTCGATGCTTGCCCGCAAGGGTTACCAGCCATCCACGGCATTCCGGATTGTCGGCGAGGTCTTGGACGAAACCTTGGCGCAGGAGCCTGGCTCCTATGGCGCCGGAGAGTACGGCGGTCCTGAAGCACACGGTCCTGAAGCAGGCGGTCCTGAAGCAGAGGACATCGGCTAAACGGTGTCTCGGAGAAACTGAGAGCTGCCTGTGAGTATTGTCCCCGGCGGCGGGGTTGGGTGGCTTCTGGGTGCCTGTCGGCTAAGGTTCTGGACTAGTGTTCCGAGTCGGGAGGCAGGTCAGATCCAATGAATCCGTTGTCGCTACGGCTTTCGGCAATCATTGTGCCCTTGCTTGTCGCGTCGCTTCTCCAAGCAGGCCCGGCTTCGGCGGACGACGATGCCCCGCCGTCGGGCTATCCCAGCTGGGCAGAAGTACAGCAAGCCCAAGGGAACGAGGCTGCCGCAAGCGCCGAAGTAGACCGCATCAACCAGTTATTGGCTGGACTTCAACAGAAATCCGGAGAGCTCGGCGCGGCGGCCATCAAGGCCGGAACTGAGTACGCCAAGGCCCATGACGCCCTGCTGCACCAGCAGGCAGTCACCCAGAAACTGGCCGAGGCGTCCCAACAGGCCAAGGCAAAAGCGGATTCCTTGAGAAAGGCCACGTCCTCCCTGGTGGTCCAGGCATACGAGTCGGGCGGCTTCGATCCCGGTCCCTGGTCCCTTGCGAACGCCGCCATCGCGCCGGACAACATTCAAAATTTCGCCTTGCTGAACAGGGTCCTGGATCGTACGGCGAAGCTGCACGATGATGCCCTGAGCGCGTCCCGGGCATCTGCCGCCGCAACCGCCCAGGAACAAGCCGCCCGCGATGTGCTGGCCCAGTTGGACAGCGATGCCGCGGCAAAGGCCCAGGCCGCAGAGTCTGCAAGGCGGGCAGCCGAAGACAGCGTGGCCGCCACGGACGGCCAGCGAAAGACCATGGTGGCCCAACTCGCG
>NZ_DF952469.1:58796-60584 GCF_001263615.2 Arthrobacter sp. Hiyo1 | reverse complement strand
CCCCGCCGGCGCACGGCAATACGCGTCCTCCCGGCTCGGCGCCTATGGTTGGGGCCAGGACCAAATGCAGTGCCTGTCCTTGCTGTGGACCCAGGAATCAAGCTGGATGACGGACGCCACCAATCCCAGCAGCGGCGCTTACGGTGTAGCGCAGGCGCTGCCGCCGGACAAGTACTATTCGGCAGGCAGCGACTGGCTCAGCAACTACCGGACCCAGATCGATTGGGGCCTCGGCTATATCCGCGACCGTTACGGTTCGCCCTGCAACGCTTGGCAGCATGAGATGGGCTTCAACTGGTACTAGTCCGAGGGGCTACCCTAGATTGGTGAGTTCCCCTTCTGCAGCACCAGCACCAGCCCCCGTTCAGCAGCCCGCTCCGGGCCCTGTCGTCGATCCGGCACCCGAGCACGCGGCGAAGCGCACCTACCAGGTCCGCACCTTCGGTTGCCAAATGAATGTCCATGATTCCGAGCGCATGGCAGGGCTCCTCGAGGATGCAGGGTACGTGCCGTTCGACGGCGGCGTCGCCGACGTCGTGGTTTTCAACACCTGCGCCGTCCGTGAGAACGCCGACAACAAGCTTTACGGCAACCTCGGGGAACTCAAACAGGTCAAGGCCGCCCATCCTGGAATGCAGATTGCCGTCGGCGGATGCCTTGCGCAAAAGGACCGCGAAACCATCGTGCGCAAGGCGCCGTGGGTGGACGCAGTGTTCGGGACCCACAATGTAGGGGCGCTCCCGGCGTTGCTGGACAGGGCCCGCCACAACAACGAGGCACAGCTGGAAATCCTGGAGTCGCTGGACGTCTTCCCCTCCACCTTGCCGACCAAGCGCGACTCCGTGTACTCGGGCTGGGTTTCCATCTCCGTCGGGTGCAACAACACCTGCACCTTCTGCATCGTGCCGTCGCTCCGCGGCAAGGAGAAGGACCGACGTCCCGGCGAGATCCTCGCTGAAATCCAGGCGTTGGTGGACGACGGCGCCGTCGAGGTGACGCTGCTCGGGCAGAACGTGAACTCCTACGGCGTGGAATTCGGGGACCGTTTGGCTTTCTCCAAACTGCTCCGCGCCTGCGGTGATATCGAAGGCCTCGAGCGTGTCCGTTTCACGAGCCCGCACCCGGCTGCCTTCACCGACGACGTCATCGACGCGATGGCCGAGACCGCCAATGTCATGCCGCAGTTGCACATGCCCCTCCAGTCCGGTTCGGACAAGGTCCTCAAGGACATGCGCCGCTCCTACCGTTCGACCAAGTTCCTGGGGATCCTGGACAAGGTCCGCGACAAGATTCCCCACGCCGCGATCACCACGGACATCATCGTGGGCTTCCCCGGCGAGACGGAAGAGGACTTCCAAGCCACGCTCGACGTCGTCGAGAAGTCACGCTTCGCCTCAGCCTTCACCTTCCAGTACTCCAAGCGCCCGGGCACCCCGGCCGCGGACCTTCCGGACCAGCTGCCCAAGGCCGTTGTCCAGGAACGCTACGAGCGGCTGACGGCCCTCCAGGACCGCATCGCGGCCGAGGAGAACGCGAAACAGCTCGGACGCCGGGTTGAACTGCTTGTCACGGCCCAATCCGGCCGCAAGGCCGAGGAAACGCATCGCCTTTCGGGTCGTTCCCAGGACCAGCGCCTGGTCCACTTCTCCGTGCCGGAAGGCGCAGAGACTCCGCGGCCCGGCGATTTCGTCACCGTGACCATCACCGAGGCCGCTGCCTTCCACCTCGTCTCCGATCCGGAGAGACGGCGGACTACAGCTTGAGGCGCTCCCGTGTGGGCGATGCGTG
>NZ_DF952469.1:56284-58174 GCF_001263615.2 Arthrobacter sp. Hiyo1 | reverse complement strand
GCTCGCAGGCCGATTCCTGCGGCGCTCCAGCCCCGAGTGCCTCGGGTACCGGGTCCGGCGGCATCGGGTCTTCAGGTTCAAGGGCCGTCTCCCTCGGTATGCCGTCGCTCCCCGGACGACGCGGTTAGCCCGGCATGGCAGCAGTACCGGCCGGGTCAGTTGGTCCGAATCCGCCCGTGATCGCCGTCGTCGGCCCCACCGGTTCCGGCAAGTCCGATCTCGCCGTCCACCTCGCCCTCGCGCTCGACGGCGAGGTCATCAACGCCGATGCCATGCAGTTCTACCGTGGAATGGACATCGGCACGGCCAAGATCACCGTCGCCGAACGCAGGGGAGTGCCCCACCACCTCCTGGACACGATGGATGTCACCGAGGAAGCCAGCGTCTCCGCTTTCCAGGCCGACTGCCGCGCCGCCATCCGTGATATCCATGGCCGAGGCAAGCGCGCCATCCTGGTGGGCGGCTCCGGCCTCTACGTCCGCGCAGCCTTGGATGTCCTGGAATTTCCCGGCACGGACCCCGGCGTGCGGCAGCGGCTGGAGCAGGAGCACGAAACCTCCGGTCTTCCAAGCCTCCAGGAACGCCTCCAACGCATCGACCCCGTGTCCGCCGGCAGGCTCGGCGACGCCCGCCGCGTCATCCGCGCGCTGGAAGTCTTCGAGCTCACCGGCCGCCCGTTCAGCTCCTTCATGCCGCAGCGCGAGTACTTCCAGCCGGCCGTGCAGATAGGGCTCGACGTCGACCGCGGAGTGCTGCGCGAGCGTTTGGCCGAGCGCGTGCTGAAGATGGTCGACGCGGGACTTCTTGAAGAGGTCGCGCGGCTGGACGCCGTCGGACTGCGGCAAGGCAAGACGGCATCGCGGGCGCTCGGATACGCGCAGTTCCTGAAGGTCCTCGACGGCGAATCCGACACAGCTGCCGCGGCCGAAGAAACCATCGTAGCCACCCGGCAATTCGCCCGGCGCCAACTCACGTGGTTCCGGGCGGACCCCCGGATCCACTGGCTGGACTGGCAGGATACGGATTTGGTGGCCAAAGCCGCAGAAATCTGCGCGAGTCCGGCGTCGGTGATTTAGGCGCAACCCCCAGTACAGGTAGCCTTGAGCCATGGATGAAACCCTTGCATTTTCCGCCCCGCAGCCTGCCGCTGCCGGCGGTTCCGTACCCGCCTCCGGTCTTCACGGGCTGGCCTTCTCCAAGGGGCACGGTACGGGCAACGACTTCGTCCTCATTGCGGACCCCGAAGACGCACACCAGATCTCTCCGGAGCAGGTCGCAGCGCTCTGCAACCGCCACCTGGGCATTGGTGGGGACGGGCTCATCCGGGCAGTCCCTTCACGATTCCTGCCCGAAGGCCTCCAGCTGCTCGAAGCGGATTCCGCTGCCGAGTGGTTCATGGACTACCGCAACGGCGACGGCTCGTTGTCCGAAATGTGCGGCAACGGAGTCCGCGTCTTCGTCCAATTCCTGATCGAGCAAGGACTTGTCACCCTCAACGCCGGTGAATCCCTGACCATCGGAACGCGCGGCGGCATCAAGAAGATTGTCCGGACCGCTGAGGGCTATGCGGTGGACATGGGTCCGTGGGAGTTCATTTTCCCCAAGGATGCCACCAGCAAGGCCATGGACTCCCTCGTCAGCGCCGACGGACTCGAAGTGGCCCGGCCTGCCCTCTCTGTCAGCATGGGCAATCCGCACACTGTGGTGGCGTTGGCCGAACTTTCAGAACTCAAATCCACGCAGCTCTTCAAGGCGCCCGTCGTCGATCCCAAGCCGGCCAACGGCACCAACGTCGAATTCGTGGTTCCCGCTGAGCCCCTCGTCCACGAAGGCGTAGGCAACATCACGATGCGAGTGCACGAACGCGGCGTCGGCGAGACCCAATCGTGC
>NZ_DF952469.1:49272-56248 GCF_001263615.2 Arthrobacter sp. Hiyo1 | reverse complement strand
CGCGAACACGTGGAGCTCAGCGGCCCCGCCGTGATTGTCGCTAGCGGGACGCTTTCCTGACCCGCAGGACGCGGAAGGATTTCGACGTGCTTTCCCGGGACACCGCGAAGGAACCATCGAGGGTATCGGCCAGCCAGCGCTGAAGCGAGTCCGCGCCAAGGTTCTTCTGCACCACGAGCCAGGCGTTTCCACCCGGAGCGAGCCGCGGCAGCCAGGTGAGCAGCAGGCTGTGGAGTTCATCCTTGCCGATACGGATGGGCGGGTTTGACCAGATAGTGTCGAACGTCACGGCGGGATCGACCTCGTCGGGCAGGCTCGCGGTGACATTCCCGAGCTCCAGGAGTGCGGCGTTCTCGTTGGTCAAGGTGACGCAGCGTTCGTTGACGTCGACGGCGTGGACCTGAGCGTGCGGCGCCATGAGCCCCATGGTCAACGCAATGGGACCCCAGCCGCAGCCGATGTCCAACAGGTTTCCCTGCGGCGCCGGCGGTGGAACCTCGGAGAGAAGGATCGCGGTTCCCTTGTCGATCCCGTCGGGGCTGAAGATACCGCCCGATGTCTGGAGCCGGCGGGTCGCGCCGGCCAGTTCCACCGTGAGGGGCTTGCGGGTGAACGGCCCCGCGGGCTGTGCGCTGAAATAGTGAGCAGACTCCATAGCTTGCCAGATTAGTGGCCAGCAGCGGGCAAGGGAAACCGCGCACTGCTCCAAACTGCCCCGGCCCGGGCTTGACGAGGTCTGATAGCGTGGTTCGCATGTTCTTGATCTCCGAGTAACCGACTCCGTGTAGCCGGCACCGCCCGCGACGCAGGCCTGCATTATGTGCAGCGCCATTCCGCCTTGGCATGTCCGTTCCAGAGGCCGTTCTTGACGCTTGGACACTCAGCAGATCGTCCCCTCCCGCCCCTGGGATCTGTGTTCGCAATCCGCGCAGCCCGTCCGGTTGGAGACCCCAGGCCATCGGCAGAGGCTTGCCAGGCATCAGCCCTGCGCGAATTCCGCGCCACAAGAGACGAATCGGCACTATTCTGGAAGTGCCGAACCCCCTAAAAGGAGACCATGACCACGCAGAAGAACACCGGACCCGATTCCGACGCCCAGGACATGAGTCCTGAAGAAATCCAGGCTGTCATCGACCGGATTCTCTCCAAGGACGCACCTGCCATAGTTCAGGACCGCGACGAACCCCGGGGCGTGTTTGGCAAAGCCCAGGCAATTTCCCGCCTGGACGAAGAACACAGCATCTACGACGGCGATCAAGAGGACCTGGCCGAACGCCGGGCCCTGCGCCGTACCGCCGGGCTGTCCACGGAACTTGAAGATGTTACCGAGGTCGAATACCGGCAGCTGCGCCTTGAGCGCGTCGTGCTGGCAGGCCTCTGGACCGAAGGCACCCTGGCCGACGCGAGAATTCCCTGAGGGAGCTCGCCGCCTTGGCCGAAACCGCCGGCTCGGAAGTCTTGGACGGCATCGTCCAGCGCCGCATGAAACCGGACCCCGGCACCTTCCTTGGCTCAGGCAAAGCCATGGAGCTCAAGGACATCGTGATGTCCACAGGAGCCGATACCGTGGTGGTCGACGCCGAACTGGCGCCATCCCAGCGGCGCGGCCTTGAAGACATCGTCAAGGTCAAGGTGGTGGACCGCACCACGTTGATCCTCGACATCTTCGCGCAGCATGCCAAGAGCCGCGAGGGCAAGGCCCAGGTTGAGCTCGCACAGTTGGAATACCTGTTGCCGCGCTTGCGTGGTTGGGGCGATTCCATGTCCCGCCAGGCCGGTGGCCAGGTGGGTGGCGCGGGTGCCGGCATGGGTTCCCGTGGTCCTGGTGAAACCAAGATCGAACTGGACCGCCGCCGAATCCGCACACGCATGGCCAAGCTGCGGCGCGAAATCGCCGCCATGAAGCCATCGCGCGAGACCAAGCGGGCCAACCGCCGTCGTAATGCCGTTCCTTCGGTTGCCATCGCCGGTTACACGAACGCCGGAAAGTCGTCACTGCTCAACCGCCTGACGGATGCCGGTGTCCTCGTGGAGAACGCGTTGTTCGCCACCCTGGATCCGACGGTGCGCAAGGCCCAGACCCCTGACGGAATCGGCTACACGCTCTCGGACACCGTCGGCTTCGTGCGTTCGCTGCCCACCCAGCTCGTGGAGGCTTTCCGCTCCACGCTGGAAGAAGTGGCCGACGCCGATCTGATCCTCCACGTGGTGGACGTTTCGCATCCCGATCCGGAAGGCCAGATCGCGGCCGTCCGCACGGTGTTCAGCGAAGTGGATGCCCGGAAGATCCCGGAGATCATCGTCCTGAACAAGGCGGACGCCGCTGATCCGTTCGTCATTGAGCGGCTCAAGCAAAAAGAGCCACGCCACGTCGTCGTGTCCACCCGCACCGGGCAGGGCATTGCCGAGCTCCTCGGGGCTATCAGCGAGGCTATTCCGCGCCCTGGCGTGCGCCTTGAAGTCCTGATTCCGTACAACCGCGGCGAGCTCATCAACAAGCTGCACAACACCGACGCCGAAATCCTCAGCCTTGAGCATGAGGAGGAAGGCACCCGCGTGGTGGCCATGGTCCACGAGAACCTGGCAGCCGAGTTGGAGTCGTTCGTCAGCAATGGTTGATCCAGAGGCGGGGGAGCGCGGCGAAACCGTGGGGGAACGGACCGCCCTCGAACTCCTGGACAAAGCCGTTGCCGGCATGGGAGGCCAAAACCGCACGGGCCAGCACCAGATGGCCAGGCAGGTGGCGCGGGCGATCGAGACCGGCGAACACCTCCTGGTCCAGGCGGGCACTGGCACTGGCAAGTCCCTTGCGTACCTGATTCCGTTGATTGCGCACTCGATGGAGAGCAACAAGCCCACGCTCGTGTCCACGGCCACCTTGGCCCTGCAGACGCAGATCGTGGGCCGGGATCTGCCCCGGCTCCTGGAAACCATCAATCCGGAGCTGGACCGCCCGGTCAGCATCGCCCTGGTCAAAGGCCGGGCCAACTATGTCTGCCGGCACAAGCTGGAGGGCGGGTTCCCCAGCGAGGAACCGGCTGAGGGGCAGCTGTTCTCCCTTGGCGAGGACACCAGCGTTCCGCATCTGGCCGCAGCCATCGGCGGGCCTGCCTCGCAGCTTGGCAAGGAAGTCGTGCGGCTGCGTGAATGGGCGGCGAAGACCACGACGGGGGACCGCGACGAACTCATGCCGGGCGTGACGGACCGGGCCTGGCGCCAGGTATCCGTCACGTCCATGGAGTGCCTCGGAGCGCAAAAGTGTCCGATGGCCGAGGAGTGCTTCAGCGAGCTCGCCCGCCACCGCGCCGCGGAGTCCGACGTCGTGGTCACCAACCACGCGATGCTCGCCGTCAGCGCCTTTGAAGGGCTGGCCGTCCTGCCCGAATACGACGTCGTGGTGGTGGACGAAGCACACGAGCTCCAGGACCGTGTGACCGGTGCCGTGTCCGGGCAGCTGTCCGTGGCGATGATCCATGCCGCGGCCTCCAGCGCCCGCAAACACACGGCCATCACCGTGGACGCGCTGAACGCCGCCGCTGATCGTTTGGAACTCGCGATCATGGGAGCGCCGTCCGGCCTCTTGCCCAACGGGCTCAATGACGAACAACTTGATGGCGTGGACCAGCTCCGGGAAGCGTGCCGTGCGGCGCTTTCCGATTCGAAGGGGGATTCGTCCAACGCGGTCGACGGCGGACGTCAGCTCGCGCGCTCACGGCTCATGCTGATCCTCGAGTTGTGCGAACGGCTGCTCTCCGCCCGGGAAAACAGGGAAGTCGTGTGGCTCTCCCGGAACAGCAGCTTCGATCCCCAGCAGGGCTACACGGCCCCCGACGAGGACTCGCCGGCGCTCATCAACATCGCGCCGCTCAGCGTCGCCGGACGCCTCCGCGAAGGGCTCTTCGCGGGCCATACCGTGGTGTTGACCTCTGCCACTTTGGCTATCGGGTCTGCATTCGAGGCCACAGCCGGAGGGCTGGGCTTGACTGGCCAGGGCGCCCCCAGCTGGACGGGCGTGGATGTCGGCTCGCCCTTCGACTACCCGAAGCAGGGCATGCTGTACGTCGCCAAGCACCTTCCCAAGCCTGGTCGCGGCACCTCGCCCGAAGCGTTGGACGAACTTGAAGAGCTCATCAAGGCCTCGCACGGCGGAGCTTTGTGCCTGTTCTCTTCCCGTCGTGCGGCTGAGGACGCCGCGGAAGCGATGCGGTCGCGCCTGGATGTGGACATCCTGTGCCAGGGAGAATCGACCATGGCCGCGCTGGTCAGGCAGTTTGCCGAGGAGGAGGACACCTGCCTGTTCGGCACCATGTCCCTCTGGCAGGGCGTCGACGTTCCCGGCGGTTCATGCCGGCTGGTCGTGATTGACCGGATCCCGTTCCCTCGCCCGGACGATCCCCTGATGACGGCACGGTCCCGCGCGGTCGCCCAGGCCGGGGGCAACGGTTTCATGGCAGTGTCTGCAACGCACGCGGCCATTCGGCTGGCACAAGGGGCCGGCCGCCTCATCCGTTCAACGGGGGACAAGGGGGTCGTGGCAGTACTGGATTCACGGCTTTCGACGGAGCGCTACGGCAACTTCCTCAGGGCAGCGTTGCCGCCCTTCTGGCCCACCACGGACCGTTCAGTGGTGCGCGGTGCCCTCGAACGTCTTTACGCCGAGTCGGCCACGGCCTAAGGCAGGGGCCCCTCGGGTGAGGGTGCCTTAGAGCGAGTGCGTCCTAGAGTGAGCGCAGGACCGAGACGACTTTGCCCATGATGGTGGCATGGTCGCCCAGGATGGGTTCGTACTGCGTGTTCTGCGGGAGCAGCCACGTGTGGCCGTCGCGCTGCCGGAAGGTCTTGACGGTGGCTTCGTCGTCCAGGAGTGCGGCCACGATGTCGCCGTTGAGTGCGTCGTTTTGACGCCGCACTACCACCCAGTCTCCATCGCAGATAGCGGCGTCGATCATGGAATCACCGGCGACCTTGAGCATGAAGAGCTCGCCATGGCCTACCAATTGCCGGGGCAGAGGCAGGACGTCCTCAACGGTCTGGTCGGCCAGGATGGGCCCACCGGCAGCAATGCGCCCGACGAGGGGAACCATGGCCGTGTCACTGGCACTCGCGAGTTCCGTGACGGCCAGGCCGCCGGCGCTGCGGAGTTTCGCCGGCGCTTCAACGCCGGGGATGACGGAGCCACCGTCCAGGGTCAACGGCATGAGGACTTCCATGGCGCGTGGACGCTTGGGATCTCGGCGAAGATAACCGAGCTTCTCGAGCTGCGACAACTGGTGGGTGACGCTGGACAAGCTGGCCAAGCCGACCGTGTCTCCGATTTCGCGCATCGACGGCGGATACCCGTGATCGTTCACTGAACGTTGGATGGTCTCCAGGATTTTCTTCTGGCGGACGGTCAGGCTCTTGGGGGCCTTCTGCGGCTGCTGGCTCCGCGCTGAGGCCGACCCGCTGCCAGTGGCTTTCGCTGCCATGTTCGCCAACACCCTTCCGTTCCGTCCGCGCGGCCCTGAGGGGCTTGCCGGGACTGTCGGCCTGAAATGTCAGACCCTCCTGTTGCACTGATTCAGTGCTCGTTCCTTCACTCAAACGTAGGGCAGGCGCAGGCGTTTATCAAACATTTGTTCTAGCGAGTCTCGACATCGTTCGTTGATAAGTGCTAAAAATGTCATAGCAAGGTTCGAATATGTGTTCTATAAAAGTGGTGCGGGGTCCGGGTGTTCGCCCGAATCGTTCGAAGACAACAACGAACAACCGTCCTGCAAGCACTGAATGAAGGCAAGAATTGGCAGCCGCAACCAGAGATTCCGGAACGCGGCATTGTTCAGAAGGGCTCAGCTCATGTCCGCAATCACCATCACCCACACACCCGGCCACGGTGCGCCGGCGGGCCGGCTCCGCCTGACCCGCAGGGGCCGCATGGTCTTCTTCGGCGTCCCGGCCATGCTCCTGGTTGCAGCGCTCCTTAGCCTGGCGGGATTCCTGAATTCGCCGGCCAAGGCTGCTGATTCCGCCGCTGAACTGCAGCCCACCTCCAGCACGAGCGTCACGGTACAAGTGGGCCAGTCCTTGTGGGGGATTGCGGGAAGCGCCGCACCATCCCGCGATCCACGCGACGTCGTTGCGGAGATCATCCAGCTGAACAACCTCCAGGACGGCCACATCGTGCCCGGCCAGCAGCTGTTCATTCCTTCGACTTAGCGGCAACTTGGACCGGGTTGCCCGGCCCCTGGACGGTCTCCGTGCCGTCACAGTTTCAGGGCATCCGCCGCGGCACCTTAAACTGTCATGGTGAGTGACCAGCTTGAGCGACTTGACCGACTTCCCCTCCGGACCAACCTTCGCGGCCTGAGCCCCTATGGCGCGCCGCAGCTTGATGTTCCGATTTTGCTCAACGTCAACGAAAACACGCATGGCGTCCCAGCGGACGTCCAGGCGGCCATCACCGAAGCGGTCGCGGCAGCCGCCACCGGACTGAACCGCTACCCGGACCGCGAGTTCACCGAATTGCGCGAGGCCCTTGCGGAATACCTTGGCCACGACCTTTCGGCCGAGAACATCTGGGCAGCCAACGGCTCCAATGAAGTACTCCAGCAGATCCTCCAGGTCTTCGGCGGCCCGGGCAGGTCCGCGCTCGGTTTCCCGCCGACGTACTCCATGTACCCTTTGCTCGCGAGCGGAACAGACACTGCATACATCGCTGGTGTTCGCGCTGAAGACTATGGCCTCGATGCGGCCTCGGCGGCCGCGCAGGTCCGTGAACTCAAGCCGAATGTCGTGTTCCTTTGCTCCCCGAACAACCCCACCGGCACGGGACTTGGCCTGGACGTTGTCGAAGCCGTGTACGACGCCGGCGAGGCGAGCCGGACCGTGGTGATCGTGGACGAGGCCTACCACGAGTTCGCCCACGACAACACGCCAAGCGCGTTGACGCTCCTCCCCGGCCGGGAGCGCCTTATTGTGTCCCGGACCATGAGCAAGG
>NZ_DF952469.1:46070-48913 GCF_001263615.2 Arthrobacter sp. Hiyo1 | reverse complement strand
GGTCGCCGACGCGATCCGTCTGGTACGCCTTCCGTACCACCTCTCCGCCATCACGCAGGCGACCGCCCTGGCGGCCCTCCGTCACCGCGAAGCCCTCATGGCGGACGTCGAGGACATCAAGGTCCAGCGCGATCGCATTGTCAGCGAGTTGACCCGCATGGGCTTCAAGCCGGCCGCCTCCGATTCGAACTACGTATTTTTCGGCGGAATCGAGAATCCCCACGCCCTGTGGCAAGGCCTGCTGGAGCGCGGAGTCCTGATCCGCGACGTCGGCATCCCGGGCCACCTCCGCGTCACCGCCGGCACGGAGCCTGAAACCACTGCATTCCTCAAGGCGCTCGAAGCCTTGCTGGACGGCCAGGTCTCCGCACCGGCCTAGACTTGAACAAGTCCCACCACTCCTTCCTCCTAAGGACATATCGATGAGCGAAAACGGCGCCAGCACGGCGGCCGCCCGGACAGCACGCATGGAACGCACCACCAGCGAATCCTCCGTCCTGGTTGAAATCAACCTCGACGGCACGGGCGTCTCGGATATCAGCACCTCGGTGCCGTTCTATGACCACATGCTGACGGCGCTCTGCAAGCATTCGCTCATCGACATGACCGTCAAGGCGAGCGGAGACACCCACATCGACGCCCACCACACCGTGGAGGACGTTGCCATTACCTTCGGCGAGGTCCTGCGCACAGCCTTGGGTAACAAAGCAGGGATCCGTCGCTTCGGCGAGGCCACGGTCCCGTTGGATGAAGCATTGGCCCACGCCGTCGTCGACGTCTCCGGACGTCCTTACCTGGTCCACGGCGGTGAGCCCGCAGGGCAGGAATACCACCTGATCGGTGGACACTTCACCGGTTCGCTGACCCGCCACGTCTTTGAGGCCATCACCTTGCACGCCGGTATCTGCCTCCACATGAATGTCCTGGCCGGCCGGGATCCGCACCACATCGTGGAGGCCCAGTTCAAGGCCTTTGCCCGTGCACTCCGTTCCGCCGTCGAGTCCGACCCCCGTGTCGAAGGCATTCCGTCCACCAAGGGTGCCTTGTGAGTGGGCAGATCCTCAAGGACGGCGCTGTGGTCGATCCGAAGGCTGCCAGCCGCATCGTCTCGCCCGAGGGAAAGCCGACCGTAACGGTCCTTGACTACGGCTCGGGCAACGTCCGCTCGGCGGTCCGCGCGCTTGAGCGTGCCGGAGCGGCAGTCACGTTGAGCGCCAAACCCGAAGACGTCCTGAACGCCGACGGTCTCCTGGTCCCCGGCGTCGGCGCCTTCGAAACGGTGATGCGTGAACTCAAGGCAGTGGACGCGATCCGGATGATCGGCCGTCGCGTTGCCGGAGGCCGGCCAGTCCTGGGTATCTGCGTAGGGCTCCAGGTCCTGTTCGAGGCCGGAGTGGAGCACGGTACCGAGGCCGAAGGCATGGGCGAGTGGCCCGGCAAAGTGGAACTCCTGCCTGCCCCCGTTGTGCCGCACATGGGCTGGAACACTGTGGACGTGCCGGAAGGCTCGAAGCTGTTCGCCGGCGTCGAGCACGAACGCTTCTATTTTGTGCACTCGTATGGCGTACAGAAGTGGGAATTCGACGTTGTCCAGCCCCGCATGGCTCCGCCGAAGGTGACGTGGTCCGAACACGGCGCCCCCTTTATCGCCGCCGTGGAAAACGGACCGTTGTGTGCCACGCAATTCCACCCCGAGAAGTCGGGCGACGCAGGAGCCCGGCTCCTGCGCAACTGGGTTGAGGGTTTGCGCCCGCAAGCAAAAACCCAGCCGCAGCCGACCGAGGCCGGAGGCGCTGCCTGATATGTGGTCCGTTATCTTCATGGGCGCGGCCGGGCTGCTGGTTGGCGGCGGAATCTCCTTCCACCAGCAGAAACGCCCCGCCTGGGTCTCCATTTCGTTCTACGTACTCGCTGGCTTGGCTCTGCTAGCCGCCTACCTCTTCACTTTGCCTGCAAAATAAGTTGCCGGGCAACTGACGCCCGTCCCCACAACACCGAGGACTTCAATGACCACCGCCTCCGAACTGCCCGTTCTGGAACTCCTGCCCGCCGTCGACATCGTGGACGGCCAGGCCGTTCGTCTCCTTCAGGGAGAAGCCGGCTCCGAGACCAGTTACGGCACCCCGCTGGAAGCGGCGCTGAACTGGCAGAACGCCGGAGCCGAGTGGGTGCACATGGTGGACCTTGACGCGGCGTTCGGACGCGGCAACAACGCCGGCCTCATCAGCGAGGTCGTCTCGCAGCTGAACGTCAAGGTGGAGCTGTCCGGCGGACTGCGCGACGACGAATCCCTTGAGCGCGCGCTTGAGCTCGGCGTCGCCCGCGTGAACCTCGGAACCGCCGCGCTGGAGAATCCGGAATGGACCCGCCGGGCCATCGACCGCTTCGGTGACAAGATCGCCGTCGGGCTCGACGTCCGTGGAACGACGCTCGCAGGCCGGGGCTGGACCAAGGAAGGCGGGGACCTCTGGGAGGTGCTGGCCCGCCTTGAGGATGCCGGCTGCGCCCGCTACGTGGTCACCGACGTCACGAAGGACGGGACACTGCAGGGACCCAACGTCGAGCTGTTGCGCCAGATGGTCGAAAAGACCGGCAAGCCAGTTGTCGCGTCGGGCGGCATCTCCAGCCTTGAGGACCTGCGCGTCCTGCGGGAGCTCGTACCGCTTGGGGTCGAAGGAGCGATCGTCGGCAAGGCGCTGTATGCCGGTGCCTTTACGCTCCCGGAAGCGCTGGACGTCGCCGGCCGCCGCTGATGTCTCACGATCCACAGTTCCCGGCAGCTGACCAGGCTTCGACTCCGGCACCCCGGCAGTTGCCCGGGCACATCGCTGCGGCCCTGGCAG
>NZ_DF952469.1:44225-46045 GCF_001263615.2 Arthrobacter sp. Hiyo1 | reverse complement strand
AGGGTGTTCGTCCCGGTGGTGGCCCAGCTCGCTGAGGAAGCCGAGGGCGTGGACGGACTCCATGCGGACAAGCAGGCCGACATGCGCTCGTGACATTGAAGGCGCCGGATGGCCGCACGGCCATGCCGGTGTTCACGTCGGCGGCCGCCCTTGAAGCCTGGCATCCGCAGGCCCGTCCCGTCGCTGTTTATGCGGCCCGGGCGGCCCTGTCTGCCGTCTCCGAAGGAGCCCAGCTGCTCGTCCTGGATCCCGGTTCGGATGTCACCTTCGTCGTCCGCCGGCCTGCCATGTGGTCACTGGCACAGCAGCGCGACTGGACGCCGTCGTACCTTGATGATGAACTGGAGTCTGCTCTCAATTCCCTGGCAGGGATGTACCCGGCCGTGCGGCGCCTGGAGGTGCGGCCGGGATCTGGAATGGCGTCGCGCACGGCTGACGGATCGGCCATGGCCGGCGGGGGACCCGGGCCCGAATTGCGCGTGGTGCTGTACCTCGAAGACGGCCTGGACGCCGCCGCGGTGCAGGATCTCGTCTCCGGACTGAACGGGCGTTGGGCGCAGAACGAATTGTTCGCCGAGCGGGTTGACTCGATCGAGGTCAGCTTGCAGCGGGCGGCACAGTAGCCGAAGGCACAGGGGGAACGTCCTTGTCCTGCCCTCGGCAGAACAGAGGATGAGCTCGTGAATTTCTCTCTCTACCGGGAGATGCTGTCCATCACGTCCGTGCGGCGTCTCCTGCTGGTGGGCATGGTGGCCCGCATACCGCACTCGGCAGCGGGAGTCCTGCTCACCCTGCACATCGTGCTGACTTTGGGCAAGGGATATGCCGCCGCCGGTGCTGCCGCGGCGGTATTCACCATCGGCATCGCGATCGGCGCTCCGTGGCGGGGGCGGCGCGTGGACACTGTCGGCCTGCGCAAGGCGCTTATTCCTTCCGTTGTGTCTGAGTTGGTGATTTGGTCCGTGGTGCCGCACGTCAGCTACGAATGGATCCTCCCACTTGTCTTCGTCGGGGGCCTGTTGACGCTGCCCATCTTCAGCGTCATCCGCCAGTCCCTGGGGGTGCTGGTTGACGGCGAGCAGCGGCGTTCGGCCTATGCGCTGGACTCCATTGGCACCGAAGTGGTCTTCATGATCGGCCCCGCGGTGGGCGCGGTCGTGGCTACCAGCGGGTTCACGGCACTCGGCCTGACCATCGTGGGTGTGTGCACGTCGGCCGCCGGGCTCTTCCTTCTCTGGTTCAACCCGCCCACCCGCAGCGAGGGCGTCCTGGACGCCGGCCAGACGGCTGACCGGGATGCCGATGAGCTTCATGCGGCCGAAGCCGCGGTGGTGGCATCGGCTCCGGCCCATCTTCAGGAGGCGGCTTCGGAGATGGCTCCGACAGTGTCGCAACCTTCCGGGTTGCGGGGAAAGATGGCCCGGAACTTCACATGGTTCACCGCGGCGGTAGCCGCCGTGTTCGCCGTCGCCGCAGGATCCGGAATGGTCCTGAGCGGCACCGACGTCGGAATCGTCGCGGTGTTGCAGCGCGGCGGGCACGAGAGCGAGATCGGAACTGTCTTCTTCTTCTGGTGCGCCTCATCGGTAGTCGGCGGGCTCATCTACGGCGCCATGCACCGGCCCGTCTCGCCCATCCTGCTCCTGCTGGGAATGGCGGCATTGACCATCCCGATGGGCTTCGCCGGGGACACGTGGACCCTTGCATTGTTGTCTCTGCTTCCCGGCCTGCTCTGCGCGCCGGTGCTGTCCGCGGCGTCGGAAAAGGTCGCCGACATCGTGGATGAGGAGCGGCGCGGCGAGGCCATGGGCTGGTACGGC
>NZ_DF952469.1:41307-43927 GCF_001263615.2 Arthrobacter sp. Hiyo1 | reverse complement strand
GGCCCTTGCCCGGCTCGTCCGGGATCAGGGACGCCTCGCGGAACGCAAGCTGTAGGGAGCGGAGGCCGTCGCGCAAGGGGCCGGCGTGCTGCGAACCGATTTCCGGTGCTGCGGCGGTGACGAGTCCGGCCAAGGCGGTGATCAGCTTGCGGGCCTCGTCCAGGTCCTTGAGCTCTTCGGCCTCGGGGTCGTCGGCCAAGCCCACTTTGACGGCTGCCGCGCTCATGAGGTGAACGGCGCCGGTGGTGATGACCTCAACAGCCGGAACTTCCGAAATGTCGCGGATCTGCTGGCTTACTCCGGCACCAGTGCCGGCGGGCTCGTGGTCGAGGGAATTGCTGTCTGAAGTGCTCATGCTGGTAAGCTTGTCACAGACCGACTGGAAGTTGCCATTTTCCATGGCTCACGCAGCGCTCGGCCACCCACCGTTAATGTGCGGTTGGTTGCCGATTTCTGTAGAATTGATTTTCAGTTTGCAAGCGGAGTTCTCTCCCACCCGCGTCAGCCGTTTCCCTTCGGGGATGTAAGTTGCCGGGTACCTGGTCGGACACCGTTCAAGGTCAGCCTTGGATGGTGCGAACGCCTCCCTTGAGGGGCCGTTTCCGATCTTCGAGGCCTTCGATTGCGCCAGCAATTGGGGGCCTTCTCTATTTGCCGGTGGAATACTCATCACAACAACAGGAGCTTTGACATTAGCGAGCCAAGAATCAATGAGCGTATCCGCGTCCCCGAGGTGCGTTTGGTCGGCCCTGCCGGCGAACAGGTTGGAATCGTCCGTATTGAGGACGCCCTGCGTCTGGCTGCCGAGGCTGACCTGGATCTCGTTGAAGTTGCACCGCAGGCGAAGCCTCCGGTGTGCAAGCTGATGGACTTCGGCAAGTACAAGTACGAAGCCGCTGTTAAAGCCCGTGAGGCCCGCAAGAACCAGACCAACACGGTCCTCAAGGAAATCCGCTTCCGCCTGAAGATCGATACCCACGACTACGAGACCAAGCGCGGCCACGCGCTTCGCTTCCTGGGTGCCGGTGACAAGGTGAAAGCCATGATCCAGTTCCGCGGACGTGAGCAGCAGCGCCCTGAAATGGGCATCCGCCTGTTGCAGCGCTTCGCTGAGGACGTTGCCGAAGTCGGCGTGATTGAGTCCAGCCCGCGCATCGATGGCCGCAACATGGTCATGGTGATCGGTCCGCTGAAAAACAAGGCCGAGGCCAAGGCCGAGGCCCGCCGCGCGGCGCAGCGTGCAGAGGCCAAGGCCCAGAATGAAGCCAAGGCCGCAGGCCGGATTGACGTTTCAGGCGAGGATGCTCCCCTGACCCAGTCACTCGCGGACTTGCTGCCGGCGGAACTCCTGGCCCAGGCCGAGGAAACCCAGGCCGAGGAGACCGTATCGGAAGCCGTTGAGGCGGAGGCCGCTGAAGTCGAAGAGACTCCGGTCGCTGAGGAAACGGTTGTCGAAGAGGCTCCCGTGGTTGAAGCAGCTCCGGTTGTCGAGAAGGCTCCTGTAGTTGAAGCAGCTCCTGTAGTTGAAGCAGCTCCAGTTGTCGAAAAGGCTCCCGCGGTTGAAGCAGCTCCCGTTGTCGCGCCGGCGCCCGCAAAGGCACCGGCACCGGCAAAGGCACCTGAGCAGGCAGCTTCGAAGCCTGTTGTGCCGGCTGCCCCCAAGCCTGCTGCCACACCAGTACCGAAACCGATGGCGAAGCCCGCGGTTCCGAAGCCTGCAGCTCGGCCGGCAGCCCCCAAGGCCGCTCCGAAGCCAGCGGCACGCAAGACCAACTAGTCACGCCGCAGGAGGCATTCCCTCCGCCCGGCACGAAAGCAGCAGCCGCCCCCTATGGGGTGGCTGCACGAAAGAACTGCAGACCCAGTCTGCGGACACGTAAGGAGATCGGTTCCCATGCCGAAGATGAAGACCCACAGTGGTGCTAAGAAGCGCTTCAAGCTGACCGGCACCGGCAAGCTGAAGCGTCAGCAGGCCAACCGGCGCCACTACCTGGAGCACAAGTCCTCCACCCTGACCCGTCGCCTTGCCGGCGACAAGATCGTCTTCAAGGGCGATGCCAAGGTCATCAAGAAGATGCTCGGCGTCTAAGTTCCAAGTTTTCTGGTTGCTGCCATCCGGTAGCCGCCGACTACACCAAAGCCTTCTCAGGCCGGCCGGGTTTCCGGCAGTAGCAGCTTGGGATAAGAATTTTGAAGGAGTACGCACGTGGCACGTGTGAAGCGGGCGGTAAACGCCCACAAGAAGCGTCGGGTTGTCCTTGAACGGGCCAAGGGTTACCGCGGTCAGCGGTCTCGCCTGTACCGCAAGGCAAAAGAGCAGCTGCTGCACTCGTTTGTGTACAGCTACGGCGACCGCCGCAAGAAGAAGGGTGACTTCCGTCGCCTCTGGATCCAGCGCATCAACGCTGCATCCCGCGCCAACGGCCTGACCTACAACCGTCTGATCCAGGGCCTGAAGGCCGCTGAGGTCGAGGTTGACCGCCGCATGCTGGCAGAGCTGGCTGTTTCCGACGCCAACGCTTTCGCCGCGCTGGTCAAGGTTGCCAAGGACTCCCTGCCTGCCGACACTTCCGCTCCGGCCGCCAAGGCCGAGGCCGCTCCGAAGGGCTGCCGCCAAGGC
>NZ_DF952469.1:35513-39491 GCF_001263615.2 Arthrobacter sp. Hiyo1 | reverse complement strand
TGCACCGGGAGCGGACCGCGGCGGGGGAGTCCGGCGTCGTACACGAAGTGTTCGCGAGCGAAAGCTGCCTTGACCGGCTCCCTGAACTCGCCGAACTCGCCGACGGCGTTGCCTTGCGGCTGGCGAACGATGATGTCCTGGCCGCCATGGCGGACACCGTCAATCCCCAAGGGATTGTGGCCGTCTGCAGCTTTGTGGACGTCAGCTTGAATCAGTGCTCGACGCCGGGCCGCGGCTGATTGCCGTCATGTGCCAGGTGCGCGACCCCGGCAACGCGGGCACGGTGCTTCGGGCCGCTGATGCCGCCGGGGCGGATGCCGTGGTCCTGACGGCCTCCAGCGTTGACATTTACAACCCGAAGGCTGTGCGGTCCACGGCAGGTTCGCTCTTCCACTTACCGGTTGTGTTGGGTGCGGACGTCGGGGAACTCGTGGCCGGCTGCAAGGAGCGCGGCATCGGGATCCTCGCAGCGGACGGTTACGGCACCCTCAACCTGGACAAACTTCAGGACGAGAACGCGGCGCGCCGCCTGGGTGCGTCAGCAGCGACTTCCGCCTACGCCCTTGAAGCCCCGACCGCCTGGCTGTTCGGCAACGAGGCGCAAGGACTTTCAGACTCCGAGCTTGCCCTTGCCGACCATCGTGTCGCAGTGCCCGTCTACGGTTCGGCGGAAAGCCTGAACCTTGGCACAGCAGCCACGGTTTGCCTCTACGCCAGCGCACGCTCGCAGCAAGCCTCCTGACACTCCCGCTGCAGGTACGGTATTGCTTGCAGGAACGCGACCTCGCGGTCTGTTCGTGCCTTTCACTCACATCCCCTGAATTGAAGAAGAGGTGGAGCCTCCGTGGCTGCAAATGGCGGTACCAAGGCAATCGTGGCGGCATTGAGTGCCAACCTGGCGATCGCTGTGCTCAAGTTCGTCGCATTCGTCCTGACGATGTCGTCGTCCATGTTGGCCGAGGCAATCCACTCCGTCGCCGACTCCGGCAACCAGTTGCTCCTGCTGCTTGGCGGGAAGCGCGCACAGCGCGCAGCGAGTCCCGAGCACCCGTTCGGCTATGGCCGTGAGCGCTACATTTACGCCTTCATCGTCTCGATCGTGCTGTTCAGCGTTGGCGGACTCTTTGCGCTCTATGAATCCTGGGAGAAGTTCCAGCACCCCCATGCCATTGAGGGCGATTTCTGGTGGGTACCCCTGGCCGTGCTGCTCGGCGCTATTGTGGCGGAATCCTTCTCGTTCCGGACCGCCATCCACGAATCCAATCCCTTGCGCGGCAAACAAAGCTGGATCAAGTTCATCCGCAACGCCAAGCAACCGGAACTGCCCGTGATCCTCCTGGAGGATTTCGGAGCCCTTCTGGGCCTCGTTTTCGCGCTGTTCGGCGTGAGCCTGACCCTCATCACGGGCAACGGCTTGTGGGACGCCGCGGGCACCGGAATGATCGGCCTGCTCCTTGTGGGAATCGCCGTGGTGCTCGCGGTGGAAACCAAGTCCTTGCTGCTCGGCGAATCTGCCACCAAAGAGGACAATGCGCGGATCACGGAAGCCATTGAGTCGGATGGCACGCGCATTATCCACCTCAAGACCATGCATTTGGGCCCGGAAGAGTTGCTGGTCGCTGCGAAGATCAGCGTGGGCGCGGCAGATACGGGGCAGGCGATTGCGAGAGCGATCGACGCCGCCGAACTCAGGATCCGCACCGCGGTACCGATCGCCCGGGTCATCTACCTCGAGCCCGACGTAGAGCGTGTCCAGGTCTAGGCAGCCAGCGGCTTCTTGCGTTCCAACCAGCCGCTGATGCCCGCGACGCCGAGCCCCAGGATCGCCAGGACGGCCCCGACGAGGGCAGGGGCAACGTATCCCCAGCCCCAGGCGATGACCACCCCGCCGAGGAATGCGCCAAGGGCGTTGGCGATGTTGAGCGCGGAGTGGTTGAGCGAAGAGGCCAAGGACGGCGCGTCCGGCGAAGCGTCGAGCAGGCGCGTTTGCAAGGGCGGGATGAGCATGGAGCCGATGCCGCCCACGATGAAGACCATGACGAACGCCGACCACGCCCAGTGGGCCGCGACCGCGTAGGCCACGAGCGCCAAGGCGATGAGGGGCAGCACCCGGTAGATGGTTCCCATGACCGACTTATCGGCGATGCGGCCGCCCAGGATGTTGCCTGCCACCATGCCCAGTCCGTACAGGGCCACCACGAGGGGTATCAGCGCCTCCGGGATGCCGGCCACGGACGTCATGGTGTGGGAGATGTACGTGTAGGTGGCGAAGAAGCCGCCAAAACCGATGATTCCGATCAGCAATGCCAACCACACCTGGATGCGTTTGAGGGCACCAAGTTCCCGGCGGATGCTTGCCTCCGGGTGGGCTGGCTCGAAGGGGACGAACTTCCAGAGCAACACACTCGTGGCCAGGCCGATGATGCCCACCACCACGAAGAGAAGGCGCCACCCGAAAGTCTGGCCGAGCCACGTCGCCGCGGGAACACCGATGACGTTGGAGACGGTCAGTCCGCCCATGACCATCGAAATCGCCCAGCCGCGCTTGGTGGGAGCAACCAGGCTCGCGGCGATGACCGCGGCGATTCCGAAGAAGGCGCCATGGGGCAGTCCCGAGGCAAACCTCGTGATCACCATGGTTCCGTAGTCCGGTGCGATGAAGGACGTCAGGTTCGCTATCGACAGGAACAGCATGAGCCCCAGGGCAAGTTGCTTGCGGGGGAGCCGGGCACCAAGTGCCGCGAAGATGGGCGCCCCCACCACGACACCCAAGGCGTAGGCCGAAATCAGGTTCCCGGCCTCGGGAGTGCTGATGTGGAGTCCCTGCTCGATCTCCTTGAGCAAGCCCATCATGGTGAACTCCGTTGTCCCGATGGCAAATCCACCCATGGCAAGGGCGAAGATCGCCAGCGCCACGTGACGGCTTCGGGTCTTTTGGGAGGTCTTGGTGACAGCAGTAGTGGTCATCGTCCTGTTTCTTGGGGCGAGCGGGATGCAACTCGGAGGGAATAAAGCCGACTTTCAAGCTTAGTTCGAGTCCTCGGTGAATAGCCCTGAATGTGACAACTTCCATAGCGGGGGCGATGACCTGAGGGCCAATAGACTGTTGCGGTGACTGGACTGATAAGCGTGGCGGGCGCCGCCGTCGTCGATTCCCTTGAAAATCCGAAACGGCTGCTCGCCGCGAGGCGCAGCGCCCCACCGCAATTCGCGGGAATGTGGGAGTTCCCGGGCGGCAAGCTGGAGGCCGGGGAATCCTTCGAAGACGCGCTGCACCGCGAGTTGCTCGAGGAACTCGGGATCACTGTCCGGCTCGGGTCTGAGGTGGAGCCTGACGCGGGCGCCGCTTGGCCGCTGAACGAGCGCGCCGTCATGAGGGTATGGTTCGCCGAACTGCTCGACGGCGAGCCGCGTCCGCTCCAGGACCACGATGAACTCCGGTGGGTTCCGCTTGGCAATGGCGACGAGGCGTTGACCTTGCCGTGGATTCCTGCCGACCTGCCGATTGTCCGTGCACTGCTGGAACGGGTGGCCTCCGGCCTGCTCAACTAGAAAAGCGCGGACTGGCCCGTTGTTGGAAAGGAAGCAGGTGGAAGTGAAGCGGGCGTCTCCTTGCCCGCCGTCGCGTTCCTGTGGCTGAAACCGCTGCTCCCGGAGAAACCGTGACGGGCCTTGAAGTAGTTGATACGGCCGCTTAGCCAGGTCCTGTATTCCTTCGAGGCATACGAGCCTTGGCCATAGAGGCGCCGGTACTTGCCAACGAGCTCGGGGTGGTTGGCCGCCAGCCATTGCATGAACCATTCCCGCGTGCCCGGCTTCAGGTACAACGCCCCGGCCGTGACGCCAGTGGCGCCGGCCCCGGAGAGTGCCGTAAAGAGCGACTCCAGTGCATCATCGCTGTCCGTCAGCCACGGCAGGATGGGCATGGCCATGACACCGCACGGCAGCCCGGCCTCGCGCAGCCGGCGGATGAGCTTG
>NZ_DF952469.1:33651-35296 GCF_001263615.2 Arthrobacter sp. Hiyo1 | reverse complement strand
GGGTGTGCCGGGCTCCACTGCCGAGGCCAGGGCTTCGTCAGTCATGGCCAGGGAGATGCCCAGGTCCACGGGCACGTGGCTGGCGGCGTGCTTGAGGAGAGGGATGTCGCGGCCCAGGAGGGTTCCCTTGGTGAGGATGGAGAACGGAGTACCGGAATCCGCCAGGGCCCGGATGATCCCAGGCATCAGCTGGTAGCGGCCTTCTGCCCGCTGATACGGATCCGTGTTGGTGCCGAGGGCCACATGATGGTGGCCCCACGAAGGCTTGGACAGTTCCTTGCGCAAGACCTCTGCCGCGTTGATCTTCACGATCACCTGGGAATCGAAATCGTGTCCGGCGTCGAACTCCAGATAGGTGTGGCTCTTGCGCGCAAAACAGTAGACACAGGCATGGCTGCATCCGCGGTACGGGTTGACCGTCCATTCGAAGGGCATCTGGGAACCGGACGCCACCTTGTTGAGCACCGATTTGGCGGTGACCTCATGAAAGGTGACTCCGGAGAATTCGGGGGTTGAGACGGAACGCACAAGCCCGGCCAGCGGCAGCAGTGCGTCCGTTGCTGGGGCGGCTCCGGACGGACCGCTGCTGCTGTTGTCTCCGGGTGCCGGACCACGTTGTGGTGAAAGTGCCTGTGCGTCCCATCTCATGGCCTCCATTCGAATATATGTTCGAACGCTTGTCAAGGCCGGTTGAAAAAAGGCCGGTTAAGGATCGAACGAGCCACCTGGAAATCGCTCAGCCGTTGCTAGGGTGGATGCATGATTCTGCTGACGGGATTCGAGCCTTTTGGCGGCGATTCCAGCAATCCCTCGTGGGCTGCCGTCCTCGAAGCACAGGAGATCTTGCGCTCCGAAGGCCATGACGTGGTAGCGCTCGAACTGCCGTGCGTTTTCGGTGAATCCGCCGCGGTCCTGCGCGAGGCCGTGGAGAGGCTGCGCCCGGAGCTGGTCATCTGCGTCGGGCTCGCCGGCGGCCGGGACCGGCTCTCCTTGGAACGCGTGGCCATCAACTGCGATGACGCCAGGATTCCGGACAACGCCGGAAACAGGCCCATCGACGAGCCGGTAGTCCCCGAAGGTCCCGCGGCGTACTTCAGCACACTCCCGGTGAAGTCCGCGCTCCGGGCGCTCCAGATCGCCGGAATCCGTGCCGAGGTCTCGCAGACTGCCGGGACCTACGTGTGCAACCACGTGTTCTATGCCCTGATGCACGAACTCGCCGGAGCCGTTCCGCCCCGCGCGCGGGGCGCTTCATCCACGTTCCTATGACGAAGCCCGACTTCCGCAGGGTAGTGCGACGCCTGGGATGGCGACGCGGGACATGGGGCGGGGGGATCGCCGTCGTCGTTCGCGCTGCGCTTGAGACTCCGGTGGACACCAAGCTGTCCGCAGGGGCGGTTCACTAGGCCGGCGCCGTTCACTTGGCTGGCGCGGGCGAATCCAGCTCCCACTGCACCACCACGCTCGCGGAAACCGCCACCGATCCCGCTTCGATGGGCACGCCTTCGCTCGTTGAAGCACGCTGTATACCGGCCTTCATAGGCACCGGTGATCCATGCTCCGGCCGCTGATCGATGGAGAGGACGAGCCCCAAGCGGCCGCCGGCAAGCGCGGCGAAGCGGGCCGCCTTCGCTTCGGCCTCCCG
>NZ_DF952469.1:28928-30309 GCF_001263615.2 Arthrobacter sp. Hiyo1 | reverse complement strand
TTCGTCGGCATGGGCTGGGAAATCGCCGAAGGACCGGAGGTCGAGTCCGAGTGGTTCAACTTCGACGCCCTCAACTTCAAGCCGGACCACCCGGCGCGCGAAATGCAGGACACCTTCTTCGTGGAACCTCCTGAGGCGCACCTGCTCATGCGCACGCACACGTCCCCGGTACAGGTCCGGTCCATGTTGGAGCGCGAAGTACCCCTCTATGTGCTGTGCCCGGGCAAGGTATTCCGCACCGATGAACTCGATGCCACGCACACACCCGTGTTCCACCAGTTCGAGGGCCTGGCCATTGACAAGAAGCTGAGCATGGCCGACCTGCGCGGCACCTTGGAGCACTTCGCCCGCCAGATGTTCGGTGACGAGGCACAGATCCGCCTGCGTCCCAACTACTTCCCGTTCACCGAGCCGTCCGCGGAGTTGGACATTTGGCACCCCGGTGCCAAGGGCGGCCCCCGCTGGATCGAATGGGGCGGCTGCGGCATGGTCAATCCCAACGTCCTGCGCGCTGCCGGCATCGACCCGGACGAGTATTCAGGTTTTGCCTTCGGCATGGGCATCGAGCGCACGCTCATGTTCCGCAACGAGGTCGGCGACATGCGCGACATGATCGAAGGCGATGTACGTTTCAGCGAGCACTTCGGGATGGAGATCTAACAGTGCGTATCCCACTTTCATGGCTGCGTGAATTCGCGCAGGTTCCGGCCGACGCCACGGCCGAAGACGTCATGGCGGAACTGGTCAAGGTCGGCTTTGAAGAAGAAGCTGTCCACCGCCCCACGGACGAACTCAAGGGTCCCATCGTGGTGGGCCAGGTCCTGAGCCTCGTCAAGGAACCGCAGAGCAACGGCAAGACCATCAACTGGTGCCAGGTCCGCGTGGTCCCCGAAGGCCAGGAGCAGACCCTGACCGGCAAGGGCATCGATCCCTCCGGCGTGCAGGGCATCATTTGCGGTGCCCACAACTTCGTCGAGGGAGACAAGGTTGTAGTGACCCTCCCGGGCGCTGTGCTCCCGGGTGACTTCCACATTTCCGCGCGCAAGACTTACGGGCACCTGTCCGCGGGCATGATCGCCTCCGTCCGTGAACTCGGCATCGGCGAGGACCACGACGGCATCCTGGTGCTTTCCCGCATCGGCCTGGATCCCGAAATCGGCACCGACGCCATGTCCCTCCTTGGCCTCTACGACGAAGCCGCCGAAATCAATGTCACTCCGGACCGCGGCTACGCGTTCTCGATCCGCGGCGTGGCCCGCGAGTACGCCCACGCCACCGGAACCGTCTTCAAGGACCCGGCTGCCAAGGTCAATGCCCCCGCCGCGCTCTCCGGCGGCTACGGCGTCAAGCTTAACGACGACGCCCCCATCTACGGGAAGCC
>NZ_DF952469.1:22151-26191 GCF_001263615.2 Arthrobacter sp. Hiyo1 | reverse complement strand
CCTGGCGCTCAGCGCCTCACGGTCGTCAGGCTGGGTGCTGTTTGCCGCCGTCGCGTATCCCGGGCCCGGGCTGCGGGTGGGCGTCGACCTGGAAAATGCGGCGGGCACGGAGTTCGTCGGCTTCGACGACGTTGCCCTGACCGCACGGGAGCGGCGCCATCTCGACGCGCTGGAACCCGGACGTCGGGCCCAAGAGCGGGCACGATTGTGGGCGCGCAAGGAAGCCTGGTTGAAGATGACAGGCGAAGGGCTCAGGGTGGCGCCGGATTCCCTCGAGGTGCTTGAACGGCCGGGGCTGTGGGACCTGGAGCTCCCGGCCAGCGCTGACGGCCGGGATCTTCCGGCCGGACTCCTCGCCGCGCTCGCGGTAACGTCCCGCTGAGTCCTTGGCTTAGCTGAATTCCAGGGTCAGCTGAAAGCGGGCAGGCCTGCTTGGTACAGCCACGGTTCCAGGACACTGGCCGCGTCGAGTCCCGGGACGTAGGCGTTGGCCGCAGCGATGAATTCCTCCGTGGAGACCGAGCTGTGGCGCTTGGCCTCTGTCCAATGCCGCAGCAACCCGAAAAACGCTGCGTCTCCGCATGCACGCCGGACGGCATGGAGGGCAAGGGCTCCGCGCTTGTAGACGCGGTCATCGAACATGTGCTCCGGCCCGGGGTCCCCGATCACCAAGTCCTGGGCGCCCATGTCGAGCTTGCGCCACGCCGTCTTTGCGCGGTTGGCGAGGGACATGACGCCGGCTTCCTCGGACCAGATCCACTCCGCGTAGCAGGCGAAGCCCTCATGCAGCCAGATGTCCCTCCAGCTGCTCACCGTGAGCGAGTTGCCGAACCATTGGTGGGAAAGCTCGTGGGCGATGAGGCGCTGCGCGTCCCACGATTGCTCCATGTGGTTCCGGCCGAAGATCGAGAGGGTCTGGGCCTCAAGGGGGATTTCCAGTTCGTCCTCGGTCACGACTGCCGTGTATTCCGCAAAGGGATACGGACCGAAACAGTCCACAAAGGTGCGCATCATGTCGGCCTGCCGTGCCAGGCCTTCGCGGGCCTCGGTCAACAAACCGGGGGTGACGGCAACGAACTGGGGCACAGGAGCCTGCCGCAGGGCTTCGGCATGATGGGCCGTCCCGGGGCGGATCCCACCGGGGGCGGGGCTGAGCTGGTGAAGCCGGTAGCGTCCGATTTGCACCGTGGCGAGATAGCTTGCCATCGGCTCGCCCTGTTCGTAGACCCAGGTTTCGCGGCTTGATTTCCTGCTGTGGGAGACGAGGCGGCCGTTGCAGATGGCGCGGTAGTTGTCGTCGGTGGTGATACTGATCAAGTAGCTGGACTTGTGCCGCGGATGGTCGTTGCACGGGAACCAGGACGCGGCACCGTTCGGTTGCCCGGCAACGAGCACGCCGTCCTCAAGCTCTTCCCACCCGACTTCGCCCCACAGGCCCCGGCGCGGCTTCGGGTTGCCGTCGTAGCGGAGTTCAACCGTGAAGTGCTGGCCTGCCCGCAAGCGGTCTTTGACGGTGATCACGAGGTGCTCGCCGCGCGGCTGAACTTCGGCACTTTCTTGCCGTCAACCAGGATTTTGGAAGCCCTCAGGCCCACCAGGTCCAAGACTACGGAGTCCGTGTCTTCGAGGGTTATGCAACGGAGCATGGCGCGGCCGTTGAGCCGGTTGCTGCCCAGGCTATAGTCCAGGTCCAGCTCGTACCTCAGCACCTGGAATGCCGTGCTCCCGTGGTGCAGGGTGTAGGGATCGGCGGCAGTCGCGGTTGTTTCCTGCGCTTGGGTTGTTCCGGGTTCGCTGCGGCTCATGTGCGCTGGCTGCCTCCGTGTAGCTTGTTGTGCTGCGGTCGTGTCACGGGCCGGTATTTCACGCCCTCTTGCCAATCTACGCTACGGTCCGGACCACGGGCTGACCGGGTTGCCCATCCAGTATGTGCCCGCGGGAACCGTCTCGCCACGCATAACCAGCGACGCCGGTCCCACCGTTCCGCCGGCCCCGATACTTGCGCGCGGCAGGATGACGCCGTGCGGACCCATCGTGGCGCCATCCCCGAGGACCACGGTATCGATGCTCATGATGCGGTCATGGAAGAGGTGTGTCTGGACCACGCAGCCACGGTTGACCGTGGAGCTTTCGCCGAGCGTGACGAGGTCGGCTTCGGGGAGCCAGTAGCTCTCGCACCAGGTACCCCGGCCGATTTTCGCCCCGAGGGCACGGAGCCACCACACCAACGCAGGCGTGCCGGATGCCGAACGTGCGAACCATGGAGCACTGACCATCTCGATGAAGGTGTCCACCACTTCGTTGCGCCAGATGAATGAGCTCCACAGGGGGTGCTCGCCCTCTTTGATGCGCCCCACCAGAATCCATTTCGCGGCGACCGAACTTGCCGCGGCCACCGCGCCGGCCGCGAGGACCACGACGCTCCGAGGACGGCGGCAAGCCAGTAGGAGGTCTCGGTGGCGATCCAGTCGAGGGCCAGCATGATGCCGACGGCGATCCCCACGGTCAGGATGACCGGCACCAGCCGGCATAGTTCCCACAGGGCCCGTTTGGTCTTGAGGGCCAGCGGCGGGTTGAAGGTGAGGCTCAGATCTGCGTTGACGGCGGTCCGGCGCAGCCTGACGGGCGGACTGCCCAGCCAGGAGGTGCCCGATTTGGCCTTGGCCGGCGTGGCCGACAGGACCGCGACGAGTGAGTTCTTGGGCACGCTGCGTCCTGCGGCGGTCATGCCGGAGTTGCCGAGGAACGAGCGTTTGCCGATCTTGGCCGGTCCGATCTTCATCCAGCCGCCGCCGAGCTCGTAGGAGGCCACCATGGTGTCGTCGGCGAGGAACGCGCCGTCGCCGATGGTCGTCATGCGTGGCAGCAGCAGCACCGTGGAAGCCTCCACATTGCGGCCTACTTTGGCGCCCAGCAGGCGCAGCCACACGGGCGTGAAGAGGCTGGCGTAGATGGGGAAGAGCAGATCCCGGGCCATGTCCAAGACCCGTTCAGTGGCCCAAACCTGCCAACCGACGCGGCTGCGGACGCGATAGTATCCCTCCTTGAGACCGACGCCGAGCATCCGGGTAGTCGCCAGGATCAGCAGGAGATTGCACAGGAACCAGGCGAGTGCAGCCAGGGGAATGGCAAGCAGGAGTTCAGGGAAGGCATCCTGCAGCGAGCTCCGGCCTTGGATGAAGACCAGGATGACGATCGCGGCGACGAATGCCGAAATGTACGGAATCAAGGCGAGCAGCGCCGAGGCGGCAGCGAACGCCGCAAACCAGAGCCGGCCGATCAGGTGGTGCGACGAGGGGGTCTCGGGCCATCCATTCTTGGCTTTGCCACGGCGTTCGGCGGGGGATCCGGCAACGAGGTGCCCGGCCTTGACCTTGCCCAACACCGCGGAACCGGGCTCCACCCGCGCGCCCGCGCCGATGCTGGTTCCTGGCATCAGCGTGCTGCGGGAGCCGACTGTGGCCCCGGCACCTACATGGATGGCGCCGATGTGGACAAAGTCACCGTCGATCCACCAGGCGGAGAGATCCACTTCGGGTTCGATGTTGCAGCCGCTGCCCAACGACAGCAGTCCTGTGACGGGAGGAAGGGAGTGCAAATGGACGTTGTTCCCTATCTTCGCCCCCAGTGCCCTGGCGTAGTAGGGAACCCACGGAGCGCTGGCAAGGCTGATGGCGCTCGAAAGGTCCTGGATCTGTTCGGCCAGCCACAGCTTCAAGTGGACTTTGCCCGATCGCGGGTAGGTTCCGGGTTGGACCCCACGCAAGAGGGTTCGCGCGGCCAGGATCGAGATGCCCATGCGTCCGGGCGGGCTCACGAACACCAGCCAAGACGCCAGGATCCACCACCAGGACACCACGGGAGCGGCTGTGAAACCGGCGAGGTCGGCCAGCAAATGGTTCGCGGCCATGAGATACGTGAGCCAGCGCATGCCAACCAGGATGTTGAGGAAGATCCCCATCAGGGTCTGGAAGACCTGCGATTTCCGGGAGGTGGGGCGAACCGTGCGTTCCGCCGCCGGCGCTGTATGCCGCCTTCGG
>NZ_DF952469.1:13707-19547 GCF_001263615.2 Arthrobacter sp. Hiyo1 | reverse complement strand
CGCTGCGGGTCGAACGGGGGCACGGGTCCGGACGCTGCCCCGAACAAGACGAGTGCGCCGCGGATGCGAAGGCTCGCGAGGATCCGTCGAAAGTATCCTTGCCGACGCCGTCGTACACCACGTTGACGCCTTCGCCGTCGGTGAGCTCGCGGACCTTGTCCGCAAATCCGCTGTAGCGCAGGACCTCGTCCGCGCCGGCTTCCCGGGCCAGGGCTTCCTTCTCGTCCGAGGATACTGTGGTGATGACGCGGGCACCCCGGGCCTTGAGCAACTGCGTCAGGATGAGTCCCACGCCACCGGCGCCGGCATGGGTCAGGACGGTGTGGCCCGGCTCCACGCGGAAAGACGAGTTGATCAGGTAATGCGCGGTCATTCCTTGCAGCGGCAGGGCTGCCGCGGTGTGGTCGTCGACGCCGTCCGGTACCGGAAGCGCTTTGTCGGCGTCCACCAGGGTGTACTCCGCGTAGCTGCGGGATCCTTCAGCGGTAGCGATCCTGTCGCCGACGGTGAAATCCACACGTCCGCGCCGATGGCAACTACGGTGCCTGCCGACTCGGAGCCGGGGGTGAATGGATACTCAACCTTGTAGATGCCGCTGCGCTGATATGTGTCGATGAAGTTCACTCCGGCGGCTGCAACTTTGACAAGGAGTTGGCGCGGACCCGGAACCGGGACCTCTGCCTCGGTGAGTTCGAGGACTTCGGGCCCTCCGGCTTTCCGGGCAATGATTGCGTGCGTCATGGGTCTCCTTCTCCGTCGAGGCACTTTCGTGCCCGCATTCACACAACCATCCTAGGGAGCGGAGTCCGTCGAGTGTCCAGTCAGCGGCTCGGGGCGGTGGTTCGCCGTAATGTGTCCGGATGACTTCCGGGCGTGTCAGCCCCTGCCGTGCGCGGAAGCGACGGGGCAGTCAAAGCCGCGGCCCGCGGCGAGTCCGACCTCATTGAGGTAGCGCACGACGATGGCGTATGACTGCATCAACGTGGTTTCGGTGTAGGCAATCGAGTGCTTTTCGCAGTAGCTTCGGACGATCTCCGAGGCGCGGCGCAAGTGGGGGCGGGCCATGTCCGGGAACAGGTGGTGTTCGGCCTGGTGGTTGAGGCCGCCCAGGAGGATGTTCATGAAGGGGCCGCCGGAGATGTTCCTGGCAGTCAGGATCTGGCGACGCAGGAAATCGACGCGGGAGTCTTCCGGCAGAACCGGCATGCCCTTATGGTTCGGGGCGAAGGAAGCACCCATGTAGAAGCCGAACACCATGATCTGGACGCCCAGGAAGGCAAATGCCATGCCCAGCGGCAGGAAGGTAAAGGCGAGGACCGGCAGGGCGAGAAGCCGTGCCAGGAGGATGGGCGTCTCCACCCAGCGGTGCTTGATGGCTCCGGGCCGGCAGATGTACATCAAGGACTCCCACTGCAGGCTGATACCCAGCAGGAGGAGGAGCGGGAAGAAGAACCAGCCCTGCCTGCGCGTGAGGAACGCGAAGCGTCCCTGCCTGCCGGCAGCGGCTTCAACGTGGAAGGCCAGGGCGCCGGTCTTGATGTCCGGGTCCTTGGAAATAACGTTCGGGCTGTTGTGGTGCGCGCCGTGCTTCTGTTCCCACCAGGAGTAACTGATGCCGGCAACCGACGTGGCCAGGATACGCGCGGACCAGTCGTTGGCCCTGCGGGAGGCAAAAATCTGGCGGTGGCCGGCCTCATGTGCCAGGAAGCTCAACTGGGTACAAAGGATGCCCAGGGCTGCGGCGATGAGTAGCTGGTACCAGCTGGGGCCGATCAGCGCGAAGCCGAACCAAGTGCCGGTCAGCAGGAGGACCAGGGAAGCGAAAACGCTGATATAAAAGCCGACGCGGCGCTTCAAAAGCCCCTCCGCGCGGACCGTCTTGAGAAGCTCGGAATAGCTGAGCACGACGGCGTTGGGTGGCCGGACGACCTTGCTAGGACGTTCAGTGGTGGAGGTCTGTGACATATGCAGTTGCCCCGTAATACATAACGGGCAACGCTGCAACCGACGATCGGCTGCACGGTCTAGATCACCCTCTATTCAGCATACGCTCCCAAATCGGCGCGCCGAGCCGGGCTGCTCCAGAAAGCCCTGAAAAAGGTCGTGCATAAATATCGGCAACCATGAATAGTTTTGCTGTATAGTCGTGCCATGACTATTTCTGTTGCCGTCTCCGGTGCCAGCGGCTATGCCGGGGGAGAGGTGCTGCGCCTCCTGGCGGGCCATCCGGACGTCACCATCGGCGCCATCACCGCGCACAGCAATGCCGGTTCCAGACTAGGGGAGTTGCAGCCGCATCTCCACGGTTTGGCCAGCCGGATTCTCGAGGACACCAGCGTGGAAAACCTCGCTGGCCACGACGTCGTGTTCCTGGCCCTCCCGCACGGAGCCTCGGCTGAGATCGCGGCGCAGCTGCCCGAAGGCACACTGGTGATCGACGCCGGCGCTGACCACCGGCTCGAAGACCCCGCGGCGTGGGAAAAGTTCTACGGCTCCGCCCACGCAGGGACCTGGCCCTACGGGCTTCCGGAACTTCCCGGCCAGCGCGACGCACTCAAGGGGGCGAAGCGGATTGCGGTGCCCGGTTGCTACCCGACGTCGGCCCTTCTCGCCCTCACGCCCGGCTTCGCCTACAAGCTTCTCCAGCCGGACGACGTCGTGATTGTGTCTGCTTCCGGCACCTCGGGTGCCGGCAAGGCAGCCAAGGTGAACCTCATCGGTTCCGAGGTCATGGTCCATGAGTCCTTATGGCGTGGGCGGCGGACACCGCCACACCCCCGAGATCGAACAAGGACTTTCCAACGCGGCCGGTGAACCAGTCACCGTGTCCTTCACTCCCACCCTCGCGCCCATGAGCCGCGGCATCCTGAGCACGGCGACAGCAAAGGTCAAGGCCGGGGTCACGGCCGCCGAACTGCGCAGTGCCTGGGCCGAAGCCTACGACGACGAACCGTTCGTCCACCTGTTGCCCGAAGGGCAGTGGCCCACCACTAAATCGGTGCAGGGTTCCAACCACGCAGTCATGCAGTTGGCCTTCGACGAGCATTCCGGCCGCGTGGTTGTCACGTGCGCCATCGATAACCTGACCAAAGGGACCGCCGGCGGCGCCGTGCAGTCCATGAATATTGCCCTCGGCCTGGACGAATCCGCCGGCCTCAACGTCCAAGGAGTTGCCCCGTGACCATCACCGCCCCCCAGGGATTCCGGGCCGCAGGTGTCAAAGCCGGCATCAAGGCGTCCGGGAATCCGGACCTTGCCCTGGTTGTCAACGACGGCCCCCTGAAACGCCGCGGCAGCCGTTTTCACCTCGAACCGCGTGGCCGCGGCACCCGTGCACTGGTCACGCCAGGTCCTCTCCGACGGGCGCGTTGACGCAGTGGTTCTGAATTCCGGCGGCGCCAACGCCTGCACGGGTCCGCAGGGATTCCAAAATACGCACGCAACCGCAGAGAAAGTGGCGGCCGTGCTCGGGATCTCCGCCTCCGACGTCGTGGTCTGCTCCACCGGACTGATCGGTGAGCAGCTGCCTATGGACAAGATCATCCCGGGCATCGAAGCGGCGTTCGCGGAACTCTCCGAGAACGGCGGTCCTGCCGCCGCTACGGCGATCATGACCACGGACAGCGTGGCGAAGGAAGCAGTCTTCAGCGGCACCGACTCCGAAGGCAACTCGTTCACCGTCGGGGGCATCGCGAAGGGCGCCGGCATGCTGGCGCCAGGCCTCGCAACCATGCTCGTGGTGCTCACCACTGATGCCCAGGTCCCGGCGGAAGAGCTCGACGTCGTCCTCCGCGACGCCACGCGCGTCACCTTCGACCGCACCGACTCGGACGGCTGCATGTCCACCAACGACACGGTCGTCCTGTTGGCCTCCGGGGCCTCCGAGGCCATCCCGTCCGCCGAGCAGCTTGGCGCAGGAATCACCCAGGTGTGTGCCGAGCTTGCCCGCAAGTTGATCGGCGACGCAGAAGGTGCCAGCCACGACATCGCCATCCGCACATTCAACGCGGCGAGCGAGCGCGACGCCGAAATCGTCAGCCGTTCAGTGGCCCGCTCCAACCTCTTCAAGACCGCCATCTTCGGCAAGGACCCCAACTGGGGCCGCGTCCTGTCCTCGGTGGGCACCACGGACGCCGTCTTCGAACCGGACCAGCTCAACGTCTCCATGAACGGCATCCAGATCTGCCGCAACGGCAGCATCGGCGACGACCGAAACCTGGTGGATCTCGAGCCCCGCGAGGTGCTCGTGGAAATCGACCTGCAGGCCGGCGACGCCGAGGCCACCATCTGGACCAACGACCTCACGCACGAGTACGTGCACGAGAACAGCGCCTACTCGAGCTAGACGGGATGACCATGACTGCGCACACCCGCGAAAATACCTCCATGAGCGATGCCCAGGACAAGGCCGCGACGCTGATCGAGGCACTGCCGTGGATCCAACGCTTCGCCGGTACCACCATGGTGATCAAGTACGGCGGCAACGCCATGGTCAACGAGGAACTCCGACGCGCCTTCGCCGAGGATATCGTCTTCCTGCACCACGTGGGTATCCACCCGGTCGTCGTGCACGGGGGAGGCCCGCAGATCAACTCGATGCTTGGCCGCCTGGGTATCGAATCCGAATTCAAGGGCGGCCTGCGCGTCACCACTCCCGAGGCCATGGACGTGGTCCGTATGGTGCTCACCGGACAAGTGGGCCGCGAGCTCGTGGGCCTCATCAACTCCCACGGACCCTATGCGGTCGGGATGTCCGGTGAAGACGGCGGACTCCTGCGTGCCGTGCGCACCGGCACCGTGGTGGACGGCGAGGAAGTGGACCTCGGCTTGGTGGGCGAAGTGGTGGGCGTTGATCCCAGGGGTATCGAGGACATCCTCGACGCCGGCCGCATCCCGGTGATTTCGACGGTCGCCCCCGAGATCCTTGACGAAGGGGATGGCACCGGCTCCACTACCGGACAAGTGCTTAACGTCAACGCGGACACGGCAGCAGCGGCGGTTGCCTCGGCACTGGGCGCATCCAAGCTCGTCATCCTGACCGACGTCGAGGGCCTCTACGCCAACTGGCCGGACAAGTCCTCGCTCATTTCCTCGCTGACGGCCACGGAATTGCGGGAGATGCTGCCGCGCCTGGAGTCCGGCATGATCCCGAAAATGACGGCCTGCCTGAAGGCCATCGATGAAGGAGTCGAGCGGGCGCACATCGTGGATGGCCGCCTGCCGCACTCCATGCTCCTGGAAACCTTTACGACCGCGGGCATCGGAACCCAAGTTGTCCCCGACGAGGAAGTGAACGCATGAACGAAACTGTTGGTTTGAGCCCGACCGGCGCTGCGGAGGCCGCCGCAACCACGCTCGTTTCCCAGAGCACGGGAAGCGACTGGCTTGCCCGTTACTCTTCTTCGCTCATGGGCGTCTTCGGCACCCCGCAGCGGGTCCTGGTCCGTGGCGCGGGAGCCCTCGTGTGGGACGCCGACGGCAAGGAATACCTGGACCTCCTCGGCGGGATTGCCGTGAACGCGCTGGGCCATGCCCACCCGTTCGTCACCTCTGTCATCTCCAGCCAGCTGGCCACGCTGGGGCACGTCTCCAATTTCTTCACGAGCCCCACGCAGATCGCGCTCGCCGAGAAGCTCCTGGCCATCACCAAGGCTCCTGCCGGCTCCAAGGTGTTCTTCGCCAACTCCGGCACCGAGGCCAACGAGGCCGCGTTCAAGCTGGCTCGGCGCAACAGTTCTGCCACGCGCACCAAGATCATCGCCCTGGAAGGTGCCTTCCATGGCCGCACCATGGGCGCCCTGGCCCTGACCGCCAAGGAAGCCTACCGGGCACCGTTCGAG
>NZ_DF952469.1:9580-11094 GCF_001263615.2 Arthrobacter sp. Hiyo1 | reverse complement strand
GGCAATATCGTGGTGCTGCGGACGCCACCGGGTGCCGCGAACTTCCTCGCCTTGGCCATCGACCACTCGGTGATGCCGTCGGTATTGGGTACGATCGCAGGCGACGACACCTTGCTTTTGGTTGCCAGGGATCCCGACGGCGGCGCCGAGCTGGCAGCCCGTTTCCTCCAGCTGGCCCAGGAAGCCGGACCGGGGAACTAGTCCAGCCCGGCAAGTGAACCATTCCGGCGCTGTTCCACCCGGGCCTTCGGCCCGAACCAAGCTTTGACTCAAAAGAACCAAGCAACAACAAAGGAGCACTCTCGTGACTGAGCGCATTGTTCTGGCCTACTCCGGTGGCTTGATACTTCCGTAGCCATCGGCTGGATCGGTGAAGCCACCGGGGCCGAGGTCATCGCTGTGGCCGTCGACGTCGGACAGGGCGGCGAGTCGCTGGAGACCATCCGCCAGCGCGCCCTCGGCTGCGGCGCCGTCGAGGCCTACGTGGCCGACGCCCGCGACGAATTCGCCAACGAATACGCCATGCCCACGCTGAAGGCCAACGCCCTCTACCAGGGCCACTACCCGCTGGTTTCGGCGATCTCACGCCCCGTGATCGTCAAGCACCTCGTCAAGGCCGCCCGCGAATTCGGTGCCACCACCGTTGCGCACGGTTGCACGGGCAAGGGCAACGACCAGGTCCGCTTCGAGGTCGGCATCCAGACGCTGGGCCCGGACTTGAAATGCATCGCACCCGTCCGCGACCTCGCCCTGACCCGCGACAAGGCCATCGCCTTCGCCGAGGAAAAGGGACTGCCGATCGAGACCACCAAGAAGAACCCGTACTCGATCGACCAGAACGTCTGGGGACGCGCCGTCGAAACCGGCTACCTCGAGGACATCTGGAACGCCCCCACCAAGGACATCTACGACTACACGGCCACCCCGGAATTCCCGCCGGCACCGGACGAAGTCACCATCACCTTCGAAGCCGGCGTCCCCGTGGCCATCGATGGCGTCAAGCACACTCCGCTCCAGGTCATCCAGGAACTGAACCGCCGCGCCGGTGCCCAGGGCGTTGGCCGGATCGACGTCGTCGAGGACCGCCTGGTGGGCATCAAGTCCCGCGAAATCTACGAAGCTCCGGGCGCGATGGCCCTCATCACCGCCCACAAGCACCTCGAGGACGTCACCATCGAGCGCGAGCAGGCCCGCTTCAAGGCCACCGTCGGCCAGCGCTGGTCCGAGCTGGTCTACGATGGCCAGTGGTTCTCCCCGCTCAAGCGCTCCCTGGACGCCTTCATCGAGGACACCCAGAAGTACGTCTCCGGCGACATCCGCATGGTCCTGCACGGCGGCCAGGCCATCGTCAACGGCCGCCGCTCCGACACCTCGCTCTACGACTTCGACCTCGCCACCTACGACACCGGCGACACCTTCGACCAGTCGCAGGCCAAGGGCTTCATCGAGCTGTGGGGAATGTCCTCCAAGGTCGCCGCAGGCCGCGACCTGCGGGTGTCGGGCAAATGACGTCG
>NZ_DF952469.1:7450-9555 GCF_001263615.2 Arthrobacter sp. Hiyo1 | reverse complement strand
GCAGCATGCCCAGCCTGTCCTGCTGAGCCACCACCTGCTGGCCCATGCCTGGGCACTGTTGCGCGACGTGCAGCGGTTCCAGGACTGGGACAAGCGCGCCGGTGTCTCGCCCTACGGTTCCGGTGCTCTGGCAGGTTCCTCGCTCGGCCTGGATCCCGAGGCCGTCGCTTCGGACCTGGGCTTCTTCTCGGCGGTCCACAACTCGATCGACGGCACTGCCTCGCGCGATGTCTTCGCCGAGTTCGCATGGATCTGCTCGATGATCGGCGTGGACCTGTCGCGGGTCTCCGAGGAAGTCATTCTGTGGGCCACCAAGGAGTTCTCCTTCGTCACGCTCCATGATTCGTACTCCACGGGGTCGTCGATCATGCCGCAGAAGAAGAATCCGGATGTCGCCGAGCTCGCCCGCGGCAAGGCAGGGCGCCTCATCGGCAACCTGACCGGGCTGTTGGCAACGCTCAAGGGCCTGCCGCTCGCGTACAACCGCGATCTGCAGGAAGACAAGGAACCGGTATTCGACGCCGCGGACACCTTGGAGGTGCTGCTCCCGGCCGTCTCCGGCATGATCGCCACGCTCACTTTCAACACCGAGCGCATGGCATCGCTGGCACCGCAGGGCTTCGCGCTTGCCACGGACATCGCCGAGTGGCTTGTCCGCCAGGGAGTGCCGTTCCGCGAGGCGCACGAGCTCTCCGGTGCGGCGGTGAAGCTGGCTGAAGGGCGCAGCGTCGAGCTGTGGGACCTGACGGACGAAGAGTACGCGGGCATTTCGGAGCACCTGACCCCCGAGGTCCGCACCGTGCTCAGTACCGAAGGTTCACTCAACAGCCGCAACTCCCAAGGCGGAACGGCCCCGGCCGCCGTCGAGCGCCAACTGCTTGCCCTCGAAGCGGAGCTCGCGGCGGTACGGAAGTACGCGGAGTAACGAAAAGAAGGCCAACGCCGGCGGGTATTTCGAGGCAGTCTTTTTCGCAAAGGCTGCAGCGAAATGCCCGCCGCTGCCAGTTAATCCTCGTTAACAGTCATTAACCCTGTCGGATACTATGGCGCTATGACCGAGATCACTACCTCAGCGCTTCTTGCCGAGCTCCACAAAGCAGCCGGCACTGTCACCGACGTTGTCGCCAAACTCGACGACGCCGATGTTGCAGCTCCCTCCGAGCTGCCCGGGTGGACCCGCGGCCACGTACTGGCTCACATTGCCGGTATCTCGAACGCCATGGCCAGGCAACTGGAATACGCCGCACGCGGCGAGACCATCGACATCTACGACGGCGGCTACGAGGGCCGCACGAAGGCGATTGAGCTGGCGGCTAGCCATAGCCTTGCCGAACACCGTGACGCCACCGAAGCGGCCCTCTCGCGGGCCCTGCGGGCCTTCGATGGGCTTGTGGAGTCCGGCTGGAACACCCGGATCAGCTTCCGGAACGGAACAGTGCTCGACGGCGGCCTGGCGCTTTGGCGCGAACTGGTCATCCACGTCACGGACCTGGGAATCGGTCGCGGACCGGAAGCCTGGAGCCGGCAATTCTGCGAGCACCTTTTCGATTTCCTCTCGGCCCGCGTGCCCGCAGACCAGAAATTCGTGCTTCAGCCCCTGGGCCTGCCGCAGGTGGTCATCGGCTCGGGGCGGCAGTCCGTTGCCATCAACGGCATGATCACGGATATCGCGGCCTGGCTCGCCGGGCGCACGCCTACCCTGGGAAGCCTGCGGGCCTCTGCCGACGCGGACGGTGTTGACTTGCCGGAGCTTCTCCCGTGGCCATCGAGCGTTCCCGCGACACGATAGCGCTGCCGCGTTTGCTTGCCGCTGCCCTCCACAGATGCATCGTGGCGTAGGAACGCCACGGGCTCACGTTGCGGAAGTCTGTAGGCAGGCCCTCCGAGGCGGCCAAGTTCTTGAGGCCGTTCCGGACGGCTGCGTCGTTGGCGAGGAAGACGTCCGGGTCGCCGATGACCCTCATCGCCACGTAGCCCACGGTCCATGGTCCTACGCCGGGCAACGGCAATAGTTTGTCCGCGAGCGTTTGGGGGTCGTCGCCGTAGTCGAAGTCGAGTTCCCCGCTGGCCATGGCTGCTGCCGCGGCAAGCACGGAATCTATGCG
>NZ_DF952469.1:0-4926 GCF_001263615.2 Arthrobacter sp. Hiyo1 | reverse complement strand
CTCGAACTTCCGGTCACTCCGGCGGCGCCATCGGCAGTCGCGAGCGGGCTCCGGGTCGGAGTATCGGGCGACGGCGGTTCCGCCGACTACCCGTGGCGCTTTTGGCTCTCCGGGGATCCCACGGTGTCCCGCTACAAGCCGGGCCGCAGCCGCGCCGTCGGGAAGCGTTTGTAGGGGCCCACGGAGGAATCCTTCAAGCGGCGTGTTCGGTCCGGGCGGGCTCCGCGACATATGCACACTGGTTGTCGGCCAGCTCGAACGGCGCGAGGCGGCCAAGCAGGGACTCGCGCACGTGGGGCCATTCTTCGCGCAGGATCGAGAACACGGCGGTGTCGCAACGGCTCCCGTCGGGAGCGAAGCGGTGCCCCCGCAGCGTGCCCTCGTAGCTGGCACCAAGCCGCTGGATGGCCGAGGCGCTGCGCGTATTGCGGGCATCGCAGCGGAAGGCCACCCGGTGGACGTCCAAAACATCGAAGGAGTATGCCAACAGCAGTTGCTTCGCGGCCGGATTGACGTGGCTGCCCCAGAATGGGCGCCCGTAAAAAGTGCCGCCGATTTCCAAGCGCTGCTGGCGCGGACTGTACTCGCACAGGGATGTGGTTCCGAGCAGCGCTCCCGTCCGCTGTTCGACGACGGCGAACGGCATGGTCGCCGGATCTTCGAGGCGGGCCGCGAAGAGTTCGGCGAGCTCCGCGGCACTCAAGGGCTGCTCGGCGGCCATGCCGGACCACATCCCGGAGTCCACAAAATCGAAGAGCGGACCGGCATGTGCGGGGGAGAGCGGGACCAGGCTGATGCCGTGTCGGGTCAGGGCAACGTCGTGCTGCATTGCAGCATTGAAGCACCACTTGGTGCGGATGGAAAAGCTCAGGAGGTTAGCGCCGGGTGAACATTGTGTGACGCACCGGCGTGCGGGCAGTTTCACCCACGTCAAGCAAAACCGCTGTAGAATGGACGGTCCGTCTTTTTCGATAGGGGAACGTTTCGATGCACGACGCTGATTTGATCCACGAGCGGGAGTACGTGGCCGGTCTCTACTCGCGCCTGGATGAGCTGCGGGAGGAAAAGCGCCAACAGCTGGCGCAGGTCCGGCGCGCCGGAGCGGTGGGCACCATGCAGAACGTTTCCGAAAGGGACGCCTTCGCGGCACTGTACGAGGACCGGCTCGCCCAGCTGGACGCCGTCGACGACCGTCTCGTGTTCGGACGCCTTGACCTGGACAGCGGCGAGGCGCAGTACATCGGCCGCATCGGACTGTCCACGGCGGATCTCCAGCGGCTTATGGTCGACTGGCGCGCCCCCGAAGCCGGCCACTTCTACCAGGCGACCGCTTTCGACCGGCAGGGCGTCCGCCGTCGTCGTCACCTGATCCTGCAGGGCCGGGAGGTCAAAGCGATCGAGGACGATGTCCTGGATGCCAGCATGCTGGCGGACAACGCCTCGCTCCAGGGCGAGGGCGCACTCCTTGCCGCCCTGAATTCCAAGCGCACCGGCCGCATGTCGGACATCGTCGGCACCATCCAGTCCGAGCAGGACCGGATTATCCGTTCGTCCATGTCGGGTGCCTTGGTTGTCCAAGGCGGCCCCGGTACCGGCAAGACGGCGGTCGCGCTCCACCGCGCCGCCTACCTGTTGTACACCCACCGTGACCGCCTGAAGTCGGCAGGTGTGCTGCTTGTTGGACCTTCTTCGTCGTTCATGCACTACATCGAGCGGGTCCTGCCGTCCCTCGGCGAGACCGGAGTCGTCATGGCGAGCCTGGGCCGCCTCATGCCCGGTATCCACGCCGTCCCGGAACAGGATCCCGACGTCGCAGCCCTCAAGGGCAAGCTGAACATGGCCGACGTGATTGCGAATGCCGTGGCCAACCGCCAGCGGACTCCCGCCGAGGACCGCATCCTCGAGGTTGACTCGCGCAAGCTCACGCTGTCCGTGCGGCAAGTCCGCCGCGCCCGGGACAGGGCACGCGCCACCGGCAAGCCGCACAATGAAGCGCGCGTGACGTTCGTCAAGATCCTGCTGCGCGAACTCACGGAGCAGCTGACGGAGATCGTCGAGGAATCGAACATCGGCAACAATGCCGACCGTTCCTACCTCGCCGAGGACGTCCGCTCGGCACGCGACGTCAGGATCGTCCTGAACTTGTGCTGGATGCCCATGACACCCGAGAAGCTCGTTTCCGAGCTCTTCAGCAAGCCAGCCATCCTGGAGGCCTGCACCCCGCACCTCACGCCGGCGCAGCGTGCCCTCCTGCTTCGCCCCGCGGATGCACCGTGGACGGAAGCCGATGTTCCGCTGCTCGACGAGGCCGCTGAACTCCTCGGCGAGCTCGATCCTGCCGCGGGCAGGGGACTGGCCCAGCAAGAACACGACCGTGCCCGCGACATCGCTAACGCCAAGCAGACACTGGTCAACATGGAGGCCATGGGCGTCGACGTGTTGATGACGGCCGAAGAACTGGCAGACCAGAACCAGGAACGCGAAACACGGCTGACCGCCGCAGAACGGGCCACGAGCGACCGTTCGTGGGCGTTCGGACACATCGTGGTTGACGAAGCGCAGGAGCTCTCGCCCATGCAGTGGCGGCTTTTGGTCCGCCGCTGCCCGCTGAAGTCCTTCACGATCGTCGGCGACATCGCCCAGACGAGTTCCTCCGCCGGTGCGAATTCCTGGCAAAGTGCCCTCGCGCCGTCGTTCGGGGACCGCTGGCAGCTCGAAGAACTCACCGTCAACTACCGGACTCCCTCGCAGATCGCCGAAGCGGCAGTCCGCATGGCGAACCGCGCTGGGCTGGTTGTTTCTGCTCCCAAGGCCGTTCGCGAAGGCAAATGGTCACCGATCGTGGACCGCGTCGACGAAGCGGGGATGGTAGACCGGCTCGTCGAAATCCTTCCGGAGGAACTGGAAGCGATCGACGGCGGCCTCCTGGCCGTGATTGCCGACGGCGCCCTCCTGCCTCGGGCTGCAGCCGCCCTCCGTGGGGTCTACGGTCACCGTGTGGGCACCGGAGCGGGCAGCTACTCCCAGGACATCGTGGTCATCAGCCCCAAGGAAGCCAAGGGCCTGGAGTTCGACGGCGTGGTTGTTCTTGAGCCAGCCGCGATGCTCAATCACGAGCATGGCAAGGTGGGCGATCTCTACGTTGCCATGACCCGTCCGACGCAGCGGCTGCGCCTCATTACCGCGGCGCCACTGCCGGCGGGTATCGAGCGCTGAGCCATGCGAGCAAGCCGCACGGCAATCCTGCTAACTTAGAACTCGTGTCACACGTAAACAACCTCGAGTCCCAGCACAACGACCCGGGCTTTGCCAATATCTGGCAAGAGCTCAAATGGCGCGGCCTGATCCACGTTTCCACTGATGAAACGGAACTGGAAAAGCTGCTCGCCGGGGACCCGATCACGTATTACTGTGGCTTCGACCCCACGGCTCCGTCACTGCACCTTGGCAACCTTGTCCAGCTCCTGCTCATGCGCCGCCTGCAGTTGGCCGGCCACAAGCCGCTCGGCCTGGTGGGCGGCTCCACCGGACTGATCGGCGATCCGCGCCCGACGGCGGAACGCACCTTGAACACCAAGGACACCGTGTCGGAGTGGGTCGGCTACCTTCAGGCCCAGGTCCGACGCTTCCTCAGCTTCGAGGGCGACAATGCCGCACGCATGGTGAACAACCTTGACTGGACCGCGCCCCTGAGCGCCATCGATTTCCTGCGCGAAATCGGCAAGCACTTCCGCGTGGGCACCATGCTCCGCAAGGATGCAGTTGCCTCCCGTCTCAGTTCCGACGAGGGCATCAGCTACACCGAATTCAGCTACCAGATCCTGCAGGGCATGGACTACCTCCAGCTCAACCGCGACTACGGTTGCGTGCTGCAGACGGGTGGCTCGGACCAGTGGGGCAACCTCACGAGTGGCACGGAGCTCATCCGCAAGGTCGACGGCAAGATTGTCCACGCCCTGGGCACGCCCCTCATCACCAACTCGGACGGCACCAAGTTCGGTAAGAGCGAAGGCAACGCCATTTGGCTCGACGCCCACATGTGCAGCCCGTACGCCTTCTACCAGTCTGGCTCAACACTGCGGATGCCGACGTCGTTGACCGTCTCAAGGTCTTCACGTTCCTTAGCCGCGCCGAGATTGAGGAACTCGCAGCCGCTGTTGCCGAGCGCCCGTTCGCCCGCGAAGGCCAGCGCAGGCTCGCTTTCGAGGTCACTTCACTGGTGCACGGAGTGGACGCGACGGAGAAAGTGATCGCAGCGTCGGCTGCCTTGTTCGGCAACGGCGACCTCTCGGTTCTGGACGAAGGCACCCTGGCGTCGGCAACTGCCGAGCTGCCATCTGCCTCGATCGGCACAGAAGGCCTCGGGATCATCGACCTCTTGGTTGCGTCCGGACTTTCCGAAAGCAAGTCCGCTGCCCGACGCACGGTGGGGGAGGGCGGCGCCTACGTGAACAACAGCAAGGTGACCGACCCCGACGCCGTCATCGACCAGGCGGAACTGCTACACGGCCGGTACCTTTTGCTGCGCCGCGGCAAGAAGAATCTGGCCACCGTCGAAGTGACCGTCTGACGTCTACCTAGCTCCACGGTGTGTTCTTGTGTGGGCGCGCCAGACGGGCTGTTCCATGTTCTATTGCACGCTCCTCCGAGCCGACTTGCGCGGCTCCGGGGGAGCGTGTATCGTTTTCTGAGTCGCTGCCGCTGAAGCGGATAAATTGCGAACAAAATCCCATTGAATGTGAATAATTCGATTTAGACCAAAAGTCTGGAAATCGGATAATTTATCGACTCTGTGGGGAAATTCGATTCACTTGGGTAAATTTCTGGAGAAATCCTGGATTTGCAAAGTTGAAATGAATGAAATAAAGTAGAAACATCGCAGCGAGGAAATGCGGAACATCGAATTTGTTCCGAGGAGTATTCGGA
>NZ_DF952468.1:1031139-1040252 GCF_001263615.2 Arthrobacter sp. Hiyo1 | reverse complement strand
CGCCGCCGCTTGGCGACGGGCGGCCCTTCCCACACCCGAGGCCAAGGCCGCCGCGTGAAGAAGATCGTGGTCACGGGCGAGCTCTCCAACGCCATTCAAAGCTCCGCCGTCACGGGCTTCACCCGGGTGCTGGACACCTCCCTGTTGGAGCCGTACGCGGAACAGTATTTCGAGGCGGTTCCGGAGATTGTTGCCAACCGCACCCATGCGCTGGCCCAGCAAATCGTCGTCGGGCTCTACCCTGCGCAACTGACAACGCAGGCCACGGTTGACCGCACGGACAAGTTCCTCGCCGAACTGCCGGCGGATAGCAGTGCCCTGCGCCGCATGATGCTAGAAAACCGCGACGGCGTAGCCCGTGCTTTGAAGGCCCGCGCGGCAGACATCTAAAACGGTCGGATAACCCACCGAAAGGCCCCGGTTCCGCTTCACTGGAACCGGGGCCTTTCCGTGTGCCGCCCGCGAGTGCACCGCCGCTAGACTTTCCGCATGAGCCTGGACGAACACCACTACTCGCTGACCGTGCGCTGGACCGGAAACCTGGGCACCGGGACATCCACCTACCGTGGCTACACCCGGGACCACGACGTCGAGATCCCCGGCCTGCCCGTCCTGAAGGGCTCCTCGGACCCCACCTTCCATGGCGACCGCAGCCGATACAACCCCGAACAACTGCTCCTCACCGCCCTCTCGCAGTGCCACATGCTGTCTTTCCTGCATGTCGCCGTCAAGCACGGGGTGGTAGTGACCGATTACGTGGATCACGCCGAGGGCATGATGAGGCTCAATCGCGATGGCAGCGGCCAGTTCGAGAACGTCACCTTGAAGCCGCACGTCACGGTTGCCGACCCGGCGCATCTTTCCCTCGTGGACAAACTGCACCATGAGGCCAACCAAGTGTGCTTTATTGCCCGGAGCGTCAATTTTCCCGTTCTGCATGAGCCGAGCACGACGGCGGCCGCCAGCTAATCAGGTGTCAAGAAGGCCGTCCGGCCAAGAACCACGATGCGGATCCGGCCACGCTACGGCGATAGGGTTGACCGTGGACAGAGTGTTCAGCGCCCGGCAATCAGGGGCCAGGCGAACAATTGGATCCCGTGAGGAGCATTCCCGCATATGAACGTCGCCTCGTCGACCGACAACATCGTGGCCGATGCAGCCAAGATCGATTACGCGTCCATCTTCGTGACGCTAGGCATCGGGTTGGTGGTCTGGGTTGTGGCCCGGTTCATCATTCTGCGCATAACCCGCCGGGTGGCAGAGGGCACCAGCTTCTTCAAGAAACCGCATTTCAGGTGGGTCCAGCCGGCTTTCCGGGCGCTCGACCATGAACGCCGCGCCCAGCGCGCCCACACCATCGGCTCACTGCTGACAAGCGTGCTCAGCGTGGTGGTGGTGGTCATTGTCATCATCTACGTCCTCAAATACCTGAATGTGGATATTGCCCCGCTGCTCACGAGCGTCGGTATTTTGGGTGTGGCCATTGGCTTCGGCGCCCAACAGCTCATTCGCGATTTCCTGTCCGGCATCTTCATTACCATCGAGGACCAGTTCGGGATCGGCGATGTGATCGTAACCACTGAAGTGATCGGCACCGTTGAATCGGTAGGACTCCGGATCACCCGGCTCAAGGCTGAAGACGGGGCCATCTGGTATCTGCGCAACGGAGAAATCCTGCGGGTGGGCAACCGCTCGCAAGGCGATTACGTGCCTGAAGACTCAACCGTCCCGGACGACGTTCCGCCTGCACCTCCAGGGACGGCGCCTGCCGAAACCGCCGCCTCCGGTGCGCCTCCGACTTCAAAGGAAGCCCTCAAGATTCGAGAGCAGAAAGCAGGTGAGTGACGTGGGCAGCCAGCCGGAATCCGCAGCACCCCAGCCGGCAGAGCGGCGTCAGTTGATGCAAAACGATCCGTTCAGCCAGCCTGCGTACACCGACAGTTTCTATGAGGCCATCGGTGGCCACGAGACTTTCGTGAAACTGATCGATGTCTTTTACGACGGTGTAGCGGGAGACCCGTTGCTCCGGCCGATGTACCCGGAACAAGACCTCGACCCCGCAAAGCGGCGGTTCCTCATGTTTCTTGAGCAGTATTGGGGCGGTCCGGGCACGTACAGCGAGGAACGCGGGCACCCCCGCTTGAGGATGCGGCACATGCCGTTCCAAGTGACGCCCGAAGCCAAGGACCGCTGGCTCTTCCACATGCGCGCGGCAGTCGATTCGCTCAACTTGTCGCCGCTTCACGAAGGGACGTTGTGGGATTACATGGAGCGGGCTGCGCTCACGATGGTCAATAGCCCGTCGGTCCAGCAGCCCTGAGCTTGTAGGACGGTGCTGTGTGTCGGGCCGGGCCTAGGCTCGGGTTCAGCGGGCCTGGAAGCCCAGGCCTGATCCGGATCGAGCCAGGATGTGGCCCCGGCTCCCACTGAGCCGGAACCAACGGCCGTTGCGGAAGAGCCGGTGTTCGCCGTCGCCCAGGAAACCGAGCGCCAAGGCGGCGAACGCAGCGCCTGCGGGCACGCCGTCGAGTCCCGGGATCTCCCGTCCCCACACCGCGGCCCTCGCGTTGTTGACGATCAATGCGCCGGGCTGATCCGGAACAATCCCGGCCACCTCGGCAATGCCGGCATTCGCGACAGACTTGAGTTCGGCGTCGGGCACTGAACGCAGCGGCTCCCAGCCGCTGCGGGGCGCCCCGACTCCCGCCCACGATTCGGAAACGGTCGACGGCGGGATGGGAAGCTCGACGTCGTCGGCACCGGAACGCGCCAGGCGGTCGAGGACCGAGGAAAGAGTCACGGTGACGTCCGCATGCGCGTCTTCGGCAAGGGCGATAGTCCGTAGCCCGAGAATGGTGGGGGTCGCTTCGCCCAGGAGGCGCGGCCTCAAGACGCACACATATGCAGCCAGGACGCGGCCGGAGGCCTGAAGCCGGATGGCGCCATCATCGATGCTCTTGGCACGCGTGACATAGGTGCGGAGATCCGCCAGATCACGGGGATCGACGAAATGGAAGGACTGGGTCAATACATCGGACACATCATCGACTCTACCGGCATGTCCGCGGTTGAGAGGGGTCAGGGTGGCGTCTAGAGTCGAACCATGACTGACGCGCACGCCGGCCTGGAACATCAGGTTGCCCTTGAGGACCCCACATCCACCCTCATCGAACTGTTGTCCCTCGCCGACTTCGACGGCGCGAGGACAGCCGAGGACATCTTCCTTGGACCCTCCCAGAAACAGCCGCGCCACCGGGTATTTGGCGGGCAGGTGCTCGCCCAGTCGCTCGTGGCCGGAATGCGCACGGTGGACGAGGATCGGACGGTCCATTCCATGCACGGCTATTTCCTTCGTCCGGGCGACGCCAACCAGCCGATCACTTTCAGTGTGGAGCGGCTTCGCGACGGACGCTCGTTCTCGGCCCGGCGGGTGCACGCCTACCAGGAAGGCCAACCGATCCTGTCAATGATCGCGTCCTTCCAGACCGAGGCGGAGGGCGTGGAACACCAGTCCTTGATGCCGGCCGGAATCCCGGACCCCGAAACGCTGCCGAGTACCGCCGAACTCCTGCAGAAGTACGACCACCCGCTCGCCCGCCACATGTCCTTCGAACGGCCCTTCGATGTCCGCCACGTCGATCCCGCAATCTATGTCGAAGCGCCCAAAGACCGGATAGCCAGCAATGCCGTCTGGATGAAGACCTTTGGCCCGATGCCGGACGACCCCAATCTTCACTTGGCCGCCCTGGCCTACGCGAGCGACTACACCATCCTGGAATCGGTGCTTCGCAAGAACGGATTGAGCTGGATGACGCCAGGCATGAGCGTCGCTAGCCTTGACCACGCCATGTGGTGGCACCGGCCCGTCCGCGTCGACGAGTGGCTGCTTTACGTGCAGGAGTCCCCCAGCGCCCAAGGCGCCCGCGGACTTGCCACGGGCAAGATCTTCAGCCGCGATGGCCAGCATGTCGCCACGGTGGCGCAAGAGGGCATGCTCCGGATCCCGTAATCGCTGCTCAGGTAGCTGCCGCAACACGGCCGAGATTCCGTGCCGCAAAGAAGGCCGCGCCCCGGAAGATATATCCAGTGCGCCGGCCTTCTGCGGAGCGATCCGATTTAGTCGCGGGTCAGCTTGCGGTGCGTGACACGGTGTGGCTTGGCAGCGTCCGGGCCGAGTCGCTCCACCTTGTTCTCCTCGTAGGACTCGAAGTTGCCCTCGAACCAGTACCACTTCGAGGGGTTTTCCTCGTCGCCTTCGTAGGCCAGGATGTGGGTTGCAACGCGGTCGAGGAACCACCGGTCGTGCGAGACCACGACGGCGCAGCCGGGGAACTCGAGCAGCGCGTTCTCAAGGCTGCTGAGGGTTTCGACGTCGAGGTCGTTGGTGGGCTCGTCAAGAAGCAGGAGGTTTCCACCCTGCTTAAGGGTCAGCGCCAGGTTCAGGCGGTTACGCTCACCACCGGAGAGCACACCAGCCTTCTTCTGCTGGTCCGGCCCCTTGAAGCCGAAGGCCGCGACGTAGGCTCGGGACGGCATTTCAACATGGCCGACCTGAATGAAGTCCAGGCCGTCTGAGACGACCTCCCACAGGGTCTTGTTGGGGTCGATACCGCCACGGCTCTGGTCGGCGTAGGAGATCTTGACCGAGTCACCGATCTTGAGGTCGCCACCGTCCAGCGGTTCCAGCCCGACGATGGTCTTGAACAAGGTGGTCTTGCCCACGCCGTTAGGACCGATGACGCCGACGATGCCGTTCCTGGGCAGTGTGAACGAAAGCCCGTCGATCAGGGTCCGGTCCTCGAAGCCCTTCTGCAGGTTCTTCGCTTCCAGGACCAGGCCACCCAGACGCGGTCCCGGCGGAATCTGGATTTCCTCGAAGTCGAGTTTCCTGGTGCGGTCAGCCTCGGCTGCCATTTCCTCGTACCGGGCCAGACGGGCCTTCGACTTGGTCTGGCGACCCTTGGCGTTGGAGCGGACCCACTCAAGTTCCTCGCTGAGGCGCTTGGCTTGCTTGGCGTCCTTCTTGCCCTGGATTTCGAGGCGGGCGCGCTTCTTCTCCAAGTACGTGGAGTAGTTGCTTCATAGGGGTAGAGACGGCCGCGGTCCACTTCACAGATCCACTCGGCGACGTGGTCGAGGAAGTAGCGGTCGTGGGTGATGGCGAGGACGGCACCGGGGTAGGAAGAGAGGTGCTGCTCGAGCCACAGAACACTTTCGGCGTCCAAGTGGTTGGTGGGCTCGTCAAGGAGCAGGAGGTCGGGCTTCTGCAGCAGGAGCTTGCAGAGCGCCACGCGGCGGCGCTCACCACCTGACAGGACCGTCACGTCGGAGTCGCCCGGCGGGCAGCGGAGTGCGTCCATGGCCTGCTCGAGCTGGGAATCGATGTCCCACGCATCCGCCGCGTCGATGGCTTCCTGAAGGTGGCCCATTTCCTCCAGCAGGGTGTCGTAGTCTGCATCCGGGTTGGCCATTTCCTCGGAGATCGCGTTAAAGCGCTGGATCTTCGAGTAGATCTCGCCCACGCCTTCCTGGACGTTGCCCAGGACGGTCTTTTCCTCGTTCAGGGGCGGCTCCTGCAGGAGGATGCCCACGGAGTAGCCGGGGCTGAGGCGGGCTTCGCCGTTCGACGGTGTGTCGATACCAGCCATGATCTTCAGGATCGTGGATTTACCGGCTCCGTTCGGGCCAACGACACCGATCTTCGCGCCAGGGAAGAACGACATGCTGACATCGTCCAGGATTAGTTTTTCGCCAACGGCCTTGCGAGCCTTGGTCATCGTGTAAATGAATTCCGCCATGCCGTTAAATCTAATGGGTGGCAAGGCATAACTCACATTCGGCCCTGCTAGCGGGAATCCCCGACGAAGCATTTGCCGCTGGCCAACACGGGCAGGACCGACACTGAAACCTGCCCGTCCCTGATCTCACCCATGACGCAGTCCTTGTCCAGCCTGGCCGCGGCCTCGATGGCGTCGACATCCAGTCCCGTCGGCGTCTTGCTCGCGGACACCTCTACGGCAGAGTCGGCGATGCCGGCCGAAACGAGCTGTGATCGCAGTGCGTCTTGTGCCGGTTTGGGGGTTGCCGCGGCAATCGTCTTGAGTACGGACTCCATGGTCTGCTTCAGCGCGGCAGTGCCCGCGCTGAGCGAAGTCGATGCCGAGGGGTTGCCAGCACTGGGTGTGACGGCGGGGGTGGAGCTGGCTGTAGTCGAGGGGTGGGCGATGAAACCCCAGTGCTTCTTGACACCGTTGGTGCAGGCGCCGTGCAGCCGGCCACCAGTCCGGCCAGAAGTAACGGCACCGCAAGCAGCAAACCCGGGCTTCCGGCAGCGTGGCGGCGTCCAGATGGTTTTTGCGGCTTTCCCCTGCTCATCACCCGGCTATTCTGCCATGCGGTACACCACGCGCCGCGCCGCATGGCATCCGCGGCGGCCCCTGTTTCAAGGCCGGCTCCATTTCAAGGCCAGTTCCATTTCAAACCTTGGCGTCCACAAGTTCTCCCGTCTCAGTATCAACGAGTACCGACTCATCGCCTTCTCCTGCCGGAAGGATAACTTCCCGCTCGGCTGCGGCACTGCCATCCTCGTCGTCATGCGGGTCGCCTTCCGCATCTTCCTCCGCCGAAGGCCATGGGTTCTCTGGCTCCACCTCGGGGGCCGCGGGCATGGTCTGCGGGCTGTTGCTGCCGGTGGTCCGGATGAAGTTCGCCGAGCCCCACATGAGGTCGTGACCCACCGACTCGGCGACAATTTCGGCGACTTGGTAGATCTTGCCGTCGTGTTCCCATTGCCTCAGCTTCAGTTTCCCGACGACGATGACCCGCTGGCCCTTCTTGACGCTGCAGCCAATGTTTCCCGCTAGATGCCTGAACGCCTGGACGCTGAACCAATTTGTGTTGCCATCCGCCCAGACATCATTGGCACGGTCGAACCTGCGCTCCGTTGAACCGAGCCGGAACGATGCCGTCCGGGTTCCGCCCGGGGTCGTCGAACTTTTGGGTTCCGTGGCAACGAATCCCCGGACAGTGATGATGTCATTCATGGTCTTGTCCTAACGTGAGTTGAGCTGCCTGTCTGGCTCTCCCAGCTTCGCGTGCCGCGAACGCCCGCGGGAGTACCAAATCCACGTATGTGGATAGCCCTGTTCTTACGCGGATTGTGGAGGACAAGTTAGACGCAGAATGGGGCGCCGCCCACAAAGACCGGCGGGGTTTTTGAAAATACGGAACCGCCATCTAAATTGGGTACGATCGCCCAGTCTCGGGCCTGCTCTTTGGGGGACAGATCGTGAAAATTACTCTGGCTAGAAGTGCGTCCTACGTGGGCGCCCTTATTTTGCTGACGCTGGTGTCGTTCTGGCGGATCCCAGCAACGGCCCAAGGCGTCGTCTGGGCGGAAGACGGCGCGGTGTTTCTCACGGACGCTTTGAACCCGACCCGGACTTTCACGCCGATCCGGCCGTACGCAGGCTATCTCCACGTCGTCCCCCGCCTCGCAGCCGAGGTGGTTGTCCGGTTCTTCGCACTTGAGGACTACGCTATTGCGCTTACTGTATTGGCTTGCGCGGCTGTGGCCGGCGTCGCCCTCATGACGTACCACTGCGCCCAAGCCTTGACCAGCAACACCTGGATCCGCGTAGCTTGGGCCGCGGTTCCCATTTTCGTGAACGTCGGCGCTTTTGAGGCTCTTGGAAACTTCGCGAACCTGCACTGGTACCTGCTCTGGCTCACTCCCTGGCTATTGATGAAACCGGCAAAGTCCAAACTCGAGGGAGGCATGCTTTTTGTCGTCGCGGCCCTCGCCTCCTTGACCGAGATCATCTCGATTGTCTTTGTTCCGCTCTTCCTTTACCGGCTGAGGGACAAAAACATGTGGGCCGCCCGCGCGGGTCTCAGCCTGGGTCTTGCCTGCCAGGTTATTGCGACGGTGACGCATCCTCGAACAAGCGGCGGCGCGAGCTACCAGCTTGACCCCTGGTCCCCGGTTTACGGGTGGTTTATCAACACCGCAGGACCCATCGTCTACGGCACCGCGTCCGGTGTCATGCAACAAATCGTGAACTTCGGAGCTGCTCCGATGATCGTGGCCTCCCTCCTCGTCCTCGCCGTCCCGGTGGCTGTCCTGATCTTGGGCTCTGCGCGGGAGAAATGGCTGGCCGCGTTCTTCATCACGGCCTCGATGGTTATTTGGGTTGCCTGCGTCGCTTCGAACCCGGCACCGTACCTGGACTACGCAACCTTCTCGGCGGCGGATTGGCCCGCCAGGTTCGTGTTTGGGAGGTACTCGGTAGTGCCTACGATGTTCGTCCTCGCCACGGTTCCGTTGCTTGCTTCCGCGTTGGCAAGGTTTGGGCGTGCTGCACCCATTGCGGCACTCATGGCTTTCTCGCTTCTCTTGGCGTCGATGTACTTCCCGCCCTCGACATCCAGAAACAATGGTCCTGTCTGGGCCGAGCACGTCCGCACCGCGCGCAATCTCTGTGCACCCGCGTCCGATACCGACTTCTACGATATTCCGACCTCTCCTGTATTTTTCAAAGGCATAGTACGAATCCCCTGCCCGATCCTGAAGGCCCGGCAATCCTCCTGAATTGTTGGCTAGCCAAACCCAGCGATACACTTGGGTGCGGTTCCAGCCCCAGTAGCTCAGAGGATAGAGCAGCGGCCTTCTAATCCGACGGTCGGGGGTTCGATTCCCTCCTGGGGCACTTGTGTGATGAGTCGAGACATCCTTCATGGATGAGTTGGGCCATCGGTTACACCCCGGTCTTCGGACCGGGGTGTTTTTCATTCTCTGCGTCCAACTGAGGCGGGCAGGCGTCCGGTATCTAGGCTGGTCGGATGAGAAACACTTCCGAAGCCATCATCACGGGCCCCGCAAGCTGGCCGGATGTCGAAAGGCTATTCGGCGTCCGCGGCGAGCCTTCGCGCTGTTGGTGCCGGTGGTTCGCTCTCGCCGGTCAGGATTGGAAGAACACTCCCCCCAAGGCACGGAAGGAACAGCTCAAAGCCAAATTCGACGACGGCCCCGAACCTGGCGTCCTCGCTTTCCGGGGCGGCGAAGCAGTGGCTGGTGCGCGGTGGAGCCGCGCCAGTGCTATCCGCGCATCGAA
>NZ_DF952468.1:1028941-1030701 GCF_001263615.2 Arthrobacter sp. Hiyo1 | reverse complement strand
GGTCCGGCCAATGCCGTGCCCGCCGTGATCGGCGAGGATCCCGTAGCCGCTGCGCTTGGCTTCTCCGCCAATGGCGTACGCAAGGTCGCCCATCTTGTTTCCAATCCGGGCAGCGTCGATACCGCGGGCGAGGGCGGCGTCGGTGGCATCGATCAATTCCTGGTCCACCGGATCCGAGGTGCCCACAATGAAACTGACTGCCGCGTCCCCGCACCAGCCCTCCACGAAGGCCCCGCAATCGACGCTCAACAGATCGCCATCCTGCAACACATACCCGTCCGGGATGCCGTGCACCACGGCGTCGTTGACGCTCGTGCAGATGACCCCTGAAAAGGCGTGGACGCCCACCGCGGGCGATAGTTCAGGAACGCCGGCTTAGCTCCGGCGGCCTCCATGAAAGCGGCTGCAACCTCGTCCAGTTCCTTGAGCGACACGCCAACCCCGGCGTGCGAACGAACCGCCGAAAGCGTGTTGGCAACCACCCTTCCGGCTTCGCGCATGAGCGCAATCTCTTCTGGCGTCTTCACCATGGACATCAAAGGCCTCCAAGCATCAAGAAGAGGGGGCCGGACCGGCCACCGGACAAACCCTTCCACCCACTCTATGGGCACCATCAGCCCGGTCAACAGGGTTGCGCGTCCGCGCCGGCCCACGGGTGTCCTAAAGTCGCCGTATGGAACACCGAAGAATCGCCATCATCCGTGAACGCCTGCAGGCAGAGGCAGACCCGGACCGCGCGAAGGCGGCACAGGCCTACATGAAATCATCCATGCCTGTCCTCGGTGTCAGGGTCCCCGTAGTCCGTCGCATTGTCCTCGCGACCGCGAAGGAAATCCCTTTCGGGTCCCCTTCCGAACTTCGTGACGATGTCCGGCTGCTGTGGCGGGAAGCCACATGGCGGGAAGAACGCTACGCGGCCATCGATCTGACCTCGCTCAAGTCCGTGGCCAAGGATCTGGAGATGCTGCCGCTGTACGAAGAAATCATCCGGACCGGCGCATGGTGGGACTTCGTTGACGGTGTCTCCGACCGTATTTGCGCCCTTCTGCAACACCACCGAAGCACGCTGACCCCGCTCTTGCGGACATGGGCAAGCGACGAGGACTTCTGGATCCGTCGGGCGTCCATCACCTCCCAGCTCAAGGCAAAGTCGGCCACGGACCAAGAACTTCTGGCCGCGGCACTTGACGCCAACCTTGCCGACAAGGAGTTCTTCATCAGGAAGGCAATCGGCTGGACCCTGCGGGAGTACGCCAAGACCGATCCTCAATGGGTGCGGAGCTACGTTGAAAGCCGGAGGACCAGGCTCAGCCCGCTATCCCTGCGTGAAGCCATGAAACACCTCGGCTGAATCCGGTTCAGGACTTCGGCTTGAGCTTCAAAATCCCGCGACGCGGGCGGAACAGCACGTGGGTCTTCTTGTCAAAGAACACCAAGTAGGCGATGAAAGAAACCGCAATGGCAATGGCCACTCCGCGTACCACCTCGATGGGGATCCACTGGAAGACACTCAATTGGTCTGTCAGGGCGATAAGGGTGAAGAACGCCGTCAAGTAGAAGACCGTCCGGAGCTGGGCGCCGTCCGCGACTCCCGTCACGGTGAAGAACACCAGCAGCCACACCATGTACCAAGGCTGAATCACAGGCGCCAGGACGACGACAGCGGCGAATGCCCAGGCCATCCGGCGAAGCACAGTCTTGTTGAACTCGGGTTCGTCGTCGAGCGGCGCGGGCATGCCGATTCCGCGGCCGGGGGTCCG
>NZ_DF952468.1:1026168-1028878 GCF_001263615.2 Arthrobacter sp. Hiyo1 | reverse complement strand
CCGAGACCGCCGTTCCGGCAGTCTGGATAACATCCGTCACCGGAACGCCTGGACCGCCGAAAAGTCCGACGACGAATCCCACCGTGTGTGCCAGCAAACCCACCGGCGCGTACCAGATCCAGACGGCTCCCGGAGTCTGGAGGGCGCCAAGCCAGCCAAACCCCAGGCCATTCACCAGTCCTGCGGCGGCCAGCAAGCCTAAGGACAAACCCAAGGTGGCCGTCCAACAGAGCATTCTGCGGCCCCAACCGGCACGGGCACCGGCCCACAGCAGCCCCGCAAAAGGCAAGGCAATCAAGGTAATCGGCTTGATGGCGATCGAGGCCGTGATCAGCACGATTCCCAACACAGGCCGTTTTACCGAGGCGAAGTACAGTCCGGCAACAACCAGTCCCAGCATCAAGGAGTCATTGTGCGCGCTGGCGATGAAGTTGATCAGGAGGACCGGGTTGAGGACGCCAAGCCAGAGCGCACGGTCCGGGTTCACGCCGTGGAGCGCGGCCAGACGGGGAACGTAGACAGCGAGCAGGATGACACCGGCGAGGGCAGCCAGGCGGAAGGGAATCAAAGCAAGCTCGGGGACGCTGGCGCTCACCCACACGGCACCTTGTTCGATCCAGAGCCATAGCGGACCGTAAGGCGTAGGTGCTTCCGTCCATAATTTGTCGGGCCCGAGTGAAAAGTAGTTGCTCAGGGCCGAGATTCCGTTGGTGTATGGGTTCAGGCCCTGCTCCATGAGCCGGCCTTGGCCGATGTAGGCATAAGCGTCCCTGCTGAACAACGGCAAACTGAACATCATCGGGAGTGCCCACATCCACAGTGCTCGCCGCAGCACCGGACGCGAGGACGGGTTCCATCCGCCGATCCGCTGGGCAATGCGCAGCCAAGAGCGTAGGAGCAGGAGTGCACCGAGGCAGAGCATCACGGTGCAAAGGATCACGCCAACCGGAGATGTCCTGGCCATGATGAAAATAGGAGTACGGATCAAGGCGCTGCTGCTGGCCAGCCAGCCGACGCCGATCGAGCCTGCCACCATGAGCAACGACCCGACGAACCCTTGGAGGATCGCCGTCCTCGCCGCTTTGGCTATCACGGTGCCGTGTACCGGGGCGTTGGAATCGCCAAGCGCCTCTGGATGAGCCAACGAACTCCCCACCTCACGCTCACGAAACTTCGACGTCACCATCAAACAAAATCCTGTCCGGTTCCCTGCCGCATCCGGGCCAAAGTGGCACTTCCGGATGCCATGGATTATTGCAACTGTAGCATCGCCACCCTTGGCTTCCCGGGGCCAACCGGACCATCGGTCGGCCTGCGAAAGGGGCCTGAGATAGAATGGATGGGGCTCTGGCGGCTCCGGGCCGCTGCGCCTTACGGCACCCTGTGACGATTACTACCTGACAAGGATCCTCCCATTTCCACGGACTCATTCTTCAGCGCGCTCACACGGTTCCGTCATCGGGTTCTTCCCCCTTCGCTGGAGGCAAGGCTCAATTCCCCCAAAGGCCTGCTTGTAGGCTTCTGCGTCGTGCACTTGGTCTTCCTGGTGTTCGCGCTGATCCTTTCCCTGCGCGGCGAGGCCTTTAGCGACACTTTCATCTACCGGGACTGGACCTCCGCCGGGTTCCGGGATGAGAACCTCAGCGGCGGCCCCAGCCCGTGGGTCTACCCCGTTCTCGCCTTGGTGCCTATGGCGATCGCGGGCTTGGCTGGACCCGGCCCGTTCTTCTTTCTCTGGGTACTCATGATCACCCTGCTCAACGGCGTCGCTCTAGCCAAGCTCACCGGACGGGGCCGCCATCGCGAGGCCATCCCGGCGGGATGGTGGTGGCTGGTCTTCGTCTTCATCATGGGTTGGCTGGGATTCGCCCGGGTGGACGGTCTGACTGCGCCGATCGTGCTAATCGCCTTGGCATACGGCGTATCACACCCTTTCATTGCCTCGACCCTCCTGAGCATTGCCACGTGGATGAAGGTTTGGCCGGCCGCCGTCATGCTTTCGTTGTTCACCGTGGTCAAGCAGCGAACCAAAGTGGTCGCTGCCGGAATTCTGACCAGCGTTTTGGTCATCGCCCTCACGGCGGCAGTGGGTCAACTGCCGCGGCTCCTCAACTTCCTGACCCAGCAAGGCGATCGTGGCATGCAATTGGAAGCCACCTTCACCACTCCTTGGTTGTGGCTGTCGGTCCTCCACGTGGGTGACTCGAGGATGTACATGAACACGGACATCAACTCGATGCAAGTGGATGGTCCTGGCACCGCCTTCATGTCCTTCCTCATGCAGCCCCTTCTCGCCCTGGCCGCGATCCTGGTGGCGGCCCTGACCTTCTGGGCACTCCACAACGGCAAGCGAACCGGCGGGGCGGACCGCACCGAACTGTTGTTGGCTGGATCCCTGACGATGGCCACGGCTTTCGTCGTGTTCAATAAGGTCGGGTCACCCCAGTTCATGGTGTGGCTCGCGCCTGCAGTCGCGGTCGGGCTTGCCCACAGCTGGAAAGAATGGCGGGTTCCCGCGGCGATGCTCATCGCCATCGGTGTGGCCACATACTTCATCTATCCCCTCTTCTACGACGCGCTCAGCCACAACAACCCCTTCATGGCGCTGGTTTTGACGGTGCGAAATGTCCTGCTGGTGGTCCTGTTCTGCTGGTCCGTTCGCCGCCTGTACCTTCTGGCAAGAAGATCCCGGCCAACGAACCGGCCGCCG
>NZ_DF952468.1:1020804-1026143 GCF_001263615.2 Arthrobacter sp. Hiyo1 | reverse complement strand
CGGCCGTCCATCCAGCGTATGGTGGGGTTTCGCCGCGATCCATGTGTATTTCCTCGGCTGGATGGCAAGCTTCTTCCTGGCCGGAAACACGTTCAGCGATACTGAGCAGTACCGTCAATGGGCGATGGCCGGCTACAACCCCGCGGATCTCCACGGAGCGATCAGCCCTTGGGTTTACCCGGTGCTTGCCCAGATTCCGATCTTCCTGGCCAACATCGCGGGCCCGGGTCCTTACCTGCTGGTGTGGACGTTGATCATCACGGCGCTCAACGCCGCCGGCTTGTTCGTCCTGACCCGCGGCCCGCGCAGGACAACGGGAATTGCCCCTGCTTGGTGGTGGCTGTTCTTCACCGCCTTCATGGGCTATCTCAGCTTCGCCCGGGTGGAGGGCATCACGGCACCCATCGTGTTGGTCGCCCTGCTGTATGCGGCCACGCGACCTGTGGCAGCCGGTATCCTTCTCAGCATCGCCACGTGGATCAAAGTCTGGCCAGCCGCCGTTCTGGTACCCATCATCATCGCTAGCCACCGCAGGCTGCGGATCATCGCCTGCGGTGCCGGCGTCACTGCCGCCGTCGCACTGGGCACCTACCTTTCGGGCGGCCTGCCGCATATCCTCGACTTTCTGACCAACCAAGGCGAACGCGGCATGCAACTTGAAGCCACGTTCTCAACCCCCTGGGTCTGGTTGAGCGTGCTCAATATCGGCGGTTCCAAAATCGCCGACAACGTCGCCATCAATTCCACGGAGGTGTATGGGCCGGGAGCCAACGTGGCAGCGTTCCTGATGCAGCCGCTCTTGGTGCTTGCCGCCGTCGCGGGCTCTGCCCTTTTGCTTTGGGCGCTTCGGCGGGGTGCCGAGCCGGAAGAGTTGTTTCTCGAGGGCGCCCTCATGATGACCACCGCATTCATCGTCTTCAACAAGGTGGGTTCGCCGCAATTCATCATCTGGCTTGCGCCGGTGGTTATCGCAGGGCTGACCCACGATTGGAACCGTTGGAGGGTTCCTGCCGCCCTCCTTATGGGGATCGCCATGACGACTTTCGTCATCTACCCGCTGTTCTACACGCCGCTGATCCATGCCAACCCCGTGATGGCGGCAGTGCTCACCACACGGAATGTGCTTTTGGTGGTCCTGCTCTGGTGGTCCGTGCAGCGGACCGTGGAGCTGGGCCGCAAGTCCGGCGCACGAAGCGCTATTCGGAGCGCCTGAGCCGCCGTTCAAGCCTGCGAAGCAGTTGCGTTGGGCTGGAGCGGATCAAGAGTCGGCGTGTGTGAACGTCCAACACCATCAGGTAGACGGTGAATCCCACGGCCACCAGGAAGGCCAGGGAGGACACTTTGACGTTCAATTCCACGAAAGACAACACCGAAATCTGGTCCTGCGCGCCAAAGGCAACGAAAAACGTGACGGCGACATAGAGGGACTTGATCTGCCAGTCGTCCCTGATGCCCGTGACCGCGAGCAGCGGGATGAACCACAGGATGTACCACGGCTGGATAATCGGCGAAAGCATGACGACGGCGGCAAACGCGAGGGCGGCGCGCCGCACCAGCCGTGAATAGTCGCCGCGGAACATCAGGACAACCACCAACCCGATTCCGGCCCACTTCATGAGGGTCCGGAGCCCGGTGGCCACGGTGGAGCCCGGCAAGCCCAGGAGATTGGCGATCACCTCGACCTGCTGGCCGAGGAAGCCCGAAGGCGAATATCCCGTATAGCCCGGTGTGGGATCGAGGATGGCCCAGACCCATCCAAAGCCAAGGTTGTAAGGAATTCCGCTCACTGCCAGGACGGCGAAGCTGATACCCGCCGTCGCGCCCCAGAACAGGAACTTGCGGGCCCAGCTCGCGGCAGGACCAGCCCACATGAGGCCTATGAAAGGCAAGAGGAGAACGGTGATCGGCTTGATGCCGATGGAAGCGGTCACCAGCAGAAGCCCGGTGATATGGCGACCGGTGGCTGCAAAGTACATTCCGGCCACCGCCAGGCCCACCATGAGGGCATCGTTGTGGGCACTGGCGACGAAGCTGATGAGAAAGAGCGGGTTGGCCACGGCGATCCACAACGCACGGCCGGGGTTGATCCCGTGGAGTTCGGCGAGCCTGGGAACATACACCACACAGAGCACCACCCCCACGGTCGCAAGCACCCGAAAGAGCAGAACGGAAAAGTCGGGCTGGGCGTCGGTGATGCCCACAACCCATCTGGCAAGCCACAGGAAGTAGGGTCCGTACGGCGTCTTGGCTTCAGCCAGGCAGGATCGCGCCCAGGGAAAACCAGTTGCTGAGCGTGGAAATGCCGGCCGTGTAAGGTTCTGGCCTTCCAGCACCAGCCTGCCCTGGCCGGTGTAGGCGTATACGTCGCGCGAATAGATGGGCACGGCAAACATGAGGGGAGCCGCCCACGCCGCAACGGCGACAACCACGGACCTGAGCGAGCCCGGCCCCCAGTCCTTGAGCCTTTGCCCGAGCCTCAACCATGACCTGACCAAAAGCATGGCCCCCGCCGTCAGCAGGATCGTGGAGGTCGTCACGCCCCAACCTTCGGTGCGCAGGGCGATGACAAGGGGGTGCCTGAACATGGGCGAGCCGTTGGCGATCCAGCCGGCTCCGATTGAGCCGACGAAGATCATCAGGGACCCAAAAAAACCTTGCCAGACAGCCACGTAGGCCTTGATCTGTCCGGGGGTGCCGGCTCCGATGTGCGCGGCATCCGGGGAGTAGAGCCCGGCGGCGGCCTTCTCTGACGGCACCGCAGGTTCCTTTGCCTCATCCCGGCTATTTGAGGTGCCCACGCCCGTTCCGCCTGCCGTCATGATATTCCAGTCCCTACGTACATTGGTCCAGCTCATCGATGCAGGCAACAACCGCTCGACAACGGCCCAGTTTACCAGCCGCGGTACGCCGCAGGGGCGGAATGGGGCGCCCCGCCACCCTTCCCATGCGCCTGAACTGTAGGCTGGTCGGGTGCCTATTACTAATGAACGCATCGTCTGGATCGACTGTGAGATGACCGGTCTCGACCTGGTGAACGACGCCCTGATCGAGGTTGCGGCCTTGGTCACCGATTCGGAGCTGAACATCCTGGGTGACGGCGTCGACGTCGTCATCAAACCCGAAGACGCCGCACTTGAACAGATGAACGACTTCGTCCGCGACATGCACACCCGCTCGAAACTCCTGGATGAACTCCCGCACGGCAAGACCATGGCCGAAGCCGAAGCGATCGTCCTGGAGTACATCGAGAAGTGGGTACCGGATCCGAAGAAGGCCCCGCTGGGTGGCAACTCAGTCGGAACCGACCGGATGTTCCTCGCACGGGACATGCCCAACATCGTTGAACACCTCCACTACCGGGTCATCGATGTGAGCACCATCAAGGAACTCTCGCGCCGATGGTTCCCCCGCGCCTATTTCCAGTCCCCCGCTAAACACGGCGGCCACCGCGCGCTTGGCGACATCAGGGACTCCATCGACGAACTGCGCTATTACCGGGAGGCAGTGTTCGTCCCGGCTCCGGGTCCCGATACGGCCACAGCGCAGAAGATTTCCAAGCAGATCGCAGCCGGCCCGGAGACTCCGGAGGACACGTGATCTGGGGCACCTTTTCGGGAAATTTCAGCCAAACGGTCAAAAGTGGCAAAACCACCCCTCAAGACGGGGTATAGTTTTTGTCGTTGCCTTCGCAGCTAACGGGTCATTCCGAAAGCGCAAAAGGCTCATGGTGGGCGTAGCTCAGTTGGCAGAGCGCCTGGTTGTGGTCCAGGAGGTCGCGGGTTCAACCCCCGTCGCTCACCCTCATGAGGTCGGTAGCAGTTTATCGATCGCAGCCAAAGGCCGTACTGGTTATCCAGTGCGGCCTTTGCTTTGTTCCGGCCGATTCCGGCCATTCCAGACCCGAGAACCAGAGGAACACCTGACATGACCGTCCTGCCAGTCACCATCTGGGGCGAACCCGTGCTTCACCGCCGGGCGAGCGAGGTGGAAGTGTTCGACGACGAGCTGCGCACCTTGATTGCCGACATGTTCGAAACGAACGAGGCGGCCAACGGCGTCGGTCTGGCGGCACCCCAGGTGGGGGTGGGCAAGCGGATCTTCATCTTCAAATACGCAAACGACGACGACGCTCCGGACGAAGGCGTCCTGGTGAACCCGGTCCTCACCCTCTCCAAGATCCCTGGCGCCCTTCCCGATCCCGAGGAAGACGTCGAAGGCTGTTTGTCCTTCCCAGGGGAGCACTACCCCCTGCAGAGGGCCGATTGGGCCCGCGTCCAGGGCTTCGACGGCCACGGCCAACCGGTGGATTTCGTCGCGACCGGTTGGTTCGCGAGGGTCATGCAGCACGAATTCGACCACCTCGACGGCAAGCTCTATGTGAACCGCCTGGTTGACCGATACGCCAAGAAGGCGATGAAGCAGGCCAAGAAGAACGGCTGGGGAGTGCCCGGGCTGAGCTGGATGCCAGGTGTCGACCCGGACCCCTTCGGTCACTGAGCGATGACGGGCGTCGCGCAGGACGAATTGTTCACGCTTCTCGACATCCAGGGCGAGGACGCTTTTGAGTGTGCCTCGCTGCTGGCGTCACCTCCTGGAGACGGCACCCGACGGGCCCTTGCCAGCCTTGACGCCCGTCTGGGCGTCTTTCCGAGCACGTCCGCCTCCGCCGATGGCTGCACGGAAACGGACTGGATCGAGGCGCTCCTGCGCTTTGCGCCTGTAGTCCACGGCCATCATCTTTCCCTTGGCATTCCGCCGAAATCGTCTGCCGCGATCCTGGCCGATGTGGGACTGAACCTTCGAATCAACCGAAGGGTCCATGGTCGCTTCGGCTTGGACACGTGGGCATGGCTGACCCTCCACATGGCCGGAAACATCTTCCGTATCGGCCGCCTGCAATTCCACCTTGTCCGCAGCGACGAGGAAGGCTCCGCCGCCGCAAGTGACTCCTGGGTGCTGGGTGTGCACATCCCCGAGGATGGCGGCCTCTCCCCTGCCCTCGTGGACACGAGCTTCAGCCAGGCCAGGGAGTTCTTCGACCGTTACTTCCCGGACAAAGCGGTCTCCGTGGCGAGCTGCGACTCCTGGATGCTGGACCCCTACCTGGCCCGGAAACTCCCGCACAGCAACATCGCCGCTTTTGCCCGCCGATTCACCCTGGACCGCTGCTCAGACGCTCCGGGCGACGCTGTCTATTTCACTTTCCGGCAGCGCGGCATGGAAAACCTCGATCGGCTCCCCCGCGAGACCTCGCTTCAGCGGGTGGTGCTGGAGAGGATCGACGACGGCGGGGTCTGGCAACTTGGACACGGCCACCTGGCGCTTCCCGCAGCACGGAG
>NZ_DF952468.1:1018565-1020779 GCF_001263615.2 Arthrobacter sp. Hiyo1 | reverse complement strand
CTGAAGCGGCCGCCTCGCGGCCTCAGTTGCTACATCGCCCTGATGGTCCGCTGGCCGGGGCACGAGTCCAGGACGCGCTTCATGGCGTCCTTCTCCGCCTGGGTGACCCAGAGCCGGTAGGCGGCTTTGACGGAAACCTGCCGGGCTACGTAATGGCAGCGAAGGCCCTTGTTGGCAGGGAGCCAGCTCGCGGCGTCGCTCGCGCCTTTCTTCACGTTGGCGGGCCCGTCGACGGCAATCAGGTTGAGGGGGTCATTGGCGAGGCTTTGGCGCTGTTTGGCGGTGAGCTGCTGGGCCCCCTTCTGCCAGGCGTCCCCGAGAGCCACCACATGGTCGATCTGTACGGCTGAGCTGGTTTCGGAGCCCCTGCGGAAATGGATGTCTTCGCCGATGTACGGCTCACGCAGTTCCCCGGACGCGATCCTGCATTTCGAGCCTGCCGTGAACTCCGCTGCCGTAAGATCCCGCCTCAGGATGTCGTTCCTGGTATCGCAGCCGTTCCGGTCGACGTCGAGCCACGCCTGGCCGAATTCATTGCGGTCGTAGTTGTCCTTGGCGGCGCGCCCCTTCACGGGAAGTGCCTCCAGGGCATCAGCCGCCGAACCGAGGGGCACCGGCTGAACCGATTCCACCGGCTTCATCCACTCCGGGTCGAAGACCGGAGCTTCCGTTGGCCCGTTGACCGGGCCCTGTCCCACTGAGAACTGGCCGTCGGTGAAGAACCACCCGACGCCGGTAAGCCCACCCGCGATGATGAGAATCACCAGTACCCAGGCCTGCCGGGAGTGGCGGCGGGCACGTCGATAGGCGGCCCAGGTGGTGCTCAAGGGATTGCGTCCTTTCGGGGAGGAATACGTCCCTTGAGACTAGTTCAGGCGCTGTTCGCCGACGCTGATATCCACAGTGTGGAGGACAAGTCACAGTGTCGGAACAATCACAGCGCAAGCTGCAGGGGCGGCTTACTGCTCCCTGGTGACACGCTTCAGGTCTTCGGCGGCCAGCTCGAGAAGCGACCCCAATTGGATGACCCGCTCCTCTGAGATATCACCCGCTGCATGTGCCGCCTTGGCTTCGTCGAGCAGGCGCTGGGCTTCCTTGAGATTGGCGCGCGCCACGTCCAGTGCGTGTTCCAGGGTTGTTTCATGATCCAGAATCTTTTCGCTTTCCATGCGTCCATTCTGGTCAGGTTTCCCGGCTGATACCAGCGCATCAGCCGGGAATACCCTGTGTCTTTCCTGGCCTCGGCCTCGGCCGCTAGACGCCGGCGGGCTCCAACGTTGCCTTGGGTTCAAGGTTCACCGCGACGCCGCGTGCCGGGAACGACGGCGGGTTCACGCCGGCCATTTCTTCCATGACGCGGACGACCTGGCAGGAGTAGCCGAATTCGTTGTCGTACCAGACGTAGACCACGAGGTGCTTGTCGGTGGCGATCGTGGCGAGGCCGTCCACGATGCCTGCACGGCGGGAGCCCACGAAGTCCGTGGAGACGACCTCGGGTGAGTCGATGAAGTCGATCTGCTTGCGCAGCTCCGAGTGCAGGGACATTTCACGAAGGTAGTTGTTGACTTCGTCCTTCGTGGTTCCCTTTTCAAGGTTCAGGTTCAGGATGGCCATGGACACGTCCGGGGTGGGAACGCGGATCGCGTTGCCGGTCAGCTTGCCCTGCAGTTCCGGAAGGGCCTTCGCCACAGCCTTGGCCGCACCCGTTTCGGTGATGACCATGTTCAGGGCGGCCGAGCGGCCGCGGCGGTCACCCTTGTGGAAGTTGTCGATCAGGTTCTGGTCGTTCGTGAACGAGTGCACGGTTTCCACGTGGCCGTGGATGACGCCGAACTTGTCGTTGAGGGCCTTGAGCACCGGGGTGATGGCGTTCGTGGTGCAGGAAGCCGCGGTGACGATCGTGTCCGAGTCCTCGATGGAGGAGTGGTTGATGCCGTGGACGATGTTCTTCAGCTCGCCCTTGCCCGGAGCCGTGAGCAGCACGCGGGCCACACCCTTGCTCTGCAGGTGCTGGGACAGGCCCTCGGCGTCGCGCCAGCGGCCCGTGTTGTCCACCACCAGGGCATCCTTGATGCCGTAGGCCGTGTAGTCGACGGTGGAGGGGTTGTCCGAGTAGATGACCTGGATCTGGACGCCGTTGGCCGTGATCGTGTTGGCGGCCTCGTCCACGCGGATGGTGCCCTCGAAGGAACCGTGCACCGAGTCGCGACGCAG
>NZ_DF952468.1:1017018-1018442 GCF_001263615.2 Arthrobacter sp. Hiyo1 | reverse complement strand
CGATCGCAGCGGCCCCGAGGTCAAGTCCGGCCAGGATGTTCAGCAGCGGCGCGGTCTCTTCGAGACGGAGTTCGTCCTTGCTCATCCGGCGCGCGAAACGGTGGGCTTTCAGGATGTTCATCGACGACTTGTTGATCAAGCTGCGCCCGTGGATGCTCGTCACCACGTTGTTCTCACGGTACAGCCGGCCGATCACCGGAATCATGGCCTCGGCCAGCGCTTCGCGGCCCATCCACGTATCAAGACAAGAATCTGATGACTGGCTCACAGAACTACCTTCCTAGGGTCAGCTACATACGTCCTCGTACGTAGATGGCGGCCGCCCGGAGTAATCCTGCGGCACTGGCATCGGCGGGACTTCGGTCTGCCCGGACACCTTGAACGCTGCAAAGAAAAACCGCCGGCTGCGAACGCAGAACCGGCGGTGGAACTTCTACGTTCACTGTCCATTCTAAGGTCTGGCACGGGACGACTTGGCCGCCGGAACGCGTGAAATCACTCACATAGGCGAAGGGATGGGTTGACCGATACGCCGGGTTCTGTCCTCCCTGCCGTTGCCGGCGAAGGAGTGGCGACCATCCATCTACGAACGCCGTTGCCGACGCCCTCCAGCGGCCTACCCGGACACTCGGGCGAGCAGCCCTCGATCGTGCCCTGTCTGGCCTTGCTCCGGGTGGGGTTTACCTAGCCTCCCTGGTCACCCAGGGAGCTGGTGGTCTCTTACACCACCGTTTCACCCTTACCTGCTGCCTGCCTGTGCTGGCACAAGCAGACGCGGGCGGTCTGTTCTCTGTGGCACTAGCCTGCGGGTTACCCCGAGTGGGCGTTACCCACCACCCTGCCCTGTGGAGCCCGGACGTTCCTCGAGCCACTCACGTGGCGCGCGGCCGCCTAGTCAACCCATCCGCCCTACAGTCTACCGGCGTCGGGCCCTGCGCATTTCCGGACGGCACTGCCGGAAGGTACCGCTAGGCAGCTGGCGCCTGTATTACTGGCAATACAGCTAATATCGACTGGTGCTGATTCTGCTGCCGCCCTCCGAAGGCAAGACCCCCGCTGAGAAGGCTCCGCCGTCGAATGGGAGTCCCTGAGCTTTCCGGAACTCAACAGCTACCGGGCCAAAGTGCTCGACGCGCTGGGCCTGGTCAGCGCGCACGAGGACGCCCTCGCCTTATTGGGGGTGGGCGCGTCCTTGAGGGACGACGTCGAACGCAATACCCGGCTCCACGCCGAACCCGCCGCCCCTGCCCATCAGGTGTATTCCGGTGTCCTCTACGACGCGTTTGGCTACAAGACCCTGACGCCGGCACAGCGCCGCAAGGCGGTGGAGTCGATCCTTGTGGTGTCCGCCCTGTGGGGCGCCATCGGTTTCGGCGACCGCGTGCCCGCCTACCGCTTGTCCATGGGAACCGCACTGCCCGACG
>NZ_DF952468.1:1015510-1016993 GCF_001263615.2 Arthrobacter sp. Hiyo1 | reverse complement strand
CCGCAGCTCACGCAGGCCCTCGCCTCGCGGGTGCAGGGCGAACTGCTGGTGGATTGCCGCTCCAGCACCTACGCCGCGGCTTGGGCTCCGCCGGCGGCGCAAACTGTCTCCGTCAACGTCTTTTCCGAGTCCAATGGCAAACGCACCGTCGTCAGCCACTTCGCCAAGCACACGCGCGGCGAATTGGCGCGTCACTTGCTGAGCCGCCGAGGAAAGGCGCCGGGGACGCCCGAACAACTCCTCAAGGCAGCCTCGGAAATCTGGACGGCGGAGTTGACGGAAGGCACCGCCCGCAAGCCGCACACCCTCAGCATCATCCTCCCCAACTGACTAGCACTAGATGTCGTTTTGACGCCTCATAACGGCACTAACTGCGAGCTAGTTGGGTGGGGAACAGGCGGTTAGTTCCACTCGGCGGAGCGCACCAGGATGCAGCCGGAGTCAGGGCAGAACACGATCTCGTCCTCGGCCGCGGCCTTGACCTCGGCGAGGTCGCCGGGGCTGAGCGTCATTCCCGAGCCTTCGGACTTGCCGTGGAAAAGCCGGGCGGCCCCCACACCGCGCTTGGCAAGGGTCTTTTCGTAGATGGCCAGCATCCCGGCGTCGAGCCCTTCGGCGAAGCCGGTCCTCTGGGCGCGTACATCCGTCTCTTCGGAAACAATCTCGGCGATCGCGGCGTCCAGCTCGGCACGGATCCCGGAGAAGGACCCCTGGATATCATCGACGATCTGCTGTTGCGCCGCTTGGCGCTCCCTGAGTCCGTCCAGGCGTTCGAGGATTTCCAGCTCGACATCCTCAAGGTCCGAACGGCGCTTGTTCAGTGATGCGATGTCGCTTTGCAGCGCGACGAGGTCCTTGGAAAGTCCGGTGCCGCTGTTCAACCTGGCTTCATCCCGTGCAATGCGGCTCGCCACTTGCTCGACGTCGGCCTCAGACCTGCGCAGCTCTGTTTCGGCGTCGTGGACGGCAAGTTTCGCGGTTCCGAGCGCACCGTTGGCCACACTGAGCGCGTCCTGAAGATCAGTGATGCGGGGGTCTGTCTCCAACGTGCGACGCGGTTCGCCAAGGATTTGAGCTTCGCATCCAACCCCTGCAGTTCGAGCAATTTCAACTGTTCCGCCGGTGCTGCCTTGGCCACGCTTACCTCCGCTTGATCGTGCCAGGGTTGGTATTCAGCCCCAGCCAGGCCTTGGGCCTGTTTGTCTCGACTCTATCGCCTAGGGCGCTCCCCTGCCTCGCCCGCCAGGCCTAGCCGGGAGTCAGAATGAAGTCCCACGGATCGCTGTTGGTGGTTGCCACACGGATCTCGACGTCGTGGCCCTGGTCCGCGAGCACGTTGCCGAGCGCTTCGGCCGCGGCGGGCAACCAGAGCCACTCGCTCGCGAAATGCGATACGTCAACAAGGTACGGCCTCCCGTCAACGGCAGCTTCGCGCGCCTCGGACGCCGGGTGGTGCCGCATATCCGCGGTGACGTAGATGTCC
>NZ_DF952468.1:1008172-1014731 GCF_001263615.2 Arthrobacter sp. Hiyo1 | reverse complement strand
CCGAAGGCAGGGATCTCGAACACCCGCGCGGCAAAGTCTCCCAGGGTCATGAGTTCGGGCAAGTCGCCGACCCGGCCGATCCCCTCTTCCGGCAGGCCGTGGGCCGCAGGCGCCAGCGGGACAACGTTGTCCAGCCCGAACGCGTCGGCGAGGACATCGGAAACGCCACCGACGGCGGAGTCCCCGTTGGTGTGCACGGTCAGCAGCCCGGTACCGGACTCAATGAGCCGATGGACGGCGAGGCCCTTGGCGCTCGTGGCAGCAACGGAGGTGACGCCCTTGAGCAGCAACGGATGGTGCGTAACGAGGAGCTCGGCGCCCCATTCAATGGCCTCTTCAATGGCGGCGAGGGTCGGATCCACGGCGAACATGACCTTCGTGACGGTAGCGGTTGGCCGTCCGACAACCAGTCCTACCTCGTCCCATTCCTCGGCAAGCGATTCCGGCCAGAGCTCCTCCACTGCCAAGAGGACCTGACCGAGCGTGGGGGTACCTGGCGTCCCGGCTGCACCGTTCTCCGATTCTTCCCCGGATCCCGTATCTGCAACCGCGGTGTTCACAGCTTCCATGCATTACATTCTTGCGCATCCGGCGGCCAAGTCGCGCTTGCGGCCATCGGACTGTTTGAGATTGTTGCCACCGGCGGGATCTGCTCCGTCACACTCCCGTAAGGTTGTGCGGGAATCATCCAGGACTCCCGGCCATTGAAGAGATCATGAAAACTTTTGTACTTGGCGGAGGCTGCTTCTGGTGCCTCGACGCTGTCTATCAGAAGACCAAGGGCGTCAGTTCCGTGGTTTCCGGCTACACGGGCGGGCACATCCGCAACCCTGACTATTACGACGTCTGCTCCGGAATGACGGGCCACGCAGAGGTCGTCGCAGTGACTTTCGACGAGGACATCATTCCGGCGGACATCATCCTCGACATGTTCTTCGCCTTGCACGATCCCACCACGCTCAACCGCCAGGGCTACGACGTCGGAACCCAGTACCGTTCCTCGATGTTCTACACCACCACTGAAGAAAAGATCCTCTTCGAGGAAGCCATCCTCCGGAACCAGGAACTGTGGTCCAAGCCGATTGTGACCGAGGTGAGCAGGCTGCCGGAATTCTACGAAGCCGAGTCCATCCACCAGGACTACTACGCCAAGTTCCCCGAGCAAGGTTATTGCCAGGTCATCATCAACCCGAAGCTCGCCAAGGCCCGGAAATATTACTCTTCGTGGCTCCGCGCGTAGCAGCGTGTAGCACCGCTCGTTAGGCTGACCTCAGCAGTAGCTATTTCAGCGAATTCAGAGAATAGGCATGATTACATGGCACGGATCTACGACGACGTCACCCAGCTGATCGGCGGAACCCCCCTGGTCCGCTTGAACAGGCTCACCGAAGGCTTGGACGCCACGGTTGCCGTGAAGCTGGAGTTCTACAACCCCGCCAACAGCGTCAAAGACCGTATCGGCGTGGCGATTGTCGACGCCGCCGAGAAGTCCGGTGCGCTGAAGCCGGGCGGCACCATCGTCGAAGGAACGTCGGGCAACACCGGCATCGCGCTGGCCCTGGTCGGTGCGGCACGCGGTTACAAGGTCATCCTGACGATGCCGGAAACCATGTCCACCGAGCGCCGCGTCATGCTGCGCGCCTACGGTGCGGAGATTGTGCTGACCCCCGGCTCTGAAGGCATGCGCGGCGCCGTCGAGAAGGCGCAGGAGATCGTCGCTAACACGGAGAACTCCATCTGGGCCCAGCAGTTCGCCAACGAGGCAAACCCGGCAATCCACCGCGCCACCACGGCCGAGGAAATCTGGGCGGACACCGAAGGCGGAGTGGACATCTTCGTCGGCGGCGTCGGCACCGGCGGCACCATCACCGGCGTCGGACAGGTCCTGAAGGAGCGCAAGCCCGAAATCCAGATCGTGGCCGTTGAGCCCAAGGACTCCCCCATCCTGAACGGCGGCGCCCCGGGCCCGCACAAGATCCAGGGTCTCGGCGCGAACTTCATTCCGGAAATCCTTGACACCAACGTCTACGACGAGGTCCTCGACGCAACCCTTGAGGACTCCGTGGCCACCGCACGCGCCCTCGGCACCAAGGAAGGCATCCTGGGCGGCATCTCGGCCGGCGCGGCTGTCTGGGGTGCGCTGGAGCTCGCGAAGCGTCCGGAGAACAAGGACAAGCTCATCGTGGCAATCGTTCCCGACTTCGGCGAACGTTACATCTCCACGGTGCTTTTTGACGATATTCGCGGCTGATTGCGGACCCCGCGCAACCGCTTTCTTTCATTTCCTGTAGAAAGGTCTTTGTGAGCTTCTTCGCAAGACTTATGGAGGACCTCGAGGCCGCCCGGTCACATGACCCGGCGGCCCGAGGCTCCTTTGAGAACTTTTTTGCCTACTCCGGCCTGCATGCCATCTGGGCGCATCGCCTGACGCACAAATTGTGGCAAAACCCCGAGCTACGCTTCCCGGCGCGGCTCATTTCCCAGCTTGCCCGGTTCCTGACCGGGATCGAGATCCACCCCGGCGCTACCATCGGCCGCAGGTTCTTCATTGACCATGGCATGGGTGTGGTGATCGGTGAGACGGCCGAGATCGGCGAAGACGTCATGATCTATCACGGCGTGACGCTGGGTGGCCGTTCCTTGGCCAAGGTCAAGCGCCACCCCACCATCGGAGACCGCGTCACCATCGGAGCCGGGGCCAAGGTCCTTGGTCCCATCACCATCGGCGCGGACAGTGCCATCGGCGCCAACGCCGTCGTGGTCAAGGACGCACCGCCTGAGTCGATCATCACCGGTGTGCCCGCAACGTGGCGGCACCGTGATGCCAAGAGCGAAACGAAACCCGCCGTCGACCCCGCCGAGTACTACATCGAATACCGGATCTAGCCGGAAAAACGTTTGTAGGCGTTCCAGAAAACCGTGTCGAAGGCCCGGTCGGGAAGCACCCTCCGCAAGGCCAGAATGGTCCAGGCTCCCCTGCCCACCGGGTATCGGGTCCTGGGCCTTCCCGATGTTGCCGCGTGCACGATAGCGCGGGCCACGGTACGCGGGCGGGTCGAAAGCGCAGTCCCCGACGTCGACGCCAAAGCAGCCGCCACGATCCCGGCCTGCCCGCGATACGGTCCGTGTCCCGAGACAGTCAGCAGGCTCTCCCACGCGATGGTTCCCCATTCCGTGTCCGTGCCCGCGGGCTCAATGATTGCCACGTCGATGCCATGGGGCTTTAGTTCAAGGCGCAGGGAGTCGCTGAGGCCCTCGACGGCGAATTTTGTTGCGTGGTACCAGGCGCCAAGGGGTTCATACATTTTGCCGCCGATCGAGGACACGTTGATGATCCTGCCGGAAGCCGCAGCACGCATCACGGGAATCACCAGCTGGGACATCCGGGCGAGGCCGAAGACGTTGACCTCGAACTGGCGCCGGCCCTCATCCAGCGGCACCTCTTCCAAGGAACCATAGGACCCGTATCCGGCGTTGTTGACCAGTACGTCGATCCGTCCCTGCTCTGCCAGGACAAGATCCACGGCGGCCTTCATCGAGTCATCCTCGGTGACATCCAGGGACAACACCTTGATTCCGTGGGCTTTGAGCGGTTCCATCTTTTCGACCCGCCGAGCGCCCGCGTACACGACCATTCCCGCCTTGCTGAGCTCGACGGCGGCTTCGAAACCGATTCCGGTTGACGCACCTGTGACAAATGCGACGCGTTGCGGCATGGACTGCTCCTCGTGTGACGGGGTTGAATGCGCACGACCCGCCTACGGCAAAGGCCGGCGCCTCCACAGTAACGCGGAAGTGCCGGCCTTTGTCATGAACCGAATGGGGCAGCAAGCCTAGTGGGTGTCGACTGCCGAGATCTCGGACTTGTCTTCGCCCCACAGGGTGTGGAAGGTACCCTCGGCGTCAACGCGGCCGTAGGTGTGCGCTCCGAAGAGGTCGCGCTGTCCCTGAATGACTGCGGCAGCGAGGCGCTTGCGGCGAAGTCCGTCGTAGTAGGCCAGCGAGGAGGAGAACACCGGAACCGGGATGCCCAGCTGGACAGCCGTTGCCACCACGCGGCGCCATGCCGGCAGCGCGCCGGCGATCGCCTTGGTGAAGGCCGGAGCGAACAGCAGGTTGGCCGGCTTCTCAACGGCAGCGTAGGCGTTGGTGATCTCCTTGAGCAGCTCGGCCCGGATGATGCAGCCGCCGCGCCACAGGGAGGCGATTTCATCGAGCTTGAGGTCCCAGCCGTATTCCTTTGCGGCGGAGGTCAGCATGTCCAGGCCCTGGGCGTAAGAAACCAGCTTGGAGGCGTACAGCGCCTGGCGCACGTCCTCGACGAAGTTCTCGGGGACCTCGACGGCGATTTCCTCGCCGGCGAGCAGCTCCTGGCCAAGCTTGCGCTGTTCTGCCTGGGAAGAGAGGGCACGCGCGAAGACGGACTCGGCGATGCCCGAAACCGGGGAGCCGAGCTCGAGGGCGGAGATGACCGTCCAGCGGCCGGTGCCCTTCTGGCCGGCAGCGTCCACGACGACGTCGACGAACGGCTTGCCCGTCTTGGCGTCGACGTGCCCGAGGACCTCTGCGGAGATCTCGATCAGGAAGGAAGCAAGTTCGCCCTTGTTCCATTCGGCGAAGATCTTGGACTGCTCGGCCGGCTCGATGCCGCGCCGGAGCGCAGGAGATCGAAGGCTTCGCCGATAACCTGCATGTCGGCGTATTCGATGCCGTTGTGGACCATCTTGACGAAGTGGCCGGCGCCGTCGGTGCCGATCCAGGCGCAGCAGGGCTGGCCGTCAACCTTGGCGGAGATCTTTTCGAGCAGCGGGCCCAAAGCGTCGTAGGACTCCTTCGAACCACCGGGCATGATGGAGGGGCCGTTCAGGGCGCCCTCTTCGCCGCCGGAAACACCGACGCCCACGAAGTGCAGGTCCTTCTCGGCCAGCGCGGATTCGCGGCGGCGGGTGTCCTCGTAGTGCGAGTTGCCGGCGTCGATCACGATATCGCCGGGCTCGAGCAAGGGAACGAGCTGGTCGATGACGGCGTCAACCGGCTTGCCGGCCTTCACCATGATCAGGACGCGGCGGGGCTTCTCGAGGGAGTCCACGAGTTCCTGGAGGGTTTCCGTGCGGATGAAGTCGCCGTCCGTGCCATGCTTGGCCAGCAGGGCGTCGGTCTTTTCGACGGAGCGGTTGTGGAGGGCAACGGTGAAGCCGTTGCGGGCCAGGTTGCGGGCCAGATTGGCGCCCATCACCGCGAGGCCGGTGACACCGATGTGTGCTGACATCAAAACTCCAATTCATTCTTGTGCATCGAGTCCTGCTAGGAGCGAGGAAACGCTTTCTAGAGCAGTAGCTGGAATAAACCATACGTATTTGGACCACGTCTGGGAAAGTTGCGCCCACGTTTTGGAAACGTCCGCGTCACAAAAGAGTCTATGTTGCGAGCTCGTGCTGTGGGGAGTTCACCGTCGCTCGGGCTTCCAGTGGCGGAACCATCAACGCCACTATGCTTACGACTATGTCAACCAGTCTCCACTACCGCGCTGTCGAGCATCTGGGTACCCGGATCGTCGGCGGTAAGCTCCCTACCGGTCACGTCATGTTGGCTGAACACCTTGAGGACGAGCTCAAAGTGTCGCGGTCGGTGGTGCGTGAGGCTGTCAGGGTGCTGCAGTCTTTGGGACTGGTGGAAACCATCAAGCGTGTTGGCATCCGGGTCCTCCCCGCGCACCGCTGGAATCCCTTCGATCCGCTGGTCATCCGTTGGCGGCTGGCCGGAGAAGGCCGCGGCGCCCAGTTGCGCTCCCTCGCCGAACTCCGCTCCGCCGTCGAGCCCGTAGCGGCGGAACTGGCCGCGGAAAACGCTCCGGAGTCCCTGCGCAGCGAACTGGTGGACATTTCCCTGGCCATGCGGGAAGCAGGCCGTGCGGGCGACATGCCCACCTTCCTGGACCTCGACATCCGCTTTCACGCCCTGGTGCTCTCCGGTTCCGGCAATGAAATGTTCGCGAACCTGATCGGGCAGGTCACTGAGACACTCACCGGCCGGACCGTTCACGGCCTCATGCCGGAACATCCGAAGGAAGCGGCCCTGCAATGGCACCTGGATGTAGCCCAAGGCATCCGGGACCGAGACGGCGACAAGGCCCGCGAGGCCGCCTCCAACATCATGCGGGAGACCATCGCGGACCTGTCACCAGACTGGGAAGGCCAGCCACGGGTATTTGTTCCAGTCGAGCGGCGCTGACGGCTGAACGCCTGCGCAGCCCGACTCATCGGCTGAGAGCCTATGCCACAGGCTGGAAGTTCAGCAGGACCTTCCCCGATTCGGCCGAGTTCTTGGCCACCTCGAAGGCCTCCAATCCACGGTCCAGCGTGAATTCGTGCGTCACCACCGGGTCCACGTAGAGTGAGCCGTCCGCGAGTGCGGTAATGACCTCGTCGATCTCGCTGTTGAATCGGAAGGACCCGAGCAGTTCTAGTTCGCGGGTGATGGCCAGCGAAATGAAGACCGGCTGCGGCCCCGAGGGCAGCAGCCCGACCATGACCACTTTCCCGCCGCGGACGGCGCCTTT
>NZ_DF952468.1:1001654-1006650 GCF_001263615.2 Arthrobacter sp. Hiyo1 | reverse complement strand
GCCATGGCGGCTTCCGCGTCCTTGAGGCGTTCCGTGTTGATGCCGTTGAGGACAACGGTGGCACCGGCGTCGGCCAATCCGCGGGCCAGCGCATTGCCGATGCCGCGGCTGGATCCGGTCACGAGCGCAACGCGCCCGGTGAGATCAAAGAGTCCACTCATGGTTGTTTCCTTACGTAGTTCAAAGGGCTGACGGAAGAGTCGCTGAGGTTGGCGATGGCCTGGCGGACAACTGCGAGGTCCTGGTCGCCAAGGCCCTGATCAATCAGTTCGCGGTAGAGTTCGACGCCGGCAGCCGCCATCGGGACAGCGGCACCGGCCGCTTCGGCGCTTTCGAGCACGAACTTGAGGTCCTTGTGCATGAACTTCGCCGGACCCGTGGGCGCGTAGTCCTTGGCTGCGAGGCGTGGACCGACAATCTCCAGGACCCGGCTTCCGGCGAGTCCTCCGGAAAGCACCTCGAACAGGGTTTCGACGTCCATGCCCGAGCGCTCGGCGAGTTCAGCGGCTTCCGCGAGCGCCGCCGTCGTAGTCCCGACGATCAGTTGGTTGCATGCCTTTGCCAGCGATCCGGCACCCAAGTTGCCCATGCGGCGGACGGTGGCCCCCATGGATTGGAGCACGGGAAGCGATCGCTGGAAGTCTTCCTCGGCGGCCCCCACCATGATGGCCAGCGTGCCGTCCTGCGCACCTTTGGTGCCCCCGCTGACCGGTGCATCGACGACGACGGCGTTCCCGCCGCTTGCGCTATGGACCGTCCGGCCGAATTCCTGCACGGCGGCCGGAGACACGCTGCTCATGATGATGATCGTGGTCCCCGGAAGCGGCGCGTCCGAGCGCCAGGACTCGAGCAACGGCGCGGCGGCATCCAGGATGTAGGAGAGATCCGGAAGCATGAAAATGATGACGGGCTGGTCCCGGAGTCCGGCAACCGACTCCGAACGATTTCCGCCGAGCTTCTCCAACTCGGCGAGCGCTTCGGCGGAACGGTTCCACGCAGTCACTTCCCAGCCGTTGCCGAGCAGATTGGCTGCCATGGGGAAGCCCATCAGCCCGAGTCCCACAAAACCTGCGGTCTTGGCGGTCATCTTTCGCATACACCTCACTTCTTTGTGGTTCATCTTTCAAAAACTGTTCAATATCCTAGCCTCAATTCAGTATGATGAACACCATGACGACTGATGAACTCACCATCGCGATCGCAGTCCCGCTCGAAGCCGAGCATGTGGAGCGTATCCGCGCAGTAGATCCGAGCATCACGGTGCTCTACGAACCCGAGCTTCTTCCTCCGGAACGCTTCCCGGCCGACCACTCGGGCGATCCGGACTTCAAGCGGACTCCCGAACAAGAGGAACGCTACTGGTCCATGTTGAACAAGGCCCAGATCCTGTACGGCTTCCCCAACGAGAATCCGGCCGGCCTGGCCCGCATCGCACAGAGCAACCCGCACCTGCAGTGGATCCACGCCATGGCCGCAGGTGCCGGTGGCGCCGTGAAGGCCTCGGGGCTTGACAGCGAGACCCTGCAGAAGTTCAAGGTCACCACGTCGGCAGGCGTCCATGCCCTTCCGCTGGCCGAGTTCGCAGCCCTGGGCATCCTCAACGGCTTCAAGCGCAGCGGGGAACTTGCACAGGACCAGGCTGCCAAGGTCTGGCCCGAGTTGCGCACCCCCACCAAACTTGTGAACGGCTCCAAGCTGGTCATCACGGGTCTCGGCGAAATCGGCCTCGAGACCGCCCGCATCGCCCGCGCCCTTGGAATGAAGGTGAGCGGAACCAAGCGGAACGTCGAAGCGATCGACGGAATCGACGAGGTCGCGGACAACGATGGCCTGGCCGGACTCCTTGCCACGGCCGACGCCGTTGTCAACACCCTCCCGGGCACTCCCTACACTGAGAAACTCTTCAACCACGAGGTCTTCTCGGCGATGAAGCCTGGCGCGGTCTTCGTCAACGTTGGCCGCGGAACCGTGGTTGACGAAGACGCGCTCCTCGAAGCCTTGGACACCGGCCAAGTGTCCTACGCCTGCCTGGACGTTTTCGCGGTCGAGCCACTCCCCCAGGACAGCCCGCTGTGGAACCACCCGAAGGTCATGGTCTCGCCGCACACCTCGGCACTCAGTGCCGCGGAGAACCGCCTCATCGCCGAACGCTTCGCCAGCAACCTGCGTACGTTCCTCGACGGCGGGGAACTCCCCCACCTTGTGGACACGGTGCACTTCTACTAAACCGCCGGCTTCCCAGCGCCATCGTGGCGGCCCCTCCGGTTTCCGGAGGGGCCGCTTTGCTGTATGGGGCGGGTTTGCCGGGGGTTATCCGGGGGTAGGGCACGAAAAAGCGACGGTCCCCTCCGCACCTAGGAGGGGACCGTCGCTGCTTGCGTACCTCGTGGTACGGGACTTCTTACTTCGCATCCTCCAGGGAGAGAAGGTCACGGCCGGCTGTTTCCGGTGTGAAGAACGTGGTGATGTATGAAATCAGCGCGAGGACCAGCGAGTAAACCGCCAGGACCACCCAGGAGTTGCCCGTCGCAGCAAGGAGCGCGACGCCAACCAGGGGCACGAGTCCGCCGGCCAGGACAGCAGAGAGTTCGCGGCTCAATGCCACACCGGTGAAACGGTACTGCGAGCCGAACAATTCCGGCAGTAGCGGGCACTGCGGACCAAGCATTGACTGCACGCCAAGGGCGATGCCGACAACCATGACGGCCCACACGAGGGTCACGTTGCCGAGGGTCACCAAGTAGAACGCGGGAATAGCGAAGATCGCCTGGAACAGTGCCCCATAGCGGTAGACCTTGACTCGACCAATACGGTCAGACAAGGCGCCGAAGGTGACCACCATGACGGCGGCGAATCCAGCGGCGATCAGCAAGCCGACCGGGCCGATGAACTTGTCGCCAGGGAAGACACCTTCCTTGACGGACATGAAGGAGATGAGCAAGGCAGAGTAGATCGAGGAGTTGCCGTTCTCACCCATGCGGAGGCCGATGCCTACGAGCACATTCTTTTTGGAGTGCTTCCAGAGCTCACCAACGGGGTTCTTCACCACGTTCTTGTGCTTCTCAAGCTCCTGGAACACCGGGGTTTCCTTCAGCTTCAGACGGATGAAGATTGCCACGACGATCAGAATGATGCTCGCGAGGAAGGGCACGCGCCACAACCAACCTTCGAGTACGCCCTTATTGGCCATGCCAATGAGCGCAAAGGTGCCGGCGCCGAGGAGGGTTCCAAGTTGGATGCCCACGAACGGCAGCGAAGCGAAGTAGCCGCGGCGCTTAGGGGGTGCAACCTCGGAGATCAGCGTGGTTGCGCCAGCCTGTTCGGCTCCAGCTCCCAGGCCCTGGACAATACGGAGTGTCACCAGCAGGACAGCTCCGAGCATGCCCGCCTGGTCGAACGTCGGAAGCAAGCCGATCGCGAAGCTGGCAAGGCCCATCATGCCGATGGTCATCAGGAGGACCACCTTGCGGCCAAAGCGGTCTCCGATGAATCCGAAGAAAATGCCACCGAAGGGCCGCGCAGCGAATCCAACGCCATAGGTAGCGAAAGACGCGATCAATGCGCCGCTTTCACCCAAGGGCTTGAAGAACAGAGGTCCGAAGATCAGGGCCGAAGCCAGACCATAAATGTAGAAGTCGTAGTACTCCAGGGCGGATCCTACCGAGCTGGCAAGCGTTGCCCTTCGCAGCTGTTCCGGCTCAACTACTGCGCCGTCCATATCAGCAAGCTTTGTCTTAGTACGAGTTGTCACAAGCACTCCCTCAAGAACACTCCAGACCCCCGTTGGCCTGGCGAGATAGTGTCAGCCGCCATGGCGTGAATCACTATATTGAACAGAGTACAGCACGTTGTACAAGTTTCAAGTGGTGTAATCAGATTTATTTATGACCCCGTCGGGGCGGCCAGATCTATCCCATCGGGTTGCCCAGCGAGTGGGCGAGCTCCTTGAGTTCCTTCACCATGAGGGCAGCCTGTTCCTCGGAAAAAGTGGCCTTCAGGGCTGTCACCGAGAGACCGAGGCTGGGGCCATGCGCCCCGTGGGTGGGGACGGGCACGGCGAGGCAAACCACGCCTAGTGTGGATTCCTCATCCTCCAGGGCGTAGCCCTGCTTGCGGATCGCGACAACCTGGGCCTTGAGCTCGGCGGCACTCCGGAGGGACTTCGGGGTCATGACAGGCAGTTCCACGTCGTCCGGGAACATCGCCTCGATGTCATGGTCGTGAAGCTGGGCCAGGAGGACCTTTCCGACGGCGCTGAGGGAAAGCGGCATTTTGTCGCCGATGTTCGACGTGAGCCGGACGGCGGGGTGCCCTTCGTAGCGGGCCAGGTAGATGATGTGATCGCCGTCGATCATCGCGATCCGCACGGTTTCGCCGGAGAGCGTCGGCGCCTGTTCACAGAACTTGTAGAACTCCTGGACTTCGTCGAGCCGGCTAAGGTAGGCGGCGCCAAGTTCAACCAGTTTCCGGCCAAGTGAAAAATCGGCACCTTCGCGGGTAATCAGCCGGGCTTCCTCAAGAGCGAGCAGCAGGTTTGACGTGGAAGACTTCGGAATCCCGAGTTCCCTCGCAAGGTCACTGAGTGTCAGCCTGCCTGAAGGGGCCTCCGCCAAGGCATCAAGGACCGCAGCAGCGCGGGTCACGGCAGCGCCGGCGAGGAGCTCCCCAAGCCTTCGGCGGAACGGGGGGTGCGGGAATCGGCCATGATTCTCCTTCGCGGTTCGTGCGTCTGGCGCAGAGCGGGCGCGTGCCAGGTAGAAACGCCACCCTGGGGCAGCGGAACTCCGGTCCGAGGCACAACGCTTGTTCAATCCACTGAACAACCACCATCATAGTGGCTTGGTGCTGGGATGAGACGCGCCGGACGGGGGATGGCTTCCTTTCCATATCCAGAAATTCTCTGTATATTCATCTATGAGCTCTCCACCGCGGCATCCCCCAATAGTCGCGGTGGAGAGCTTTTCCAATTCCCGGCACCGAATCCGAGCCGACGCTA
>NZ_DF952468.1:997330-1000407 GCF_001263615.2 Arthrobacter sp. Hiyo1 | reverse complement strand
CCCGACGCTAGCGTGGCTGCTGCCAGGGAGTGAGCCGTGGCAGCCAGCGGGGGACGTTGGCACGGTAGTCCTCATACTCGGCGCCGAACTTGCGGGCCAGGGTGGGCTCCTCATACAACCTGACGAAAGCCACCACGCGAACTGCGCCCAAGGCCGCGAGGCCGAACAGCTTTGGCTGTCCCAGCACGAGGCCCTGCCCGACGATCGCGGCGCCAATGCCCACGTAGATGGGATTCCGCACGAACCTGTAGAAACCACTGACCACAAGGTTCTTCGGCGGCGCAAAGGGCGCAGGCGTTCCCAATCCTTCAAGGGCGAACCGCGCGAAAGAATTGGTAATCACCGCCGCGCCGGCGCCGATCAGCAGAACACCTGTGCACTGGGCCGCCAGTCCGCCCGGCACAGGCTGTTGCACCCTCCAGCGGGTCACAAACCATGGCAACAGACCGGCCGCGGTAGCCGGAGCGACGGCGAACACCGCCGTACCGATTTTCGCCAGCGTCTTGTCGCGCGCTGCATCTCCGGACGCTGTCATGCTGCCATTCTGAACCGGCAAACGACTGGCCACAACCATCGGGACCCTAGGGCCCTGGAATAAAAAGAAAAGAGCCCCTGAGCTGCATTTCCGCAGTTCAGGAGCTCTTCTTCTCGGTGGGTCCTACCGGGATCGAACCGATGACATCCACGGTGTAAACGTGGCGCTCTACCAGCTGAGCTAAAGACCCAAAACACTGATTTCGGCACCCTCGGCGCTTCAACCAACGAACATGTACTCTACCGGATCAATCGCCCGGAACACTAATCGACTACTTGGATGGCAGCAGATCGGGAAGCTCAGCGGCAAGCCAGGCCAACGCGCCACTGACTCCTACTTCCACTTTGAGGTCCGCGAAACCGTCACCGCGGGTCGGTCCACGGTTGATGATCACTACCGGCTTGCCGAGTTTGGCTGCGTGCCGCACGAACCTCAGCCCGCTCATGACAGTCAACGAAGAACCCGCCACGAGCAACGCCCCGGCTTCGTCAACCATGGAATAGGCACGCTGGACCCGGCCCTTGGGCACATTTTCACCGAAGTACACGAAGTCGGGCTTGAGCGTCCCCCCGCACACGGGACAAACAGCAACGACGAAGGAACGGATGAGTTCGGGATCCTCCACCGAGGCATCGGCGTCCGGTGCCATTTCCACGACGCCGGAAGCCTGGGCGGCTTCGAGGAAACCGGGATTGATTTCCTCCAGAATCGATGCCACGAGCCGCCGGGTAAACAGGTGCCCCTCATCAAGGCAGATCACGCGATCATAGCGGCCGTGCAGGTCCACCACGTTAATGCTGCCGGCGTCCTCGTGCAGCCGGTCCACGTTCTGCGTGATGAGCCCCGTCATCAGCCCGCGCCGCTCAAGGAGGCGACGGCGGCGTGCCCGGCATTGGGGTCCGCATGCCGGAGGTGCGACCATCCGAGGTGGTTCCTCGCCCAGTACCGGCGCCGGTTGGCCGGGCTTCCGATGAATTCCTGGTAGGTCATGGGATTCCGCGGCGCGGCTCCAGGGCCGCGGTAGTCAGGGATTCCGGAGTCCGTGCTCAGTCCGGCTCCGGTCAAGACAGCAAGCCGCTTGCCACCGAGAACCCCGGCGGCTCGGCGGAGAACGTCCACCTCGTCCGCATCCAACTCAACCGTCGAGGCCGGCGGAAGTATGGCGAAGCCAGTCATTCCGACGCCGGGCCGTTGGGCGCTCATCGCCGTTAGACCTGGCCAAGTGCGGACAATGCCTCGCGGTATTCCGCCAGGTCGCGTGCCTGCCCGCGCGGATTGACGACGACGTAACGGATGATCCCCGCGGCATCGATGATGAAAGTGCCCCTCAACGACATGCCGGTAGCTGGATCAAACACGCCATACTTCTCGGCTACTTCCCCGTGCGGCCAGAAGTCGGCCAAGAGATCGAACTCGTAGCCTTCCTTTTCCGCATAAGCCCGCAAAGCGAACTTGCTGTCCACCGACACCCCGAGGACCGTGGCGTTCGCATGTTGGAAAATACCCAGATTGTCGCGGATCTCGCACAGCTCCCCGGTGCAGATTCCAGAGAAGGCGAAGGGATAAAACACCACCACCACGTTCCGGCCGCGAAGCCCGGACAAGCGGACCGGCTCCCCGAACTGGTTCACGAGCTCAAAGTCCGGGGCTTCCTGGCCCACAACGGGAACTCCCGGACGCAGCCCGGAAGGGTTCAACTTCGTGTGTGTCACTTGTTCTTCTTGCGCGCTACAAGCCGTGTTGCGCTCCAGTCCTTGGAGACGCCTGCGGAGGTAGTGCAGTGCAAGCCGGCCGTAGGAGCAGCGTCCTGAATATCCGAGGGCGAGACGTAGTTGTCGCGACCCGACTTGGGGGTCAGCACCCAGACAACACCGCCTTCACCCAAGGTGGTCAAAGAATCAACTAGTGCGTCGACAAGGTCTCCATCACCATCGCGCCACCAGAAAATGACCGCATCCACTACCTCGTGATCGTCTTCGTCAAGCAGCTCGGAACCCGTGAGTTCCTCAATGTCATCACGCAAATCGAAATCGACATCATCGTCGTAACCGAGTTCCTGAATTAGATCCCCATCTTTGAAACCCAATCTTTCCGCCACATTTACCGATGTGGCGGCGTCGGCCTCGCTCACGTTTCCTCCTCTTGAAGTGATTTCGATTACTACAAGCCAACACCCTTTGGGCGTGTGCTTCAAGCCATTGTCCCGCGTTCCACCATTATCCGCGCCCCAGCCACGGCTTAAGCCATGGCCAGGATCGGGGCTACAGCCATGACTACGGCTGCAAGTGCCTACGATGTAACAGCTTGAGTGTGACATACAACGCCTTCACGACCGCGCGGCTACGCATCGCGGCTCGTACAAAGCTACAGTGGCCATTGAAGACTTTGGCTGCAGGGCAACCGCCCGCCGCGAATAGCGCAGCTTGAGCTCAAGAGAACCTGCCCGGCGCACATGACCGGGCTGTTGTAACCGATATGTCGCACACGCCGCGTTCATGACGGGCAGTTACCCTGCCGGACCTGAGGCGACGATGAATGCGCC
>NZ_DF952468.1:991082-993930 GCF_001263615.2 Arthrobacter sp. Hiyo1 | reverse complement strand
GAAGACCCTGCAACTGCTCGCCCGCCGAGGCGAAGTTGACGCACAGGCGGCGGCCCAGGCAATCGAGAAGTACAGTCTCCTCGATGTCAACGCCGGCACCACCGGCGGGGCAGGCGGCGAAAGCTAAGCCTCCAGCGAAGCACAACGAACCCAAGCAACATCTCGACGGCGGTCCACACCGAAAGGTGCGGGCCGCGTCGGGCTTTAACACCCGGCTTCAACAATCGCCACAAAGCAGCAAACGGCGCTGCCATCGCGTGACGCGCGCCAATCTCAGTTGTAGCCTTCGCACAAATGGAGCTTGTGGATGATGCGCCGTATGCTCAAGGAATGGCAGAGCCGATTCAAACCCCCGCGAAACGCAAAGCGGCCGCGCGCACGGTAACACCGGAAAAGGCGGAGACACTCAAGCGGCTCCGCGCCAATGTGGGGCAGCTGTCCACCACCACCATGCGCAAGCTTGAGAAATCGCTGCCCTGGTACAGCCGGCTGAGCTCCGACGAACGTTCAGCCTTGGGCCTGGTAGCCCAAAACGGAATCGCGGCCTTCGTGACGTGGTACGAGCGGCCGAGCTCGCCGTCGTGGATCCTGACGGACGTCTTCGGGAATGCTCCCACCGAGCTGACCCGCTCCATCAGCCTGCAAAAGGCCCTCCAGTTGATCCGGATCGTCGTCGAGGTGGTGGAGGACCAGGTCCCGGTGATCGCGCCGGAAGCCGACCAACCGTCTTTGCGCGAAGCAGTCCTGCGCTATTCGCGGGAAGTGGCATTCGCCGCCGCGGATGTCTATGCGCGCGCCGCCGAGTCCCGCGGTTCCTGGGACACCAGGCTCGAAGCCCTGATTGTGGACGCCATCCTCCGGGGCGAGAATACCGATGCCCTTCGTTCCCGTATCGCCGCCCTCGGCTGGAAGGCCCAGGAGCGATTCACGGTGATGGTGGGAAACTCGCCGTCGGAACCAAGCGCAAGCTATGTGAGCGAGTTGCGCCGGACCGCCGGACGCTACGCTGAGGACGCACTGGTAGGCATCCAAGGCGACCGCCTCATCCTGATTCTGGGTGGCGTGCAAGACCGCGACACCGCGTATCTGAAACTCAGCGAACTTTTCGCCCCGGGCGCGGTGGTCTACGGACCCGAGGCCGGCTCCCTGTTGGAGGCAAGCAGCTCCGCCCAGGCGGCCTTTGCAGGGCTCACCGCTGCCAAGGCTTGGCCTTCGGCTCCGCGACCTGTAGCGGCGGACGATCTCCTCCCGGAACGGGTCGTCTCAGGCGACGACGCCGCCCGCCGTTCCCTCATCAAGAACATTTACCGGCCGCTGCTGGCCGCTTCAAACGGCCTTGTAGAGACCCTCGGCACCTATCTGGAACTCGGCCATTCCCTCGAAGCGACTGCCCGCGAGCTGTTCGTCCACGCGAACACCGTGCGGTATCGTCTCAAGCGCGTCTGCGACGTCACAGGGTGGGACCCGCTCCTCCCGCGGGAGGCTTTCGTGCTCCAAACCGCACTGGTTGTGGGCAGGCTTTCGGCCCAGCCAAAGGCGACGTCGGAGCGTCACGGTACCCGATCCGCGGGTTGAACCGTTGTAGACTTCCTACAAACTGACCCAGTGAGCTTGGTGTACGCAAACACCAGTAGTTCACGCGGCAATTTGGAAAGCTGGTTACGTGCTTGCAATCGTCTGCCCTGGACAGGGCTCCCAGACCCCTGGATTTTTGGCCCCTTGGCTGGAGCTCCCTTCCGTAGAAGGCCATTTGGCCTCCCTGAGCGAAATCGCAGGCATCGACCTCAAGGCCCACGGCACCACCTCCGATGAAGAAACCATCAAGGACACCGCCGTCGCGCAGCCCTTGATCGTCGCCGCAGGGCTCGTGGCAGCGAAATCGCTGTTCGACGTCGAACTCAGTACCCTTCCGATCGTCCTTGCCGGCCACTCGGTCGGAGAGATCACGGCCTCGGCGCTTGCGGGTGTCCTGAGCGAGGAAGAAGCCATGACGTTCGTCCGCGAGCGTGCCAACAACATGGCCGCTGCCGCCGCCGTCACCCCCACCGGGATGAGTGCCGTCGTCGGCGGCGATCCGGCCGAAGTGCTTTCCGCTATTGAGGCCGCCGGCGCAACGCCGGCAAATGTCAACGGCGCAGGCCAGACCGTTGCGGCAGGCACGTTCGAACAGCTCCAGGCACTGGCTGACAACCCGCCGGCCAAAGCCAGGGTCATCCCGCTGAAGGTCGCCGGAGCATTCCATACTTCCCACATGGCTCCGGCCGTGAGCGCACTTGAAGCACTGCGGCCGTCCCTCAAGCCGCAGGCTCCCACGGTTCCGCTGCTCTCGAACTTCGACGGCCAGGAAGTCACCGACGGCGGCGCCGCCGTCGAAAGCCTGATCGCCCAGGTCTCGCGCCCGGTGCGTTGGGACCTGTGCATGGAGAACCTGGTCCAGCGCGGAGTCACCGGACTCATCGAACTGGCACCGGCCGGCACGCTTGCAGGCCTCGCCAAGCGCGGCATGCCGGGCGTGAAAACCGTTGCCGTCAAGACGCCGGATGATCTGTCCGCCGCACTTGCACTCTTCGCGGAATTGGAGGGAGACGCATGAGCGCCCCCGTACTCAAGCAGGCACCAAGGAACGAATACTCACGCGTTGTCGGCATCGGGGCATACCGCCCGGACATCATCGTCACGAACGACGACGTCTGCCAGTGGATCGATTCCTCGGACGAATGGATCCGCCAGCGCACGGGCATCGTGACCCGCCACCGCGCCGCGGCCGATGTCAGCGTCATCGACATGGCCGAAGGAGCTGCCCGCGAGGCGCTCAAGCAGGCCGGCATTGAGGCTTCCCAGCTCGGTG
>NZ_DF952468.1:989117-991057 GCF_001263615.2 Arthrobacter sp. Hiyo1 | reverse complement strand
CCGTATGCCACGCCTTCCGCGGCTGCCGCCCTCACCGACCGTTTGGGCGCCACCCCGGCACCGGCTTTCGACATCTCCGCGGCATGCGCAGGCTACTGCTACGGAATTGCCCAGGGCGATGCCTTGGTCCGATCCGGCGCGGCTGAATACGTCCTGGTGGTCGGCGCCGAGAAGCTCTCCGACGTCATCGACAACCATGAGCGAACCATCTCTTTCCTTCTGGGCGATGGCGCCGGTGCGGTTGTCATTGGCCCGTCCGATACGCCCGGCATTGCCCCGTCTGTCTGGGGATCCGATGGCAGCAAATGGAACGCGATCGGCATGACGCATTCCCTCGACGAAGTCCGCCACCTTGGCGAGACAGCCCGCCATTCGGACGAATCCGACGATCAGGCCATTATTTCCGCAGCGCAGGATGTCTGGCCGACGCTCCGCCAGGACGGCCAGACGGTCTTCCGTTGGGCCGTCTGGGAAATGGCGAAAGTTGCCCAGCAAGCCCTCGATGCCGCAGGGATCGAAGCCTCGGACCTGGCGGCGTTTGTCCCCCACCAAGCCAACATGCGGATCATCGACGAGATGGTCAAGAAGCTCAAACTTCCCGAAACCGTGGTGGTCGCCCGGGACATCGCTGAGGCGGGAAACACTTCTGCCGCCTCCATTCCGCTGGCCACGCACCGACTCCTCAAGGAGAACCCGGAACTCAGCGGTGGCCTTGCCTTGCAGATCGGCTTCGGTGCCGGTCTTGTGTTTGGCGCCCAGGTAATCGTTCTTCCGTAATTTCGGACCGCGCCTACCTTCAATTGAATAGTGCTTTGAAACCCAAGCCGTAACCGCGGTTTGCCCCCATTTCCGGCAATAGCCGGCACAACAAGAAAAGGAGCCAACAATGGCTAGCAACGAAGAAATCCTGGCCGGCCTGGCTGAAATCGTGAACGAAGAGACCGGCCTCGCCACCGAAGCCGTGGAGCTGGACAAGTCCTTCACCGAGGACCTGGACATCGACTCCATCTCCATGATGACCATCGTCGTCAACGCTGAAGAGAAGTTCGGCGTGCGCATCCCGGACGAAGAGGTCAAGAACCTCAAGACCGTCGGCGACGCCGTCAACTTCATCTCGAACGCACAGGCCTAGCCTGGCCTCAACTGTGCCGGACTTCGGGTGCGCCCTGTTGCATCCGAAGCCCGGCACAGCTGCTATATCTCCCAGAGTTTTTTCCTGCCTCCCCAGTGAGAACAGCACGTGGGTTGGCTGATCCGACAGAGAGTGATCTCATGGCACGCAAAGTAGTCATAACCGGTCTGGGCGCCACAACGCCCATCGGCGGCGACGTCCCCACGATGTGGAAGAACGCGCTCAAAGGGGTCTCCGGTGCCCACACACTCGAGGACGAGTGGGTTGCCAAGTATGACCTTCCGGTCCACTTTGCCGCCCGGTGCTCGACGCCGGCCCTCGAAGTTCTGAGCCGCGTTGAAGCCAAGCGCATGGACCCGTCCACGCAGTTCGGTGTCATCGCCGCCCGCGAGGCCTGGGCAGATTCCGGTATCACCGAAATCGACCACGACCGCCTTGCCGTGGCTTTCGCCACGGGCATCGGCGGTGTCTGGACGCTCCTGGACGCTTGGGACACGCTGAGGGAAAAAGGCCCCCGGCGGGTTCTTCCCATGACGGTCCCCATGCTCATGCCGAACGGCGTCGCCGCCGCTGTCAGCCTTGACCTTGGTGCCCGCGCGGTGCGCACACCCCCGTTTCTGCTTGCGCTTCCGGCACCGAGGCGATGCACCTCGGCCTCGACCTCATCCGCTCGGGCAAAGCCGACGTCGTCGTGTGCGGTGGCGCCGAAGCTGCCATCCACCGATGCCGCTCGCCGCGTTTTCCTCGATGCAGGCCCTTTCCCGCCGCAATGACGATCCGGAGCACGCATCGCGGCCATATGACCGCG
>NZ_DF952468.1:985724-986398 GCF_001263615.2 Arthrobacter sp. Hiyo1 | reverse complement strand
CAGGCCGCACCGCACTCCCCCTCAATATCTCTTCCCGGACCTCTTCCACGCGCCGCTCACTGATACCGCCAACCCCAACAGGCCTAGGCGTCCAAGACCCGCCCTGACGGACTCGGGGCTGAGTCCTGCCACAACCGCGAGCTTCTCCACGGAGCTCGTCGAACGGACCGGCAGGGCATCGAGCAAGATCAGGTCCTCAAGCGTGAGTCCATCGTGGTCCGAGGCAGCGGTTTCCTTGTCCTCGACAAGAGACTCACCGCTCGATCCCGCCAGTTCCGCGATTTCGCCGACATCCGTGACGCAGACAGCCCCGCCATCCCTGAGGAGCCGATGGCAGCCTGCGGAGTTGGCGCTGTGGATGGACCCCGGGACCGCGGCGACCGCCCTGCCAATTGATTCAGCATGATGGGCCGTATTCAGGGCGCCCGAACGCCATCGCGCTTCCACCACCACTGTCACGGCCGCCAAGGCGGCGATAATCCTGTTTCGCTGAAGGAAGCGGTAACGGGTGGGCGCCGAGCCCGGAGGAACCTCCGCGATGACCGCCCCTTGGTTTGCCACGGCACGCAGCAGATCCTCGTTTCCGGACGGATAGTATCGGTCCACTCCCCCTGCCATCACAGCGATAGTCGCATGTCGCCGGTGCCCCCGGCCAAGGCCCCGCGGTGTGCGTG
>NZ_DF952468.1:930181-985567 GCF_001263615.2 Arthrobacter sp. Hiyo1 | reverse complement strand
CTGCCGGGCCAGGCGTTCCCCTTTTCGCTCCGGAGCGTCCGTGGTGAGCTGCTGGCCGTGTTCAGTCATGGAGTGTCCTTTCATGCGGCCGCGACCGCCTGCCGCAAGCCAAGGGCCTGCCCGATGTCGTCGCTGTGGGGTTGGTCCCTGTGGCCTAGGTCCGCGAGGGTCCAGGCGAGACGCAGAACGCGGTCGTAGCCTCTCGCCGTGAGGATTCCGCGCTCCAAGGAGGTATCCAGAATCTTCGTGGTCGCGGAAGGGAGGCGCAGTTCGCCGCGCAGTACACGCCCGGGAACCTGCGAATTGGTTTCCATCCCGAGACTCCCCAGGCGTTGACGCTGCCGTGAACGTGCGGCTTGGACCCTCGATGCGACGGTGGCGGTGTCTTCCTCCACGCCGGATTGCCCGAAGTCCGCCAGGGATACACGTTCCACCTGGAGCTGGATGTCCACCCTGTCCAGCAGCGGCCCGGACATGCGCCCGAAGTAGCGGCGCCGCATCACCGGAGTGCAGGTGCAGTCGACTCCCTTGCCGGTCGCTTTCCCGCAAGGGCAGGGATTCGCCGCGAGGACCAGTTGGAAGCGTGCCGGATATGCGGCGGTTCCGGCCGAGCGATGGATGACGAGCTCTCCGCTTTCCAGAGGTTGCCGCAAGGCGTCCAGGACCCGGCGTTCATACTCGGGCGCCTCGTCAAGACTATTGACGGCACCCCACGATTGGCTCATAATCATGCCCGGAACTGAATATATGCAAGACCTTCGATTCGCCATCTATGCCAGGATCAGCCGCGACCGTGTCGGCGCTGGCTTAGGTGTAGAGCGCCAGCAAGAAGACTGCGAGAGCCTGGTCCAACAGCTCGGCGGAACCGTCGCTGCCAGCTTTTCCGATAACGACATCTCGGCTTTCTCAGGCAAGCATCGCCCCGGCTATGAAGCACTGCTCCAGTCGATCAAGGCCGGTGAGATAAACGCCGTTGCCGCGTGGCACCAAGATCGGCTCCTACGCCGGACGATTGACCTCGAGAACTACATCGACGTCTGCCAACCGCTGAACGTGGCCACCTACACCGTCAAAGCCGGCCAACTTGATCTGACCACGCCATCGGGCCGAGCCGTCGCCAAGACCCTCGCTGCTTGGGCATCTTACGAAGTCGAGACCTCCACTGACCGAGTGAAGGCCGCCAAGTTGCAAGCAGCAAAATCCGGGCTGCCTTCAGGTGGAAACCGTGCTTACGGTTACGAGCAAAACGGGATGGTCATCATCGAGGATGAAGCTGCGGTGGTCCGGGAAGCTATCAAGAGGTTCACCTCTGGCGACTCCTGGAACCGTATCGCCATGGACTTCAACGCGCGCGATATCCCTACCGCCAAGGGCAACACATGGAATGCGATCAACGTCCATAACATCGCCAATCGAAAGCGCAACATCTCAATCCGTACGCACAACCGTGATGAGTACCCAGCTCAGTGGCCACCGCTAATCGACATGGAAACTTGGGAGGACCTGCAAGTAGCCATCAAGAGAGGCCAGGCCATTTATGGCAAGCGGACTCACGCTCGCAAACACCTGCTCACCGGCTTCATCTTCTGTGGTCTGTGCGGCAACAAGATGACGATCATCAATGCTCAGCAGCGCGATGGCAGCTACTCCCCCGCATTCAGCTGTCGCAGGAAGAATCCCCGCGGTGAGGAGACTGGCTGTGGAAAAGTGAAGCGCAAGAAAGACCCAGTTGAAGATCTGGTCATCGACTGCATTATGTACCGCCTAGACACACCCGATCTTGCCGAGATGCTGGCGAATAGTAAGAGCGACACAGGCGAACTCAAGGCGCTGATGCGTGACCACGAAGCCCAATCACTGCGACTCCAAGAAATCTTGAACCTCTATTCAACCGGCGGCATGACCTTCGACGAGTACAAGACTGCCAAAGTCGCAGCCTCGGCGCGGCTAGATGCCCTTGGGCGCGAGCTGGACAAACAGTCGAGTTGCAACACGATCGGACTCATTCCTGCCGGCCAAAGCGTTCGTGAAGCCTGGGATAAGGCCGACCTTCCATGGCGGCGACAGCTCGTGGATACGCTGATCGACAAGGTGTTGATCTTCCCGAAGCAACCCGGGGACAATAAAGCCCGCTACAAACAGTGGCGCTTCGAACCGAGCAGAATTGAAATCAGCTGGAAGGTCTAACTACTCATCACTCTGGTCCGAGCTGGCTTTCTCTTTTTTCAACTCTTTGGCCCGCTCCCAACTAAAGTCGAGATTTTCATAGCCCGGCATACCGTATATATGATCAATCATGGTGTCTCCATTTCGATCGGCACCGGCGTTATAATCAGAAGTGACTTTAAGGAATCTTTTGACGGCGTCTTGATCCACATTGTCGATCGCCACGTGATACAGCAATGAGTTTGCGTCGGTCAACACCTTGTGCATTGTGGACATAATCGCCTCAAGTTTGGCTACCCGGATTCGAAGCGCCTGAAGATCGACATTTACGTCATCTTCGTCTTCATCAATCCGGTAGGGGCTTGAACTGGACCTTGCCTCTGCTTCCAGGAACTTCAGGAACACCTCCGCACCCTCCTGCTCATGGCGAACCAGAGTGCGGTAGGTAATATCCCCCGCCTTGGCGAGGAACTCCGTTCGACGGTCGGTCAGATTCTTGTGGTCCCGCGCCCATAGCGCATTCAGGAATGCATCCTTGTACTTCCCGCGAGTCATGGCTTCTGCCGCTCGCTCAAACATGCGTCGAATCTGTTTGGCATCGGCGTCTACTAGGGCGTGAAGCTCAGCCTCCTTCTCTACAAAGACCTCCTTGTCCATGCCGTACCCCTGGCAGAGACTACGCAGTAGTCCCACCTTTTCTTCGCTGCTCAGCTCATCGGTTGTTGTCATACAGCCAAGCTACACGAATCGACATGCTGATGCCACCCTTCCGACATGGCATCCTTGTTTTACATGCAGTCGCCATGCTACCGTCATGTCCATGTCCAGGTGGAACCCCCGGATCAAGGAACCGCAGCTTGACAACTAAACAGTGAGAACCAACCCAAGGAGCAGTCATGGATTACTACGTCACGCTCTTCCTCGCCAACACGGCGCTCGTCATCGCTTCAGCCGGAGGTCTCTTCACTCTGTGCAACCAGTTCGCCAAGCTGACCGCCCGCTGGTCGGTAAATAGGGCCAAGAAACAAGAACTTCAGGCTCAGTTCGCTGAGTTCCTCAAGGCGCGCGAAGCAGAACAAGCAGAAACGTCCGCGTAAGAAAAATCAACCAATCCAACACTGAGGGAGCCTCCAAATGAACATCAACCGAGCAGTAGAAGCGTCCATGCAAGACCAAATGTCAACGGGTGAGATAGTCGGCGCCTTCGCTATCACCGCGGTGTTGCTGATTGTTTTCACAGTCATCATCATCTGGGCGGCAATAGCCGTCACTCGCGATCCGAAGGCGACCAAGGCGGTGAACCGAAACTGGCACAATGCAAATGCGCCACTGCGAGGTTTCGGAAAGCTGTTCAAGGACGGCTACGACAACGGTCGCAACCGGGCCCTAGGGGCACTAGCCTTCCTTGTCCCGACAGCATCAGCCGTTGACGTCGAAACCAAGTTCAGCGACGGAGTTGGCCAGGTACTGGAAGGCATCTGGCTCATCATTCTTCCGTACGCTTCGGTCGCCTTCGTCCTCTTCCTCATCATCATCGCGCTGAAGAAGCTCGCTGGACGTTCGCGGTAGCTGGTCGAAAGAGCCACATTGTGCCACAGTAAAAAGTGGCATGATGTGGCTCTTTCTATTTTCCCTTCTACCTCCATCGTTAGCATTGGGAGTAATAGATATGAGACTCAAAAAACAAAGTGAGCTTGATCAGGAACGCAAATCTTTCCTCATCACTTTCCCTAGCGACTTGTCCGAAGAACGCGTGCTGGCGATGCTGCGCGTATTAAGCAGTAGCATCCATTCCGGCATCGAGCGCATCTTTGGCGTGAAGACCATCGTCTTTGAAACATGGGCAACCTCTACTGGTATCAAGCACCGCGTACTCCTCCCCTGGCAGATAGCCGACCAGGTTACGAGCCACATGCGTCACCAGATCCCTGGTCTCATCGTCGAGCCGGACAAAGAGCGGCTGCGCCCGGTATGGAAGAACGCAGTCGAGATTGGAATGGCACGATCAAGTCATCAGCTTAAGGTGGGTGATGCTACCGACTTATCCACAGGAATCCTGACTGCCGCGGCTCACGCTCTTACCGATGGTGAATCAGCCGTCTTGCAGTGGATCATCACGCCGACAGCCGGCAGTAGTGAGTTCAGCATTATGGGCACACTGCTAGGACGCCAAGAGAACCCTGACGACATCAAGGACCGCCAAAAGAAACTGGAAGAGCCAAACTTCCTCGTCTCTGGACGCGTGGCCGCGACAGCAGGGACAGAGGCAAGGGCTCAGTTTCTAGTCCGTGGCATTGTCGATGTTCTGAAGTCGAGCAACGGGGGCTCGGCTTATCTAAAAGTTCTAGGCGGGTCTTCGGCGACAGTTGGTGAGAGTCTCAACCATGCTGTTACACCCTGGCTCTTCCCGTGCCAGTTCAATGTCTCGGAGCTGGCAGCGTTGGCCGGCTTCCCCATCGGCAATCCGTTCATACCTGGTCTCCCCCGCGCATCAAGTCGCCATCTTTATGCCACCGAGGAGGTAGCCCGCACTGGTCGGCATTTAGGTATAAGCAACTACCCTGGCCATCCGCGAGACATTGCCCTTAGCTATAAGTACGCGCCCTATCACAGCTATATCTCTGGGTCTACTGGTTCAGGTAAGTCAACCATGATGGCCAACGGGGTAGCGCAAGATATGGCTAACGGATATGGCGTCATTGTCATCGACGCGAGCAACAGCGAATCTGACGAGACACTGTTCAACCGGTCGCTTGGCTACATTCCTTACGATCGGCTAGGTGACACCATCATCATGGACGTCAATAAGTCGCTTGACCGACCAGTTGGCTTCAACGTCCTTGACCAGGGCCATGCACACATGGTGGTTGACCAAATATCGGGCCTGATCCAACAGCTCTACCCTGATAGCAAGGGTGTCTGGACGCGTGAACTTATCCACCATGGGCTGTACGCGCTGATCGATCACGGCAACTGCACCATCATGGATCTGATGACGTTGATCCGTCCGAACAGCGACACCGAGAAAGTCTGGGCCAGAGACGTCGTCAAATCAGTCAAGGACCCGCGTATCCGCCAGTTCCTAGAGGAATGGCTCGCACTCAAGGATGAAGAGAAGCGCACCAAGTCGCAGCCGCTGTATGACCGCCTCTGGCAGTTCAATAACCGTCCTGAGATTCACAACATCCTGGGACAGACCGAATCTGCCTTCCAAATGCAGGACGTCCTGAAACAGAACAAGATCTTGCTCATTAACCTTGCAGGGCTACCTGAGGAGACCTCCGCGCTATTGGGGACACTCCTGTTCGAGGCTCTGTGGACAACTGCTCAGTCGCTGAAGCCGGCTAGAGATAACTTCGTCTACCTAGATGAGGTGCAGCAGATGACCAAATCATCGGTCAATCTTGGTGCTATCATGGCTCGTGGCCGTAAGCATCTGTTCGGCCTGACACTGGCGACACAGTACCTCGACGGTTCCAAAGTGAGCGCTGAGACTAAGTCAGCCATCATCAACAACGTGGGCACGAAGATCATATTTGCCACCAGTTCCCAGGAGGCGAAGATCTGGGGCAACGAGTTTGGCCATCACATCACACCAGATGATTTCATCAACATCCGTCAGTTCGATGCGTACGCCAAGATCAGGAATAAGGCCGGGGCTGGTGAACCCGTCTCACTAACCGCAGCTCCCCCACTTGAACCGATGGGGAACGCGGCTAAGGCTATCGAGCTGTCAGCGCTCAAGTATGGCAAACCGATTGAACAGGTTGAAGCTGACATCGCAGCGCGGCGTAGTCCATCTAAGTCCGCTGACGAGGAGCGGCCAACGCTAGGTAGCTGGAAGTTGTAACGAAAAGCCAACAAAAAGGTCCCCACCGGCAATGGTGGGGACCTTTTTGTGGAATGGACCTCTAACCGACCGATTCGTGGTAAGCATCCTCAACGGACTTTGCGATACGTCCACGGGCGTTCACTTCAATTCCCTGCGAAGCAGCCCACTCCCTGATCTTTTTGAGTTCTTGTTTGTCGCTCTTAGCGGAGGAAGAAGCAGCGCGCGGAAGACGCGAGACTTCTTGGGTAGCAACGGATGTGTACTTCTGCATCAGCTTGCGGAACTCATCAGCGTTCTTCTGCCCAAGGTCGATGCTGTAGGACTTACCTTGGAAACCGAAAGTGAGCGTTTCACCCTGGCCTTCTTCAAGGACTTCGTTGGTGAGATCATCAATAACGCGGGTATACGTCTGCTTTGCCATATGACAACAGTACAGAACAGTCACTCAATTCAAAAGCCACCTAGCGCGCTTCTAGGTGGCTTCATTTTTTGGACGACTGTTGTATCAGGTTTTCATGTACGAACGCTGAGAAACGATGATAGCAGCCAATTAGCCACTATTTCAGGCTGCGTTGCTGGCGGATGTGCAAGACGCCAAGTCCAAACGCGGCGAGGATGGCATTGATGAACGTGGCTGTGGTGTCTGGCAGTGATATGTAGCCCGAGTCAACCAACGCGTTCGTGATGACTAGGATGACGCCGACCCAGAACGGTACGTCTGTCCAGAATGATTTGATTGTGTTTTTCATAGTTGCTCCTTTGCTTTACGTTGTTGTTCCTGCGCCAGGGCGATGCGATGCTCAATCGCTAGCTGCGTACGCAGACGCCCGATGACGACAGGGTTTGTTGTGACCACCAAGGTGTTGTTCTGCGCTTTCCAGCCCTTTGGCTGTGCGCCGAGCTTCAGGCTGATGCCAGCCCCTTCCCCCGACACGCTCCAGTTGGTCGAGCCCTCAAAGGCAATACCCTGGCCAACCAGCACCCCGGCCTTTGTGTGACTTATCTGGTGTGTTGCCGACTGGCCAATTGCAATCGAATTGCTAAATCCCTCTGGATCTCGAGCTTCATCCATGGCGAGAAGATTGCGTTCGTGGACACCGCCAGCCTGAGAGCGGTCAAGTGTCCCCTGCACCACAACCTCTGGGTTTTGGACGAGCTTCATGATGTCGGCGTTGATCTCATCGTCTGCGTACCCGTACTGGTTGAAGTCGAATTCAAACTGCTCGCGTTGGATCAGATGCCGCAAAATGCCGTGTACATCGTCCCGACCGACAAGGAATACGTAGTGGCTACCAAAGCCAGGCGTTAGCTTGCCTTCCGGGGTGAAACGCGCGAGTTCCAATATGCGTTCATCGTCAACCATCACCCGTTCCTTCTAAGTGCGCTGACAAGCCAATCCACAACTGTTGTGAGCCATGTTGATGTTTTTGGTGGAGTTAAAGGAGGATTCGTTGCTTGTGATGTAGGAGGTACGACCGTTCCGGTTGGTTTTGTCGGTACTGGCTTGTCAGCCGCTTCAAGTTGCTGAATGGTGGCGTTTGCTGCTGCAACAGCTTTGTTGGCAGCGTCGAGTTTGACAGTGAGGTCGTGGATCTTTCCCGCGTCATCGCTAGCAATGCTTTCAGCCTGCTTGACGTCTTCATTAGCGGCGGAAAGTTGAGCCGTGAGGTCAGCGACGTTCTTGACCAGCCCGACGCTCTTAGACTGTTCAGTCGCGAGTTGAGTCTTAGCCGCTGCCAAGTCGGCTGCTGTCTGGGCTTGCTGTTGAGCCACTGTCACACGGCCAGCCATATATTGCTGGCGTTCTTCGGAAGCCAGGATGTCGTCGGCAACGAAGTCGACCGTGTAGTGACCTACGTAGTGGTCAATGGCCCCCTGGTCAGGTTCTCGACCGAGATAAGCCCAGTAGATAGCGTTTAGTCCTGCGTTTGTAATCATGTCTGTATCACCTCCTTGTGATGGTTGGGTTGCTATCGTTTTGATCTTTGGTCGCCACTTGCCAAGGTAGCCTTGCGAAAAGAAGGCATCGAGTCCAGCTGTCCGCCTACCAGCAAAATTCTGGTCATAAATCTTGCCGTGGTACCAGATAGCGATGTGACCATATGGGCCAGTCCAGTTGCCGACGTCATCACCCCAAACAAGAATGTCGCCATCTTGTGCCGTAGTCCCGGCCGGTAAGCGGTCAAATGCCACAGGAATTGCTGGGTTCGGGTTCGTCCAGTAATCCACCGCGTTGCCCCAGGCGCCTGGTTGCATATCGAAACACTGGGCCAAATACTGCGAAACCAAACTAACGCACTCGCCTTGGTAGCCACCCTGGTAGTTGGGCCACGCCTTGCCTATGGTGTCGTTGTAGAACTGGTCCAGAGTCTTTGCCATGCCGCTACTTGCCTACGTGGCCGCCTACAACAAGGTAGACAATGCCGCCGACGATTACATTTGATATGGCTAACGCGGTGGCCACCTTCGACCAGATCTTGTCGTACCGCGAGTTGAGGGCGGCGATCTCGATTGAGTGTTCACCCTGCACTTTGGCGAGGTTGGTGATCTCGGTGATGAAACTGTCGGTTTTCTTCTCAACAGCCTTGGTGATACTCGCGCCGTTCTCATGAATCGCCTTATCCATGCGTTCAAAGATGACGGCGTTGTTCTCAAGCAAAGCGATCTTGATGTCGTTTTTGTCTACCTGGTTGTGCTGCGTGCTATCCATTGCTAAGCAGCCTCGTAGGTTATCGTGAAGCAAATATTGTCTCCGGACGCCCATGTGACAGGGTTGGTTGGACCCCATGAGGCACCGGAAGCGGCCGAGTTGTATATCTGGCAGACGGAAGCCCCAGCATTAGCTTTTGCAGAACCACCTAGATAGCTCACGCCGGACCTAAAACCCCATGCCGAGCCTATATACATAACGCTCTGCGTTGCTGTCACTACTGGCAGCAAAAATGTATACTCACCACTGCCATACGTCGTGGTTGAACCTGTCGTGATGGTGACTGTAGCCGTAATCGTCTTTCCGACCTGGATGTATCTTCCCTTGATGGTTCCATTCCCTAAGGTTGGCCACGTTCCTGTCGATGTCCACGTTGGGGCGTAATTTATCCATGACGCGGCGATGCCATTGCGAACGCTTGTGATGGCGCTACCACTTGTAATTACCTGTGAGAGCCATACTGCGTTGACAGGCAAAGCTGGCTGTGCGGCCCCGTTAGCTACCTCGTTGTAGGTCACGTTGCCGTAAACATCCACTGCGACATAGGTGTCTTTGCTCGCGGTGAATGCTCGGCTTGCGATAGCGGCAAGGTTGACCGCCAACATGACGCCGCTGATGTTGACGTAAGCAAGTCCCGCAGTCATTGTGCCGTTGAGTCCCGATACGGATGACCACACCAGGCCGTTGTCTACGTAGCTTGCAGCTCCAAGCGCGAGTGCATTTCGAGAAGCAGCAAAGACGCGCTTGTCAGTGATGTTTGGATTGGTGATCGTGCTGACGCTTGCGCCCACAGCAACTTGCGCCAGGATGATGTACGGGTTGGCGGCCCCAATGGCTGTCTGAATCTGGCTAAGCGTCGGGACAACTGGCGAGCCTGAAGGAGTACCGGCAACCGATGCGAACTTCAGGACGTTGTTGGTGTTGTTGACGTTGGCACCAGAGGTAGAGCCCGCCACCGCCTTATCGATGTAAGCAAGGACATAGTCGATACGAGCTGAGGCAGCGGCTGTCGCGATGGTGACTGCCTCGCCCTGGCTACCCGTGTCGTGGCTGATGAGGTAGCCGTAAGAGCTTGGATACGTGCCCGTGGTGATTCGGCCACTGCCAGGCTGCACATAGACAGTCATGTTTGGCGACGAGTTGGCAACTACCGCGAAGCCTTCAATTACGTCGCCTTGAAAGAAGCGGTTAAAAGTTACGAAAGTTCCGTATTCATCCGAGGTACTGCTGCCATTGGCGGTGTAATTTGCTACGAGTTTCGACAAGGTAATGTTCTCTATTTATGTTTCTGTCCTTAATGTAAAACAATGACCGTCTTTTGCCTACCCTATTTACGGCGTGACCTGTGCCACGGTGTACGTAGCCGGTGAGATTGTCCAAAACGAAACGCCGACGCCAAGCGAAGACGTTGTTGAGCCGACAGCTATAAGGTACAGACGAAACTTTTGCACACCGCCGACTGGCGGCAATGGATCAAATCGATAGCTCGTGACCGCACCGGATGGGCCGAATAGGTTGAAGGAGAAATCGTAGGCGATGACGGGATTGCTGGCCAGCGTATTGGGAGTCAGGGTTATCTCGATACACTGCGGCGTTGTGGTGGTAAGACTGGTCAACGTGATATCGATGTTCGATGTTTGGTTGTAGATCACGTACGTGCGCACGTCACTGGCGCCAAAGGTTTGATCCTGACGCATATCGTTCAATGTGGTGCGCAGGTAGGCCAGCTTCTCCTCAACGCCATTGTGGGGTTGGCGCTCTAGGTGGTTCATATCAGCCTCGCGTAGGCAACGCTGACCGGGACCGTCGCGTAAATGTGAGCCTTAAAGTAAAATATGCTGGCGCTGACGGCATTCCGCGCACTGATCTGATACCAGTACTGAGTTTTAGTGATGTCGTCGGTAATGATCTTGTTGTAGGTGATCTGGTAATTGCTCACCAGGGTGTCATGGTACGAGGTACTCGTATTGGGTATCCACAGCTCCGGGGTAAAGGCCGATAGGAAGCTGGAGGCGTCCACCGATGTCGCCGTCACTAGTAGTAGGGCGAGAACCTGGTTGCTGCCCGCCGATGCACCAAGCGAGCCGGTCAGGTCATAGGCGTTGCCGCTGGAGTACTCATACAGTTTTGCTTCGGTGAACTGGACGCCGGTCTTCAGTTCCCGGATACCAGCATCAAGCTCATTGACCTGAGCGATGAAAGTGTTTTCAGTTTGTTGGTTGATACGGCTAGTCATAGGTTCCCTAGTAGCTCAGGCTTAGGCTTACCCCTTTACACGTCATCATCGTTCGAATCTTGATGTAGACAGAGGCACTCGAAGACCCGGCTTGCACCGCAATCGTCCAGCTCATCTTGTTCGGCCCAGCTAGTGGCGACGGCGGCGATGGTAGCCAGGAGTAATAGGTGCCTGTTGCGTCAAGCTGCTGGTAGTCCGATAGCCGATGGCCGGCGTCCGTCCCGCCGTTATAGACCTGGCTGTACTGGATGCCATAAGGCTGGGGCTGCGACCCATCGCCGGTAACCGTTATGACGAACGAGTGCAAGGTGTTGGCTGGAATGCTGTAGGCGCTTAGGTCAAAGGCATTTGCAGTCTGGACGACGTATGTCCGCTTCACCAGTGCCCGCCCGATGCTCTGTCTCGACTTCAATTCAGCAAAATCGCTCTGAAGGTTCTTGATCTCAGTGAGCGCGGCGTTGTCCTGGTCTTGGTCAAGCCGACTATTCACTCTGGTTGACTCCGTAGTTATCAAAGGTCAGGGTGATGGCGCTCTCGAAGTCGTTTTCATCGATCGTCACGTCCATCTGCTCGATTCGGTACAGGCCGTTGATGTTGGAAAGCCACGTGTGACTGTTGACCTGGAGCGGGATGCGGTCACCGACGCTAAGGAAGCTGGCGTTCAGTTCCTTGCCCGTGATGGTGATCTTCGGCAGCTCAAGGATGTCCTTGGCAAGCGAGACCGCAGTCGTCGTGTTCTGGTCAAGCGTCGCTTGGATGACCACCGAGTTGAACTGCAGGATCTGCTCGCGAATGTAGTAGTTCAGCTGGCTTGTGGCGTCCGCTTGAGTGCTAAGCAACTGGTCGGTTCCGTAGCCGGAACCTATGCCGTAGATCTTGTTGAAAAGGTTGATTCCGCTGCGCGAAAGCTGGAAGCCGGCCACGTTTGAGAGCGGTCCCCCGTAGATGAACTTTAGATCCGTCCGCCGTGCACCGATCTTGCTGTACGTCTGGAATTTCTTGTCCCATGTAAAGGCGAAGTCGAAGTTGCCGTCAATCAGCGTGGTCAGCTCTTGGATCTTGAGCTTTACGTTGTCGCGTTGGTAGGTGCGGTCGCGGTTGACCCCCGTGATGTACTGGCTGACCGCGTTAGTGACCCCGACGCTGCCGTTGGTCTGCGCTTGGGTAGTCGTCAGTAGGTCCGTCGCGATTGAGGTTGCTTCAGTCGCCGTGTAGACCTTGGAAACATAGCGGTCTTTGAACAAGTTGAGGTAGCCGGTGCAGGTAACCGTCACCTTATAGTCCTGTGACGTCGCCTGAGCTCCCCCACCGCCTTCTCCAGCCCGAGACATGTCTGTGGCCAGGTCGAAGCTAATGTCCACCACCTGCGCGCCGAAAAGGTACTGACCGGCTCGTTTTACTTTGACGTCGGTGACATAGGGAGCAATGAGCGTGTGCGGATCTGCGCCGCCTAGGTTGTTCAGGCAGTAGTTTTCAAAGGCAAACAGGTTGAGGCTGAAGGTCAGTGTCTCCGCTTCGTTTCGTTGCATCGAGTATGAGCGGTTGAAACAGAGCGCGGATATGTCAGCAATGCGCGAACCTCCCGCGCTCCAGAGTTCGATCTCGTACAGCCGGGAGCCGCCGAAATCCATTTAGATGCCCCTGTAACCGCTTCGCCAGGAAACGGTCGCCACGGTCGTATCCGTGCCGTCATTAGTGGTCAGGTTGATGCTGTTATTGCCAGGAAGCAGCGGCCACCAGGAACTTGTGCTGGTCATGAACGGCAAGACTGAGCCGCCGTTGAGGAGAACCGTGCGGTTCTTCATGTCGATCTTGAGGACGTCACCGGCAGTCGTTGTGAGGCCTGTCAGGGTGAAGAACTGGCCGGTCGTCTGGTTGGTGATCGTTGGGTTGGTCATCTTGTCGGTCAGCGTGATCGTCGGATAGATGGTTGCATTACCGGTGTTGTTGACCGTCGTTGGTTGAGATCCAGCAGCCCACGTAATCGGCCACGTGATCGGCCAAGTGATGCCGCCGCCCCTCGCTGGGGTGACTGTGACGCTCATAGAGCCGCTGGATGAGTTGTCATAGATGATCGGATCGGTCGCGATAAGGGTGATCTTGAACGGCGCCTTATTGATAGCGCGCAGGATCGGCATATCCAGCGAGTCGATGTTGCAGTTAATGAGGTACTGGTTGCCCCCGTTGGTTGTGATGTTGAGCGTTACGCTCGATGTGGCAATAGCCGCGGCAAGGGCTCGACGGCTCGTTTCAAGAGCGGCAGGACTGCTCGAGAAGAAGAAGCCAGTCAGCGTTATGAGACGCATCCCATAGAACTGGGAGCCAACGTAGCCGCCGTCACGGCCGCTGTAGTTGCCACTTGAGGTGCGGACAGGTGGGAGACCGAGCCCGTCGATAGGTTCATCTAAGTAGAGACTGTTTGGGTTGGTCGGATCATTCAAGACGTAGCCGTTGAGTGAAACGATCATCGCAGCGACAACTTCCACCCGAGGTTAGCCAAGAACCTCCGCTCATCCATGTTGTTGTGGATGTGCAGGCCGCCGGTGATTGTTAGATTTGGACCACCCCCTTGGCCCATCGCTTGCTGGGTTTCCCTCGCGGTGTGAACCTTTGAGCCCGTAGGCAGGTTGACCAGCTCCGGACCGTTCTCGCCGACCATCGTGAGGCCGCCAGGGGCGAAGTTGGTGCCGAGGGCATAGCCGCCAACCCCATCGTTGTGCAGGAATTTCTTAGCTAGCGCTTTGGCGTTGGCATCGCTGTTTGGGTCTTTATAGACGGCAACAAAGTGGCTAACGAGTTTGCTGTCCTCAGAGGCGAGTTGTGATTTTGCATCTGAAGCAGCGTTGACGGCATCTCTGGCTTGCATGGCTGCGTTGTAGACCAAGGCAATGGCGGCCAGAGCAGCTCCCACGGCGATGGCTGGCATAGCTATAGGAGCCGCAATAAGCGCATCCAGACCGGTGACTTGAGCAATTAATGCAGGGATGCTGTTACTCGAAAGGATCATGAATCCTGTTTGCAGGACACTGAAGGCTTCTTGGAGCATCATGGCAGCTCTTAGCGCGACGAAGCCCCCGATAATCGGAATCAAGAAATCTTTGTTTGTAATAAGGAAGTTGATTACGGGGGTGACGACAGTGAGAAGAGCCGCCAAGACATCGACAGCTGCCCTAACGGCTATAACGAACAGACCGCCAAATATCTTAATGAGCGGAACGAGAACTTCCGCCCATAGTCGTTCTAAGGTTGGCGCGACCTGCGTCGCGATGACCTTTCCGAGATTTTCAAACGATGGTGTTAGAAACGCCGACACTTGCTTGGCCATGTCGATGACCTTTTGTTTTGACGCTTCGATTTTCATGCCGAAATCAACGATCGATCCCACTACCGTGGTAAGAACTGGTAACAGCTTTTGTCCGAGAGTCAGCAGACCGACGCTAATTAACTGGTGGAATTGGCTCCACTTGGTATTGAAGTTGCTTTGAATCTCGGCCCAGCCTTTGACATTGTTTCCGGCTTCAGCCGTCGCGCCGCTGATCGACTTAATCGCATCGGTGGTAACGCCGTAGTTCTCACCAGCGAGCATGAGGGCCACCTTGAGTCCAGTGGCATCACCCGTGGCTTTGCTCAGCGCCTGACCGTAGTTCTGCATGACACTTGCGCCGGTCATTTGCTGGTCACCAATGCGGTGCATAGAGCCAGCGAGGGTGGCGAATGATGCTGCTTGTTTGGCACTGATTGGATCAAGCGCCAGGGCAGCCTTGCCGTAGTCTTTGGCGCTCATCGTGCCGTCAAACAGGTGCATGCCGAGTTCCTTGACGGCAGGCGATAATCCGTTCAGCGCAGTCTTCAGGTCCAAGATCACTTTGTCTGATCCCGGAGGCATCAGGTTTTGAATTCTGGTTGAGATCTCCTGGAGCGTCCCCGACAAGCCGTGGGTCTTCATATCGTCGGCGAGCTGCGTCGTCGTCAGGCCGAGTAGAGCCAGCTCTTTACCCTGCAAGGCTGTTGGTGCCTGCATGTGGCGGATAACATCAGTCAGGTTCTCAGCTGCTTGCTGGGCGCTCATACCGTGAACGGTCATGGAGGCCATGTCGCCGAGAATGTCGTTGAGCGATACGTGGGCGGCAGAAGCGACTGGCAGGATGGCCGGCATGGCGGCAGCTAAGTCCTGGAAGCTCATTTTGCCGGCTGCGGTCGCAGCTACGAGTTTGGACGTAACTGTCGCGGCATCCTCTGCCTTGAGGTGGTAATCCACCAGGACGCTGGTGAGTGCATCAGCCGTCGTGGTTAGGTCTGAACCTTCAGCCTTGGCACCCTGGGCAGCGGCTTTGAGCACGATCAGTCCAGCAGCGCCGTGTTGTCCGCCTGATTCAACCTTGTACATGGCGTCGGCAAGCTCAGTGACGCTATCTCCAGTCTGGAGGGCGAGGCTCTTAATGCCGCTGTTGACCAGGGCTAGGTTGTTCGCGCTCTCGCCAGCACTGGTGACAAGCTTGGTGAGCTGCGCCTGGAAGTCCCCGGCTTTATGCGCTGCCTCTGAGAAGACCGCGATGACACCGCCGAAAGCGAGAAGGCTCGGAATCAAACCGCCGCTGAGTAGACCGCCGGTTTTGCTCGATTCGGCACCGAGTGCATTGACCTCACCAGTGGCAGCTTTGGTTTGAGCGGCAGTCTTAGCAATAACGGCAGAGGCTTCGTCTTTTGCTGCGATCAGAATGCCGATTGTATTTATAGATGCCATGCAGTATTTAGTTATGTGTTCCTTGACTTTAAATTATCACGTTTGGCATCAAGCGACCATATAAAGAAGGCGCGGTTTATTACTTCGATTGGTTCATTCATCGCCTGCTCATACGTCAGATGAAAACGCTCCATATATCGAAAGAGCCGTATGTCATCGGCGACAGTACGGCTAATATTCGAGGAGTCTTCAAGAACAATCGCGTCTTCGTATTGTTCGTAGATTTCTAGAGCGCGGTCGTAGGCTCGCTGGTCGGTGACGTTTCCGTCGCTGTCGATAAAGCTTTTGGGTCGAGGGATACCCCCACGATCTCGCTGAACAGCTTGTCTACCAGGTCTTTGCTGGCGTCAACGTCTTCAGGCAGCAACTCACCGAGAACCGTCTTGCCGTCGTCGTCAAGCAGGTTGACCTTGCCTGAGACGAGGTGTTTCTTGACGAAGTCGATTAAGTAGGAAACAGCCTCGAGCTCTGTTTTGTCCTTCATAGCGCTGAACTCGATATATTCGGCGTAGCTAGCTGGAGTAACGAGCGCGAAGCAGTCACTCCCCCAGCCATCAGCAACCCCTTCGAGCGAGACGCGCTTAGTGATCGCCAACCTACGCATGTGCGTAACCGTTCTGAAGGTTAGTCAGGACCGCTTGAAGCATGTAGCCGGCAGTCGTGTTGAGTTCAGCGTGGAAGTTGTAGGTTGCGCTCAAGGTCTGTTCGAGCTTGTTGTCCAGGGTTTGTGGATCAAGACGGACTTGAGGGGCTGTGAAGATCAGGCTTGGTTTGGCCGACGTACCGATGGTCACGTCTGTATTGACGATGGCGATGCTCATTGCCTGTGCGGTATTAGCGAACGCGATGTCTTCTAGCGTCGTGTCGGTGTAGCGCGTGACGATGGTGCCAGTGACACCCCAGGCGTTGGGATCGAAGGAGACAGGGTCGATGCCGCCCAATGGCGTGAAGCGTTCCGCCTTGCGGCTGATCTTCAGCTTCAGGCTCTTTGCCTGTAGTGCCGTCGCGCCAGCCAGGCCAGCCAGGTTGGCCGCCGTCTTGATGGTGACATGCTTTGAGGTGAAGAGGTTGTTAGCGGTGTAGGCCACCGTCTCGGTGCTAACCGTTCCAGATTTAGCTGTCACAGTTGCGGTGAACTGCACCCAGTCGTTCTGTTTGATATCGATTTCAAGATCGGTCAGGGTACCCATAGCGAAGCGTTGAGATCGGACTGGGTTAGAGCGAGCGAATGTCAGGCTTGGTGGCAGAGTGCTTGAGGCGACCGTAAAGGTGTTGTCGTAGACGATCGTTTCGGATGAGTGGAGCGCTGGCGTGACGATGCCAAACATGTTGGCCAGGAAGTAGCCGATAGTGGTGTCGCCGACGATGCCGTTGATTGAACCATCCACCCATTCCTCAGTTACTGCTGAGTCGTTGATGTCCTCGACACGGCCCATGGCGCTGTTGTTCTGAACAACCGTCGTCTTTGGATCGAGCGTTAGCGCCATCTGTTTCTTCCACGCTTGCGGGGCAACCGCGGTTCCTGGTGTGGTTTCAATACCGACACCGATTGAGTCTCTTTTTCCAATAAATGGATTACCTGGCATCACCTACCTTTTCTTCTTTCGTATTAGTTTCGTCGGCTTCTAGCGCCTGCACTTGGGATACAGCGTCTTCCAAAGACTCGGCTTCAACTTCACCCCTTGTTGGACTGAAATACTTCCGTTTCGGTGTAACGAGCTTCTTAGCGATTACTTTCTTTGGCTTTTCGTCCGGTGTATCTTGCATAATTTCAACTTAACATTTAGAACACGTCTTTGCTATAGGAAACTTCGATATCAAGGTTGCATAGCAACAGCGAGCCAGACTTGCCATTGGCGATATACCAACGACCTTGTTTTACGACCATTAGCCAGTTCTGGATTGTTGGATCAATCGTCGAGAGTTGACCGATGTAGTCGGAGTGCTCAGTGGTGTCGATGATCAGGTCAGTCAGGTCGTACATGCGGTTGTAGATGCTGCTCTCTACTTCGTCGGGTGAGTTCAGCGGGAAGTGCATGATGACAGCGAAGGAGACGGTGTGGTCATTCTGAGCGTTGGTGACGATGGTGCTGTTCAGGTTGTTCGGCAGGATGCGGATGGCCGGATAGCCCTCGAACTCGTCTTTAGTGTTGTCCAGGACGCTAACGAAGGCCGGCTCAGGACCAGCGCCAGTGTCGTAAGTGATCCCACTCAAAATTGTCTTCAGTGCGTCTTTGATTCGGCGGTTCATGCCTATGTACTGGGTCATATTGCTTGCATCCTTCCTAGGTATTGGGCGATTCCCTCGCTGAACATGACTGCTACAGGCCCTTTCGTAGCCTGGTAGGTCGGTTCTATGTAAGGGTGAGGTTTAGTGCCACGCAGTTCGATGCTCTTGGCGACAGCCCAGACATTTAGTCCCTTCATCTCGCACCACTGCGCCAGGGAACTGTCTGGACCCGCTGGTGGTCGGTGGGGACGTGAGCCAGTCTCGACGGCGTCGGCGTAGGCAATGCTGTTGTTCGGCTTGATCATGGCTGTTCTGAGGGCGGGATCTATGTCGATGCCGATGTTGTGCTTGAGTCCTTGGCCGTTGACACCACCAACGCCCTCTGGGGCGCGGCTGCTCATCTCTTCCTTGATGAAGTACGAAGCGTTGTGCAACCACGAGTTGATGTAGCTGTCGAGTCCCATTGACATAGCTTCCAAGCGCTCGGGCAGGCCGTTCGTATCCATAAAGATCTGATATGTGATGCCGTTACTGGCCATTGGCGTGCTCCGTCTCCGCAGTCATATGGAGATGGCTGACGAGTGGCATGTTGGCGTAAGGCTGCTTGCCGCGGATGATGTAGGTCTGGCCGTTTTGCGTCAGGCGGTCGCCAATCTTGACGTCAGTTCCATCTAGGAAGTAGATGTCCCAGGCAAAACCAACGCTAAAACCGTTCTGAATCGCCGCCTGTGCGCTCATAGGCAAAAAGAGGCATTGCATACCAGTTGCGAGCGATGTGAATGAATGACGGCCATTGGTGCCGACCGGCTGGTTCCTGGCGATGTCACAGGTATGGACAAGTAGAGGCCCCATTACAACCTCTGCAGTGCGTAACCCTTGATTGTCATGAAGTGAGCCTCAGCCGCGTCCTTGTAGGGCGTTGGACCGGTGTTGGCTCCTCGTACTGCGCCCGAATACTCCTGGCGGAAAGAGCCGACTGAGGTAGCAACGATTTCTTTACCACCCGCGATAGTCCAGTTGTACATTCCGAGAGCTACACCCATTGCCGCTTCTTTGAGATCGGCCGGCACTGCCGTCGTGCCGTAGCTATAGCTGACTTCGATGTAGTCGTTGTAGTAGCCGCTTGGACTAGACGGCCGACCTGCCAGCATCCAAAACAGCGTGATACGTCCCCACCCGTTATTGAAGTAGCTACTCGAAGGCAGTGTTGTTTGGATCTGGCCTGGCCAGCCAACCTTGATAGCGGTAACTGCCGTGACATCCATGTGTCGAAGCCAGAGCGTCTTACCCCAGTCGTAGCGCTCGACGACAGTCTTAGTCTCACCCCAACACCGATGAGTCTGTGTCTCAATGTATGCGTTGACCGATGCCGTTACCTCAGCAGCTGGACCAGACTGTAATGTTTTGCCCGAATAGGTGTTCAAATCTGCTGCGGTAAAGATGACGCTCATATATGTTTGTAATTTATAACAAAAGAAGCGCCATTACTAGACGCTTCATTTGTTGTTAGGTGATTAGCCTATTAGTTGACCTGTACTTGAACAAACACGCCGGCACCGACCGCGAGGCCAGTTCCGTTTTGTACCATCTGCACATCGAAAACGTCATTGCCTTGCACCGCGAGAGGTGCAGTTACAGGGACAGTGATAGGCGTTTCGGCGACGAGGTTCGCGCCAACAGCCAACTGCAACGAGGCAATTGTGCCGAGGCTAGAACCTGCACGAAGCTGGCGAACGTTGAACGTTACGTTGTTAGTCGCAACACCAGTGACAGTCGAAAAACCGGCTGGTGGTGTGAGCGTGACGGTGACACGGTTCGTGACATCACCATTCGTCGTTTCAGCCGTGCCCACATAGGTGGTTGACGTCGCGCCAGCGGCAGTTTGAGCGGGAAGTGCTTGAGTATAACGACTCATTACTTTTTCCCCTCAGCTGTCTTAGCGGCTACCTTGGCTTCAGCCTCGACAACCTCTGCTTCGACTGCTTTTTCTGCGCGAACGGTAGCGTCGCTGAACTCCTTGTACGCACTTGATGCAATGTGCTTGAGTTCATCATCCGCCAGTTTGACGACATCGCCAACGCAGTGCGGGTACACATCTTTTACGAATTGAACTAGTTTAGACATTTAGTTTCTCCTATTTGACAGCGGTTAGTTTGCTGAAGGATTCACCGATGACTGGTTGACCACCAACTCGTTTGATGACGCGCAAGCTGATCTTGTCGTTAGCAAAGTCGCTACCGTTTGTACCGTAGTCAACACGCAGCCCACCACGATCACCAATGAAGTAGTTTTTGAAAACGCCGTACCAGATTTCAGTGGTGTTACTGCCACCGCCTAGGTTTGCTGGGATCTCATCAACGATGAAGACCGGACGACCAAGCAGCTTGTCAGGTTGACCTTCTGCGAGACCTTCGCGCCAGATTGGACGACCGTAGTTGTCACGGACGTTCTCAAGAGCTTGAGCAGCGGCGCTTGACACGAGGTAGACAGCCATCTGGCGGTATGCCGTGGCGAGCGAGTACTTCAGAGCCGTAACGTCGGTGTAGGCGAGAGATGCACCAGCCTGAGCAACGCTGTTTGGTGTGATCGCGCTTGAGCGGAAGCCGAACGGTTTGTTTGAACCATCACCGTTAACGAATGCAGAGTTTTCAAGCAATGCCAGGGCGATCGCAAATCTGCTCTCGACGTAGTTCTGGATGCTTGGATTGGTTGCAGCGTCAGCGATAACTTCGCTCGTGAAGCTGTCCAAACCGGCAGCTTTGTGAGGCTGGAGGAGGTTCGGATCGAAGACTTCACCACTTTCAGTGATTGGAGCGCCTTCGTTTACCCAGTAGGCCGTTGCCATCGTGTTTTCGCTTGGAAGTTGCAGGCTTGCAGGCATGTTGTCGATGACCGTCGCAACCTGGCGAAGAGGTGAGATGTAGTGCATCTTCGAAATGATGCTGTCAGCCACGGTCGTAGGAACGAGGATGCCGCCAGCGGTGCCTGAGCCAATCACGCCTTCGGTCTGAGCCTTAGCGCGGTACTCTGCCAAGTCTTCACCACGCTCAACAGCGGCGTCTTCGTGTTGTTTGGCAATGATCTCGTTGATCGCGCGCTGTTCTGTTTCGTTCTTGGTGAGAAGGGCTTTGTACCAACGACGTGTTAGGTCCTTCTCTTCCTTGTCCGCGTTCGCCTTTGAGACGTGTGCGCCGTTGACTAGGTTTTTAGCTTCTTGTTTCTGGATCTCTTTAAGTTGAGCTTCAACTTCGGCCGATACCATTTGGCCCATGTAATCTTTGACTTTCATATCACCCCCTTAGGTGTATATAAGTGGTCGAATGACCGGTTAGTAGTGTTTCCGAGAGACTGGTCGTCTGCTTCGTCTTAGCACCAGGCTGGTCGGGTTACGCCGCCTTTAGCTAAGTACCACTGTGGGTGTCTGCGCTGTTTATTGATTTGAATGTGCGGCTTCTAGTTCTGCGTCGATCTGCGCTTGAAGCTCGGGGGTGAGCTCAGCGTCCTCGTCGAACTCGACAGGTTTAGCTGCATCTTCTGCAGCTTTCGCGTCAGCGGCAGCCTGAGCTTCTTCAGCAGCCTTTTTGTCGGCCTCAGCCTTTGCAGCGGCCTCTTCGTCGGCTTTTGTCTGTGCCTCTTCAGCCTCACGAGCTTCGCGCTCTTCGTCAGTTTCAACGGGGAAGGTAATAGTTTCGATCTTTGCGGACATCGCAGCGTTCTGTTCGCTGAGCGTGTTCATCGTCTCGGCGACCTTGCCAAGCGCGTCGGTGAGTGCTGATAGCTGTGATTTAACTTCGTCCATGTTTTCTCCTTCGTCAGTGATTTGTTCCTTGAGCTGGGCATCGAGCAGGTCCGCTTCTTTGCGCATGCTGTCTCGTAGCCAGGTCGCAGTTTTGGTGCTGATTTCACCGGACTTGTACTCCAGGGCAATGGCGCGTGGGTTCGCCGGGATAGCGACAACGCTGACTTCAAGCAGCTCGTTGTCCTTCAGGATCGGCACATCGTCTTGCACGTCCCAGGTGTGGTTGATAAAGCCTGCCGAGACGCAGCGCAGGGTGCGTTTGACCAACTGGCGGAAGATCGTGTCGGCCTTCGGGTTGGTAGCTGCATCATCGAACTGCGCTGTGATGTAGCTCTTGCCGTTGTTGTTCAGGTCAAGGCTGATCCCCTGGCCCAGCACATTCTCGTTCTCGCTGGGATCGTGGCCCCAGAGAATGAGCGGGTTGTTCATGTAGTTCTTGACGTCCCAGCTGGCCTGGTCGACGATCTCGCCTTGGCGGTCGAGCTGGTTATCGCTAAAGCAGAAAGTGATCGTACGCGCCTGCTCATCAACTGACTTGATGTCGATATTGAACAGTTTGTTTATCTTGCGTACTTCAGTCATAGCGATTTATTTAGAGCCTCTTAGAGTTTTCTGTCCTTAAAGTAAATTATTCCGTGGATAAATACAACAGTTAGCCGACCGGAACCGATACGCTCAAAATTCGACAGCGACAATTGGCATGGAGGGGCGGTACCGCGATGTCGTCATAGTTGATATTGATAGTCCTGTTTCCGTTCGTCACCACGTCCCCCAAGCTGTAGAAATCGCTATCCAGCTGATGATCCGCCCATCGAGAGCCCGGCAGTTCGGGCAAGTTTTTTCATCGTTCACCGTGTACCACTCTTTTCCGGTTACGATGCCGCTCTGCTGCCAAGCCTCAACGTCGGCAAACCCCTGAGCCCTGGTCACCTCTGTCCGCGCAATTCGGTCGGCACGATAAGTAAGCGCTGCGCCCATGACGATCTCAACGCGGGCCTGTAGCTGATCGTCCGACTCGTCGTTGTCGACTCCTTGGCTCAGAGTGGCGCGCAGCTGCTTCTCCGTCTCGGCGTTGACGTCCTCAGCGATCTTCTGCGAACGCTGTTGGTAGTAGTTCATGACATCCGGCGTCGTCGGGTTGAACATGCTTGGGTCCAGATTGAGGTCCTCTGTGGCGTCCTTGCCCGTCTCGACGATGAGTGCGTAGATGATTGGTGCGATGGCTAGGCGCATAGCGTCGTTGTAGGCACTCCAGGCAAGCAGAGCTGCTAAGTAGTCCCGTTTGTCATGTTTGGTGACTCGACGGCTGCCGTAGTCCTTAAAATGCTTCGTAGCCGCGTTGCCCAGGATCTCGGCCCGTTGCTTTTCAAACTGCTGACGGAGCGCAGTCAGTAGCTGCTGCTCATAGACCTCGCCGCGCTGGTTGTACTTGGCGGCTTTAGCTTCACCGCGGCGTTCACGTGCTGCCTGAATCTCTTCAGGCGTCAGGGTTTTTTTATGCTCTGCTTACCCTCTAAGGATTTGTTACTTGGGTCTTCGGTCAGATCATCGTCCCCATCGCCGTCTGGGTCTTCAGGGTCTTGTGGCTTTGGCTTAGCCGCTGGAGAGTCGTTGGCCAGGACGTCTTCCAATGAGACTGGCGCACCTTTTCCAGTGATGATGATGTGCTCACCAAGACCCTCAGGCAGTGGGTCTTCGCCGTACATGTCACGGACTTCATCAATCGTCCACCACGTATTCACTCCAGCACTGGCGGCTCTGAGCTTGGCCTCAATGTCCTCAGGGACAGGGCTTACAAAGTCGATCTCGAGAGTTGGATCGTAGACCTTTACTAGGGTGGCGTTGACCTGGCGAACGAATTGGCGCACACGTGGGACCACGTTGACGACGGCGTTTACGTAGAAGCCGGCCTCAAGGTTAGAGCGGTTGACGTTCTCGACTGATCCGATCATGCCGGGGCTCACCTTGAACATGGCCAGGATCTCGTCACGGCTGAACTTGCGGCTTTCGAGGAAGTCGAGGTCTTGCTGGTTGAGCATCCATGGCGTGGCTTTACCGCCTTCGATAAGCAGCGGTTTGTAAGCGGAGTTCGTACCTGTGTGGTCGTCGGCGAACTGCGCTTTCCAACGGGCGTAGGCATCATCATCAAGCGGCTGGTCAGTCTGGAAGATGAGGCTTGGTCGAGCACCGTTGGCGAACAGCTGTTGGTTCCAGGCTTTCATCTGCTCTTCGAGGTCAAGCGTTGCAGCTGAGGCAGCGATGATCGAGCGACCGTTGTAGGGATTGAACGGATCAGGGTTGAGGTCGCGGATAAAGGCGGTGACTGGATACGTCTTGCCACCAATCGAGACGGTGCTCTTGGTGTACGTCTCCCCCAGCCGGAACTGGGCCAGGTGAGCTGGAAAGATATCGAGGGCAGCCGGTAGCCGGCCCTTTGCCGGAATGAATTCCTCGCCGTTGATGTCGCGCATGAAGATGTAGCTCTCGCCCACGATGTTCATGTAAGTGAAGTGCAGCTGGCGCATCTGTTCGCCGGTATGGACCACGTTTGGACCGTCCAACAGCTCCATGATTTCCATGGCTGGTCCGCTGGTGACTTCCTCGCGGTCGCCGTCCTTCTTCTTTCGGTACAGCTTGAGCTCGACAGCGGCGCATGGCTCAGCGATGGCACTGTTGGCGGCGAATACCCAGCCGGTGAGGGCAGCCAGTTGTGAGGGCTTGTCGGCGTAGGTGTTGAGACGACCCCCGACGCTCATGCCTGGATAGGTGACACCATCTACGGGGTTCAACGCCGGAACCAAAGATTTACCGCTGATTACATTTGCCAGGCGCTGTCGAAATGGTGTCCGTTTTTGCATAAAGGTTGTTTATTGCCCTATTTATAATTCTGTTTTGATAGTAACAGCAAAGGACGATGGCTTAAATAGCAATTATCCGGAACGAATTCCAATCCCTCCTGAAAGTAAGTATGGTTTAATATCCTGCTTTCAGGTAAGGTTTGTCGCAACCATGGTGACAGGAGGCATCAAGTGAGCTCCGACGAGGACCACAAGTTACCGCCATCAGTGGATGTTGCGAAGGTATACCGCGTAGTCAGATCCCTTGCTTGGGGGTTGGCTTTAGTTGTATTCATTGCATCCTTATTGGGCGCCCTCCTTAGCAACTCGCAAAATCTCATTAGGAGCGTGTCGAACGCCTCCACTTCACCACCGGTAGATTTTGCAAGCACGATATTTCTCGTCGTGACGATCAGTGCTGCTGCAGTTGCCATTTCCAGCCTGTTTTCCTACTGGCAGTTTAGGGCTCGTCAGAAGTCTCTAAAAGAAATACGTGCCCTTGAGAAGAGCTTCACAGATAGACCACCAGACTTCGAACAGATCTGGGCGCTTACCCAACGAAGGCTGGAGTACTACCACGAGATCGCCATAAGCCAGTCCCGCCAAAGTTTCATTAGCACGCAGATTTCTACCGGGATAGGATTCTTGGTGATTATCTACGTTGGATGGCTAGCCTCGCAGTCTTCCAACGACATCGGGAGGATTTCTGCAGGAGCCGTTGGAGTAGCGGGCGGCGCTCTCAGTGCCTACATTGGCCGCACTTTCATGAAGGCTCAGTCAGAGGCTTCTGCGCAGTTGCAACAGTTCTTCCTTCAGCCAGTTGAGTTCTCCCGGCTACTGGGCTTGGAACGGCTCATTGAGTCTCTGCCAGCGGACGAGCGAGCAACCGCCGTGCGTCAGATAATTCGCTCGACCATGCGTACGCCGTTGGTTCCTACCGCTGCAAAGAGAGCAACTCGAAAAGTGCGACGGAACACGCGTGGCGGGTCGACCTACCCTACAGAATGACTCACGCTGTCCTCACCCTAAAAACGGCTTTCGATGGGTTCGCCACTCTGTCGTAGATCGCTGCCAAAACGTCGGGCGCATCATCGTGCTTGTTCTTGCCCTTCTTCTGGTAGCTCATCAGCTGCTTGTAAAACGCCGGATACTTGTGCTCCCAGTTGTGCGGCATGAAGACGTGCTTATTCACCCAGGCACTCGAAGCTAGGATGCGAGCCTCTTTATTCGCCGTCTGCGCTGCCCACTTCACCACGCAGCTTCTATTGCCATGGGTCTCTTTGAGCAGCCGCTCTATGTTTCGCGCGAAGCCACGTCCGCCGTTGTTACTCTCGATGGTCGCCTCATTGACCTGGTCGGCGTCGAGCATGGCCGCAACTTGGGGCTCGGTTGTCTCCATCGACTCATCGGTCATCACGACGTCGGTGATATAGACGTCACCGCCTTCCTCGATGTAATCCACGCTGCACAGGAAGTCAGAGCCCGTATCCGCGGTGTCGGTGTAGTTCCACCGCCTATGGAGTCCAGCTGGCAAGGAGCTGTAAACAGTGAAGTCAGTGAACAGCCGGCCCTTCACATCTATCGGCTGCTGGTTGTAGTTGGCCTCAACGATGTCTGGGTTCATCTCTTTGGTCTTGAGTTCATAGTCACGCTGGTTGAGAACCGACTCGCAGAGCATCGTGCCATCGTCTTGGACGGCCTTGTAGGTGACGACTTCAACCTCATCGCCATAGGCGTCGATGATCCTTCCGGCGAGATCGCCTTCAGCCCACCGGGTCATGAAGACATAGACCTTCCAGTCATCGCCCTCCGTACGCGAGAGCATTGTGTTGGTGAACCAACTCCAGTGCTTCTCAAGTACCAGGTCGCTGTAGGCCTCTTCCGCGTTCTTGATGATGTCGTCGATAACGATGTCGTTGGCGCCAAACCCGGTTGCGGTTCCACTTGGGGACGTGGCGAGATAGTTGTCCTGGCTGCTGCCTTCAAGCGCCCACTTGCTGGCGCTGGCCTGGCCATATTTCACCAGCGTCTTAGGAAAGATGTCGCGGTAGACAAGGACACCATCAGAAGGCGTCTCATCAATCGTGTCCCGGACCTTGCGGGCGAACGTAGTTGAAAGTGTCTCATTGTATGAGCCGGTCATCACCTTGCGGCTGGGGTCTTCGCCGAATCTCCATTCAACGAAGTTGCCGGCAGTGAAGCTTTTGTAGTGGCGCGGTGGCATGTTGATGACCAGGAAACGCTTTTGGTTCTGCTCGCTGAACCACTGGACCTTGTCGCAGACGTTCTTGAGATAGGTCCGATCATCCGCGAAGTGGCGGGGGTACTTTAGCTGGCAGTAGTCATAAAAGTGACGTCTAGCGAGCTCAAACCGAGCCTGTTGGCGAACGTAATCGAGCCTGTCCATTACTCACCAGATGCGAGCTTGCGCAGCTCCTCAGTAGTCAGGTTGCTGTATGCGCTGATCGACTCACCCTTGCTGGTGTGATCAACCTCTGATCGGTCTTTCCAGTTGGAGTTGTTCTTGAGCCAGAAGATAGAAGGGGTAGCCGGGGCATCGCCACTCATCATGCGCTCTTCCACCTGCTCGTTTATGCGGGCCTTAGCGTCCTTTATAGCGTCAGAAAACCGATCGCCGGACTCGTCGGTATCGTCCTGCTCGTCGTACTTGCCTGACTCGTAGTCCAGCAGCGTTTCTCGACTGGTCCTAAGCGCCCTAGCGAGCCCCAAGATCGTGTACGGTCGCTGCTCGGTCATTACTTCACGAGTGACCCAGTTGGTTGAACCGTCCTGCTTGGTGCCGTCTTCCATGCGTCGCTGCGTGGTGTGTGGATCACAGGAGTTGAAGTACGTGTCGATCTGCTGCTTCAATTCAGCGACCGTCTTGAACTTGAGCGGTCGACCGCCTTTGTTCTTCTGTTCTTCGGGGGGTGTTGCGTCTGCCATATGTGCCCCTATTTATGCACAAAGGAGCGAAAATTAAAAGAGATCCGCCGCTCGCCGCCGCCAGCACCGAGCGCAATCTCATGTGATCGACGCACCACGGCATCGCCAGGACTTGGGGCCCTAGGGACGGTAACATTGCCCTGTGCCATACTCAGCTCACCGTCGTGAAGACTTCCGCAAGATCGAGCTTTCTCTCTTGCCATCCATCGCCTCCATGACCGAAGACTCGATCGTGGCGCACGGCGACTCACTGATGCTGCTCGAGCACATGCCTGACGAGTCGGTGTCACTGATACTCACAGACCCGCCCTATCACTCGACTAAAAAGGACAACATCTACGGCGACAAGGCCTTCCAGGAAGACGAACACTTCCTGGAGTGGATGGAGGCCTACGCTGCCCATTGGAAGCGGATTCTGCGACCGAACGGCACAGTTTACGTTTACTGTTCCGCTCAGATGTCTGCCCGCCTCGAAGTCATGATGTCCAAGTACCTGCGTCCGATCAACCACATCACGTGGACTAAGCCCAACGAACCAGGCTACGACGGCTGGAAGGGCAAGATGAATAAGGAAGCGCTTCGGCGTTGGTACCCGCACTCAGAACGCATCCTCGTGTTTGAACAGGGTTCCTACGGTGATATGAACGCCATCCGTCGTTCGCCGCTTGGCCAGTACTTGCAGGATTGCCGGAAGAAAGCCGACATGTCCGGTCACAAGCTCACCGAACTCATCGGAGCATACGGCAAGGTCAACCATGGTGGCGCGGTTGCGAACTGGGAGGCTGGACGCAATATCCCAAGCCGAGAACAATACGCCAAGATTGCTGAAGCTATTGAAGCCACAGGCGCGGTCGAGAAGATGCTTCCCTACGAAGACATCGTTCGTCCGATGGATCTGCACGGTGGAGTGGAATTTACCGATGTATGGGACTTCCCGAGCGTGCGCCCTTTCAAGGGCAAACACCCAGCCGAAAAGCCTCTAGACATGCTTCGGCACGTCATTTCAGCGTCCAGTTACCCTGGCGACATTGTCCTCGACTGCTTCTCGGGTTCGGGCTCAACAGGCGTAGCAGCGCTGCAGTTGGGCCGTCGAGCCATTTGCATGGAAATCGAAGACCAGTGGGTTGCGCGCATGGCCAAAGACCTGGTTCAGACGCAGCCGCTGGACGAAGACGCGCTACCTGCTCGACCGGCTACATCTAACAGACAGCGCAGCAATGGTCTACTGACTGAGAGCCTTTTCGACTGACAATTTGTCTTCCTGAATCTTCTGCCAGCTATCACCGTTGTTGTCGACAACTCGCTTCATCCATTCCAGCGTCGGAATTATGCCAGCGTCTTTGACGACAACGTTGCAGTGATGATGGCCCCATCCAAGGTTGTACGGTCTGTGTTGCAGTTTCCCAACCCGAAGTTCCTGGATGTGGAACAAGCTGATCTCAGTAGCAGTTAGGTCGTAAGTTTCGCGACCCTCGGCTTGCTCTGATCGTTTGATGAAGTCCAACGCAGAAAGCTCATTAAGGCACAACGGACAGACGGTTTGATTGCTACTGTTCAGCATCCTCACGTCTCGAAGCCTCTCTGTATCCCATAAACCGCGTTCAGTGGCCTTGCGCATGTTCGCCTCTTTGAGCTTCTTCATTCCGTCGACAGTCAGTGACGACTCTGACGCTGAAGCGAACACATCACTACACGCCCAAAAAAAGTGCTTCAAGCTGAATCTTGGTATCTGAAATAGTCTGCGACGACGCATACTCGTAGACCCGGATGCCTGCGCCGCGAAGGGCTGACGAATTGAATCCTTCTACTACACCGTCAGCCGCAGTCGTGGCGTGGATTCGAGCAAAGTACGTGCCGCCAAGCGGGTTCGATCTCGAAGTAGCCGGTTGGAACGGCTTTCCGTTGTCCAAAGTGCCCGACGTTGGACGATATGCCAACCAATCAAATCGGCGGTTGTAGTAGAGCAGAGCGTTGACACCAAGCTCGACGCCCTCTGCTGCCAGGATCTCATCAGCTTCCGGGGTCATGAAGTACCACTGCGGTTCAATGATGACGATGAATCCGTTTTCGTATCCGTCCGAACCATCATTGGGCATCTTACATAGTTCCCATTGATCCCACGGTATAAGAACTGGGTTGTAACGTGTCACCCTGTTCTGGTAGATCTCGCGCACAGTGGCCCCACGCGTGTAGCCAGTCTTGCTCAGTTTCTCTACTACTAATGCCGGCAGCTTAGGCCGTGCGGTCCCCCCATTTGAAGTCACCGAGCAATCGTAACTGACCCAAGCGACTAAAAGCGGCAACCTAAACCCGTCGCGGCGTGCAGGCTAAACCAAACGATCAAGTTAGGACGCTGCGTTCACGATGCAGCGTTATGCTTGTTCTGGCCCGTCGGCACGCGCCCCCAATCGTTGCCGGCGGGTCTTCGCTGTCCGGTGGTCCAGGGTGTTCCGCGGCCAGCCCCAAAAAATGTCATCCACCACCGGTAACGTTGAGCCATGACTGCTGACGCTCCCATCGCAAGGACAAACACCGTCCCATTCCTCGCTGCGGGAGCTCTGTTCGAATCGATGAGTCCGTCGCTTACGGGCATCATGGGGAAGCCGTTCATTAACGTTACCCAGAACATTGGATCGATTGTTCTAAAAGAGATCGACGTGTCCGGGATCTCGAAGCTAATTGCGGGTATGACGCAGACGCCCAGTTTCTCGAAGATGATCGCTGAACAATATGCAAGCGTTGGAGCCATTGGACAGGCTCTTGCCAACATGCACAAAATCCAGTTTGAGCCGATGTACCAAAGTGCCGATCTCCAGAAGGCTATGGCAGCCTTTTATCGCTCATTCACTCACTCAGTCAGCACTCCGAACGTGGGTGCTCTCTTGAACCACGCGACCTCGCTGCAGGGCATCTTGGTTGATCGGCCCGACGTCAACGAGTTTGCGGCAGAGTTTTTCGAGGAACAACCGGAACTCGCTGAATCAATCGAGCAGTTGCCGTTCCTCATCACACTGTCGAGTGCAGATCGCAAGCTGATGGTCTGGTTCTTCACCGTTGTGGTCGCGATCTACGTCACGATGGGCCTATCAGCCATCGGCTCCGCAAGTCCTGATTTGCACTCGATCCTGGGCGATCTTGGCGTCAGCGGTATGGGTGCCGGGGCAATCGCCGGGGCCGCGACGAAGAAGGTTCTAGATAGGGCAATCAATAAGATTCCCGCAAACGAGACCGAGTAGATCGTATGGTTAGTCTTCACTTCATACACTGTTAGAAGGCTCAGATAAATACTTCGGCGTTCACCGTTTTATATCGCTTCTAATAAGCCCGCTATCGCGAATCCTAAAGCGTCGGACTAACATTCCCGCCATAGACCAGGAAATATCAATAAGCGTATAATTCTCCATACTCCCTAACGAATTCTAGGGGGCCTTTTCTTTTAAAGGTGGAAGTAATGGAGACGGATAAGCCGATTCGTTCGCGGCGCCGAATACGTCGATTCATATTCTGGTGGTTCAAACTGCTCGTCACCCTGGTCGTTCTATCTGAGCTGATAGCGGTGGCCTTCACCTGGATCACTCCCCCGCGAACTGCTTTCATGTTGGAGGACGGCGAGCCAATCGCTTATCAGTTCGTCTCCATCGACCACATCAGTCGGTTTGTGCTGGCAGCGGCAATTGTCCATGAAGATGAACAGCTTGGCACTCGGAGCGGCGCGTTCGACATGAAGGACTTCAATGCGCGGGTAGATGCCTACCTAAATGGCAAACCTGACCCGAGCGGTTCCACCATCCCGCAACAGCTCGTGAAGAACATCTTCCTTTGGCCGGATCAAAACGCGCTCCGTAAGGCGCTGGAGGCTGGCCTCTCGACTGAGTTCAGTTACACACTGAGCAAGCAGCGGATCATGGAGCTCTACCTCAACTACGCGCAGTTTGGTCCGAAGCTTTACGGCATCTGCGCCGCCAGCTGGTATTACTTCGATGAGGCTCCATGGTACATGTCGGAGTACCAGGCTGCTCAGCTCATGGGCACCCTGCCGCTGCCGAGCCTTGTGCAGCGTGCTAAGGGCGGCGGCTTCCTGCTAGACAACACGGCTCAGTCTGGTTGGGCGATCAACTACATCAATGGTGCCGCCAATGTGTGGGTACCGATGCAGATAAAGGACATGGGCGGTTGGCAAGCTGTGGTGGCGACGATTGGCATCACAGACAAAGCGTCAGACCATGCTGCAACTCAGAATCAGCCTGATGCCTGCTCGACAATGCCACAGAGCGTGAGTGATCAATTGAACTAAGAGGGCGGTAAAAGCTGAGACAACACTCGCACCTTTCGAAAGTCTCTATGCAGAGACGGGATCACCTGCCTACACTCTGAGTCACGATGCTCACTTCGGGTGTCTGGGTCTTGGGAGGGGGACATAAATGGCCAACTGTGGTCTTTGTAAAGGTTCAGGTAAGTGCCCGATGTGTGACGGGGATGGCAAGGGCCTAACCGGAAAATGCGTGATGTGCTATGGCAACCGCATTTGCGGCAGCTGCCAGGGCACTGGCAAGGCAACCGGCTGGTAAGGAACTGAGCCGGATGGGACTCGACGATTACCGACCAGAGCGTACTCCGCTTGACGAGTATGCGGCGAAAGTGGCTAGGCGCCTACGTAAGCGTTCAATCCCGACGGGCTACTGGTCAGCCCGTGGGCATACGGTGAGCGGGTGGCAACTAAACAGCGAATCCTGGAGCAGCGAAAAAGACTACGGTGGCGGAGTTTGGCGAGAAAACTGGGGGTCTAGCGGTTTCTTACTGGGTGATGATGGCAGGGTTTGGTCCTACACTGCCAGCCGCGAATACAACTCATCAACTGTTGGGATGTCCGAATCTGCTTCCCTGAGCGAAATGGATTTAGGCAACCATTATGTCGAAGATACGAACAATCGGGTCGCCATATTTCTGCGCAAGATAGACAATGAAACCGGCGGCTAGGCATTCGGCTCTCGGCAGTTGTTAAACTGCAGTTTGATCTGTCGACCGCCTAAGTCGGTGGCCGCGAGAGTCTGCTCAGTGTCATACGGAGCTGCCACACTCTTCCTATGAGTGGCCTCAACGAACCAGTCGACAACATCCCGCAGCCATTGGCTGTTGCGCCCGAGCTGGTTGACCTAGCGCATATGACTCGCCCAAAGAAGTCTCTGGCTGTCTGGGTGCGTGTAGCAGTTGATGACGGAAGTGAACGGACGGAGCCAGGCTTTGCGCTTGGGTGGACAAAGGCACACGTATTAGTACAGGTGCAGTGGCCTGCCGAGTACTACAAGGGAGCACGTGAGTTCTGGGTTGAAGCGGAGCGCGTGAAGCGGCGTGTGATCGAGCCAGGGCGATTCTAGCGACTACTGCTTACGCTGTGATGCAGCGACACGGTTGCTGTCCTTGACTAATTGATCAAATGCTGAATTAGACGTCTTAATGTATTCGTCGACCGGCATACAATCGCCGCCTACAGTGGCATGATTTATGCCAGCCTTGAACTCAATATCGGCGGTCCTTGCCTCAGCCGCATCTACCGCCTCGCTTATCGCCGCTTCGTGGAGCTGGGTGAGGGCCTGACGAGCTTCAAGTGGATTGAGCGTCTTTGAACCCGCAGAGAGCTTATTTCCATTGGCCGCGGCAACGAAGTTTCGATGGGCTAGTAGTATCTCGTCCAGTCCCTCTTCAAATGGTGTATTGGTGGTGGTCATTACTTCCCAATCCCCTTACAGTCGAGAAACCGACCATCCCAGGCGCTGTATTGTGGATAGCCGCCCATGTCCAAGCATTTTTGTCCGGCAACGCTCGGATTAGCAGGGTCTTTCGCCCAATCTTTTTGCTGCTGTTCGGCGTATGCGGTGTCTTTTGGTGTGACAGTCCAAAGACCATTCCACCATCCACCAAACCCCATAAGCAGGTGGATGACCACATAGCCCACTACTACCGCCCCTGCAATTCCGAATGCTGCAACAGCTATATCAAATCCGTCGAACTTGTCATTGTCGCTCATACCTACTCTCCTCCTTTTGCTTTGAGGGCGGTGACGGGCTTCCACCGCCTGTCGTTAGCTTTGGGTTCTTCTATTAAACTAACAACACCTTTGCATAGGTCATATAGTTCAGTTGCCAGATTATCCCAACCCATATTGCAACCACTCATCTTATTAAAAGTTTTGCTCCAGCCATGGACTCTTACGTACTCGCTGTTGCCACTAGGCCATTGAACCTTGATAATACTTCCTTTTGGGACATCACCAGACCTAATCTTAGAAATTATGTCATTGCTGTCATAGTAGATGCTTTTAGGTGCTTGAGCGTCAATACTGTCTAAATCAATCATACTCATTTCTCTCCAGTCTGTTGTTTAGGGTTGGTAAGGATGCCGATATGCCATGCAATGTGACCTTGTAGTTCGTCTTGTCCACCAGCCCTATAGCCACATTTGCAGAAGTGATAGAAGCCGTAATCTATTGCGCCGCCTTTCATGTCTTTGTGGGTGAAGAAATGCCCTTCGTTTTGTATATCAATCCGTATCTCCCTCTCACGGATGGCGTCGTGGGCGTGGATGAGCTGAAGTAGCGAATCTTGCTCTATATCAATCTGGTGGGTAATGTCGGCGCTAAAAGCCGCTGCTTGACCTGGCTGAATACGGGGTTCGCTTATCGCATACTTCCGCATAATGTCAGCGATAGCGTCTTTATAGTGATTCAGCACTAGACGTATCTGTATAGCGTCCTCATCTCGTGGGCTGGTAGTGGTCATTCGTCACCCTCCTTCAACTTCACCTCACCGATCTTCTCGAGGATGAATCGCTTGGCAGCAATGAAGCCGTTCATTTTAACCGTGGCGATAGCACTAAGTGTGTAGTCCTTCTCCGTCTGACTGACCTTGAGCCACTTCCGCCCTTCGTCGTCGGCCAGTTTGTACTCCTGTCTAAGTTCATCGATAGTCATGATTCTTCTGTTCCTTCTGGCTCAAAGCCCGCGTCTAATATCTTTGTGCTGACGTTCAATACCCGGCGCATGTCGTCCTCCGGCGGCTGCTGGTCGCGCAACCAACCTTGGACATATCCGCGGCTCACGCTGGCTGTTTCCTCGTCTAAAGCGCCAAGCTCGTTCAGTACTACGTAGGCGCTGGCTTCGGCCCGATACTCAAACTGGCCGCGATGCTCTTGGTAGAGCGCAAGGTTCTCGGGAGTCGTATCGCCGTGCGTGACGTGGGACGCCTCATGGATGGTCGTCCGCAGTGGGTACGGCGCTACCGGGTTGATCGCAATCTTGTTGCCCCTGGCATAGCCGCCAATGTTGCCGTCGTAGTTCTCGAACGGCACCCGCTCGATGCCAAGAGTCTCCAGGGCGCGGTCGACACTCCAGCCTGGTGGGCAGTACGGTGGCAGATCGTCGCCGGCCGTCTGACTGACGGCAAAGAGGGCTCGGACGACTTTGAAACGGCGCACCAGTTTGTACTGCTCATCGCTGTTGTCATCTGTCTCTACTTTGACCTGAATCGGTCGGAGGATCGAATAGGCCTTGCTGCCTTTCGTGACGTGACGACCAAGCTCTTGCCACCTCTTGAAGGTTGCGATTGGCTCTGGCGGACAATTTTGAAGTGCCAGGAAGCCAAGGTTTCGCGGGCTGTAACGGTGAAATCTGGAATATGTCTCACCGGTCGATCCAGCCAGTGTCAGTAGACCTTCGAGTAACTCGCGGGACTTTGGGACATCGATAGGAGGACGCTCACTCATATCACCGCCTTGGCGAGGAGATCGGAAGTCTCGTAGATGTTGCCGATGACCTCAAGCGCTGACCAAACTGGAGTTCGAAGCATGTCTCCGAGGTTTGGCTCAGAGGAGACTTCAGGATTGCTGAGCACAAACGCTCCTGCCGAGAACGACACCGGCGAATTTGACAGAGGTATTCCTTCTAGACCGACGATGTCACCCTCATAGATCTTCAAACCGCTCTTGTCTTTGAGGCCGGTGTACTGCATGAGGATGACGGTTGTTTGTCTATGCAGATTATCTAGTGCATTGAAAAGCAGACCCATGTCCGTGTCATAGTCTTCATCTTTATGGGCAGCGACGTACTCATCTGAGCCAGCCCAGGTCTCTGGGTACCATAGCTTTGCCCCATCCCACGCCCTAAATTTGATCTCTCTCATTTGAACCACCGGAAGAAATAGTGGATCGAGTTGGCGGCGCGGATGATGCTGAGTAGTTTCCTAGTGGTACTCATATTCAGTTGTTCCTGTTTAAAGTTCTTGATACCCCTATAGCGCTCTCGCAGTGGCGCTATAGGTTGTTGTCACCACCAGTTGCCGACGTCGCGCCCGTTGATCGGAACGCGAGCCAGCCAGTGAGCTTTCGCTGCGGCCCAGGTCTTGTACCGGGACCGCATGTAGCCGGTGAAGTACTCGTCCTGGCACTGGTAGGTTGTCTGCCAGTCGGGGCATCGTGTTGCGAGTACGCCGTTGCAGTCTTGCCCGAGGCCGATGCAGCCGGCGCTGTTTACCGCGTCCGTCCGGTTGCTGGATTCCTTCATGTAGATGAAAGCCTTGGCTTCGGACTCCGTGTCGATGGCCGGCGCTGGTGCTTCATGTATGGGTGGTACCTGGAGCTCGTGCTCAACAGGCGGTTCCGTCTGTGGTTGTGGCGCGCTGCTGACGGAGGCTAGCGGCTTTGTTCTTTTGACGTGGTTTGCACGGTCATCGCGCTGACGTTGGATCGGATGAACCAGCCGCTGACGATGCCGGCAATGGCAAACGTCATGATGGCAACGATGAACCATGGCAATGCTTCACGCAGTGGAATGGTCTTAGGTGCCTTGGTTACTTCGGTTGTTGTTAGTGTTGATTTTGACATGTGATTGATTCCTGCCCGCCCGGGGCACTAAATGTTGTGAGTGTCGGCCTTGTAGTGCCGGTACCGCTCAGGAAGTTTGGGGGTTCACCTGAGCAGAACTGGGATTGCAAGTCATTGAAGACATGTGGCTGCCGCTGCTAACTAACGCGTCACGGATAAACCACCGAAAGAGCTTGCCGCTGGTATGACTCGCCCTACCCTAAGCGTTAGCTGTACCAGCTGCGGCCAGATGCCTTCAACGTGTTGTGCGCGTGCATGGCTGCTAGATAGTTGCGCGTGCTTACCCGAGTAACGGCTCATATTCTGGATTACTCCGCGTGAACCTCAGCTGTCGACGCTCAGCCTGATGCGATAAAGGGAGCCAATCGCAGGTCAACGCTCGCGGTTCCTCACCGTCTGCTACCTACTAATCTCTTGCACGTCTTATAACAGGGGTCTTATCCGTTACCGTTGCGCGACCCCCATATAGAGGGTGGTATGTTTTTTACTTTCTAGCAACCATGTAATGCGCACAACCAAAATTTTCAATGTTCTCATTCAACCGCTGCGACCAAGCACCTCGACGACATTTGACTCTTACGTTTCGAGTCGTGGACCGCATCTCACGGTCTGGTGTGCTGGTTGCTCAGTAGTAGCGATTGAATGTTCTAGTTCGTTTGAACTGCATGTATTTAAGCACGGCAGTGCATATTTGTAAATACATAAATTAGCGTTACTGCCTACTCACCTCTGTTAGTCGTTGCATAAACTACAACGAACTACTATCGAGAGAAGCGGCGCGGATGTCGTCAATGTACTTACTAAGGATCTCCACGATTACTCGGTCAGACTCATCAAACAGACGGTCAACCCGCTCTTGCAGTTCATGATGGTCAATTGGTTCGTGGTCCGACATCTGGCTTCAATATGCGCCGAGCCGAATCGTTGGTCAATAGGATTTACACAGAATGCGTGAGCGTCGGCGTAGCGGCTGCCTTAGCTTCAATCGTCGCTCGCCAGTACTGGGCCCGTGGGACCATCATCATTGTGATGTTGTTCTGAGTGCCGGCTGTCTGGATAAGCAGCGTGCCAAAGCCCAGCAGCTGCGCGAAAACCCCTCCTTGCTTGGCGTTCACGTCCTCGACCTGGTTCCACTCGCACTCGGCGGTATTGCTAAAGAACAGTGTTTGCCAGTTAGTGATCGTGATACCGGCGTCGGTAAGCACGATGCTTGAGAGACGGTAGACGTACGTGGTTACAAGGTCTGCGAGCAGCACGACGACCATGATGACTCCCAGGAACGCGTATACGTTGGGCGTCAGCTGGCCCTGGTGAAAGGTCACGGCGACGGCCAGGACAAGTGCAAGCTCGACCGCAAGGCCGGCTGCCAGAATCACGGCAAGGCCGAACCAGTGTTTGCGAATGATTGTTGATTGACCCTGCATGTCTTCATTTATGCACAACAGCCCGATGTTTAAAAGGCCTTGGCAGCTATACAATCAGGCAGTGAGTCTCGGAAGAGTCTCGCACTTCAGGGCAGGGCAAGTACTCACCGATGGCAATCTTGAGATGATGGATGTGTTTTATGATCTCTTTTCTTGACGGGCTTCGCGACCTAAGAACTTCAATATCCTCCGGACTCATCATCTTGTTTGGCATCTGGCTGAATATTGCCCCGTTTATGAGTGAGATATCCAGTACGCCGGGATTCGGCTCAGAATTTGCCAAGCTCCTAGGCTTTCTCGGACCTGTTGGATCAGTAGCTCTAATCTCCTTCATAGCATACATTGTTGGATTACTACTGCCATTCGGAAACCTATTTATTTACATTCACGACAAGTTCGAGTTGCGCTCTCAACAGAAAGACCGTCGCAAAAATAAAAGAATAGGCCAAATAACTGAGCCCACTCGAGAACGTTTGACTGCATTCATAAAGAACGAAGTTGACTTAGCGCTGAGCAGGGGCGTTCAGCCAGCCGAGATATATTCGGCAATGGATGGACTTCCGGGAAAATCCGGTCCTCGGCTCAAGAAGCGCAAGAAAATCGACCGAAACTCGTCGGTGATATCAGACGCTATTCTGATAAGTATCATTCGATGGGAACTCAACGATCTCGCAACAAGACTGAAGTTCAATCAAAATGAAATATTTGAGCGATACGATCGATTCAGGGGAGAAGCTGAATTTCGCTTTGCGCTAGTCTTACCACTAACTTTTGCCTTGTTTACAATCTTCGCCCGTAATGCCCGACCCGAATGGATTATAGTAAAAGGGGTCGAAATTAGCTGGTGGGACCTATCAACAAAGGGCACCGTGCTGATTATATTCCTACTGTTCCTCCGAGGTCTCGAGGCCAATAGACAATCAATCAGCCTACTAGCAGACTCCATATCACTTGGCATAGTGGAGTCGGATTCAATCAAAGTATTACGGGATCTTCAAGGTAGTCGCGAGGACCGCTGGCTTAGATAAGATGCAGAAACCATGTCGCCCCCCTTCCCTTGCTAAGACGGACCGCGAGCTGCTCGACGCTTTACAACTTGTACCTGAGACCTTTTAGCATCCAAACCTACTCGGTGATACAGCCGAACTACTTGTGAGCACCGCATAGACCAGGTTGACGTTTAGGGGGCAATCAATCAGTGCCTGGGTTTAGCGCTACTAGCAAGTTCATTCATGGAGTTTTTATACATGATCTCCGAACAATTCTCTGTAAAGGTATTTACACAATCGACGCGATAAGTCATAATCAAAGGCAGCAAGAAGCGTGTCAACCCACTAGAAATAGTGGGATTACCTTTTATCAGGAGTCCCTAGTCTAACTGTATGGCTCAACGCGAATCGCAAGAAGCGCATCGAGCTGCTTAACATTATGAAGCCTAGACCGGAATATTCAAGACGCAATGTGAGAATTCCGATAGACAACCATCATAGGTTTTCCACAGACCTAAGCAGTCAACAGTAGTATTTTTGAGAGCATCGTGTGTGGATAAGTCCGAACTCGAATGCCTAGGCAAAACCGCCCCCATGATTCATAATGCCGTGTATGAGCTTTAGTGACCTTATAAACAGACGATTCGTGGTGCCGATCCTCAACGTTGCTTACTTCGGACCGACCCTGGCAGAACGGACCAAGAAACGCGACTGGGGATTCAACCGAACAAAAAAGCCGACTGATAAGTAGTCGGCTTTTTCTATGTGGTGAGTCACTTATCGCAGTACCATGATCGCAAGGAGCGCCCAGCCTGCAAAGATAAGTATTTGTCGGCCTGTGTATCGTCTTTGGGCGTATCGGCGCTGTGGGCGGCTAATACGAGCTTGAGGGTGTTGGTTTGATTGGTGGACGATCTCGCCTGTGTAACTGTCTAGAGTGTGATAGCGGCTCATGTGATTGATTCCTTGTTTACTTACTCTCTATATTTTACAAAATAGCGCCGTGTTTGTATATACAAATACACGAACTTAAGTTGTAAAACACGCTTAAGTAACAGAGGTGATGAAGCCCTCGGCCAGGTACACGCCAAGCATGTCGTCAAACTCTTCGCACTCGCGCCGTATGACGCTCTCTATGCTGCGCTTTCGCCTATCATCTGGCACCAGGAACACCACGGCCGGCACGCGTTCCATATCGCGCGTGGTGGCGTATTTGAAAATGTGGACATAGCGCTTCACCATCTCCGCGACGACTGGCAGCGATTCAAAGCCACGGTCTATCTCTAGCCAAAGACTGCGCCCCTCGCCCTGGCCAACCAGTTCATACTCCATAAACAAGTCAGGCCGCACCTTAGTTCCCTGTATATCCATGTGGCTATCTGGCTCCGTCAGAAAATTCAAGATGCGAATCTTGCCATCTAGCTCAGCGGTGTAGAACTCGCTGTAGGCGTCAGCTATCTCCAGCATGTGCTGCTTGACCGTGCGGTGTTGCGGAACGTATTTTCCGCGCTTACCAAGGAAATCGTGTCCAGCAGCGCCGAGCTGGTAGACGTATTGGCCAGATCCACCACCGTTGCCGCCAACCAGACGCCGTTCAACGCGGGCTAAGAGCTTGAGAGTTACCAGACGTTGGAGCACCCGTTGCATGGAGAATTTGTTTGTGTTGTCGAAATAACAATGCCAAATGTGACCAGACGTGAGCTGACCGAACTGGTCAACAGCCTGGATAATCGCCGCATCTCTTGAAGTCATACGCACATCGTCAGTATAGAGCAGAGCTTTCTGACGTCCTAGGGGAACGTTCTCGCAGGTCAGCAGCCGGTTTGCCGTGGGTCGACACCTACGGCAAACCTATAGGCAGACCTACAGCAGTTTGTTGGCCGACTTTTCCACAGTCTCTGATGTATTTACTACTTCATTTTTGTATTTACAAAATGACACTCATGGCTCATAGTGATGCACAGCGAACGCACGGCACAAGCGATAAGCCGACAGCAACTAGCAAACTTTCAATCACAACTTAGACAGGAGACTTAACCCATCGAAGGAGAACAACATGAACGAGATTACATATCCAAGTCGTAAAGATAACTCAGGCGTACCAAAGATACTCAGCTCCGAACGATTTGACCCACTGCTCCTCAAAGCCATCAACGAACATGTTGCTTGGCAAAAAGAGACACTAGGCGTCAACACGTCCAGGGCGAACATCTTCAGCACCTCTGTACTTCAACACAACGACCGGATCAGGAAACGATATAACGAACTAGTAAGAAAGGAGCGCAGCAATGGCAGAAAATACCTCGACGGCATCAAGACGCCGCAGCACGCAGTCTACCGAGAGAACTTTGACACTTAGGCGATTACGCGAGCAACGCCAGGCGCGTACCAATACAACGTACGTGGCTCATCGTCGGGACTTCTCGACCAAACGTAAGGGAACAGGACTATCTCTGTTCAAGGGGATCGTCGTATGGGCGAGCCTGTAGCTAAATCAGAGCCTGAGAGCTTCGCCTCACTGAACCTGTACCAGAAGCTTGCCCGCATTACCGGCGAGGTCGGAGCCATCAAAAAGGGTGGTACCAACCGGGAACAGGGATACGGCTTCATCGAGTACGCGGCAGTAGCTGGCGAGCTCCGTGGCCTATTCGCTAAATACGGCGTCGTTATCGTGCCACGGATGCAGCAGGGCATAAAGCAGAGTCGCTCCCAGGTAACAAGCGCCAGAGGAGCCGTTGGCAACTACCTGCTAGTTGATATGTACTTCACCGTCACGAACGCAGACAACCCAGAAGACAAATTTACTGTTAGCTGGACTGGCGAAGCTCTCGACTACGGCGATAAAGCCACCAACAAGGCAGCAACGTCGGCGCTCAAATACTATCTGATGCGACAGTTCAACATCAGCGAGAAGGGCGAAGATGCCGACGAGCACACGCCTGAGCCAGCCGTAACCCGCGTCCCCGAAGATTCAGCGCCAAAAGCCTCGGCTACTAAAGCAGCATCGGACAAGCAGAAAGGTCTTATCGCCTCCCTGGCTCTCGAGGCAGGCAAAGATAACGCCTGGATCGACAACGTGATGCAAAAGACCCGCACATCTGCTGACGCCTCCGCGGTCATCGATCAGCTCCAAGCACTAAAAGATAAGGACGGCATCAACCAGGAGCGGGTATGGAAGTAGCTGAGTACAAAGTCAAATTCATAGCAAGGGTAAAGGGACTCTTTGGCCCGACGTTTGAATCAGTGGAGGTATACGAAGCAGCCACCGCCGCCGAAGCCATCGAAAAGTGTAGAGAAGACTTCGTACGTCAAGGAGGTATCTATGCCGATGAGGTTGAGTTATCAATCACGGACGTGGAGAAAATCTGATGGAAGAAGAACACTACCAACCAGATAACTCCGATTTCGACGGACCCCTCGGACCTTGTATCGCCTGTCTGTATGAGGAAGAGCTCGACAACAACAGCCTGTGTGCCGGCTGTCGGCCATCTGATCCAGAGATGCTCAAAGCCTTGACCGACTTACTAAAGCCAGCGGAGCCAGCAGTATGACCGACCGAGAGTTTCTGCAATTGATCATCCGCCGCGTAGCCGCTGACCTCAAACCCGAAGCAATCAGGGAATTAGCGGCAACGATGCCGGTAAACAAGACCCAGGCGACTGTCGAGTTCGAGGAGCATCTAGCGAACTGGTTTGGGACAGAGTGCGTCGTCAATGACGTCAACCTGGCCTGGGAGCTGTTAGAGACCGTAAAGAACGCCGAGACGGGCGTACTGATCATCAAAACTAAGGAGGCTGATGCCTCGGAGAACAACTAAATGGGTAAACCCCTAACAGAGCAACAGTTCAACACCATCACCGCGCAGCTACGCAAGAAGAGCAATGACATTGCCAAGGTAGCTGAAGCAAGCGGTCTCAAGGTATCAACAATCAAAGCAGTACGCCGAGCGCAGACCTGGGAGAACTACCAGGAAGTCCGTAAGGCCCAGGGCGAGAAGATCAAGGCACTCCATCAACTCAATAAGATCGCTAAGACAGGCCCTACCGAGCCAGCGCAACCTTTGATTCACGAGATCAAGCCTGTGGCTAAGAAGGCCGCCAAAGTCGATCTGGAGAAGATTCTCAAGGACCAAAGCTACATGCTGTCCGAGCTAGCCAAGCTAGCAGAGCGCCTCGGCAAAGTTGAAGAAGCAGTCAGCGAGACTCAGCACGATGCGATTGTGAGTGACATCAACCAACGACGTACTTTCTTGGCCCGATTCCGAAGGGAACAACGCTAATATGTCCGGCAACCGAATTGGTGGAATCAAAGCCCGAGACGCAAACCTGGCGACCGATCCTGACTTTTACAAAAGGATCGGCAAAATCGGAGGCCAGCGCGGAAACACAGGCGGCTTTGCCTCGTTGATTGAAGGCAAAGACGGCCTAACCGGACAAGATCGCGCTCGTATCGCTGGAGCGCGAGGCGGACGCAAGAGCCGCCGTAACAAGTCAACTGACCAAGCAGCATCTGACCCGACGCCCGAAAGATCTGAGTTGTTACTCAGACGGCGAATCTCACGAGCGGCAGGAGCTGAATCATGAGCAAGTACGTCTCAAATGAAGATTTTGTCATCGCCTTGGTTACGGCCAAGGACATCGATGAAGTCCTAAAGACCACCGGAATGACCAGTGCCGCTGCTAAGCAACGCGCAACCATGCTTCGAAAGAAGGGCGTCAAGCTCTCACGAATGACGCGACGGGAATCGTACGGGCAACTGGAAATAGCCCGCCTCAACGCCCTCGTGAAGAGGTACTCAACGGAGAGAGCATCCTAGTGGCCAAAGTTATCGCCTACGTCCGTGTCAGCACCGACAAACAGGAGCTCGAGAATCAGCGGTACGAAATCCAGAAATACTGCGACAACCACTCGATCACGGTTGATGAATGGGACGAAGAAGTAGTGAGCGGAACAGTAAGAGTCAAAGACCGTAAGGTTGGGGCTCTCCTGGACCGCTTGGAAGCCGGCGACATGCTGATAGTCAGCGAGATCAGTCGCATCTCTCGAAGCATCGTGACGGTACTGAACTCAATTCAGCTCTGCATCGACCGCAACGTCCAAGTTGTATCCATCAAAGAGAACATCACGTTTGCCGACAATCTCAACTCAAAGGTCATGGCAGTCGCGTTTGGACTCGCAGCCGAGATCGAGCGCAGCATGATTTCAGCCAGGACGAAGGAAGCCTTGGCCCGCAAGAAGTCTGAAGGCGTCGTGTTGGGCAGGCCCGCGGGCAGTTACAAGCCAGAGCATTACAAGCTGCATGGCAAGAACGACGAGATTCTGGCCTACATGGAAAAGAAAGTTTCAATCGCCGCGATTGCCCGATTGCTTGACGTTAACCGTAAAACGTTGCAGACCTACATAGATCGCAACGATTTAAGGGGTGAGCTGCGTTGGCGTCGCTACAAACAATTGGGCGTATAGATTATATGGACTAAATACGAGCAAAAGCGCATAAAAAGGTCGCTTTCGCTACACTACCCGAGTCAAGCCACAAACTTGCACCTTCCACAAATCCCTACTCTTGCACAAACAAGGAGGCACTAAATATGTAACAAGTCCAAGGAGGACCAAATGATAAGTGAAGACCTAACAAACAAACGAGCCCAAGTCACCATCGACCTGATGGGCAGCCTGGCCAAGGCTGTCGACAAGTTCCTGGATGAAGGCAAAGCCAAGGAAGCCAGCAACGTGGCTGACTCCCTCACAATGCTCATCGTCAAGACTTTCGAGGTTGAGGCCGTGAACACGATGAGCGAGAGCGTGGACCGCGCGTCGCGAAGGGTCGGCAAGATGAACAAGCACGACTTGGGGGACCTCGAGTAATGGCCAACAATCCATACGAGATCTCTTTCACAGGCAATCCGTTCAGCTACACAATCAATGGTTACGACCTGGGCACCAGCCAGAAGTACAGCTGGGTTGAAGGACTTGCTAACTGCCCGAAGTGTGCCGCTGAAGTGACCAGCTCTCGCTTCTACTGCAAAGAATGCGGCTACGGCAAGGACAAGAAGACCAAGCCGGTGAAGGTCACGGGCTACGAATACGTCATCAATGATGAATACGAGCATGGCAAGTACTTCAGAGTCGCAGACAAGAGTCTGTTCGAAACCGTGATCATCGAGCCTTACAAGAAGCAGATGATCGTCGAAGCCCTGTCGCTCGTCGAGAACAGCGACCTCATCTTCAACCAGTGGGGATTCAAGGACACAATCGAAAAGGGCACAGGCGTATCGCTCCTGTTCCACGGCCTCCCAGGGACCGGTAAGACTCTGATGGCTCAGGCCGTCGCTGACTACCTAGGTAAGAAGCTGATCACCATCACTGCGGCCGAGGTCATGGACAAGTACGTCGGCGAGACGGAAAAGAAGATCGCAGAGCTGTTCGACAAGCACAAAGAAGACGTCATCCTCTTCGACGAGTGTGACTCCCTTCTCGGCAGCCGTGAGCGTGCTCGCGCATCCTGGGAGGTGAGCCAGGTAAACGTCCTGCTGAACAAGCTTGAGAACCACCGCGGCGTCACCGTCTTCACGACGAACCACTCCACCAACCTCGACAAAGCGCTCGACAGGCGTATCGCCGTCAAAGTGCGCTTCGAGATGCCAAGCCAGGAGCTTCGCAAACAGATCTGGCGTCGCATGTTCCCGAAGAAGGCACCCTTGGCAGCCGACATCGACTGGGACCTACTAGCCTCATACGAAATCACCGGAGGCTACGTGAAGAACACCGTTCTCCGAGCTGCCCGCATCGCCGCATTTCGCAAGGAGACAGAGATCACCTTCACTGTGCTGAAAGAAGCGCTCAAGCAAGAGCTGATGGCGCTGATGGAGTACGAGAACGTCGAGCAAGCAGCAACGGCGGCACAGGAGACACCGGAGAAAGAGCAACTGAAGCTGCACCAGAACCGATAAGCACGGCCTTGCCGCCCATAAGGAGGGTTAGCCGTCAAGGAACCACACATGGAAAGAGACTTCAAACAAGACAACGAAACCAACTCGAACGAACGCACCATCACTACGATGCTTGGTTCGGCCCGCATTGCCGTAACCTCACGCACCGCCGAGGAAATGACCGTGGAAGTGCGCCTCGAACTTGAAACCGGCGAACACAGGGACTCCTGGTATGTCGTCACTCCCCCGCAGGCCGACATAGAGGAAACCCTGGCCTACCGGGACGCTTGCGAAGCCCTGGGCATGGACGTCGACAACGTCTAGTCGTTGCTCACTCCCCCACATCGTCAAACTAACAATCATTAGTTCTTACAACTCGATGTGCGGGAGTGGCCAAGGACCACACGAACTGTCCACAGTGCGATGTTTTTATTACACCCATTTTGTATTTACAAAATTGGACGGTAGCTCATAGTACGTGGCATAACTAAATAAGGAGAATATATGGACCAACAACAAACTAAAGCCTCATCGCACAAAGGGGCGTCGATCACAGTCGGCATCGTGCTACTCGTTATCTTGTTTCTGATCTTCTGCTTTCGCATCGTCGGAGTCGGAGATATAGCGATCATCACGACCTTCGGTAACGTCACGTCGCAAACCGGATCGGGCGTGCTGATCAAGGCACCGTGGCCGATTCAGTCGCTGACAAAGATGAATGTCCAGGTTCAGAAGGAACAGCAGGACGCCAGCGCAGCGAGCAATGACCTTCAAACCGTCACGACGACCGTTGCCTTGAACTACCACCTAACGCCAAACACAGCCGGCACGGTCTTCCGGACCGTTGGCGTTGACTACAAGACTCGCATCATCGACCCACTCCTACAGGAGACCATCAAGGCGACCGTCAGCCAGTTCAACGCTGAAGAGCTGATTTCAAAGCGACCAGTGGTTGAGGCGTCGGCGCTCAAAGCTATCTCAAGCAAGCTGGGCGAACGAGGTATCACCGTCGACAACATCAGCATCGTCAACTTCAACTTCAGCACTGCGTTTGACCAAGCTATCGAAGCCAAACAGGTTGCTCAGCAGAACGCGCAGAAGGCTCAGTACGAGCTGCAGTCAGCCGAGACACAGGCCAAGGCTCAAGAGGTTCAAGCAACGACGCTCACACCTGACTACCTACGCCTACAAGCAATCAACAAATGGGATGGACACATGCCACAGTACGTTGGGGCAGATGGTGTCTTTGGAATCCCTCTAACTAAGTAACGGTGCAGCGCACCAAGGAATAACTGAATATGGCTTCGGAATCATCAAGTTCATCCAACGATGTAATCGGCAGCACGTCTATCGTTCTCACAATCGTCTTCATCGTCTTGAAGCTCACTCACGTAATCAACTGGTCGTGGTGGTGGGTGCTGTCACCACTTTGGATCGGAGCAGGCATCGCCGTCCTGACGATCATCGTCGTGCTGGTCGTGGTGGTAATAGCGGGGGCGCGGTCATGACAAGGGACACTCAACTGATCCTGACCACCGGAGGCGTGATCTTCGCCCTTGCGGTATGCGTTGGCCTACCCATATTTTTCGCGCTTCAGCCAAAGAGTCCACCGCAGCCGAGCACGGCCGAGCAGGCCCTCGCGATATGTAAAGCGAACGGCGGTCTACCGAGCGTGGCTAGTAAGCAGGTGGCGACCGACGTCGACATTGACGGCAGGACCCATCCAGTCATCAAGGAAGAGCTCACGTGCGAGGCGAAGAAGTGAGCGAATCTCTCACCCAAACCGCCAAGATCCTGAAGCTACTGAAGGCCAAGGGCAAGGTATCCAACTTCGAGCTGAGGAAGATTGCCTGGCGCTACCCGGCACGCATCCTCGATCTGAAGCACGAAGGTCACCAGATACGGAGCGTTCACGACAAGGGCGCAAGGTGGTTCTACATCTACGACGGTACTGATGGCCAGGAGCCAGCTGTATGAGCACCGTACAAGGACAAACAACCGCCCACGCTGACCTTCGAGCACGAAAGCGGATAGGAGTATCCGACGTCTCGAAGCTGTTCCAAGAAGCCCTAACGAACGGCACACGACGCCAAGAGCTTCGAGGAACCTTCAGCCGCTACATGGACAAACAGGCCATAACCCATCGGAGCAACTTCGTCATCTATAAGAACGTCGTCTTCTGGTTTGGAAAAGACAACGTACTTAAGACTGTGATTCCTCTTCATCAAAAGTGGCACAAATATATAAAGCCCAAGCCCATCATCCCGGCGAGCTCAACTACCGAGGGCGGTGTATGAGTGAGCGCTTTCCAGACCTAGAGGGAGGCGCTTGCATGGACTTAGCTCCCTCTGTCGTATCTAAGTATTTCGACTCGGATGGCCATAAACAGCCCTTCCTATCCAAGACTGCCAAAGCTATCTGCGCCCGCTGTGTCATCCAGCCGGCCTGCCTAGAAGCAGCGCTCAACCGCACGTACCCGGAGCGTGGAGTCGTCGGCGGGCTGACAGCAAATGAGATCCGTGCAGTCAAAGAGTGGGAAGCCTACGACAAAGGCCTCAGGGAGACACCGCCGAAGCGTTCACGCGTGACGCTCGTGCAGCCCACCCCATCGCCAGCAAGCGAGTTTGCAGCTGAGATCCGCGAGAAGCAAGCACTGTCCTTTGAAGAGCAGGTCTACGGAGTCTTCCTGGACGTGAGGCGAGGCAAGTACCAGAACTTGAACCTGGCCATTGCCGACATCGCTCTGATCCACAGCCAGGCCATGGAGGCGCGGGTATGAATGGCCGCATCAAATATGAAAGCACAAGGAGGTGATATGAAATTTTTCAAGAAGAAGAAAGCGGACATCGAGACCCCTCTTGAGCCAAAGATTAGTATTCCGGAGCCAGAACATCCCGCAGGAACTCGACGACTTGTTCGGATCTGGGACAAGGACCTCGCCAGGTATGCGTACGAACTTCAGCGCTATGAACGATCGGCGATGTGGTTTGGCCCCGCGGACTATTGGTACTGGGCTACTGAAAGCCAGGGCGATCTCGAATGGGCACAGCGCACAGCTGATCACTACGGCCTCACCGTTGAGGATGTTGATAAGGGAAAGGTAAGAGAGATATGAGTAACTATGCACTAATGCAAAAGAAGCGACTAGCCAGGCATCTAGGGAAAGTACGCTCCTTCCTAAGAAAGAGATACGTTGGTGACCGAAGGCAAGCGCTGAAAGCCAAGGTTGACAATGAGGGGACTGAATCATGACCACCCCAAACACTCCTCTCGCAGCTGGCGAGGAGTTTACGTTCACCAATTCAGCACCAGACGACAAGGAGTGGACAGCTGGTATTGAGCTTCTAAATAAGTGGACGACACCCGACAGATATTTGCGCCACATCATCCAGTATGCTCGCAGCGGTAAACACTACCCCACTGATATGCACGTTGATCTAATCGAACAGATTATTAACCAACGGCTAAAAGCATCCGAGAAAACCATGGCTGACATTGAGTACAAGTCTGCTATCAATGACCTCACTACGAACGGTGAGTACGTCCACAAGGATGAAGTTGCCAAACGAGAACGTGCCGCACGTTTGGATGAGCTAAAAATGATAGAACCACTACAGGGGTGTCGTTACATAGGTGGTGCTGTTGTAAATCAAAAACAAATCGACGGCAGCACTAGCACGACTATTGATTACAAAATAATTGAGCAGCGAGTCGCCGCCCTTGAACAAGAGCAGAAAGCTGTGGATAACTGATTGACAAGAATCACGCGCTGCTTCAAACTGTGGCCAGGAGAAACACACTATTAGTGAACTTGAATCCATCCATCTGTACTTTGAGAAATTACCGTCTGAAGAAATAATCGTGAAGAGAGCCGCAGCACGTCGCCGCCTCCACTCGTAAAAGCTAGTTGCTCGTTGTCTGCCCACCAGGCACGGCCAATCTCATTGTAGGCAACTGCTAACTCCAGACGATCATCACAGGCTGCCCGCCTTAGACCGTGTTGGTGGCATATTCCCACGCCAACGGCATCCTGTGCATCCAGAACTTTTACAACCAGATTGACCCAGCGACTGGTCGCAGCAAGCACCTGATGCGACCAAACCACTAGCCGTGAACGGTGAAAACTTGCCAGCATGCCTTGTCCGAGCTCCACACTTTGACATTGTTGGGTGAAACTCCCGCAGGCCGTTCACAATGACTAGTTCCAGTCGCCTGGTCAATCTATTCCACGCAGCCCCATCAGATAGACGCTGACTGGTCTCCGTGGGCAGACGAATGAACCCTCGCAAATGGCTCGTCTGTACTTGCACCTTCCAACACAACGAACTCGCTGCACCAACCACGGTTACCCTCCTTTTGATTACCCCCTGGTGCAGCACCTAGTCCTGCCTGCAATGCGTCTGTGATTGAACGAGTTGCAGGTGGGACCGGGTGAGGAGCCCCTATGTAATGCAACACGATCGAATTTTAGGATCACCAACACATCAGCTCCATGAGCGCCATGACGAACTGTTCGCCAGCCTTACTGAGATTCATCACGCGCCCGAACGGCGCGAGCAGATCCGCCGAGAGCTAGCGTTTGTCGCCTTCGAGCTTGAGCAGCGCTGTCACGCCGAGGTCAGTGGTGAGTGAGTTGATCCGACCAGTCTTTGACGAGACGGACGACACCGAAGAAATTTTGAAACAACGGGAGACGGCTGTTGTCTATCTCGGCAGGGTGTCCGTTGCTCTTTGCAATGCCAGTGCTGAGTCGATCCACACCATCAACACGATCATCGGCCTCAACATGAAGCTGCGTCAGCACGGCGTCTATGATGCGTAGGCCTGTCAGGTTTGCGTCTGAAGCCATGTTGCACCAACAGGTGTGCGACTACTTGCGGCTGCGCTATCCCTACGCGGTGTGGCGCACAGATTTTGCGGCCGGCCTCAAGCTACCGCCACAGGTAGCCATGCGTCACAAGCGACTCCAAAGCAGTGCCGGCTTCCCTGACATCACGATCTTTGAGCCAAGCCATGTGATGTACGGCGAGTATCCACTCCTGGCAATCGAGCTGAAGGCAGAGGGCGTCGAGCTGTACAAGAAGGACGGCACGCTTCGGGCAAATCCTCATATTGAAGAGCAGGCCGAGATGTTGCAAAAGCTCCGGGACCGCGGCTACAAGGCTGAGTTCGCTGTCGGGTTCGACCAGGCTAGAGATCTAATTGATCAATACTTACGAGGTGGCACAAGCCTCTTCTGATCGCTAACGGAACACTGCGCCCAATCGGACGCAGTGAACCTTTCACGATTTAGAAGGAAGTGATCAGCGTGATTCACGCAATCCAGATACCACAGGACGAAGAGCGTCCCCTTTACAAGGTGGCAATCGAGAACCTGGCGGGTATGCAAGCAGCAGTTGGCGGCTACATCGAGATCATCGACCTCGGACCGCTCATGGCTTCACTCATCATCAACGAGGAAGGCAAGCTTGAGAAGCTGCCGATCAACCGGAGGGCGACCTTGCTCTTTTGGTTGCTGTTCCCGAGCATCCGTCACCGTGATGCGATCGTCGGTGACGTCCTTATTGTCGGCCACCCCGATAAAGATGGAAACACCACTGACGCCCCGGCCAACGTGGTTGAACTCCTGTTTGAAACGAAGTCCTACAAGGCTGAGTTCCAAACGTTTGACCATCCAACTAAGTTCAACGGCAACCTGCGCCGCTTCGATGACTACTTTGAGGCGGCGAACTACGCGCTGCTGAAGGCTCAAGCTTGGACTGCAGTAGAGCAGACGCGGGTAGTTCCGGCAGGTGATGAAGTTGCCTAAGGGGATTTTGATTCCTGCGGACAACGACAAACCGCTGGAGCTACAGGAGTTCTCTGATCTCACGGCGACACTAGGCGGTGAGGTTGAACGGTTCGCAGTGAACCGGCCTGATGCTTCGCTGTTCCAGAGTGAAAGCGCCGTCTATCTTGAACTGCCGACTAACCGGCGTGCCACGCTGCTCCTGTGGTGCCATGCAACCTTCCTGAGGGGCAAGCAGGCACTTCAGGGTGACGTGGTGCTGCTAGGACGTGTGAACGACCAGAGAGAGCCGCAGGACGTGCCTCTTTGGTACGTCGCCATCCTGCTAGAGGCCGAGCACTTCAAAGTCCATGCACAGCGGCTTGAGGACAATCTCTGGCGCGAGCATGATCGAGTGTTTGATGACTGGCAACAGGCGTACACAACGATCCTGCTGCACGCTGAAAGGAACGCGATGATTGCATGCGTCAGAGTCGTACCTACCTAAATCGTGGAAGAGCCCCAGTCTTATGACCGGGGCTTCTTTCAATTTAAAGACCCGCCACCCAGAGAGAAAAACTCAAATCTGGATGGCGGGCCGCTTTTAGGGATCACCTCCTTGGTCAGGAAGTCTTGGGTGTAAACCCGTTCCTTCTTCCCCGGATGTTGTCGGCGTTTGCCAGGACGTCACTGGTCACGACTTTGTCGAAGTCCGCCTTGCTGACGATGAAGGATTCCTCCTTACCGTCCGCGTGGCGAAGCTCAACTTCAACGACGTTAGTGAGTCGCTTCAACCCTTCCAGCTCTTCAGCTGAAGCGTCGAAGAGCTTTCCGAGCCCCCGAACGACGACTGTGATTACCTGGTCGTCATCGAGAACCTTCCCGCTAATGTCGGAAGTCCGTATGTTCCGATATCCCATAATCTTTCACCCCCTCATAGGGCTAGGTGCGAGCAACCACTGAATGCGATCACTACTGCCGCTGATTATGAGGGAAGGCTATTTATTGTCAATGGGATTATTGATACAATAGACGGCAGATGAAGGAGTTTGATCTCATCACTTACCTAAACAAATCCACGCAGATTAGTGGAGTTGCTTTGAAGGTGAGATCTTCTCAACTAATAGCGAAGATTGCCGATCTGGTGGCCCACCAGGCTCACGAAGCCTAAACTCCTACGAATCTCCGTTGAGCTGAGCGGCCCGGTCCCTGAGAACTTCCGCTAAGGCTGGAGGCATCGACCATCCATCGGTAATCTTCAGGAGGTGTTGAGAGGCTAGGGTCTTTCGAGGCCGTGCCAGGGGCGTCATCGCCCATTCGGCTGTCGCGGCTAGTTCGGTCGCGATTTGATCCAGGTTCTTCTTGATCTCCAATTCCAACCTTACGGACTCGGCCGCAGCCCGGCTCGACACGTAGGCCAGCGCTAAATCTCGGGTACTATCCCTGTCATTCTCAGAGATAGGGAGAATAGCCTTCGCAACCGCTATGCGCTCTCTAGCAGGCGAGGCACGGAACTGCGGGTCCGACATAAGTTCCTCAACCAGCTTCTCTGCGTTCACTCGCTTTGTTGCTTGTTGGTCGGCGAACTGCTGCATCTTGAAACTTCCGGCCTTTCCGACTGCAAGCTTGATCTTCTCTTTTGTCTGTTCCACCCATGCCGCCTCTGCCTGCCATGAACACAGGAGGCCAGCTGTTGCCCAATGGACCGAAACCTGGGTGATATTCCCCTTGTGTCGGGCCACTGAGGCCATAATCTTCGCAACGTCGGGGTTTTCAATCGCATCAGGATCGTCGCTGATGAGGTCTTCGGGATCGAATTCTTCGTATTCTGGGAAGACCATGGCGGCTCCGGTTGCCGCCGCTGCCTCCAGAGCTTCATCCAGAGAGGTGTCAGCAGCGACAAAATACATGTCTGCAGGTCGCGCAATCCCTGGCGGACCTATCTTCAGACCATGTTGCGCTGACAAGGCCGGCAACGTGTCCCGAATACGCACGAGATCCGCAGTTGTCAGGCTGCCACCGTCGACTGACATCATTCACCTTCGCGTTGCATAGTGACCGCAGCTTGCCGCGCCTTCTGTGATGTATCAACGGCGTACGGGTCTACCTCGATGCTCGTCGCGTTCACGATACTCAAGTAGTTCAGAGCCGCCTCCTGGACGTCAGCGGTTTGCGCTCCAGTCAGCGGCGTCGTTGTTATTACCCTTAAGTGACCGACATCGAGCACAACAGTCCCAAGGACACCGAATTCATGTAGCAAGCGACTGACGTCCCTAAGTAGGTGACTAGTGAGTTCGTTGCGCATGTGGTCATCCTGCGGAGCGCGCATCCCTCGCACTGCGTCTTCAACGGTATGTCCGTAAGGGCGGCGCGAACTGATTCCAGAGCCCTGCCTCTGAAGGTCTCTTACTATGTCTAGGACTTCCGAGACAATGTCCTTCGTCTCACGTTCCGGTTGTACGTCGGCGGGCTGCTCCTCATTTATCGCCGCCAATTTTTCCTCGAGCTTCGGCCACCACACATCAAAAGCCTCAGAGACGTCGGCATCCGATCTCGACTTCGTGAGACTAGCGTTGGCCGACTTAGCCAACTTGAGAAGTCCCTCACGGTCGAGCAACGCCAGATTGAACTCCGATAGCGGCCCTTTGTAGTCAGTTTTATGCTTGAAGTCGATGAGAACGGGCACTACCTTGTTATCTTGTCCGTCTACAGCTTTAGATATCGCTCCTGCTTCAAAGCTGATCCAGGGTGCCGATTGATTGTCTGGAGTAACGCAGATAATACCGATCTTGGTTTCGGCGAGTTCATTCTTGATTCGATCCGACCACCGGGTGCCTAGCGCTATGTCATCATCGCTAACGAACGCCTCTGTTGTAGCAATGACTTGCTCAATCCACCACTTGAGCACCTTGGCAACTTCCATGCTCTTCTTGCCTGACCAGCTAATAAAGACCTTCAAGGCTCACCCCGTGCTCGTTCGGAATACTCAGGCAAGGGTACCAACGAAGGAGCACAGGCTTGGGACAGCCAGCCTGTGCTGGCTTAATTGGCCCAGCGAAACCATGCCTTAGCACGTCGTAGCTAGGGTAGTGATACGCGAGTATCGTGAGCGTATGGCTGCGCCTGGAACTGGTAGTACCTCCGGATTGCGTGGGTTCTTCCACAGACTGCATGTGTCCACTAATCCCGCTACGTGGGCAGTCATTGGTGCCGCGGTGGGTGTGCTCGTGACAGGCACCATCTCCGTCGTTACAGCCAACATCGCGTCTGATACCTCAGTCAAAACTGCCGAAATAGCCCGACAGGGAGCAGCCGATGCGGTTAACGCGGCAGCAGCCCAATCTAAATCAGATTTTCTACGCTCCCAGCGTCTGACTGAGTACACGAACTATCTCACCAAAGCTACACAGTACGAAAACGCCGCTCAGACCTATTCCGATTCGGTACAAAAGGGCTCGCCGGCTCTGAGTCAGGAAGAGCTCGACGGCTCCTACACGGCCCTTAATTCAGCGTACGCGGCCTACGTTGAGTCCGCATGGCGGGTGCGAGAGATAGCCACTGACCCAGTAAATTCTGAGTGCGACAAGATGAACCAATATGTAGATGACAACAGCAAAGCTCTTCGTCTTCCACTAGGACGAAGCCAGGTGGACCCTGTGGCAATTGCAATGATCATGACAACTTTCCATCAACAGATGGAACAACTAAAGTCTCAGGTCTCGACCGTGACTCGAACCGAGTTCGTCGCAAGCCAATAGTGCGTCGTTTCGGAGTCTCGACCCATCAGAGCCGCCAGAGGTTCGATCCGGAGCATTTCTCGGGATTCACGGGGGGGTGTCTGGAGTATCATTGCCTCGTCCAGGAACAAGACGCCACGGTGCGCCCGTGATGCCGCCCCCGGCC
>NZ_DF952468.1:926401-929696 GCF_001263615.2 Arthrobacter sp. Hiyo1 | reverse complement strand
GCCGCGGCAGGCCGGAACCGCCGCCGATGATCGCTGCCGCGGTGGCGCTGTGATGGGGATTCTCAAAGGGCGGCCGGCGCAACAGCCGTACCGAATCAACATGGACAGCCGAAAGCGAATGGATCGCCGTGACCTCCATGGCTTCCCGGTCCCCCAAATCAGGCAAGAGTCCCGGGAGCCGCTCGGCAAGCATCGTCTTGCCGGCACCGGGCGGACCGCAAAGCAGCACATGATGTGCCCCGGCTGCCGCAACCTCCAAGGCGCGGCGGGCATCGCCCTGCCCCGAGACATCACAAAGATCCGGAACAACAGCGGCAGCGGCGTCCTGATCCCCTGCGACCTCGCCGTCGGCCGGGTCGTAATCGAGGGCCAGGTCCTGCGGGTTGGCCCCGAAATCAAACGCAAGACGAGCCAGGGTCTTGTAGCCACGGACCACCGCCCCGGGTACCAACTCGGCCTCGGCGACGTTGGCGTGGGCCACAACAATCTTGGGGTGGCCTGCTTGAACAGCCGCCATGACCGCCGGCAAGATGCCGCGAACGGGCCTCAACCTGCCATCCAGTCCCAACTCGGAGATGAAGACTGTGTCTTCTGTGGAACGGATATCGCCCGCGGCGCGCAATACTGCCATGGTGATCGCGAGGTCGAAACCCGAGCCACGCTTCGGCAGGGAGGCCGGAATCAGGTTTGCGGTGATCTTTCGACGACTCAGCGGGATGCCTGAGTTCTGTGCCGCGGAGCGGATGCGTTCCTTGGCTTCGTTCAGGGAGGCATCCGGCAGCCCCAGGATCACGAAATTGGGGAGGGTTTGGCCGATATCTGCCTCGACCTCCACGATGTAGCCGTTCAGGCCCAACAGCGCCACGGAGTAGCTTCGGCCGACTCCCATCTAGCCCACGCCCCTGAGGTGTTCGAGCTGGGGCTCGCCCACCCCGTCGTCGATGATTCCCACGACGTCCACCCGGCGGAGCACGGCGCGCACCTCGTGGTCACGGCACCATGACCCGGCCAGGCGGTGGAGCCGGGCGAGTTTGGCCGCGCCGACCGCTTCGAAAGGATGCCCATAGGCCAGGTTCTTCCGGGTTTTGACCTCTGCGATCACCAAGGTGTCGCCGTCGAGCGCCACGATGTCGATCTCGCCGTCGGAGCATCTCCAATTGCGGTCCACAATCCGCATTCCCTGGGTTTCAAGGAAAGCTACGGCCAGCGTTTCACCGCGCTGTCCCAACACGTCTTTGGCTTTCATGACCACCTCCGCTTCCAGCCTGGAGGCGCGGAGAAGTCAAAGACAGGGGGCAGTTCGGCTATGTGGGAAAACTCCGTCAGTCAGACGGTGTGGAGGACAAGTTGCCGGGCTTAGCTAATTGCCCAGGTTGCCGAGATCCCCCAGATCGCCATCCTTCGGCAAGGAAAGTTCCTCGCTGCGCGGAAGTTCTTCGACGTTGACGTCCTTGAACGTAATGACCCGGACATTCTTCACGAATCGGGCCGAACGGTAGACGTCCCACACCCAGGCGTCCTGGAGCGTCAGGTCGAAATAGACCTCGCCATCGGCGCTGCGGGCCTGCAGGTCGACGTGGTTCGCCAAATAGAACCGCCGTTCGGTCTCGACAACGTAGCTGAACAAACCAACGACGTCGCGGTATTCGCGGTAGAGCTGCAGCTCCATGTCGGTTTCGTAGTTCTCAAGATCCTCGGCACTCATAGATCCATCTTGCACCATAGAGCGGGCAGGCGCCGCCACGGCCGGGCCGGCGGCATCCAAGGCAAGGAAAAGCGAAGGCTAGACCAGGTTCCAGCTGGTCCGGTGGTACGGAGTGGGACCCAACGATCTGATGGCGTCGCGGTGGAAGGACGTGGCGTAGCCCTTGTTCTCATTCCAGCCGAAGGCCGGATATTCCTCGTGCAGCCCGACCATGATGCGGTCCCGGGCAACCTTGGCCAGCACGCTGGCGGCCGCCACGCTGAGGCAGCTCAAGTCCGCCTTCACACGGGTGTGCACCGGCGCCTCGCAAGCGGGCCCGGACGGCTCGGTATCGAACAAGGAACCTTGGTTCTGGGGAGAAAGCCAGTTGTGGCTCCCATCCAGGAGCACCAGGTCCGGATGCACGCCCGAGGCGAGAATCTCGAACCAGGCGCGTGTGCCGGCAAGGCGCAGGGCACCCACGATGCCCAGCGCATCGATCTCCACTGAACTTGCGTGGCCCACTGCGGCGCCAACCGCCCATTCGCGTACCAGCGGTTCCAACCGCTCGCGGTCCTCGGGCTTGAGAAGCTTGCTGTCGCGGACATCGGCGAGCAGGCCGTGGTCCCTGAGGTCGACGACGGCGATCCCCACCGACACCGGTCCGGCGAGGGCTCCGCGGCCTACTTCGTCGACTCCGGCCAGAAGCGTGACCCCTGGAGCCAGGAATCCCCGTTCGACGTCCAGGGTGGGAAAATCAGGAGCGTGTTTGGTCCGCGCGGCGGGTTTCCGCTGCGTTCGAACCGGCGTTGCCGCTCGCGCTCCCGCGGGAACCATCACTTGCTCGCTGGAGCCGTGGGTGAAGCCGTGTTCTGGGGCGACGGCGAAGGAACGTTGCGGAAGACCTCGGAGTGGTTGTCAAGGATCTGCCACCGGTTGATGGGCCACGCAATAACCGTTGCTTTGCCTTCGACGTCGGCGATGTCGATGAAACCACCATTGACCGATTGGTGTTCGCGGGAGTCGGCCGAGTTGTTGCGGTTGTCGCCCATAACCCAAATTTTGCCCGCAGGGACCACTACATCGAAAGACTTTGCCATGGGGACCTGGGCAGGATTGATGTAGCTCTCGTTGAGGACCGTGCCATTGACGCTGACCCGCGCTGAACTGTCGCAGCAGGAGACCCTGTCCCCCGGCAGGCCGATCACGCGCTTGACGAGGTGCTGATTGGTCTCGTCCGGAAGCAGTCCGACGAAGACGAGACCGTCCTGGAACCATTTGAAGGGTCCGGGAGTCGTCTTCTGCGTGGGCGGCAGCCAACCTTGTGCGTCCTTGAAGACCACGATGTCGCCCCGCTCCAGCGCGAAAGGTTGCGGGACCAGCAGATTAACGAAGATCCGGTCGTCAACGTCAAGGGTGTTGACCATTGACTCCGAAGGAATGAAGAAGGCACGGAACAGGAAAGTCTTGATGAGGAAGGACAATACGATGGCGATGACCACCACCGTGCCGATTTCCCTGAGCCAGCCGAGGAACGGACTGCCGTGGGTTTTAGCGGGAGTTTCGGAGCGATCGCTTTCGCCCGATTCCGGCCGTGAGCTCCGCCGTGCG
>NZ_DF952468.1:924904-926376 GCF_001263615.2 Arthrobacter sp. Hiyo1 | reverse complement strand
TGCCGTTCCGGCTTCCCGGGAGTTGTCTCGGGCATCTATTGTCCGTTCTTCGAGGTTGTACCGGCCTGCGCAGGGCGAGGCAGTTCTGCAAATCTATCAAGCGGCCAGATAATCCGGACTGGACGCCCGATGACACGCTCCAGCGGCACCATCCCTCCGCCGGGTGCGCCCAGAAGGCCGCGCGAATCGGCCGACCGCGAACGGTGGTCCCCCATGAGCCACAATCTGTCACTCGGAACGATGACGTCGAACCTCTGTTCGCTCGGCGTGTCGCCGGGATAAAGATAGGGTTCCTCAAGCTGCTGACCGTTGACTGTGAGTTTTCCGTTGCTGCCACAACAAGCCACGTGGTCTCCGGGAAGGCCGATGACACGTTTGACGTATGTCGTGTCGCTTCCCGTCAGGCCCAGCCAATGGCCGGCGGCGGCGACGGCATCGGCAAACGGTCCTTTGCCGCTGTTCAGCGGAGCGAACGTTCCCCTTCCGTCGAAGACCACGATGTCTCCACGGCGAATAGGGTCCCCGGCGAAATCGGTGCGGGACACCAGGATGCGGTCTCCGGTGCCCAGGATCGGCTCCATGGACTCGGACGGGATGAAGTAGACATCGAGCCACAAGGACCGGACAAGCCCGCTGATGGCCACGGCCAGGAAAAGTGCGAGCAAAACAAAACGCCAGCCCTGTTTCCGGGGCTGGCGTTTTGCGTGGTCCATGATTCGTTTCCTGTTGCGTTGCGGATTTCTCCGGCGCAGGCCGGACACGAATCCAGGACCCGCTGTTGGTCGAAAGACCTACTTGCCGGTGGCGAAGTCGCGCTTTTCCTTGATCTTCGCAGCCTTACCGCGCAGTGCGCGCATGTAGTAGAGCTTGGCGCGGCGGACGTCACCCTTGGTGACGACCTCGATCTTCTCGATGATCGGGGAGTGAACCGGGAAGGTACGCTCTACGCCGACACCGAAGGAGACCTTGCGGACCGTGAAGGTTTCGCGAACGCCGTCACCCTGGCGACCCAGGACGAAGCCCTGGAAGACCTGGACGCGGGAGTTCTTGCCTTCAATGATGTTCACGTGAACCTTGATGGTGTCACCCGCGCGGAACTCGGGAACATCGTTACGCAGCGAAGCTGCATCTACGCTATCGAGGATATGCATTAATCCACTCCTGGTGAACGCCACAGGTCATCCACTTTGGGTCACGGCGGGCAAGCCCGGGGCGCAAGGCCGGCCGGAAATTACCGCCGAAGATTTTCAAGTCCGGTACCGCCACTGATTGGCGGTTCCGGGTTGTCAGGCTGTTGGTGACGCTCCCCCTGTGGCAGGCGCGAACCCAGTAGACACAAGGGTTAATTCTGCCACACCCCGCGGGTTCCGGCGAATCCCGCGAATGCGGCCCGGTTCCTGCGGTCGGGTGGAGCATGAAGTTGCCCGACGGCGGGAGGCTCAGTCCGGGAGGTCGCTGTCCGGGAGGTCGCT
>NZ_DF952468.1:922080-924879 GCF_001263615.2 Arthrobacter sp. Hiyo1 | reverse complement strand
ACCGGCCATCGACGACGTCGTACCCGAGTTCACCGAAAGCCGTGCGGTCCGCACGTGCCAGGTGGCCGGCGTCGAACTCTGCGAGGAGGTCCGGGCGACGTTCCGCCGTGCGGCGGAACTGTTCGTGGCGGCGCCACTGGGCGATCTTCCCGTGGTTACCGCTCAAGAGGACCGCGGGCACGTCACGATCGCGCCATGACGAGGGCTTCGTGTAGACCGGATATTCCAGCAAGCCGTCCGAATGGGATTCCTCCACCAAGGATTCGGGATTGCCGACGACGCCCGGAAGCAGGCGTCCGATGGCCTCGACCATGGCCAGGACTGCGACTTCGCCGCCGTTGAGGACATAGTCGCCCAAGCTGACCGGACGCACGGTGAAGTGCCCTGCCGCCCACTCCATGACGCGTTCGTCAATGCCTTCATAGCGGCCGCAGGCGAAAACGAGCTGCTCTTCCTCGGCGAGCTCATAGGCGAGTGCCTGGTTGAAGCGCTCCCCCGCGGGCGACGGCACAATCAGGACCGGCTTTTTCGCCGGCGCGTCCGACGAGCGCTCAGGCGCGGCAGTTCCAACTTCGGCATTTTGTGCAAAGGCAATGGATTCCAAGGCCTGGGCCCAGGGCTCGGCCTTCATGACCATGCCCGCACCGCCACCATACGGAGTGTCGTCCACGGTGCGGTGTTTGTCGGTGGTGAAGGCCCTCAAGTCATGGACATTGACCTCCAAGAGCCCATCCTGGCGGGCCTTGCCTATGAGGGAAAGCTCAAGCGGCGCCAGGTACTCGGGAAAGATGCTGACGACATCAATGCGCATTTAGGCGCCATCCTTGGTTTCAGCGTCGTCCTCTTCCGTATCGGTGCCGGAAGCATCAGTGTTCAGTTCGAAGAGCCCCGGCGGAGGCGTGAGCAACACGTAGCCGTCTTCGACGTTGACCTCGGGCACGATCTCTTCGACGAAGGGCACCAGGATTTCCTTGCCGTCAATGTCTTCAATGACCAGCAGGTCCTGGACCGGCATGGTGTTGAGCGCGGTCACCTTACCTACGGTCTGCGAGCCGACGCGGACCTCAAGGCCGACGAGCTCATGCTCGTACCAGCTTCGTCGTCGTCCTCTTCCAGCTCTTCGGTCTCGATGAACAGCTTCGCGCCGCGGATTTCCTCCGCCTGGTTGCGCGTGGAGATCTCTTCGAAACCGAGCAATAGGATGTCCTTGTTCCACCGGGCGCTGCTGATGGTCAAGGGGCCGGCCTTCGCGGGCTCCACCACAAATTCGGTGCCCGGGACGAAACGATCGCCAGGGGCATCGGTGAGCACCTGGACGGTGACTTCGCCGCGGATTCCGTGGGGCTTGCCGATTCGGGCAACCTGGAGCTGCATGGGGTTCCTCTGATTTCTTCGCTGGGCCCGGATGAGGGACCCACGGCTGGGTTTGCTCGTAAAACAATCCGGCCCCTCCACCATAATCTGGTGAAGGGGCCGGATTTAAGACAAGTATTGCTGAGCGCGTTACCGGCGACGGTCGGTGTCGACGACGTCGACCCGCACCTGCTCGCCGCCCGCCAATGCCGCAATCACAGTGCGCAAAGCGCGTGCGGTGCGACCCTGGCGACCGATCACCCGTCCGAGGTCGTCCTGGTGAACGCGCACCTCGAGGGATTCCCCGCGGCGGTTGTTCTTGGCACTGACCTTGACGTCCTCAGGGCTGTCAACGATCCCGCGGACCAAGTGCTCGAGCGCTTCTGCCAGCAACTTACTCAGCCTCGGTGGTCTCTGCTTCAGCGTCAGCGGGAGCTTCAGTTGCTTCCGACTGCTTGGCCTTCTTGGTGATGGCTTCCGGAATGATGACGGAACCCTTCTCCGGTGCAACGAAAGCAGGCTTGGCGACCTTGGTCTTCAGCGTGCCTTCCTGGCCCGGGAGGCCCTTGAACTTCTGCCAGTCACCGGTGATCTTGAGGATCGCGGCAACCTGCTCGGTCGGCTGGGCGCCGACGGACAGCCAGTACTGTGCACGCTCGGAGACAACCTCGATGTACGAGGGCTCTTCGGTGGGGTGGTACTTGCCGATTTCTTCAATCGCACGGCCATCGCGCTTGGCGCGGGAGTCCATGACGACGATGCGGTAGTACGGTGCGCGCATCTTACCGAAGCGCTTAAGGCGAATCTTTACGGCCACTTTTGTGGTCACTCCTGTTTCTGAAACGGGGTTGAGCCCGTCGTTCTGCACCCGTGGGGCGGGCCATACTTGAGGGTTCCAAGGACAAGATGCACACACGGAGAGAGGGGCCGCGCGGATCGAGTACCTGTCCATTGTGCCAGATGGCGGACAGTATTTCGAACACGCGGTCCGTGCGGCGGCTTTTCTGCGGGATTACTGCTCAGCGGACCAGACGTAGAGACCGCCCCGTTCGGCCTTTTCGACGTCGCTCGCGAGGGCCGCCAACTGCTGGACGTACAGGCGGGCCTGTTGGGCATCAAAGGGCATGTCCTCTTGGGCCGCCCAGCGTTCGGCGACGTCGTCGAGGACGTTCCCTTCGCCTTCGGTCTCGTAGCTAAGGAGCTCAGACAGGGCACGCACCATCGCTTCCGGGACGCCCAGCAAGGCGTCGCTGGTGACGTCCACCAAAGCAAGCTCATAGTCGGCCCCGCCTGCGTGCACGGCCGTGCCCGCGAGGTCGCCGAGTTGTTCTACTTCGAAATCGCTGATTCCCGGGATCCGTACCGCGGCGCCGGATACGTCGCTGCCCTTCTCCAGGGCAGCGGCCCTCTTGAGTGCTTCATCGTGGGTGGCAACAAAGATTTCAG
>NZ_DF952468.1:919602-922055 GCF_001263615.2 Arthrobacter sp. Hiyo1 | reverse complement strand
CCGCTACCTTGAGGCGATCGGCGAGCGCGCCGACGTCGTCTCCTGACGGCACTTCGATGACCACTTCGCCGAGGCCGAGGGTGTCCTTGCGCGGGCCTGCACCGCGGCTGTTCCACACGTTCATGGCCATGTGGTGGTGGTAGCCGCCCGCGGAGACAAACAGTGCCTGCCCGTGCCAGCCGGCGGTCTGCTCGAAGCCGAGGGTGTCGACGTAGAAATCATGGGCGGTCTTCACGTCGCCCACCTGGAGGTGGACGTGCCCGACGCCGGCGCCCGCCCCATGCTGGCCCGTCACGGCCGCTTCACTCAGGTACTGCTGGAGGTAGCGCTGCGGCGGGAGCGGCAAGCTGTCCATCACGACCGAGCTGCCGTTCCACTCCCAGCCTTCACGGGGCTTGTCGTAGTAGAGTTCGATGCCGTTGCCCTCGGGGTCGGTGAAGTAGAAGGCTTCGCTGACCAAGTGGTCGGCACTGCCGACGAAGGCGTGGGGTTCATACTGCGCAGCGGAGGCAACAGTTGCGGCGAGCGAGGGCTGGTCCTCGAAAAGCAGCGCCGTGTGGAAGAGTCCGGCCTCTCCGCGGCCCGGGATCTGGAGACCAGCGGCCGGCGCGAGGTGCACCAACGGCTTGCCTAGCCGGCCGAAGTAGAGCCCGCCGTCCTGTTCGGCGACAACGTCCAGCCCCAGCGCCCGCTGGTAGTAGTCGCCCATGAGCTTCATGTCCCCCACTTTGAGCATGACAGTGCCCATGGTGAGTTCGGCAGGAAGGAGATCCTGGCTGGATGTGATGGTCATGTGAAACTCCCGGCTTTTTGTGGCGCCGCCCTTCGGCAACCTCTATGTATCTAAATTACTTGAAGCTTCAATTTATTCCTAATGCCCGGCGCTTCCTGAAATGTGTCCCCTCAGAACGGTGCATCCGGGCTGCAGCACGATCTCTAGGGACGCTCGGGGATCCTTTGCGTAGAGCACGACGTCTGCGCTGGCGCCTTCGCTGATGCCGTCGGCACCCAACCACTCACGGGCGGACCAGCAGGCAGCATCGAGGGCGGCGGCCGCCGGAAGACCCGCCCGCTGGAGTTCCAGGATCTCCTCGCCGATCCGGCCGTGTTTGATGACGCTTCCGGCGTCGGTTCCGGCGTACACCCGCACTCCGGCGTCGAACGCCTCAAGGACCCGCTCATGCCTGCCCTCCCACAACGCGATCATGTGGGCGGCGTAGCGCGGAAATTTGGTTTCAGCCTGCTTCGCGATGTCCGGAAACGTCGCAATGTTGATGAGCGTGGGGACAATCGGCACATCCTGGTCCAGCAGCCGGGGAATGTGGTGGGGCAACAATCCGGTGGCGTGCTCGATGCAGTCGATCCCGGCGTCGAGCATGTCATCGATTGTCCCTTCGGCGAAGCAATGGGCGGTCACCCGCGCCCCCTCGTCGTGTGCGGCCGCGACGGCGTCCTTGACGACGGCGGCCGGAAAGGACGGGCCGAGATCCCCGGCGGAGCGGTCGATCCAGTCCCCCACGATCTTGACCCAGCCGTCTCCGGACCGCGCCTGCTTGCGGACTGCCTCCATCAGATCCTCCGGCTCCACCTCTTCGGCCAGCCCGGGGATGTACCGCCGTTGCCTCGCGATGTGCCTGCCCGCGCGGATGATCCTCGGCATGTCCGCCCGGCGTTGCAGCCAGCGCGTGTCGCTTGCGGATCCGGCATCGCGGATCAAGAGGGTCCCGGCATTCCGGTCCGCAGTCGCCTGCAGGCGGGCAGTCTCCTCGTCGACAGCTCCGCCCTTGCCCAAGCCAACGTGGCAATGCGCGTCGACCAGGCCGGGAAGCACCCAACCGTCCAGGACGACGTCGGGCTTCGCAAGGGGCCGGACGAAGGTCAGCCGTCCGTCGACCGACCAGAGGCCGCGCCGTTCCTCCTCCGGCCCGGTGAGGACGGCGCCGCTGAATTCGATGATTTCCGCCATGATTCCACCCTAGTTCCCGGGAGCTTCGCCGGCGCGGTCACATCTGTCACAAGCGCTGGCAGCTGTGGTAGCTTCGTCTACGACCACACGGGGGCCCTTGCAAGGGCTGAGATCGGGCTGATGCAGCCTGCGACCGTTGAACCTGTCCGGGTAATGCCGGCGAAGGAAGTGAGTAATCCTTTGAGCACCAAAGAAACACAGCTGAGCCCTACCCAAAAGGGATCGGACCACGATGTGACCCAATCCCTCAAGTCGCATTCCCTCGCGTTCCTGGAGGATGCCGACACGGGAATCCGGGTTCCAGTGACGGAAATCGCCCTCGAACCGTCCCCCAACGGCGAGGCCAACGCCCCGTTCCAGGTGTACCGGACCGCCGGACCCGGGAGTGATCCCGTAGTGGGCCTCGAACCGTTCCGCAGCGAGTGGATCGAAGCCCGCGGCGACACTGAGGCCTACAGCGGCCGCGAACGGAACCTGCTCGACGACG
>NZ_DF952468.1:916386-919577 GCF_001263615.2 Arthrobacter sp. Hiyo1 | reverse complement strand
GGTGCCCCGCCGCGCCGTCGACGGCAAGACCGTGACACAGATGCATTACGCGAAACAGGGCATCGTCACGCCCGAAATGCAGTTCGTGGCACTTCGCGAAAACTGCGATGTGGAACTCGTCCGCAGCGAGGTCGCTGCCGGCCGGGCCATCATCCCCAACAACATCAACCACCCCGAATCCGAACCGATGATCATCGGCAAGGCGTTCCTGGTGAAGATCAACGCCAATATCGGCAACTCGGCCGTCACCAGCTCCATCGCCGAAGAAGTGGACAAGTTGCAGTGGGCAACGCAATGGGGCGCCGACACCGTCATGGACCTGTCCACGGGCGATGACATCCACACCACCCGCGAATGGATCATTCGTAACTCCCCCGTACCGATCGGCACCGTGCCCATCTACCAGGCCCTCGAGAAGGTCAACGGCGAAGCAACAAGCTCACGTGGGAAATCTTCCGCGACACCGTCATTGAGCAGTGCGAGCAGGGCGTGGACTACATGACCATCCACGCCGGCGTGTTGCTGCGGTACGTGCCGCTCACCGCGAACCGCGTGACGGGCATCGTTTCCCGTGGCGGCTCCATCATGGCGGGCTGGTGCCTGGCCCACCACGAGGAAAACTTCCTCTACACCCACTTCGACGAGCTCTGCGAAATCTTCGCCAAGTACGACGTCGCGTTCTCGCTGGGTGATGGACTGCGCCCGGGCGCGACGGCGGACGCGAACGACGCCGCGCAGTTCGCCGAGCTGGACACCTTGGCCGAGCTCACGAAGCGCGCGTGGCAGTACGACGTGCAGGTCATGGTCGAAGGCCCCGGACACATCCCGTTCCACCTGGTGCGGGAGAACGTGGAGCGCCAGCAGGAGCTGTGTGACGGCGCGCCGTTCTACACGCTGGGCCCCCTTGTCACCGACGTCGCCCCGGGCTACGACCACATCACCTCCGCCATCGGCGCGACGGAGATCGCACGCTACGGAACCGCGATGCTTTGCTACGTCACCCCGAAGGAACACTTGGGCCTGCCCAACAAGGACGACGTCAAGACCGGCGTGATCACGTACAAAATCGCCGCCCACGCCGCTGACCTGGCCAAGGGACACCCCGGCGCCCACGAACGCGACGATGCGCTGTCCAAGGCCCGCTTCGAGTTCCGCTGGCGTGACCAGTTCGCGCTGTCGTTGGATCCGGTCACGGCCGAATCCTTCCACGACGAGACACTCCCGGCAGAACCGGCCAAGACGGCGCACTTCTGCTCCATGTGCGGACCAAAATTCTGCTCCATGCGCATTAGCCAGGACATCCGCGACGAATACGGCTCGGCTGATTCCCAAGCGGCCATCGCGGAAATGTATAGCGGCATGCGCGAAAAGAGCGAGGAGTTCCTGGCATCAGGGGGCAAGGTCTACTTGCCCGAGCTTGAGGTTCCCGCAGGAAAACGTGAGGCGGCGTCAGGAAACCTGAACTGATCAGGAAGCCTGGACTGATCCTGCGCGGCTGGCATCCGCGATGAAGGAGCGGATGATCCGGTCTCCTTCAACTGAGTCATGAGGCCGGTGTCCTCCAGCCGCAACGCGGTGGAGGGCGCCGGTTTCCTGCAAGTAGCCGGCGATCTCTTCGTAGAGGGGTTCCCAACCACCGGTCAGCACAAGCGTGGGAACTCCCGGCACAATGTGCAGGGGCGCTTCCCACGGCGGAGCCTGGAGCCGCAGGCGTCGCGCGGTTCGCCGGGCCTCCGGGGTGCTGAGGACAGCCGCCTCGGAAGAAAACGCCCTGCGGACGAATTCGCGTTGGTAATCGTCATCGCTGAGTTCGTGCCGGATCCGGAACAACGGCTCCATGAGTGCCCGGTACGCCGCGGTGGCGGGTAATTCAGCTGTCAAGGAAAGACAAGCCGGTTCCACCAGCACGAGGGAGCGGACCAGGTCCGGCCGCTCCACCGCGGCCAACATGGCGGAAATCGCGCCTTGCGAGTGCGCGACCACATGGCCCCACGCGCGGGCCGGGGGCCGATGCGGCCTCCCGAGCTCCGAGGCACTCGAGGATAATCTCCACATCGGCTGCAACATCGGATTCCAAAGGCTCGGTCTGCGCATCAAAGCCGTGGCGTTTCAGGAACAGTGCATCGTACGCCAGCGCCATGCCATGCTGTTTCGGCCACGCCGCAGCGCCGAATGTGCCTGCTCCATGGACGAACACGACGCGCTGCTTTTGCATCCCCCCAGCCTATGGCACGGGGCTGACAACCCAACTCACTAGCAGTTGTTGTCGTTCTGAGGGGTCAAAACGACACCTACTGCTAGCCAGTTGGGTGGGACGGCTACTTGCCGAGGAACTTGTCGAAGCCCTTGGGCAGGTTCAGCTGTGAGGGGTCGAAGTCGCCGGAAGGCTGGCCGAATGCCGCGCCGGTGCGGACGGCGTTCGCCCGCTTGTTCTCGGCGTCGCGCAGTTCCTGGGCAGCCTTGGCGGGGTTTCCGGAACGGGCCTTCTTCTTGGGCGCATTCTTGCTTGCCTTGCGGGACCCGCCACCGAGGCCGGGCATGCCAGGCATCCCGGGCATGCCGCCGCCCTGGGCCAGCTTCTTCATCATCTTCTGGGCCTGCGCAAAACGCTCCAGGAGGCCGTTGACCTCGGAGACGTGCACACCGGAACCACGGGCGATGCGGGCCCGACGGGAGCCGTTGATGATCTTCGGAGCCAGACGCTCGTGCGGGGTCATGGAGCGGACAATCGCCTCCACGCGATCGATTTCCCGCTCGTCGAACTGCTCCAGCTGCTGGCGGATGTTCTGCGCACCCGGCATCATCATGAGCATTTTCTTCATGGAGCCCATGTTGCGGATCTGCTGCATCTGGGCGAGGAAGTCGTCCAGGGTGAAGTCTTCCTGGTCGGCGAACTTCTTCGCCATCCGGGCCGCTTCATCCTTGTCCCAGTTCTTCTCGGCCTGTTCGATCAGGGTGAGAACGTCACCCATGTCGAGGATGCGGGAAGCCATGCGGTCCGGGTGGAACAGTTCGAAGTCGTCCAGGCCTTCGCCGGTGGATGCGAACATGACCGGCTTGCCGGTGACGGACGCGACCGAGAGCGCGGCACCACCGCGGGCGTCGCCGTCGAGCTTCGACAGCACGACGCCGGTGAAGTTGACGCCTTCGTCGAAGGCAACTGCCGTGTTGACGCGTCCTGGCCGATCATG
>NZ_DF952468.1:909948-915783 GCF_001263615.2 Arthrobacter sp. Hiyo1 | reverse complement strand
CGGCGACGGGGTCGCCGGTGGGAACATCCAGATCCGAGGTGGTGCCGGGGTGCGGAGCGAACACAGGTACGCCGGCCCGTTCGCCGACAATCTGGAGCTGCGTAACGGCGTTTGGACGCTGGAGGTCGGCGGCAACGAGCACAGGGCTGTGGCCTTGCGCCTTGAGCCATTTGGCAAGCTTGCCCGCGAGGGTGGTCTTACCCGCACCCTGCAAGCCGGCGAGCATGATGATGGTGGGCCCGGTCTTCGCCAAGCGGATACGGCGGGTCTCGCCGCCGAGGATCTCCTGGAGTTCCTCATTGACGATCTTGACGATCTGCTGGCTCGGGTTCAGTGCCGCGGAAACCTCGGCGCCCAAGGCGCGTTCACGGATGCGGCCGGTGAACTCGCGGACCACGGGCACGGCAACGTCGGCGTCCAAAAGGGCACGCCTGATCTCGCGGACGGTGGCGTCGACGTCGGCCTCAGTGAGGCGGCCCTTGCCACGGAGATTCTTGAAGGTTGCTGTCAACCGGTCAGAGAGTGAATTGAACACGCGCCGTGCACTTCTTTCAATGGTCTACGAATGGCGGCCGTTCCGACGCACCAATATCTTGACGATTCCTGCCCCAAACAAATCTGACTCAACTGAGGGACTCGACTATCTAGGGTACCAAGACGCGCCTGCAAGATGGCATGCTGGCACAGTGACCAGCAAAACAACAGTAAATACGTTGCTCATCCTAGGCGCCTCCGGAGATCTGACGGGCCGATTGCTGTTGCCGGGCCTCGCCAGGCTCGTGGCAAGCGGCCTCGCGGACGGCCTGAAGCTTGTCGGAGCGGGCTCCGACCCATGGACGCCCGAACAATGGACCAAACGCGTGGGCGACGCCTTCGAGGAGGCAGCCACGGGTGCAAGTGCCGCAGGCAAGAAGGCAATCGCGGCACTGGAGAAAAGTACCGAATACTATCAAGTGGATGTCACGGCGGACGGCCAGCTCGCGACGCTCCTGGCAGGGCTTGAAGCACCAATCGCCGTCTATTTCGCTTTGCCTCCACACATCAGCCAGAAGGCCTGCGAGGTCCTCACCGCCCAGCAGCTCCCTCCCGAAACTAGCCTGGTGATGGAGAAACCCTTCGGATCCAGCTCCGAATCCGCCCGTGAACTCAACAAGACCCTCGCCGCTTTGGTCCCGGAAGACCACATCCACCGCGTGGACCACTTCCTTGGCAAGGCCACCGTCTTCAACATCCTGGGCCTGCGCTTCGCCAACAGGTTCCTGGAGCCGGTGTGGAACCGGGACCACATCGAAAAAGTGGAGATCATCTTCGACGAAGACCTCGCACTCGAAGGGCGTGCCCGCTACTACGACGGAGCCGGCGCCCTCAAGGACATGATCCAGAGCCATTTGCTCCACATCATGGCATTGCTTGCCATCGATGCCCCCTCCACCATCGGCGAGCGCGATCTCCGCGACGCATTTCAACGGTGTTGCGTGCGAGCAGCATCACCGCGCCCTACAAGAAGTCCACCCGACGGGCGCGCTACACCGCCGGCCGGATCGCGACCGGGACGTGCCGGACTATGTCGCCGAAGCGGGCGTGGACCCTGCACGGGAAACGGAGACGCTCGCAGAAGTCGAAGTGGGAATCGATAACTGGCGCTGGAAAGGCGTCCCCTTCATCCTGCGCTCGGGAAAGGCTTTGGGTGCCGCGCGGAAAGAGGCGATCGTCACCTTCCGGCCCGTCCCGCACCTGCCGTCCGGATTCGAGGGTGTGGACTCCCCCAACCAGCTGCGCATCGGCTTCGGTCCTGACACCTTGCAGATCGACGTCGACGTCAACGGTCCCGGAAATATCTTTACTCTCGATCGAGTGACGCTCAACGCAGAACTGAATGCCTCCGATCTGCTGCCCTACGGAGAAGTGTTGGAAGGCGTCATTACCGGCGATCCGCTGCTCTCGGTCCGCGGCGACACCGCCGTCGACTGCTGGCGGATCATCGAGCCCGTGCTCAAGGCCTGGGCCAAGGATTCCGTGCCGCTCGAAAAGTACGACGCCGGCGGGCCGGGTCCCGCGGACTGGCCCACCCGCCGTCGGGGACTAACCAGGCGGCCACGCTCCTGCGCTCCCGCGCTCCTATGCAAGGGCACACGCAAGAGGGGCCGGGTACCTTTCCAGGTACCCGGCCCCTCGTTGCGTTGGGCCTTAGATGGCTGCTGCGCCCCGCTCGCCCGTGCGGACACGGACTGCTTCGTAGACGTCTACGGTCCAGACCTTGCCGTCACCGGCACGGCCGGTATTGGAGGAAGCAATCAGGACATCGAGGATGTCGTCTGCTTGCTCATCCGTGGCCAGGACCTCCACGCGGATCTTGGGAAGCAGATCCACGTTGTACTCGGCCCCGCGGTACACCTCGGTGTAACCACGCTGCCGGCCGTAGCCGCTGGCCGCGCTGACCGTCAGTCCCTGTACCCCGTATGCTTCGAGCCCCTCGCGGATGGCGTCGAGCTTCTCCGGGCGGACGATCGCCGTAATGAGTTTCATGCCTGGACACTCTCCTTGCCTGATACGGATGCTTCGTCAGCTGCTTCGGACGATACCTTGCCGGTGATGAGGTCGTGAAGGGGCTGGAAGCTTCCGCCGTGGCCGCCGACACCGAACTCGTACGCCGTCTCGGCGTGCAGGCTGAGGTCTGCTCCGGCGATCTCCTGGCGTTCGGAGATGCGGAAGCCCATGAGCTTGTGGATCGGGTAGGCGATGATGAACGTCATCACGCCGGTGAAGACGATCGAGCAAAGTGCCGCGAGCGACTGCGCAACCAGCTGGGTGGTCCCCCCGCCGTAGAACAGGCCTGCGGGACCCTGGGTCGGGGTGGCGAGGAAGCCGATGGCCACGGTGCCGATGATGCCGGACACCAGGTGGACGCCGACGACATCCAGGGAGTCGTCGTAGCCGAGCTTGAACTTCAGGCCGACAGCAAGGGCCGAGGCGACGCCGGCTGCGATACCGAGGGCGATCGCGCCGAGCGGGGAAACGTTGGCGCAAGCCGGGGTGATGGCAACCAGGCCGGCGACGACGCCCGATGCCGCACCAAGCGACGTGGGGTGGCCATCACGGATGCGCTCCACGACAAGCCAGCCGAGCATGGCCGCTGCCGGTGCGACGAGCGTGTTGATCCAGATCAGGCCAGCCTGCTGCACGTTTGCGGCGGCACCGGCGTTGAAGCCGAACCAGCCGAACCAGAGGATGGCTGCACCGAGCATGACCAGGGGCACGTTGTGCGGGCGGTGGTTCGGGTCCTTGCCGAAGCCCTTGCGGTTGCCGATGATCAGGACGAGGATGAGGCCGGCCACACCGGCGTTGATGTGCACCACGGTGCCACCGGCGAAGTCAATGACGGGAGCGAAAGTCTGGCCGAACCAGCCGGTTGCCGAGAAGAGGCCGCCGCCCCAGACCATGTAGGCCAGGGGTGCGTAGACGAGGGTGGCCCAGATCGGGGTAAACAGCGTCCAGGCCGAGAACTTGGCGCGGTCCGCGATGGCACCGGAGATGAGGGCGACGGTGATGATCGCGAAGGTTGCGGCGTATCCAACGTGGAGGAGGTCTGCCGGATCGGTGAAGTTGTGCAGACCGAAGTGGCTGAACGGATTCGCGAAGATCTGGAAGAAGTTGTCCGTGTTGCTTGTGGACATCGAGGCGCCCCACAGGACCCATACGAGGGTCACTGTGCCGATGGCGATGAAGCTCATCATCATCATGTTCAGGGCGGCCTTGGCACGGGTCATGCCGCCATAGAAGAATGCCAGGCCCGGGGTCATGAACAGCACGAAGGCTGATGCGACCAGGAGCCAAACGAGACCGGCGGTGAAGTCCATGTCTACGTCCTCTCTGCTTTTAGTTGCGGGCTGAGCCGCCTGTCCCAACGCATTTGCGTTCTACATAAGAGTTTTGCGGGGCAGTGTTTCACCTGCGAAGGTTTTAGATTGCGGGGCTGTTACAAGAACTTCTCGAACGTAAATGGTGCATATCACCCTTGTTACGGATATGTTTCGTCAGTTCCACTTTCCCCGCGCTCGTACTACCCAGAGGACCCCGACACCATGACTGCAAGCCCCGAATCCCCCGCCAATCAAGGAGCGAGGGCCGCGAAGGCTGCAATGCCACGGGACATCAAGGTGATGTTGGCGGCAGCGTTCCTGATTGCCCTGGGTTTCGGCCTCGTGGCGCCCGTACTCCCCCAGTTCGCCACGACGTTCGACGTCGGAGCAACGGCAGCCGCGGTGATCGTGAGCATTTTCGCGTTCATGCGCTTGGTGTTCGCTCCGGCCGGGGGTGCCCTGATGGGTCGGTTCGGCGAGCGTCCCGTGTACATCGCAGGGTTGCTGATTGTGGCTGCGTCGACGGCAGCCTGCGCCTTCGCCCAGAACTATTGGCAGCTGCTGGTCTTCCGGGGCCTTGGCGGAGCCGGTTCCGTAATGTTCACGGTTGCGGCGATGGGCCTCTTGATCAGGCTCGCCCCTCCGGAAAGCCGCGGACGGGTCTCCGGCGCGTACGCCTCCGCATTCCTGATCGGCAGCGTCCTGGGGCCCGTGGTTGGCGGGCTGCTCGCCGGGTTCGGCCTGCGCGTCCCCTTCCTCGCCTACGCGGCAGCCTTGGTCCTGGCGGCTTGGTTGTTCGCACGCAGCTGACGGGACGTTCAGGGGGAGCGACGCAAGGCGGCGCGGCGGGGCCGGCAATGCGCATGAAGGAGGCTTTGGGCGATTCTGCCTACCGGGCCGCCCTGTTCTCCAGCTTCAGCAATGGCTGGGCGACCTTCGGTGTGCGAATGGCCACTGTCCCCTTGTTCGCAGTGGTTGTGCTGGCCGGAGGCTCCGCCTCGGCGGGTTGGGCGCTGGCCGTGTTCGCGGGAGGAAACGCGCTGGCGCTGACCTTCTCCGGCCGCATGGCTGATAGTTTCGGCCGGAAGCCCATGATGCTGCTGGGCTTGATAGTCACCGGCCTGGCCACCGCGACCATCGGGTTGACCGGCAATCTTCCCGCGTTTTTCGCTGCGTCGGCTGCTGCCGGCTTCGGCTCCGGCTTGCTGAACCCGGCCCAGCAGGCCGCCGTCGGGGACATCATCGGCCGTGGCCGTTCCGGCGGCAAGGTGCTGGCGGTTTTCCAGATGGCCTCCGACGCCGGAGCTATTGTTGGCCCTGTCCTCGTCGGCCTCGTGGCTGATGGACTTGGCTACGGCTGGGCCTTCGGCGCAACCGGCGGCATCCTCCTGCTCGCCGCCGTCGGCTGGTCCGCGGCACGCGAGCCGATGCAGCGCGGCTACGAAAGCGTCGACTCACCCAACTAGCTAGCAGTAGATGTCGTTAAGAGCCTTGAAAACGACAACAACTGCTAGTTAGTTGGGCTGGATGCGCCTAGTTGAGCAGGGCGTCGACGAAGGCTTCGGCCTCGAACGGCGCGAGGTCGTCCGGGCCTTCGCCCAGTCCAACAAGCTTGACCGGCACGCCGAGGGCCTTTTGGATCGCGACGACGATCCCGCCCTTCGCGGTACCGTCCAGCTTCGTAAGCACGATTCCCGTGATGTTGACTACCTCGGAGAAGACCTTGGCCTGGTTCAGGCCGTTCTGTCCGGTGGTCGCATCCAGTACGAGCAGGACTTCGTCCACTTCGGCCAGCTTCTCGATGACGCGCTTGACCTTGCTGAGCTCGTCCATGAGGCCAACCTTGTTTTGCAAGCGGCCGGCGGTGTCGATCATGACGACATCCACTTCCTGCTCAATGCCGGACTTGACGGTTCATAGGCGACAGAGGCTGGGTCTGCGCCGACGACGTGCGACCTGACGGTTGCGACGCCGA
>NZ_DF952468.1:908620-909723 GCF_001263615.2 Arthrobacter sp. Hiyo1 | reverse complement strand
GTTCCGCCGCCTGCCGGCGCCCTGTCGGCGGGGTCGTTGGCGTCGCGCGTTCCAGCGTAAGTCGAGGAGGACTTCCGCGCCTTGAGCAGGACAGGAATCAGCCCTCCGACCACCACGATGGCAGCGACAATGGACAAAATAATGGGGAGGAGATCGTTCACTCCCCTAGCTTCTCACAAAGCTAGACCTCGGCACCGAGCCTTTGGCTGATGACGGTGGACACGCCGTCGCCCCGCATAGTCACTCCGTAGAGGGCGTCCGCGACTTCCATGGTCCGCTTCTGGTGCGTAATGACAATCAGCTGGCTGGACTCGCGCAGCTCTTCGAAAATCGTGATCAGCCTGCCCAGGTTCGTATCGTCCAACGCGGCTTCCACTTCGTCCATGACGTAGAACGGCGAAGGCCGCGCCTTGAAAATCGCCACGAGCAACGCGACAGCCGTCAACGACCGTTCGCCACCGGAAAGCAAGGACAACCGCTTGATCTTCTTTCCGGCAGGCCGTGCCTCCACCTCGATGCCGGTGGTCAGCATGTCATCAGGGTCCGTTAGCACCAACTTGCCTTCACCGCCGGGGAAGAGCCGCGCAAAGACGTGGTCGAACTGTTTGGAGGTATCGGCGAAGGCCTCGGCAAAGACCTGCTGGACGCGGTTGTCCACCTCCTTGATGATGTCCAAAAGGTCCTTGCGACTGGACTTGAGGTCTTCCAGCTGCGTGCTCAGGAATTGGTGGCGCTCCTCGAGTGCGGCGAATTCCTCAAGCGCCAGGGGGTTCACTTTGCCAAGGGCTGCGAGGTCCCTTTCGGCCTTGCGGAGCCGTTTCTCCTGCTCGGCGCGGACGAAGGGAACACCCTCGACGATGGCGTTCCCGTCCTCGTCCACCGGCGCGCGGAGTTCGGCCCACTTGTCCACGGCGGCGGCAGGCACGGGAACGGGCTGCTCCGGACCGAAGTCGGCCACGAGTTGTTCCGCCGACAGGCCAAGCTCCTCGATGGCGCGGGTTTCCAGCGCTTCGATCCTGAGCCGTTGCTGGGCTCGCGCGAGTTCGTCCCGGTGGACGGAGTCCGTCAGTCCCGCGAGCTCCTGGGCCAACTTCTCATTGCTG
>NZ_DF952468.1:900140-906167 GCF_001263615.2 Arthrobacter sp. Hiyo1 | reverse complement strand
GGCCGCGAGCTGCTCGAGGCGGATCTGGCGTTGGCGGCCTGCGGCGAGCTCCGCTTCTACTACCTCGCGGCGCTCTTTCAACGCGGCCTCGTCGGCGACATCCTTCTCCAACGCCCGGGTGTGCCGGACGAGATCATCGGCCAGCAGCCGGGACTTGGCGTCGCGGACGTCGAACTGCACGGTCTGGGCGCGGCGGGCGACTTCGGCCTGCTTGCCCAGCGGCGTGAGTTGACGACGGATTTCCGCCGTGAGGTCACCAAGGCGTTGCAGGTTCGCCTGCATGGCTTCCAGCTTGCGGACGGTCTTTTCCTTGCGACGCCGATGCTTGAGGATACCTGCGGCTTCTTCAATGAATCCCCTGCGGTCCTCGGGGGTGGCGTGCAGGACGCGGTCCAACTGCCCCTGCCCCACGATCACATGCATCTCCCGGCCAAGGCCTGAATCCGAGAGCAATTCCTGGATGTCCAGGAGGCGGCAGGGCGATCCGTTGATGGCGTACTCGGATCCGCCGGTCCGGAAGAGTGTGCGGGAAATGGTGACTTCGCTGTACTCGATCGGCAGGGCGCCGTCTGCGTTGTCGATCGTCAGGGCAACGTGCGCGCGGCCCAGCGGAGGCCGCCCCGATGTGCCGGCGAAGATGACGTCTTCCATTTTGCCGCCGCGCAGGGTCTTGGCGCCCTGTTCGCCCATGACCCAGGCCAGCGCGTCAACCACATTGGACTTGCCCGAACCGTTGGGGCCAACAACGGCGGTGACGCCCGGCTCGAAGTCGAACGTCGTGGCCGACGCGAACGACTTGAACCCCCGGACAGTCAAACTTTTCAGATGCAAGGTGTTTCGGATCTCTTTCAATGTCGCCGGTGGCTACTTTACGGCTAAATCTACTGCCCGACGGCGGAAATCCCCGGATTTGCGGGGCAAACCGGCGAATCCGCGCTACCAGCGGCCGTTGCGCGGCTTCGGCTGGCAGATCGGGCACGTGTACGAGGAGCGGTTCATGAATTGCTCGCGTTTGATCACACCCGGGAGTCCCACGGCGGAACACCGCCTGCACGGCTCGCCCGCCCGTCCATAGGCATCCAAGGACCGGGCGAAGTATCCCGAAACTCCGTTGACATTGACGTAAAGCGAATCGAAGCTCGTCCCGCCGGCTGCGAGGGCGTCGCTCATGACTTCCTTCGCGGCATCGACAAGCCTCACGGCATCGGCCCGCTTGAGGGTGTCTGTCGGTTTGGCATAGTGCAGCTTGGCCCGCCAGAGCGATTCGTCGGCGTAGATGTTGCCTATCCCGGAGATGACTCCCTGATCCAACAGGGCACGCTTGAGCCCGGTCTTGCGGGCTTTGACCTTGCGGTAGAAGTCGTCAAAGGAAAAGTGCGGGTCCAGCGGATCGCGGGCGATGTGCGAGGCTTCTTCGGCAATTTCCGGGAGGGGTGTCTCGCCCTGGCCGCCGGGACCGCCGTCGGAGGTCGGTACAAGCAAGGTGACAAACAGTCCGCCGAAGATCCGTTGGTCCACGAACCGCAACTGCTCCGGCATGCCATCCGACGTGCTGAGGCGGAAGCGGACTTTGAGGTGCTTCTCGTCCGGAACCCCCGGATCCTGCATGAGGAGCTGCCCGCTCATACCGAGGTGCGCCATCAGCGCGACGCCGGGGACCGCTTCGCCGGGGATCATTTTGCCGGACACAGCCCCGCCGGTGCCGCCGGGTTCCTCGGTCCGCAGGGGCATCCACAGGAACTTGCCGCGCCGGACGACATCCAAAACCGTGGAGTTCTCAAGGTTCCCGATGAAGTCTTCCGTGCCCAACGCGTGACGGCGGATGGAACGGGGATCGAGCACCTCCACGTCAGTGATGGTCCGGCCGCGCACCCAGCGTGCCAGGCCGCGGCGGACCACTTCGACTTCGGGCAGTTCCGGCATGTGAAGAATCAGGCGCTGTGCGCGGGATCAGCCGGAGAGTCGGCTTTGCTATTCAGCGCGACCTTGCTGTTAAGGGTGCGCCACGCATCTGCTGCGGCTTCCTGCTCGGCTTCCTTTTTGGAGTGGCCCGTGCCTTTGCCGTAGGCGGTGCCGCCGATCTGGAGCACTGCCTCAAAGCTGCGCGCGTGGTCCGGGCCGGAGCCTTCGACTGCATAGTAGATGGACCCGAGCTGACGGCTTGCGGCAAGCTCCTGCATGCTGGTCTTCCAGTCGGTGCCGGCGCCGAGTGCTGCGGCATCCTTGAGCAAGGGTCCAACGAGCCGCATCACGAGCTGCCGGGCGGTCTCAATGTCGTTGGAAAGATAGGTGGCCCCGATGAGCGCTTCCATGGTGTCCGCAAGAATTGAAGACTTGTTCTTACCGTCGGTGAGCCTTTCGCCCTGCCCGAGGTAGATGAATTCGCCGATTCCGAGGTCCCTGCCGATACCCGCCAGTGCGCGGGTGCTGACGACGGCGGAGCGTCGCTTCGCGAGTTCGCCCTCCGGAAGCGCCGGGTTGTCGCGGTAGAGCGAATCGGTCACGGAAAAGCCCAGGATGGAGTCGCCCAGGAATTCGAGGCGCTCATTGGTGGGAATCCCACCATTTTCATACGCGTATGAACGATGTGTCAGAGCAAGACGAAGCGTCTCGGCGTCAATGGAGACACCGAGACGCTTCAGAAGCTCTTCAGTTGAAGACATCCTTGTCAGCCTTGTGGCGGATTTAGACGTCTGCGACCTTGCGGCCCTTGTATTCAAGGAACAGCGCGGTCCCGGCAGAGTCGGTGACGACCTTTGCCTGGTGCGGCAGGCTGTAAACAACCTGGCCGTTTTCGATGGTCTTGACCAAGTTGGGGGCAGTTGCCTTCCACTGGGCACGGCGGGCGCGTGTATTTGCGCGAGACATTTTCCGCTTGGGAACAGCCACGGCTATCTCATTTCTCTTTTAGTCAACACTTACTAATCAGTTTGCCGGTCGGTCTTAGCCAGTTCAGCTAGGGCAGCCCAGCGAGGATCCAGGTCCTCGTGGTGGTGCCCCGGCTCGTCTTCCAGACGCACTCCGCAGATTGAGCAAAGGCCCTGGCAGTCTTCCCGGCACACCGGCTGGAACGGCAGCATGGTTACAACCGCGTCCCGCAACACCGGTTCAAGATCGATTAGATCGTGCTCGACTCGACGTTGCTCTTCATCGTCTTCTTCGTCCGAAAGCTCGACGCCTTCATAGAAGAAAAGTTCTTGCACATTGACCTCAAGGTCATACGCAAGGGGATCCAGGCATCGTCCGCATTCGCCCTTGACTTCAGCGAACACAGTTCCAGATACCAGAATTCCTTCGTGTACGGCCTCAAGCCTCAAGTCGAGCTCGATATCCGAGCCTTCCTGAACGCCAATGAGTGCCACGCCAAGGTCACTTGGCGCGGGTACATGTTCCGTGAGCGTCCGCATGCTTCCTGGACTACGTCCGAGGTCCTTGACGTCCAGCGTCAAGGGCGAACTTGCATCTCGCTTAATGAGAACTCCTGTAGAACATATGACCGACGTACCATCTTAGCCTGAACGCGCGAGCGGACTCAAACCGGGTCAATTACAACGCGTTCTGCCCGAGGTACCGATCCAGCTTACCCGTTGCGGGGCTACTCCGCTGCCGACCCGCCAGCAAGGAGCCTCCTGAGCACCGATTTAGGCACGAAATCAGAGACATCCCCGCCCAGGAGGGAGATTTCCTTGATGAGCGTGGACGACAAATGCAGGTAATGGGCCTCAGCCGGAAGAAAGACGGTCTCGACGCCGGACAACTGGCGGTTCATGGTGGCCATGGGAAGTTCGTAGTCAAAATCCGAGGACGAACGCAAGCCCTTCACGATCGCCGAAATTCCCCGGTGCCTGCAGTATTCGGCGAGCAGTCCCTCACCCATGGGCTCCACGATGATCCCCCGCAAGGAAGCCAGGGTCTCCCGGGCCATGTCCATGCGCTCTTCCAAGCTGAAGCGGTACTTCTTCGCGTAGTTGGTGGACACCGCGACGACGACTTCATCGAACAAGCCGGCGGCCCTTGCGATGACTTCCAGATGTCCGTTGTGGATAGGGTCGAAGGAGCCAGGGCACACAGCGCGTCTCATGGTTCGAACCTACCCCATCCGGGGCCGCAGGCACTATGGCGATACCATGGCTGAAACGGCGGGCCGGACGAGCCGGAAGCCAGCACCCAGGAAGGCAACCCCACAGTGACGAGCCCGGCCTCTCTCAGCCAGAACACGTCCGCCGCGCCATGGCAGCGAGCCGCCAGCGGAGCCAACCTGCTTTCGGCCGACGGCAGCCTAGGAGTGACCATCTTCGAAGAAATGACCACCCTGGCGATGTCCACCGGCGCAATCAACCTGGGCCAGGGATTCCCGGACGAGGACGGGCCGGCGGAAATCAAGGCAGCAGCCCAGGCGGCCATTACGGCGGGAGCCAACCAGTACGCTCCCGGCAAGGGCATCCCTGAACTTCGCGAGGCCATCGCCGCACACCAGGAACGCTTCTACGGACTGACCCCGGACCCGCAGACGGAGGTCGTTGTGACCACCGGAGCCACCGAGGCCATCGCCGCCGCATTGCTCGCATTCATCGAGCCCGGCGACGAGGTCCTGACTTTCGAGCCCTTCTATGACTCTTATGGCGCCATCATCGGACTTGCCGGGGCCAAGCATGTGACCGCTCCCTTGCTGGCACCGGACTTCCTTCCGGACGTGGATGCCATGGAATCGGCATTCAGCGAGCGCACCAAGGTTGTGCTGCTCAACAACCCGCACAATCCCACGGGGGCGGTCTTCCCGCGCGAGGTGCTGGTACGCGTCGTCGAACTCGCCCGGAAATACGATGCCGTGATCCTCAGCGATGAAGTCTACGAGCACCTCACCTTCGGTGTGCAGCACCTTCCGGTCGCCGGTATCCCCGGAGCGGCCGAACGAAGCGTCACGATTTCCTCCGCCGGCAAGACGTTCTCGTTCACCGGCTGGAAGATCGGCTGGCTCAGCGGACCCGCCCACCTTGTGGCGGCGATCCGCACCGTCAAACAATTCCTCAGCTACAGTTCCGGCACCCCCTTCCAAAGTGCGATCGCAGTGGGCCTTGCCCTTCCCGATGAGTTCTATAGCGGTATCGCGTCCACCCTCCAGCACAAGCGGGACATCCTGGCCGAGGGACTGCGGGCCGCCGGCTTCGGCGTCTACACGCCGCAGGGAACATACTTCATCAATGTGGACACCGCGCCCCTCGGCATCAGGGACTCCGTGGACTTGGCACGAAAGCTTCCCGAGCTCGTAGGAGTGGCCGCCATCCCTGTACCCGTGTTTTGCCACCCGGAAGGCGCGGAGAGGACGCGCAGCCTGCTCCGGTTCGCGTTCTGCAAGAAGACCGAAGTATTGGAAGAAGCGGCCGCCCGGCTGGCCACCCTGCGGAACAAGCTCTGACCGTGTCAACGGAGCAAAATCACGAGGGGCGTCGATTCCTGCGGGCCACCGGCCAGCATGCCGCAATCGAAGCCGACACGCTGATCGACGGCGCCTACATCCTGCGCATCGGCGACGCCGAGCAATCCCATGTCAACCTCGCGGAACCCGCGGAAATCTTCTACGAATACCTGCGCAGGATCGGCCATGTGGTGGATCTGGCCGCGCCGGCCGGACAAGCAATCACTGCACTTCATCTCGGCGCTGGGGCCTTGACCCTGGCCCGCTATATCCAGGCGACGAGGCCAGGTTCGGAACAACACGCCGTCGAACTCGAACGTGAATTGCTCGACTTCGTGCTGCAGAAGTTGCCCATGCCTGACGGCACCCTTTTGGAGACCCATATCGGCGACGCGCGCGAAACACTCGCCGAACTGCCCGCGGAACTCGAGTTCGACGTCGTGATCCTGGACATCTTCTCCGGTCCCGAGGCTCCGGCGCATATCGCCTGCCGGGAATTCTATGAAGAGGCCGCGGCGCGGCTCCGGCCCGATGGAGTGCTCATCGTCAACGTCGGCGACGAAGCAGCCCTGACCCTGGTACGCAGCCAGTCGCCGCGATGCGCCGGGCGG
>NZ_DF952468.1:895882-898737 GCF_001263615.2 Arthrobacter sp. Hiyo1 | reverse complement strand
CCGCCCAGCCCGGGTTTTCGGCGAGCCCGACGACATGGGTGGAGATGGGCGCCCGGCCCGCAGGAAGTTCGTCCAGCACGGAGGTTTCGAGGTCGCCGAAGACGGTCATGGCAACAGTGCGCGGAATCGGGGTAGCCGTCATCACCAGCAGGTGGGGTGGCCGGTTGGCCTTGGCCCGCAGGGCGTCGCGCTGCTCCACGCCAAAGCGGTGCTGCTCGTCCACCACGATCAGGCCGAGATCCTGGAACGAGGTTTTGTCACTCAGGAGCGCATGGGTGCCGATCACAATGCCGGCGTTGCCAGAGGCCGCGTCCAGCATGGCTTGCTTGCGGGCAGCAGTCGGCATCGAGCCCGTCAGCAAGGCGACCTGGACCGTACCGGGTCCACTCCCGGGCTCGCTGTCCAACAATCCGGCCCCGCCCAGCATCCCGGCACCTCCGAACAAACCGTCGCGGGACAGCGTGCCCAGGGTCTTCCGGATGGAATCAAAGTGCTGTGCCGCGAGGACCTCCGTCGGGGCAAGCAGCGCCGCCTGCCCGCCGGCATCCACCACTTGCAGCATGGCCCGCAAGGCGACGATCGTCTTTCCGGAACCAACTTCGCCCTGCAACAAGCGGTTCATGGGCGAGTCCTGTGCCAGCTCGTGGGAAAGCGTCTTTCCGACGGCGGCCTGGCCGGCAGTCAACGTGAACGGAAGCTGCCCGTCGAAGGCAGCGAGGAGCCCTTCGGGCACCGGCCGACGAGCGGTGGCCTCCTCTGCGGCCAGCTGGGCCCGCCGCCGTGCCAGCGCAGTCTGCAGAACCAGTGCCTCCTGGTAGCGGAACCGGTCACGGGCGCGCTGCCAGTCAGCCGCCGTTTCCGGAGAATGGATCAGCCGGTACGCGTCCCCCACCCCCAGGAATTTCTCCCGGAACGCGATTTCGGCAGGCAGCGGATCCTCGATGCTGTCCACATCGATGGTGTCCAGCAGCGTGGTGATGACCTTGTGGATGGACCAACTGGTGAGCTTCGCCGTGGCCGGATACACGGGAATGGGCATGGCTGCAAGCTTTTCCGGATCGACGGAACCGGCCAGCTCCGGATCCTCGTCGAGCAGCATGAAGTCCGGATTGGTCATGCCCAGCGATCCGCCGTAGCGGCTGACCTTGCCGGAGAACATCACCCTGCGGCCCGGTTGAAGCTCATTGCGGGCGCGGAAGCCGTTGAAGAAACTGATCTTCAAGGTTCCGGGAATCTGCTCACCGCTGGCCTCGTCCGTCACCACGACGTCCGTCAAAGATCCGCGCCTTGCCCGCATTTGGCGGGTTGAATTGGACAGCACCCTGGCAATGAGGGTGGCCTCTTCATCCAACGGCAGTTTACTGATGGGCGTCAGCTCCCCGCGGCTCAGGTAACGACGGGGAAAGTAGTTCAGGAGCTCCCCGACAGTGTCCAGGCCAAGGTGCTTCTCGATGACGGACGCGGAGCGTTTACCGATCCTCCGCTCGAGGGGAAGGTGAAGCTCAGTATTCATGCCCGTGCAGGCCTGCCGGAAGGCCTGGGTCGCGCGGCATGGAGAGCTGGCTGACGGAGATATCGGTGGGCTCGCCGAGCGAGCGGATGACTGCCACGGCGGATTCAGCTTCCGGAACGTGGACGTGGACGCGCCACCGGTAGCTGGCTTCTGCGGTGTCCTCGTCGTCATCGTCGTCGTCCCCGCCATCATTCGGTCCCGATGGGCCGTTCGCGCTGCCCACTTGGCTCATGATGACGGAGTCGCCAAGTTCGTCCAGCCGCTGACGGAGCGTGGCAGCGTCCAACGGTGAAAGGCTGATGGTGCACATGACCTCGACGCCGTCGTCGTCTGGCATTCCCGCATGGATGTGCGGATCCTGCAGGTCATAGCCGTGCAGCCCGTCCAGGAGCTCATCCTGGAGTTCTTCCCCAAGCACAGCCGAACGCAGGCAGTCCAGGATCAAGAGCATGCCCACCCCACCCGCATCCACTACGTGCGCGGCGTGTAGCGGTGCGAGTTGGTCCTCGGTTTGCACCACAGCATCCAGCGCGGCATTGACGGCGGCGTCCAGGGCAAGGCCCAGCGCCTGGTTGCTGTCGTCGCCGTTGTGGGCACTATCGCATTCGCCTGCCGCCCTGGCGGCAGCTTCGAGAACGGAGAGCATGGTGCCCGGAACCGGCTCGCTCAAGGCCGACCATGCCCTGATCTGGGCCCGGTTCAGGGCTGCGGCAAGCAGGGGCGCACTGAGGCGGGTGTGCCCGACCAGCGGCTCGGCCATTGCGCACAAAAAGACAGCAAAGAGTGTTCCGGAGTTCCCCCGGGCCTGCTCCATCGCCACCCGTCCGGCCGCGGCCAGAACGGCGCCGACGTCGTTCACCGGTTCGTCGGCGATGGAACGATCTGCGAATGATGCCGCGGCGGAGCGGACAGTGAGGTAGAGGTTCGTGCCGGTGTCGCCGTCGGCCACCGGGAAGATATTGATGGCGTTGAGGCGGTCGCTGTGGTTCCCGAGCGTCGTCTCCGCTTTGCCCAGCCACCGCTTCATGGCGTGCGTATTGGCGGCAATCTTAGTCTGCAAAGTGATCCCATCCCACGGTGTCAGCGGGCATTCCCGCTATCCGGACGCCGCTGTGCTGTCCTTCGGCAACGGCCTGGATCGAGCCTATCGCAGTGAAGCCGGAAGGTAGCTGAACATCTGCTGGAAATGTCACCAGCAGGCCGTGGTCCTCTCCCCCGCCCAGGATCCAGTCCATGGGATCGCGGCCAAGGGGAGCCGAGGCAGCTTCCAAGGGTGCGGCGAGTGCCTTGAGCGCGATGGGATCGAGGTCGAGCGCGACGCCGCTGGCTTCGGCGAGGCGGG
>NZ_DF952468.1:893608-894599 GCF_001263615.2 Arthrobacter sp. Hiyo1 | reverse complement strand
CCCAAGTCTCCCCCGGCAACCGAACAATCGGCAGCCCCCAAGCCGACGATGCCGGCCGTGAGGCCATCCGCGAAGTCCACGACCCACTGCACCGGGGTGCCGGGCGGCATGGTCAAGCTGACGACGAGGGAGACGGCGGTACCACCCATTGCGTTGATGTCGCTGAGATTCTGGGCTGCCGATTTCCAGCCGACGTCATAGCCTGTAGTCCGGTATCCGTTGTTCCATTCCAGGCGGAAGTCCTGGTCCTGGGTCTGGGTGTCGATGGAAATGAGGGTCCGGCCATCCGGGGCGGCGACGACTGCGGCGTCATCCCCCGGCCCGAGCAGCACGCTGTTGCTGTGGTTCAGGCGCGGAAAGATGCGCGCGAGGAGCTCGCCTTCGGAGAGCTCACCGACAGTCTGTTGTTCTTTGGACACAGCTCTACGCTATCGCGAACCGCCGACAACAAAGAGCTGTCCGTGGCGCCCGCTTCCCCGATCCTCGGCTCGCCGCAGCCGCGATAGGCTTGATCAATGCATCAAACGAAAGCCGCTGTGTACGTCCGCGCCTCTGTTCCTTGACAGCCGCGGCGGCTTCGGTTCTTGCCCTTGCAGCCTGCTCCCCCGTGGTCGACGTGAAGCCCGCGGCCGATGCCGCGAATGCTGCCTGCGCGCCCATGATGGTTTCGCTCCCGGACACCATCGGCGACGCCGCCCTGCGGAAGACCAATAGCCAGGCCACGGCGGCATGGGGCGACCCGTCGGTGTTGATTCTGCGTTGCGGCGTCAACGTCCCCGGCCCCACCACCGACCGCTGCGTCACCGTCAACGACGTCGACTGGGTCATCAAGGAAGGCGACCCGGTATGGACCCTGACCACGTACGGGCGCGAGCCCGCCACGGAAATCCTCATGGACCCGAACAAGATCAGCTCCGCCACGGTCCTTGCCGATCTGGCGCCTGCGGCGGCGAAAATCAAGGCCGTGCGCAAATGCGTCGGCCAGCCTGAG
>NZ_DF952468.1:884538-892135 GCF_001263615.2 Arthrobacter sp. Hiyo1 | reverse complement strand
CACGAGCACCCCGGCAAGTAGCAGGCTCAGCCCAGGCCGGTCGTCGGCACCGGCCGGCTATCAGCGCAGGCCGGTTTTGCGGTTGAGCGCCAGGTAGATGAGTTCGTCGATCAACTCGGCATAGCCCAACCCGGAAGCCGCCCACATTTGCGGATACATGCTCTTCGGGGTGAATCCGGGCATCGTGTTGATCTCGTTGATGATAAGTTCGCCGTCCGGAGTGTAGAAAAAAGTCCACGCGGCTGAGCCTTCGGCACCGACCGCATCGAACGCGGCCGCCGCGAGCTCGCGGACGCGCGCAATGGCCTCGTCGGGAATGTCGGCCGGGCAGCTAAGGGCTGCTGCGCCGTCCTCCACATATTTGGCGTTGAAGTCGTAGAACTCGTGTTCTCCTGGAGCGACGGCGATTTCCCCCGGCATGGAGGTTCGCGGGGCCGCAGTGCCACGTCCTTCAAGGACTGCGCACTCGATTTCGCGGCCGACAATCCCGGCCTCGATCACCAGCTTGAGGTCGTGCCGCCGTGCTTCTTCGATGGCGGCATCCAAATCATCCATCGAATCAACTTGGAAATTCCCATCGAGGAACCGGCGCGGGCGGGCTTCACGAAGACGGGAAAGCCGAGACGGTCCACGCGCTTGCGCACGGCTTCGGCGTCGTTGATCCATTCGCGGTCAGTGACGGCGACATACGGTCCCACGGTAAGCCCGGCGGCCTCGAAAACGACCTTCATGTAGTGCTTGTCCATGCCGACGGCGGATGCGAGGACTCCCGCTCCAACGTAGCGGGTGTCCGAGAGCTCCAGAAGGCCCTGGATGGTGCCGTCTTCGCCCCACGGGCCGTGCAGGAGCGGAAAGACGACGTCCACGGAGCCCAGTTCCTCGGGCACCGCATTTGGCGCCGTGACGATCAATTGGTGGGCTCCGCCCACCTCGGCGAGGGTTACGGTCTTGCCGGAAGGCAGCACTTCAGGCAAGGCCGAGGCGCTCAGCGACCACTGGCTGATGTCAGCCGAGGGAATCACCCACTGCCCTGACTTGGCTATCCCGATGGGGACGACGTCGTACTTGCTCTTGTCGATGGCGCCCATGACGCCGGCCGCCGTCACGCAGCTGACCGCGTGCTCGCTGGATCGGCCACCAAAGAGCACGGCGACGCGGGGCCGCCGATGTTTGGCCGGCTTCGCGGACCCGGCAGTTCCGGCAGAAGCGGTTGTTCCGGCGGACTCAGCGGTTCCGGCAGACAGGGATTCTTCGGTCACGGTCAGTAATCGCCTTCGGACTTCAGGGAGCGGGCCAGGAGTCTGGGCCCAAGTTCATCAACGGACAGTTTGCCTTCGAGGACGGCCACAACGGCCGCGGTGATCGGCATGTCGACACCGAGTTTCCCGGCTAGTTCGTAGACAGCGTACCCGGATTTGATGCCTTCCGCCGTCTGAGTCATGTGCTCGGTGACCTGTTCAAGGGTCAAACCTTCGCCGAGCAACCGCCCGGCCGTGTGGTTTCGGGACAAGGGCGAAGAACAGGTAGCCACGAGGTCTCCCAGTCCGGCAAGTCCGGCCATCGTGCGCGCTTCGCCGCCCAGGGCAAGAGCCAGCCTCGATGTCTCCGCGAGGCCGCGAGTGATCACGGACGCCTTGGTATTGTCGCCCATTTGCTTGCCTTCGCAGATACCGACGGCAAGGGCAATGACGTTTTTCACGATTCCCCCGATTTCGACGCCGACCACGTCGTTGCTCGTGTAGGGGCGGAAGTACGGCGCGGTGCAGTAGAGCGCGAACGATGCAGCCGTGGCTTCGTCGCTGCAGGCCACCACAGAGGCTGTCGGTTCCTGGCGGGCGATCTCCATTGCCAGGTTGGGTCCCGAAACAACGGCCACGCGTTCCTGCGGAATGTCGAGTTCCTCGGAAATGACTTCGCTCATGCGGGAATCCGTACCGAGTTCAAGGCCCTTCATGAGGGAAACGACCACGGCGCCGGGTGCCACGAGCGGTTTCCATTTGCGCAGTTGAAGCCGAAGCGACTGCGCCGGCACGGCGAGGATCACGATTCCGGCGCCCGCAAGGACCCCGGCCACATCCGTTGAAGCCGTGATGGAGTCTGGCAGTGCAATGTCCTTCAGGTACTGCGTGTTGCGGTGCTCCGCGTTGATCTGGTCGACCACTTCGTCCCGCCGGCCCCAAATGCGGATACTGCGCTCCGCACCGCTCGCAAGTGCAGCATCAGCCAGGACCTTCGCGAACGTCGTACCCCAGGATCCGGCGCCAAGCACGGCCACAACGCCTCTGTCGGCGATGAATTCTTCCCCGGAAGTCACTTCGGTCCGTCCGTACCATCGGTGCCCGCGGTTCCCTCAGTCGCTTGGAAGCGGCCGTGCTTCGACTGATTGTGGGCAGCAGGGTCCCAGCGTTCCTTGGGCGGTTCTTCCCCGCGCAAGGTAGCAAGAAGCTCCGTGATGGCAACCATGATGATGTCCGTAGCCTCAACCAGGGTGGCCCGGTCCAGCGGCCGACCCTGGAAAGCGCTGAGGTCCACGGGATCGCCTACCAGGATGCGGGATGTCTTCCGCGGGAACACGTGCAGGCGTTTGGCGTAACGGGGAAACACCTCATGGGCACCCCAATGGGCAATGGGAACCACAGGGGCACCCGTCTGGATTGCCAGGCGGGCAGCTCCCGTGTGGCCCTTCATCGGCCACAAATCCGGATCGCGTGTCAGGGTACCCTCCGGATAGATGATGATGGCGCCGCCGGCATCCACCACTTCCTGGGCGGCTTGCAACGAGCGGTTCGCCCCCGTCGTCGAGCGCTCCACGGGAATCTGGTTCGTGGCGCGCAACAGGCTGCCGAGGACCGGCGCCTTGAAGAGGCCCGCCTTCGCGAGGAAATGCGGCGGACGCTTCATGTTGTAGAGCATGTGCCCCACGACGATGGGGTCGATCTCGGTGCAGTGGTTCGGGGCGGCGATGAAGCCACCCGCGGGAAGCTTGTCGGTCCCCTCCCACTTCTTTGCCATGAGGACGTTCATGAGCGGTCGTGCAAGTCCCGCAAGAACAGCGAACATGGCACGGCTCTGGGCCGATTCCTTCAAGGTGTCCCCCGTTACTTGGATTCGGTGAGGTCGAAATCGGCGCCCAGGCCGGCGAGCTTTTCGGTGAAGCGCTCGTAGCCGCGGTTGATGATGTCGATCCCGGTCACCCTGGACGTGCCGGTCGCGGCGAGCGCCGCAATGAGGTGGCTGAATCCGCCACGGAGGTCGGGGATGTCGATGTCGGTTCCCCTGAGCGGAGTGGGTCCTGAGACGACGGCGGAGTGCAGGAAGTTGCGCTGGCCGAAGCGGCAGGGCACGCTTCCGAGGCATTCACGGTGGACCTGGATGGTTGCGCCCATGCGGGTCAGGGCGTCGGTGAAGCCGAAGCGGTTTTCGTACACGGTTTCGTGGACGATCGACACGCCTTCAGCCTGGGTCAGGGCGACCACCAGGGGCTGTTGCCAGTCGGTCATGAAGCCCGGGTGCACATCCGTCTCAAGGACGAGCGGGCTCAGCTTTCCGCCAGGGTGGTAGAAGCGGATGCCGTCCTCGCGGATGTCCATTCCGCCGCCCACCTTGCGGTAGGTGTTGAGGAACGTCATCATGTCCCGCTGGGAAGCGCCCTCCACGAAGATGTCTCCCCGGGTCACCAAGGCAGCCGAAGCCCACGACGCCGATTCGTTGCGGTCTGCCAGTGCGCGGTGGTCGTAGCCACCCAGGTCCCGAACGCCCTCGATCCGGATAGTGCGATCGGTCTGGACGCTGATGATGGCACCCATCTTCTGCAGCACAGCGATGAGGTCGATGATTTCGGGTTCGGTGGCGGCACCGCTGAGTTCGGTGATGCCCTCGGCGCGGGTGGCACTCAGCAGGACCTGTTCCGTGGCTCCCACCGACGGGTACGGGAGTGAGATCTTGGCGCCGTGAAGTCCCTTGGGAGCGGAGATGTGGATGCCGCCCGGGCGCTTTTCGACGACGGCGCCAAACTGGCGGAGCACGTTCAGGTGGTAGTCGATGGGCCGGTCGCCGATCTTGCAGCCACCGAGATCGGGAATGAAGGCTTCTCCGATCGCATGGATCAAGGGACCGCAGAGCAGGATCGGGATACGGGAGTCCCCGGCGTGCGCGTCGATCGCAGTGCTGGACGCCGTCTTCGCATTCTTGGGATCCAGAGTGAGATCGCCGGTGACGGGATCCTTCTGCACAGTCACGCCGTGGAGCTGCAAGAGGCTGGTGACCACCTCGACGTCCTTGATTTCCGGGACGTTCCGCAGCACCGACGGTTCGTTGCCGAGGAGGGAAGCCACCATGGCCTTGGGAACAAGGTTCTTGGCACCTCTGACGGTGACGCGGCCAGTCAAAGGGACGCCGCCGCGGATTGTCAGAACACTACTCATCTATACCGGTTTCCTCACGAGTTGATGCCCCCACACTTACGAAGGCTCCAGCTAAGCATAAAAGCTGACGTTACCGATTCGAAATGCCGGGGCGCGGCGAAGGCCGGCTTTCAGCGACGCGGGGTCACTTACGGCCCATGTTGCCGCCCGGGCATGGGCCGTAAGTGACCCCGCGTTCGTGCCCGATCCATGGATAACCCCTCATTCCAACCCCAACGACAACCATGGAGGCACAGTTGCCAGAATGGCCCGGCACAATGAGCTGGTCCGGATTTGCCGGGGCTTGTACCTTCCGGTCAGCCGATGGATGGAGCTTGAGGATTGACCGTTGTCCGCTGGATGTGGCCGGAAGCGCAAGACGGTGCCGAACTCTCGGTGAAGCTGCACAACGCCGGGATCAGGCCATGGCCACATCCCGCGAAACGCGTCACGCACACGGAAAGGACCGGCGCACCCGTTCTTTCGGGTGCACCGGTCCTTTCAAGGTACGGAAGCTGCTCGGTTCGCGCTACTGGGTGCGCGCCGGCAGGGTTTTCGGTTTGAAGGAAGGCCTTGTGGCCTCGTAGGCCGTGATGTCTTCCTCGTGCTGGAGCGTCAGTCCGATGTCATCCAGGCCCTCGAGGAGGCGCCAGCGGGTGTAGTCATCGATCTCGAAAGGTGCGACGACGTTTCCGCACTCAACGGTCTTGGACACAAGGTCCACCTTGACTTCGGTGCCGGGCGCGTTTTCAAGGACTTTCCAGATGAGCTCGATGTCGTCCTGGGCAAGCTCGGCCGCCAGGAGGCCTTGCTTTCCCGAGTTGCCGCGGAAAATATCCGCGAACCGGGACGAGAGCACGGCTTTGAAGCCGTAGTCCTTCAGCGCCCAGACTGCGTGCTCGCGGGATGAACCGGTACCGAAATCGGGTCCCGCCACCAGTACGGAGCCGGCGTTGAAGGGTTCCTGGTTGAGGATGAAGGACGGGTCCTTCCGCCACGCCGAGAACAGGGCGTCCTCGAAACCGGTACGCGTAATCCGCTTCAAGTAGACCGCGGGAATGATCTGGTCCGTGTCCACATTGCTCTGGCGCAGCGGGACACCGATGCCGGTGTGGGTGGTGAACTTTTCCATGGGGCCCTCCTAGGCGGCGTCGGTGGTGGTGGATGCGGAAACAGAGGCGGGCTCCAGGTCCGAAGGCGAGCTCAGCGTTCCGCGGACTGCCGTAGCTGCGGCGACTACCGGCGAAACCAGGTGGGTACGTCCGCCCTTGCCCTGGCGTCCTTCGAAGTTGCGGTTCGAGGTGGAGGCACAGCGCTCCCCCGGTTCCAGCTGGTCCGGATTCATGCCCAGGCACATGGAGCAACCGGCGAAGCGCCATTCAGCGCCGAATTCCTTGAACACCTTGTCCAGGCCCTCGGCTTCGGCTTCAAGGCGGACGCGTGCCGAGCCGGGGACCACGAGCATGCGGACCTTGGGGTCCTTTTCGCGCCCGCGTATGACATCGGCGGCGGCCCGGAGGTCCTCGATGCGGGAGTTCGTGCAGGATCCGAGGAAGACCGTGTCCACACGGATGTCCTTCATGGGCGTCCCGGCTTCGAGGCCCATGTACTGCAGCGCGCGCTCGGCAGCCAGCTTGGCGTTCTCGTCACCGAAGTCCGCGGGGAACGGCACTGCCTCGTTGAGCGAAATGCCCTGGCCCGGGTTGGTCCCCCAGGTCACGAACGGCTCCAAGGTATCGGCGTCGAGGTCCACCTCGACGTCGAAAGTTGCGTCGTCGTCGGTGCGCAGCGTGTTCCAGTATTCGACGGCGGCATCCCACTCGTCGCCCTGGGGGGCGTGCGGGCGGCCGTACATGTAGTCGTACGTCGTCTGGTCCGGGGCCACCAGGCCAGCGCGGGCGCCGGCCTCGATGGACATGTTGCAGATGGTCATGCGGGCATCCATGGAGAGCGCCCGGATGGCCGAGCCGCGGTACTCCAGGACGTAGCCCTGCCCGCCGCCGGTGCCGATCTTGGCAATGACTGCAAGGATGATGTCCTTCGCCGAAACGCCCGGACGCAGGGTGCCTTCAACGTTGATGGCCATGGTCTTGAACGGCTTGAGGGACAGCGTCTGGGTGGCCATGACGTGTTCCACCTCGGAAGTGCCTATACCCATGGCGAGTGCTCCGAAGGCGCCGTGGGTCGAGGTGTGTGAATCGCCGCAGACAACCGTCATGCCGGGCTGGGTGAGGCCCAGCTGGGGTCCGACAACGTGCACAATGCCCTGCTCGGCGTCGCCGAGCGAGTGCAGGCGGACTCCGAACTCCTTGCAGTTGTTCCGCAAGGTCTGGATCTGGGTGCGGCTGGTCAGATCGGCAATCGGCTTGTCGATGTCCAGGGTCGGAGTGTTGTGGTCCTCCGTGGCGATCGTGAGGTCCGGGCGGCGCAGGGGTCGTCCAGCAAGGCGCAAGCCCTCAAAGGCCTGCGGGGAGGTCACCTCATGCACGAGGTGCAGGTCGATGAACAGAAGATCGGGCTGGGCGTTGACTCCTTCGCCTTCGCCCTTGCGCACCACGTGCGCATCCCAAACTTTCTCGGCCAGTGTCTTTCCCACGGCCTGCTCCCTTCACTGCGGTTGGCTTGACTACTTCCACTGAACATCAGTGATCCGAACTGCGCCAGTGAAACAACTTGCATCTCAGATATTGAGACGGCAATATCATTACATGGACAATTCTAGTGGAGTCGGCGTCATCGATAAAGCGGCCCAGGTGCTCGACGCACTTGAGGCGGGGCCAACCACCTTGGCTCAACTTGTGGCGGCAACAGGGCTGGCCCGCCCCACGGTGCACCGCCTTGCGCTGGCGCTCGTCCACCACCGCCTCGTGAGTCGCGACATCCAAGGGCGTTTTGTCCTCGGCAGCCGCCTTGTCGAGCTTGCTTCGGCAGCCGGCGAAGACCGGCTCATCGCTTCCGCAGGCCCCGTCTTGATCCAGTTGCGCGACGCCACCGGAGAGAGCGCCCAGATCTTCCGACGCCAGGGCGACTGGCGCGTCTGCGTTGCCTCGGCCGAACGCCCGATCGGCCTGCGCGACACCATTCCCGTAGGCACACAGCTCTCCATGAAGGCCGGCTCCGCCGCCAGATCCTGCTGGCATGGGAAGACCACGACCGCTCCTGGACGGGCTTCAGAACGCCCGGTTCACGCCGAC
>NZ_DF952468.1:881846-883426 GCF_001263615.2 Arthrobacter sp. Hiyo1 | reverse complement strand
AGTCCGGCTGGGTCCCGAGGCGACGGCGTGGCTAGCCCCGGCGGGAGGAACCTTGGACAGCCCCTTCAGCAAGCTCTCCGCAAAGACCCGCTACAAGGCGAGCACCACCACGCGGAACCTCCGCACGCTCATCAAGGTCAGGGATGCTGCAGAGGCCCTTCAGAAGACCACCTGAGCCGCCAGCCATGCTGCTCTCCCCTTTATTGAGGGGAGAAATCCACACGAACTTTGGGCAAAGAAAAATCCCCCAGAACCTGATGGTTCCGGGGGATTCATTTTGTGACCCCAGCGGGATTCGAACCCGCGTTACCGCCGTGAGAGGGCGGCGTACTAGGCCGCTATACGATGGGGCCTTGCACTTTGTTTTACTGCCATATTGAATACCGCTTCCGGCATTCAAGCTGAATGAGTATTTCATACATCCAGCATTGTTTCAAATCGGCGAACCGTTTTGAAACTCCAAATTCCCGCGCAAATTCGCGGATTATTCAGAGCTGGGATACCAGGACTCGAACCTAGAATGACGGTACCAGAAACCGTAGTGTTGCCAATTACACCATATCCCATTGGCGCTTTTAGGCCGGATTCGATGGCGTAAACCTTCGCTCCGTGCCCCTCAGCACGAGTAATTACTTTACCCGAGACTTTCGATGCACACAAATCGACCGCGCACGCCCGCGCCCGCCCGATGCGCACCTCGACAATCCCCCGGCAAGGATGACGACATCGAAAAAACCCTTGCAATCGGCAGGGTCTTAGCTTTACTCTCGGTAAGTTACCAATCGGTAACCAACGCCACGCACTTGTTTCGTGGCACAGCTACAGGCCGGGTCGCCTGTTAGCTGCGTCACATGGGGGGATCCCTGGCAGCAGCGCCGCTGTCGGGAAAGTCATCGAGAGGAATTGCCCATGACACCGAACCCTGCAACTGCCACCAGAACGCGGAGCCGTGCCCAGATAATCGCCATTGCCGTGCTCGCACTCCTGTTGATCGCGCTCCTCGGCTTCTACACCCTGGTCATTGGGAAGATCGCGGCGGGGTCGGCGCAGCTGAATGACGGCGCAGGCCAGGCATCCGCCGGCGCAGGCCAGCTCAAGGACGGCGCGGCAAGGCTTGCGGGTGGAGCTGCGGAAGCCGGGACAGGTGCGGCCAAGCTGGCTGATGGCGCCTCAAAAGTCCAAAACGGAATCCAAGGCAAACTAGCCCCGGGAGCCCAGCAGTTGAAGGACGGAGCCGACAAACTCGCAACTGGGGCCGTGAAAATCCAGAATGACGTCAACGCCAAGCTTGCGCCGGGAGTCTACAAAGTGGACGACGGCGCACAGAAGCTCGCGGCGGGTGCCCTGCAGCTTTCAGCGGCACTGACTCCGACGCCGGGCGGCAATGCTGAAAACAATCTCGGAGACGGCGCCACCCAACTAAACAACGGTGCGAACCAGCTCAACAGCGGAGCCGCCCAGCTCAACTCCGGTGCCGCCCAACTCGATGCAGGTGCTTCCAGGCTCGCGGCGGGCACCGACCAGCTGAAAGGCTACCCGGGTGCCGGAGACGATCCCACCAAGGGAACCGGCTCCGCTGC
>NZ_DF952468.1:881267-881821 GCF_001263615.2 Arthrobacter sp. Hiyo1 | reverse complement strand
TCATTGCTGCGGTGTCCATCTCCGGCCCCATCGAGCGCCTGACCCGCCAGCCCGGACGCCTGCATGCCGAAGTCGTCTGCAACGCCGCCCGGGTACTGACCGAAGCCCTGCGCAAGAACAACGACTAAGCGCTTCCCGTTTCCCGCCAGCCTCCCCGTCCTCGCCCCTACCTGCAGACGGGCGCAGGTAGGGTAGGCGCATGAACAGCTTTGCCGTGTTCCTGCGCGGGATCAACGTGGGCGGGATCAACATCAAGATGGCCGACCTCAAAGCAGCCCTGAAGGCGCACCCCTTCACCGACGTCAAGACCTTGCTGGCCAGCGGCAACGTGGTGCTCCGGAGCGAGCTCGACGCAGCGGGAGTCAAGGACGAATTCGAAAAGTGCTTGAGGTCAGCATTTGGCTACGACGCCTGGGTGGTGGTCCTGAGCTCCGAAAGGGTTGCCGAACTAGTGGAAGCCTGCCCCTATCCGGCAGACGATAAAACCACGCACAGCTACATCACCCTCGCCTCGGACGCGGCCATGCTGGACGAACTATTCGACGCCGGCGCGG
>NZ_DF952468.1:870628-879038 GCF_001263615.2 Arthrobacter sp. Hiyo1 | reverse complement strand
CGGACGGCTCGCCGACGGCACCGGGAAGCTGGCAGCAGGGACCGGCAAACTGGCGGACGGTTTCGCCATCCTCGCCCAGAAGCTCAACAGCCAGGATCCGGCGTCCCCGGGCGTGGTTCTGGGAACCAAATGCTCGCCGATGGAACCGCGAAGATCCGCGTGGGCATGGACGGCGTACCTGGCGACCCTGAGCATCCGGGCCTCCTCAAAGCCACCGCCAGCATGACGGAGGGCACGTCCCGCTTGGCTGCAGGTACGGACTCGCTGATGACAGGGATCAAGGGCAGCCCTGCTGATCCTTCCTCACCCGGTCTTCTTGACGGTTCCACTGCGTTGGCAGCGGGCGCCTCCAAGTTGTCCGATGGAAACGCCAAACTGGCAGCAGGCTCAGCCCAGTTGTCCACCGGTGCCGACAAACTCGCGGACGGAAATGCGCGGATCGCGGCGGGCACCGCGGAACTGCATCAAGGAGCTGCGGCGGTGTCGCCGTCGAGCATGGCTGAAAAGTCGGATACCGGCACGGCGCTCGGACTTGTGGGCGTCCTGGGAGCGGGTTCCATCGGAACGTTCGTGTTCCTGCGGAAGTTCCGGCTGGGCGCTTAGCTGCAGAGCTTCAGGCGAGCAGCCGGGTCAAGGAGTCTATTTCCCGGCCGGAAAAGTCGGAGGCGAGCTCACCAGTGCGATTCAACCAGATGCCCAGCAATCCGGCAGCAGTGGCGCCGTCGGCGTCGAGAAGGCGGTTGTCTCCCACAAAAAGGGTCTCGGCCGGGGTGGTGCCCAAGCGACGGACCCCTTCCAGGTAAATGGCGGGGTCCGGCTTGGGCACGCCTACGGTGTCCGTTCCGACAAGGACCGAGACCCGGGCAAGCCCCGCACTGTCGAGCTTGACCCGCTGGTAGTCGTGAACGTTGTTGCTCACGGCGCCGTAGGGGATGCCCGCGGCGTCGAGGGCGTCGAGGACGGGCAGGACATCGCTGAACGCCCTGACATAACTGGGCTGTAGGCGCGAGTAGTCATTGAGCCACGTGTGGGAGTCCTCTCCCCCGAGCTCCACGCCGAAATGCCCAAGGGCCGCGCGGCCACGGAGGAGCCGCTGCTCGTTGAACGTCAATTCACCGGCTAGGTACCGGTCATAGAAATGCGTGGTTTCGTGCGTGAAGATCCGTCCGAACTTCTCCCACCCGGCCTGGTCCAGGCCGGGCAGGAGGTGTTCGCTCACGTCACGCAAGGCCGTGGTCATGGCGTACTCAAGGTCCACCAGGGTGTCGTCGATGTCGAACAGGACACCGCGGACCGTGCCGAATGACTCATGAAGTGCGTTGATCACGGAGTGCCTGAACTAGCCGCGGAACGCGCGCAGGCGGGTGAGCGAGGAATCCTTGCCCAGGATGACCATCGATTCGAACAGCGGCGGCGAGATGCGGCGGCCGGAGATTGCCGTGCGCACCGGGCCGAACGCGAGGCGCGGCTTGATCCCAAGATCTTCCACCAACGCTTGCTTGAGCGCTGCCTGGATGCTTTCCGCTGTCCAGTCGGCGAGGGGTTCCAGCGCAACCAACGCGGCGTCCAGCACCTCGACCAGGTTCTCGGGAAGTCCCTTGCGGGCGTCGTCGGCGATGTCGATCGCGTCGTCCTTCTTGAACAGGAAGGCGAGCATCTCGGGAGCTTCGCCCAGCAGGGTGATCCGTTCCTGGACCAGCGGCGCGGACTCGGCAAGGATCTCTTCCTGGCGCGGAGTCAGGATCTCCCCCACGAAACCTGCGGCACGCAGGTACGGCACGAGCCTCTGACGGAAGTCCTCGGGCGTGAGCATGCGCACGTGCGTACCGTTGATGGCCTCGGCCTTCTTGATATCGAAGCGCGCAGGGTTGCCCAGGACATCGTGGATATCGAAGTTGGCCACGAGCTGCTCCACGGTGAAGATATCCTCATCGGCGCTCAGCGACCAGCCCAGGAGTGACAGGTAATTGAGCAATCCTTCACGGATGAACCCACGTTCACGGTGCAGGAACAGGCTGGATTCCGGATCGCGCTTGGAAAGCTTCTTGTTGCCCTGGCCCATGACATAGGGAAGGTGGCCGAACTCGGGCATGTACTCAGCCACGCCGATGGCGTAAAGCGCGCGGTAGAGGGCGATCTGCCGGGGCGTGGAGCTGAGCAGGTCCTCACCGCGGAGGACGTGCGTGATGCCCATCAGTGCATCGTCCACGGGATTCACGAGCGTGTACAGCGGAGCTCCGTTGGCACGCACCACAGCGAAGTCAGGCACGGATCCCGCCTTGAACGTGATCTCCCCGCGCACAAGGTCGTTGAAGGTCAGGTCTTCGTCCGGCATGCGCAGGCGCAGCACGGCATTGCGGCCCTCGGCCTTGTACTGGGCGAGCTGTTCCTCGGTGACGTGCCGGTCAAAGCCGTCGTAGCCGAGCTTCGGGTCCCGCCCTGCGGCGCGGTGCCGTGCTTCGATCTCCTCGGGAGTGGAGTACGACTCATAGATGTGACCGCCGGCCTTGAGCTTGGCGATGACGTCCTGGTACATGTCGCTGCGCTGCGACTGGCGGTACGGTTCGTGCGGCCCGCCAACCTCGACGCCCTCGTCCCAGTCGATGCCGAGCCACTTCAACGCGTCAAGCAGTTGGTGGTAGCTCTCCTCGCTGTCGCGGGCCGAATCGGTGTCCTCGATCCGGAAAATCAGCTTGCCACCCGTGTGCCGCGCGTAGGCCCAGTTGAAGAGGGCCGTGCGGATCAACCCAACGTGCGGAGTTCCCGTAGGTGAGGGGCAGAACCGGACGCGGACCGGGGTTTCGGCGTTTACGGCGGGAATGGCGGCAGAGTTCGGCGCAGCAACAGTAGTCATAGTGGTTCCAACTTTACCCCGTGGCGGTGGGCGGAATGCCCAGTGCCAGCGGGTCCAGAGCGACCGGCTGGGCGGAACGCCGAGCCTCTTAGCGGCGGACTACCGGGTTGGACAAGCGGCCGATGCCTTCGATCTCGATCTCGTAGCGGTCGCCCTCCTGGACCAGCCCGACGCCGGCAGGAGTCCCGGTCATGATGACATCACCCGGAAGCAGGGTGAAAGCCTGCGAAACGATCGATACCAGCTCGCGCACGCTGCGGATCATCTGGTTCGTGCTGCCGTCCTGGCGGAGTTCGCCATTGAGCCAGCCCTTGATGGCCAGGTCTTCGGGATCGAGTTCCGTCTCGATCCACGGGCCGAGCGGCGCGGAGGTGTCAAAGCCCTTGGCACGCGCCCACTGCAGGTCCGTCTTCTGGACGTCGCGGGCCGTGAGGTCGTTGCCGCAGGTGTAACCGAAAATGACGTCGTCCACGCGGTCCTCGGGCACGTCCTTGCAAATGCGGCCGATGACGACGCAGAGTTCCGCTTCGAAGGAGACTTCCTCCGAGAACTCAGGCAACACGATCGGATCGTTGGGGCCAACGACGGCGGTATTCGGTTTCAGGAACAACAAGGGGTGCTGCGGAACTTCATTACCGAGTTCCCGGGCATGCTCGGCGAAGTTCCGTCCGACGCCGATGACCTTGCTGCGGGGAATAATCGGGGCCAGAAGGCGAACGTCCTCCAGCTTGTGGCGGACCGAGGTCCGCTCGACGCCGTTGAAGAAGGGGTCGCCGTGGATGACAGTGATCATTTCACTGCCTGGCTCACCTTCAACGACGCCGTAGACGGGATCAGAATCAACAACAAACCGGGCGATACGCATGGGTTCTAGCGTACCGTCCGCCGGCGGCCGCTATGCGCGCACTGAAGAGGTGCCTGCTAGCCGCGCAGATAGTCCAATTGCGCCGCCACCGAAGTTTCAGCTGCCCAGCGCACGGAAGGATCGACGTCGGGATACACCGCATCGGTGACAGCTTGGACTTCGGCTTGGGCGCCGAGGCGCGCGAGTGCTTCACGGATTTGGTCCAGGCGCATCTCCCTGTGGGCCCGGTACTCGCGGCACACGGCGTCGACGGCTGGCAGGACGGGGCCGTGTGCGGGCAACAGCGTCGCCGGACCGAGGCTTTCGAGCTTGTCGAGGCTGGAGAGGTAATCCCCCAGCCGTCCGTCAGGATAGTCCAGGACGGTGGTGCCCCGCCCCAGGATGGTATCGCCCGTCAGCACCGAGCCGTCCGGTCCGTCGCCCGGAAGGTGGAAGCAGACTGAGTCCGAGGTATGGCCCGGCGTGGCAAGAACCCGGATCTCAACGCCTCCGGCCTCGATGACCTCGCCACCGCGCAACGGCTCGCCGCCGTGGCAATAGGCGGGATCCGCCGCACGGACGGGCGCGCCGGTGAGTTCGTGGAACACCTCAGAGGCCTCGGTGTGGTCCTTGTGGCGATGGGTGATGAGAACGAGCTCCACAGGCCCCGCGGCGGCCAGGGCCGCGAGGTGCGATTCGTCGAGCGGCCCGGGATCCACGACGACCACTCCAGCAGCGTCCGGCGCGGCAATGACGTACGAGTTGGTGCCGTCAAGGCTCATCGGACCCGGATTAGGCGCGAGCCGCGAGCGGGTGAGGTGGCTGCTGTTCTGGAAAGTGGCGTCATTGACCGGATTCACTTCTCCATCTTGGCACACGCCAAGTGGCGGGACCTTGGACGGGAAGCCCGGTTCCGCGAGCCAGGAAGCAAGAGGCAGGCACGGCACACGACGTAACATGGTGCCAAGGAACTGGGATGGATACATGTGGACAGTTGCGGAGGAGGAGCCGAATTGGGGCGGAATCACACCCGACGAAGAGAACTTCTCCGGACGACGACGGCGATCGCCACCGCCTGCCTTTCCGTCCTCGCACTCCTCAGCGCCTGTTCCTCCGACACCGGACCACGGTCCGCCGCGGCCCAGCCCACCGTGGTGATCATCGGAGACTCCCTCAGCACGGGTCACGGCACCTCGCCTGACGAGGCCTGGCCAAAGCTGGTGGAGAACGATCCCGGCTTTCAACAGCTCCAAGCGACCATCGTCAATGCCGCACGGGATGGCAGCGGCTACGTCAGTGTCGGCGAGGACGGATCGACCTTCGGTTCCCAAGTGGACACAGCGGTAACCGACGAGACCCGCCTGGTGCTGTTCTTTGGTTCCGAAAACGATATGGGAACGGCCGCAGGAGAAACCGAGGCTGCGGCCACGCGGGCGTTCGCCTCAGTCAAGTCCCGCGCTCCCCAAGCCGACATCGTCGTGGTCGGGCCGCCGTCGTACACGAGCACGCCCGAAGCCGAAAGGCTCGACATCCGCGACCAGGACAAGGCCGCTGCCCTGAAAGCCGGCGCGCACTTCGTTGATCCGATCGACCTCGGCTGGATCATGGACGATGCCGCGGAGCTCATTGGTCCCGACGGCGATCACCCATCCGCGGCGGGCCAGCAATATCTGCAGGCCAAGATGGAAGCGCTCATCGGACCGCGGCTCCAGCAAGCCAGCACCGGTAACAACCAGCTCACCGGTTAACGACGACGGCGACCCGCCCACCAGGGTGGGAGGCCGCCGTCGGGCATTTTCCAAGACAGGGCCACGCCGGCGAGGGACCCAAGCCACGCTTGCGAGGCTTGGGAGCCGGTGGGGACTTAAGCCAGTCGGGTGAGCCAGCCGTGCGTGTCCTTGACCGTTCCGGTCTGGATGCCGAGCAACTGCTCGCGGATGGCCATGGTGGTTTCGCCTGCCTTGGCGTCCTCGGAACCGATGAACTCGGTCTTGTCCTTGAGGACGCCGATGGGGGTGATGACGGCGGCGGTTCCGCAAGCAAAGACCTCGGCGATTTCGCCGGAGGCCACGCCGTCGCGCCACTCGGCGAGGGTGATCTTCCGTTCGGAAACCTCGCGGCCCATGTCCTTCGCCACCTGGATGACGGAAGAACGGGTCACGCCTTCGAGGATGGTTCCGGTGAGTGCCGGAGTGACGAGTGAGCCGTCCTTCATGACGAAGAAGACGTTCATGCCCCCGAGTTCCTCGACGGCATCGTCGTTGAAGTGGTCCAGGAAGAGGACCTGCTTGCAGCCGTTCTCTTCGGCTTCCATCTGGGCAATCAGGGACGCGGCGTAGTTTCCACCGCACTTGGCTGCACCGGTGCCGCCGCGGCCGGCGCGCGCGTACTCACGGGAGATCCAGATGGATACCGGCTTGAGTTCGCCGCCGAAGTAGTTGCCGGCCGGAGAAGCGATGACCCGGAAGGAGACCTCGCGGGCTGCGCGGACACCCAGGAAGGCTTCCGTCGCGATCATGAACGGACGCAAGTACAGGCTTCGCCGTCGCCGGACGGAACCCATTCCTTGTCCGCCTGCACGAGTTCGCGGATGGCGCCGAGGAAGTACTCCTCGGGCAGTTCCGGGAGGGCCAAGCGGCGTGCCGACTTGTTCAGGCGGGCGGCGTTGGCCCCGGGACGGAACGTCCAAACGGAGCCGTCAGCGTGGCGGTATGCCTTGAGGCCTTCGAAGATCTCCTGGCCGTAGTGCAGCACTGCCGCCGAAGGGTCCAGGGAAATCGGTCCGTAGGCCTCGACGCGGGCACTGTGCCAGCCGCCCTTGCCCTCGGTGTCGACGCTGTAGTCGACAATGACGGTGTTGTCGGTGAAGTAGTCGCCAAATCCCGGGTTTGCCAGGATAGCTGCACGCTCCTCAGCAGACTTCGGGGTCTCCGAGAGCTGCTGGCTGAATTCGACGCCGTGGGCAGTCTGAGTCATGTTTCCTCCAGTCGGCTACCAGGCAGAGCAAACCATCTCTTGGAGGATATGGTTCAGCGACGGACCACGGCAGCAGTAAATAATTCAAGTAAAGCTTACGCCCGGGTACAGACCCTCAGTGCCAGTACGGGCCCTAGAGCGCGGCAGCGATGGCATCGCCGACGGCAGCGGTGCTGCGGCTGTCGCCGTTGCGGCTTTCGATGTCGGCGACGACGGCGGCTTCGATCCTGCGGGCGGCTCCCGTATAGCCGAGGTGGTCCAGCAACAAGGCCGCGGACAGGATGGCGGCGGTTGGATCTGCCTTCTGCTGTCCGGCGATATCCGGGGCGGAGCCGTGGACGGGTTCGAACATGGAGGGCGCGGAGCGGTCCATGTTGATGTTGCCCGAGGCCGCGAGACCGATCCCGCCGGTGATGGCGGCGGCGAGGTCGGTGATGATGTCTCCGAAGAGGTTGTCGGTGACGATCACGTCGAAGCGGGAGGGGTCGGTCACCATGAAGATGGTGGCGGCGTCGATGTGCAGGTAGTCGTGGGTGACCTCGGGGAATTCCTTGGCCACGGCCTCCACGGTGCGCTTCCACAAGTGGCCTGCGAAGACCAGGACGTTGTGCTTGTGGACGAGGGTGACGTGCTTTCGGGGACGCTCGCTGGCGCGGCGGAAGGCGTCACGGACAACGCGCTCGACGCCGTGGGCCGTGTTGAGCGATACCTCGGTGGCAACCTCGTGGGGGGTGCCCCCGCGGAGCGTACCGCCGTTGCGACGTACGGACCTTCGGTGCCTTCGCGGACCACGATGAAATCGATGTCGCCGGGATTGGCCAGCGGGCTGCCCACCGTCCCGTAGAGCCGCGAAGGGCGCAGGTTCACGAAGTGGTCAAGGCTGAAGCGGAGCTTGAGCAGCATTTCGCGTTCGATGATGCCTGAAGGAATGCGGGTGTCCCCCGGTGCCGCACCGACGGCGCCGAACAAGATCGCATCGCGGGTACGCAGATCGGCCAGGACCTCGTCCGGGAGGGTCTCGCCGGTTTCAAGCCAGTGCTGGGCTCCGAGCTTGTATTCGGTCTGCTCGAGGGTGACGCCTTCTTCGGCGACAACCTTTTCCAGGACTTTGAGGCTTCGGCAATGACTTCGGGGCCAATGCCGTCGCCGGGAATGACAGCCAGGTTGATCGTTGCGGCGGGTTGCGTTGCACTCATGTTTTCAGACTGCCAACGCATCCACATGTTGGTCAAAATCGTCTCACCATTTGAGCGCTCGAAGTCCATGCGGAGCGCGCCTCGGGAGAAGCTACTGGCCTGGAACAAGTGAAGCTACCACCGCGACATTCTTGCCCCAGAGGTCCTGCGTGTAGCAGCTGATCAGGACCAGGCGGTTGGGCACCGCTGTCCAGACGGGACTGTCTTTCAAAGTCGATTTTGTGTAGGTGGTGACGGAGTCGACTTTGTATGTCATCGCTCCCGTTGCCGTGACGACTTTGAGCTCGTCCCCCGGTGCCGCTGCATAGCTGAGGTGGTTGAACGGCGCGTCGAGCCCCTCCCAACTGTGCCCGATGACGTAAGTGGTATTCGTCGATCCCGTTCCGGGGGTACCGAAGGGACTGAGCCAATATCCGTCCATCGTTTCCGGCGGCTCGATGCTCTGCCCGCCAGCAGGGTCCGGTCGCAGCGGATGAACCAGCACATCCAGGCCAACCGCCGGATAGGTAATCTGCACCGGGGCCGACGCCGCGGCAGGTG
>NZ_DF952468.1:867481-869163 GCF_001263615.2 Arthrobacter sp. Hiyo1 | reverse complement strand
TGGCGGCCGACGTCGGCATGACCGGCTGGGCGAGGATCGCCACGATGCGGACAACCTCCAGCGTGACGTACAGGACCGTGTTCATGCGCTCGACGTCGGTCTTGCGCAGCACCCACGGGGCCTGCTCGGCAAAATACGCGTTGGTGTCGCCCAGCACGGCCCAGATTGCCTCGAGGGCACGGCTGAATTCCTGCTTCTCGAAAGCCGCGCGGGCCACGTCCAAAAGTCCGGCGGCCTGGGCAAGCAGCGCGGAGTCCTCCGCCGAGAAGTCTCCCGGAACCGGAACCCTGCCTTCGCAGTTCTTGGCCACCATGGACAGCGAACGCTGCGCCAGGTTGCCGAAGTTGTTCGCGAGATCGGCGTTCATGCGGCCCACGATCGCCTCGTGGTTGTAGCTGCCGTCGGCGCCGAACGGAACTTCGCGGAGGAAGAAGAATCGCACCTGGTCCAGGCCGTACTGCTCCACGAAGTCCTTGGGGGCCACAACGTTGCCGAGGGACTTGGACATCTTGACGCCATTGTTGGTCAGGAAGCCATGGATCATGACGCGCTTGGGCAGTTCCAGGCCCGCGCTCATCAGGAAGGCGGGCCAGAAGATGGCGTGGAACCGGGAGATGTCCTTGCCGATGATGTGGACGTCGGCGGGCCAGAACTTACGGAACGCCTCAGAATCGGCATCAGGGTAACCGACTCCCGTCAGGTAATTGGTCAGGGCATCAACCCACACGTACATGACGTGTTTGTCGTTGCCCGGCACCGGGACACCCCAGTCGAAAGTCGTCCGGCTGATGGACAAGTCCTGAAGACCCTGCTTGACGAAGCTGATGACCTCGTTGAAGCGGTACTGGGGGGCGCCGAACTCCGGCTGCTCCTCGTACAAGGCCAGCAACTTGTCCTGGTAGGCGGACAAACGGAAGAAGTAGCTCTCCTCCGCGGTCCACGTCACTTCGGTATCCGTACCGCGCGAGTACCGGACGCCGTCGTCCTTCAGTACTGTCTCGTCTTCGGTGTAGTAAGCCTCGTCGCGGACCGAGTACCAGCCCTCGTATTTGGACAGGTAAATGTCCCCCTTGGCTTCCATCTTCTTCCAGATGGCCTGGGAGGCGGCATAGTGGTCGGCATCCGTGGTGCGGATGAACCGGTCGTAGGAGATGCCCAAGGCAGCGTGGGCGGCCTTGTAGATTTCGGCATTCCGGTCCACGAGTTCCTTGGGCGTGATGCCTTCCTTCTCCGCAGCCTGGGCAATCTTCATGCCGTGCTCGTCCGTGCCGGTCAGGAACATCACGTCATAGCCATCGAGGCGCTTGAACCGGGCCATCGCGTCGGTGGCGATGTACTCGTAGGCATGCCCGATATGCGGCTCGCCGTTCGGGTAGGTAATGGCGGTGGTGATGTAGAACGGGGGTTTATCTGGAGACGTCACTCTACGAAGTTACCTTCTCTTGGAGATGGAAAGACCGGACCGGCCGCATGTGACGGCCGGTCCGGAAGCAGCGGGCTACTAGTTCAATTCAGTCAGCGTATCGCTGAGCCTGACAAGCTCGTGGTCGTGGGAGGCCACCAGCACGGCGATACCGTCGCTCGTGGTGTCCTTCAGGATGCTGATGATGCGATTTGCCGAAGTACGGTCCAGGCTGGCCGTTGGCTCGTCCACCACCAGGACCCTGGTGCCCAGGATCAGG
>NZ_DF952468.1:866550-867456 GCF_001263615.2 Arthrobacter sp. Hiyo1 | reverse complement strand
GTGGAGACGGGTTCCACGTGCTCCACGGGCGGGGTGGTCACCGGCGGGCTCGTCACCGGATCCGTCGGCGGACTCGTCACCGGATCCGTCGGCGGACTCGTCACCGGATCCGTCGGCGGACTCGTCACCGGATCCGTCGGCGGGCTCGTCACCGGGTCCGTCGGGGTAATCACCGGCAGGCCGGCCACCTTACAACCGGCGTTGAGGATGGCGATGTTTTCCGGGGTGAGGTTTTGTCCGTTGGGCATGTAGTCGCCTGCGTTTGCAGGAACGATGTCGTTGGTGTCGGCGATATGCCCGGACAGCGCCGACAAGTTGATGGTCACCGCTACGTAGGGGTTCGACGCCGAATGCGTGGCGTGGCAAATGGTGATCTTGTCTGAGGGAGCAGCGTTCGCCGACACCGTGGCACCCAGCAATCCCAGGCCCACGACCCCCAGGGTCGCAATGGTTCGTTTCATTTCGGTCCCTCCACATCAGGTCCGAGCTGACCAGACTTTGCGGAGTAACCGTCTTCGAGACCCAGGAAGGACAAGTACGGGAGACCTCAATAAGCGAGATGAATCTTGACAGTTACTCCCCAGAAAGTGTCATCAGTTCGCTTGCTCTTCAGGCTAGGTTTCGGTCTCCTGATTAACGCGAGTGGTGGGTACGCGTTTACCGGCAGGAAACAGCGTCCCTTGTCCCGGCTGCTACCTGCGCCGAGTGGATCCCCACTCGCCAGCGCGAAGAGATCACGTGGAAGTCCAGCGAGCCGCCGGATCCGCCTCGGGACGCTTACCAATCATGGGACGGGAAAGGGAACACCCCCTCACCCGGTGGATGAGGGGGTGTCACGCGCAGCAAGAGTGAGCGGGCGTCCGCCCAAAAGGCGACTTAAGTGAGCGGGCGTCCGCCCAAAAGGCG
>NZ_DF952468.1:861362-863904 GCF_001263615.2 Arthrobacter sp. Hiyo1 | reverse complement strand
CCCACCAGGTCCAGCAAGTCCTTGGCCATTTCGGTGCGCTGCTCCACTTCGCCGTCGGGGACGGCCGGCAACAGCACATTCTCCAAAGCGCTCATGCCGTCGATCAGGGCGCCGCCCTGGTCCACGTACCCGATGAGGGCGCGGCGGCGGTCGGCGATTTCGTCGTCGCCCATCTTCTCGAGGGAATCGCCCTCCCAGAGGACGCGGCCCGACGTCGGAAGCGTGAGTCCCGCTCCCACCGTCAGGATGCTGGTCTTGCCTGAGCCGCTTCGCCCGGCGACGCAGTGCATCTCACCGGCGTGCAGGGTGAGGTTGAAGTCCTCGACGACGGTGACCGGCTCCGCTCCACCATTGTCACCGCCATAGCGGATGGTGATGTTGCTCAACTGCAAGGGCATGCCGTGGTCCGCAGCCCGCACGATGGTGTTGGCGCGGGTCTGGAACGACTCGTCGGTGGATTCCGTGGTCGCGGTCAGATCGGGTTCGAGGTTGTCAGTCATTTGACCACTTTCGTTGCAATGGGAATCCAGCAAATTACGGCCACCACTCCGGCCAAAGCGGCCCAAAGTGCGGCATAAGGAGCGAGCAACAGGCCCAGGCCCAGCGCCCCCACGACGCCGAGGATCAGCGCCACTGCTCCGACCAAGGCATTTTCGAAGAAACGGACCTGTCCCAGCATGTCCGGGTTCCAGCCCATGGCCCGGAGCGTGCCGAGCTGTTCGCGCCTGGCCTGGAGTTCGAAGCGACCGGTGACCAAGGTCAGTACGAGGCCAACGAGCACCCCGCTCACCGCCAGGATGACGCTCGGCAAGGCGATCGTGGCGGAGGCGAGCCCGCTGAGGGCACTGGCTCCAGCTGCGCGCGGGATGTCAATGAGCAACGCGATCAGCGCGCCCACGGCAGCGCCGAACACGCCCACGGCAACGGCCAGGGCCACTGAGCTGAAACGGTGGGTAACCAGTTGGCGGTACGCGAACGTGAGCGGTGAATCCACCGGGATCAGGCGTTCGTCGTGTTGGGGTTCCTGGTCAACGATGTCGCGGTGCCGCAATTGCTGGGCCGCGATGTAGGCGGCGGCACAGTAAATGAGCAACACGGACGCCGAAACAATGACCGTGGCCAGGTTCCAGCTCAGAAGGCTTAGCGCAATGCCTGCCACGGCAACGATCCCCGCACCTATACCGAACTCTTCGAGGACCCAACTTCGGATCTTCCTTTGGGTCCAGCCCATGGCGCGGAGGATCCCTGCCTCGCTGCGTCGCTGGCGGATATAGCTCACGGTTGAAGCGCCGGTCAGGAGGGTGGCCCCGCACAGCGTCAGGAAGAGGAGGGTGATGTTGGTGCCGGTCAGGGAGCCGGAAACGGCGTCGGCAGCATCCTGCCGGACCCACGACTGCTGGACGGTACCCAGCGCGGATTCCTTGCCGGCGTCGTCCTTGGAGTATCCCGGGACGAAGATGTTGGCGTCTTCGCGCGCGGAGCCGGCCACCACTGTGGCTTGGAGACCCATGTCGCGGATCTGGGCCGCGAGCTTGTCGACCTCCGGTTGGGCCTGCTTCCAGTTGCCTGGCGCGCTGGCGCGGACCCTGACGGCGTCGATCACGTTGGCGTTGGAATCGTAACCACGCGCTGCGGCAAGGCCGTAGTAGTCGGTGATGGCACCGGCAGACTGGCTGACCAGGCCGGTGGCGCTCAGCGAAGGCTTGAGGCCCTTGGCTGCGGTGTCATTTCCCGAAGCGTCCTTCTGGAGCGTCATCGGGGCCGGGTCGTAGCCACCCAAGGGCAGCTTGTTGACGTCGCCCGCTGCTTTCTGGATCTGGGCCGGATCAAACGTCCCGTAGACCATCGGCAGCGGCGTAGCGGGCTTCGATCCCGTGGCAAGGTTCTCCCGGTACGAGCGCTCATCGACCGGCTTGCGCTGGCTCTGGTCGACCATCGCCCGAAGGCCGACTTCTCGGGCAGCTTGTTGACGGTCACCCAGTCTCCCGGCGTGGCGGACTTGCCGACGGCGCCGTTCGCGGAAGTTTCGCCGTCCTTGTACTTGGGTGCCGCGGCGAAGTCCGTGCTCCACTGGGCTGGCTGGTACAGGCCTTGGCTGAAGTTGCCCATATTACCGAGCAGCTGGCTGTGGTCCGTGGATCCTGGCCATGACAGGGCGAACGGCGACTTTGACACGAAGGGCAGGTAGTCCTTGTCCAAAGAGCGCGAGACAGTGCCGACGTCGTTGACGACCTTGCCCGAATCATCGATTTCCTGGATTTGGACCGAGTACTTCAGATCCAGCGAGGTTCCCTGCCGGACGATCAAAGGAATGGCCTGTGAGGCATCCGTGATCTGGCCGGAGAGCTTCGCCTGCTGGTACTGGGTCATGAGGGGTGCCCAGTATTTGAGCTTGACGCCCATGAAATCCGGGCCTTGTTCGAGTTCCTGCTGCGTAGGGCTCTTGGCGAAGAGCTGTTCGAAGTAGCGGCCGATTGCGCCGGCGTTGCGGGTGTCGGCCGGCGGCGCCTTTTGCAGCGGTGCGAGGAAGTCTCCGGCGGAG
>NZ_DF952468.1:852283-861254 GCF_001263615.2 Arthrobacter sp. Hiyo1 | reverse complement strand
CGACGACCGACTCGGTGACCTGCGGAGCCATGGGCAGCGCTACGGAAAGGTTGAAGAGGTTGTGTTCCGAGCCGCCGGCGGGAGCGGGGAACTTGATGCCGGTCTCCCCCGCGGGTCCGGCGATGCGGATGCTCTTGCCTCCGGCAGTCTGCTGCTCAACAACCTGCCCCTTGCCGAGGGTGCCTTCGGCGCTGGTCTGGAAGAGGGTTTGCTGGGACACTCCGTCGGAGCTCACGGCGGTGGCGGTCAGGCGGTACTTCTTGGGCTTCGCGGGAAGCACGGATTCCGGTGCGGGCCAGCTCTTGGAGTCCGTTCCGGTCGGATCTCCCGCGGTGGCTCCACCAGCCAGTCCCGCGTTGTAGCCAAGGTAATCCATCGCGTCGAGACGCGGGGTTTCCAGGTTCTGCGTTACCCGGGAAACGAGGCTGATGGGCGCCGCGACCGACGCGCCGCTCAGCCCACGGATCTTCTCGAGTTGCGGGAAGCTGATGCCGCCCTGGCCGTTCGCGATGTCCGGCTGGAGGAGCGCCCCGCCGTCCTTTGTATTCGCGGACTTGGCCTGGACCAGGATGTCGTACAGGCCGCGTGAGTTCTCATCCACTGTCCGGTTCAGCGCGGCCTGCGACTGGCTCTGGATGAATACGGACAAACACATGGCGACGATCAAAATGGCCGCGGTCAACAGAAGCACACGGCTTCTGATGAACCTCTGGACGGCGTTCATAGGGCTCCCTGAGTCCTGGATTGCGGGTGTGCACACTGCTGTCCCTGGAACCATGCCGAGGCAATAGGAATCCACCGGGTGTGTGCAAAAGTTATTGGCCGGCCTGCCGCCGGTTCCGAATTTCGGACCAAGCCATTGTAGGCAGACCGGCCAATGATATGTGGCCGATGTGAAGTGCGGCACACTTTTCTAGCTCAAACGGTGAGGATGCTAGTCCTCCAGATCCACTTCACGAACCATGTCGGCGCCGATGCCGGCCTTGATGGCTTCAAGGACCTGCTGCGGCACCGAAGTGTCGATCGTGAGCAGCGCCAGGACCTGGCCGCCTTCGCTCTGGCGGGCCACCTGCATGCCACCGATATTGATGTTGTTCATGCCCAGGATGTGGCCGATGGTGCCGATGACACCGGGACGGTCCGCGTAGGAAACAACCACGAGGTGCTCGCTGATCGGGATTTCGACGTCGTAACCGTTGACGCCCACGAGCTTCTGGACCTGCTTGGGTCCGGTGAGCGTTCCGGCTACGGAAATCTGCGATCCGTCGCTGAGTGCCCCGCGGATGGTCAGGACGTTGCGGTAGTCCTCGGCTTCCGGCGTCGTGATCAGGCGGGTGTTGATGCCGCGCTGCTCGGCGATGACGGGTGCGTTGACGTAGGAGACCTGCTCGGTCACGACGTCGGCGAACACGCCCTTGAGCGCCGCCAGTTCGAGGACCTTCACGTCCAGGCTGGAGATTTCGCCCGCGACCTCGACGTCGATCTGCGTCAGGGATGCGTGGGTCAGGGCCGTGAAGATCCGGCCGAGCTTCTCGATCAGCGGGATTCCGGGGCGGACGTCGGAAGCGATCACGCCACCGGCCACGTTGACTGCATCCGGGACGAGTTCGCCGGCGAGGGCGAGGCGCACGGACTTCGCCACGGAGACGCCGGCTTTTTCCTGGGCTTCGTCCGTGGAGGCACCCAGGTGGGGCGTCACGATGACATTGTCCATGCCGAAGAACGGAAGGTCGGTGCTCGGCTCCTTGACGAAAACGTCGATGCCTGCGCCGGCGATCTGGCCGTCTTCCAAAGCCTCGTGGAGGGCTTCTTCGTCGATCAGGCCGCCGCGGGCGACGTTGACAACGTAGGCCGTTTCCTTCATCTTCTTGAAGGCATCGGCGCCCAACATGCCCACCGTTTCCGGGGTTTTGGGCATGTGGATGGTGATGAAGTCGGACTTCTCCAACAGTTCGTCCAGGGTGACGAGCTTGACGCCGAGCTGAGCGGCGCGCGCGGAGGTGATGTAGGGGTCGTAGGCGAGGATCTCGGTCTCGAAGCCCTGCAGGCGGGCGGCCACGAGCGCTCCGATGCGTCCGAGGCCGATGATGCCGATCTTCTTCTCGAAGAGTTCGATGCCCGTGTACTTGGAGCGCTTCCACTCGCCGCCCTTCAGGCGGAACTGGCCTGGGGGATGTGGCGGGCAAGGCTGAGGATGTGGCCGACCGTCAGCTCGGCAGCGGACACAATGTTCGACGTCGGGGCGTTGACCACCATGACGCCGGCCTGGGTAGCGGCCTTGATGTCCACGTTGTCCAGGCCGACGCCGGCACGCGCGATGATTTTGAGGTTCTTGGCTGCGGCAATTGCCTCGGCGTCCACCTGGGTGGCTGAACGCACGAGGATGGCGTCGACGTCGACGATTGCGGAGAGCAGCTGGGAGCGGTCCGCGCCGTCGGTTTGGCGGATCTCGAAGTCCGGACCAAGGGCCTCGATCGTGGCGGGCGAAAGTTCCTCAGCGAGGAGTACTACTGGCTTGGTGCTAGTCACCGGTGACCTCTTTAGCTCTCTTTTTCAGGTGGGGTTTTGGTGAAACGATTCTTTGACGACGAAGGCCGGACCCGGTATACCGAGTCCGGCCTCCATGCCGGGCGGCTTCATTTCGAGCCTATCCCGAACGGCGTTCTGTGTTGAATTGCTACGGCTCCTGCCGCGGCTTCAACGGGTGCCTTGACTAGCGGGCCGCGGAGCCTTCGACGTAGTCCTCGTCCTGCTGCTGCCAGGAGAACAAGGAACGCAGCTCGCGGCCGACCCCCTCGATCGGGTGCTGCTCTGCCTTGGCACGCAGCTCCTTGAACTCGACTGCGCCGTTGTCCTGGTCGTCGATGAAACGCTTGGCGAAGGCACCGGACTGGATGTCCGCGAGGACACCGGCCATGTTTTCCTTGACGCGGGGGTCGATGACGCGCGGGCCGGAGACGTAGTCGCCGTACTCTGCGGTGTCGGAAACGCTCCAGCGCTGCTTGGCGATGCCGCCCTCCCACATGAGGTCAACGATGAGCTTGAGCTCGTGAAGAACCTCGAAGTAGGCGATCTGCGGCTGGTAGCCGGCTTCGGTCAGGGTCTCGAAGCCGTACTGGATCAGCTGGGAGACGCCGCCGCAGAGGACAGCCTGCTCGCCGAAGAGGTCGGTTTCGGTCTCTTCGGTGAAGGTGGTCTTGATGACGCCGGCGCGGGTGCCGCCGATCGCCTTCGCGTAGGACTTGGCCAGGTCCCAAGCGGAACCGGAAGCGTCCTGCTCGACGGCGATGATGTCCGGGATACCTCGTCCGGCTTCGAACTCGCGGCGCACGGTGTGGCCCGGAGCCTTCGGGGCGATCAGGATGACGTCAACGCCCTCGGGCGCCTCGATGTAGCCGAAGCGGATGTTGAAGCCGTGGGCGAAGGCAAGGGCCTTGCCGGCGGTCAACTTGTCCTTGATGGAGTCGTTGTAGATCGCGCGCTGGTGCTGGTCCGGTGCCAGGATCATGATGACGTCGGCCCATTCGGCGGCGTCGGCAACGTTCTTGACCGTGAAGCCTGCGTCCTCGGCCTTTGCGATCGACTTCGAGCCTTCTTTGAGCGCGATGACAACCTCGACGCCGGAGTCGCGCAGGTTCAGCGCGTGGGCGTGGCCCTGGGAACCGTAGCCGACAATGGCAACCTTGCGACCCTGGATGATCGACAGGTCTGCGTCGTCGTCGTAGAACATTTCAGTCACTTGCGTAACTCCTCTTGAGTGGTTTTGTAGATATTGTCTGTGGTTCGGTATCGGGCTACTACGCAGTACTAGGACAGTACCTAAGCGCTGCGCAACGCCCTGTCACTCATGGAGCGGGATCCCCGCCCAACGGCCAAGGTGCCGGACTGCACTATTTCGCGGATGCCGAACGGCTCGAGCACAGAAAGCAGCGCTGCAAGCTTTTCCGGGGTACCGGTTGCCTCGATGACCACCGAGTCTGTGGAAACGTCAACCACTGAGGCACGGAACAAGTCTGCAGCTTGGGTGACCTGCAGGCGTGTCGCGGCATCCGCACGTACCTTGACCAGGATGTGGTCACGTTGCACGGAAGATTCTGAAGTCAGCTCCACAATCTTGATCACGTTGATCAGTTTGTTGAGCTGTTTGGTGACCTGCTCGATGAGGTCGCCATCGGCGTCGACGACGACGGTCATCCGGGAAATCCCGGAGACCTCGGTGGGGCCGACGGCCAGGGAGTTGATGTTGAAGGCCCGCCGGGCGAAGAGGCTGGCCACGCGGGTCAGCACGCCGGGCTTGTCTTCGACCAGAACGGACAATGTGTGGCGGCTCATGGCTAGTCCTCCTCTTCCCATTCCGGGGTCATGTTGCGGGCAACCTGGATCTGGTCGTTAGAGACTCCGGAGGGGACCATCGGCCACACCATGGAGTTCGGGCTGACCACAAAGTCGATGACCACGGGACGGTCATTGATTTCCAAGGCCTTCTGGATGGTGGCGTCAATGTCCTCGTCCCGCTCGCAGCGGAACGCGGCACAGCCGTAGGCGTCCGCCAGCTTGACGAAGTCCGGGATACGGACGGTGTCGTGGCCGGTGTTCAGGTCGGTGTTGGAGTAGCGGCCTTCATAGAAGAGGGTCTGCCACTGGCGCACCATGCCCAGCGAGGAGTTGTTGATGATGGCAACCTTGATGGGAATCTTGTTGATGGCGCAGGTGGCCAGTTCCTGGTTGGTCATCTGGAAGCAGCCGTCGCCGTCGATCGCCCAGACCACGCGGTCGGGTTCGCCGACCTTGGCGCCCATGGCTGCCGGCACGGCATAACCCATGGTCCCGGCTCCACCCGAGTTGAGCCAGGCGTGGGGACGCTCGTACTTGATGAACTGGGCGGCCCACATCTGGTGCTGGCCAACGCCTGCAACGTAGATGCCTTCCGGACCCGTGAGCGCACCAATGCGTTCGATGACCCGCTGGGGGGCGCTGAGTCCGTCTTCCGGCTCGGTCCAGCCAAGGGGGTAGGTGTCGCGGAGGTTGTTGAGGAACGCCCACCAACCGTCGAGGTCCGGGGTGCCGGATTGCTCGAAAGCGTTGCGGACAGCCTCCCTCAGTTCCGGAATGATCTCCTTGACGGAGCCCACGATCGGAACGTCGGCCGTACGGTTCTTGGAGATCTCCGCGGGGTCGATGTCCGCGTGGATGATCTTTGCGTGCGGAGCGAACGTGCTGAGCACACCCGTCACGCGGTCATCGAAGCGCGCACCAAGGGTGATCAACAGATCGGACTGCTGCAGTGCGGTAACCGCGGAAACCGTGCCGTGCATGCCGGGCATGCCGACGTGCAGGGGGTGGGAATCCGGGAACGCGCCGCGGGCCATGAGCGTTGTCACCACGGGAGCGCCGGTGAGTTCCGCGAGCTCGCGCAGTTCGGCCGATGCGTGGGCCTTGACCACTCCGCCGCCGACATACAGGACAGGCTTGCTTGCCGCAGCGATCAGCCGGGCGGCTTCGCGGACCTGCTTGTTGTGCCCGCGGACCACCGGACGATAACCCGGCAAATCGATCTTGGGCGGCCAGGAGAAGGTCATGGTGCCCTGCTGGGCATTTTTGGCGATATCCACCAATACGGGACCGGGACGACCGGTGCTCGCAAGGTAGAAAGCCTCGGCCATGACGTGCGGAATGTCATTGGGATCCGTCACCAGGAAGGAATGCTTGGTGATCGGCATGGTGATGCCGACGATGTCAGCTTCCTGGAAGGCATCAGTGCCGATGACGGAAGCCGATACCTGGCCGGTAATGGCCACGAGGGGCACGGAGTCCATGTGGGCATCCATGATGGCGGTAACGAGGTTGGTGGCACCGGGGCCCGAGGTGGCGATGCAGACGCCGACCCGTCCGGTAACCATGGCGTAGCCTTGCGCTGCGTGGCCGGCTCCCTGTTCGTGACGGACCAGGACGTGATTCATCTTGGAGGCCATCAAAGGGTCATAGGTGGGGAGGATCGCGCCACCGGGCAAACCAAAAATATCGTCCACGCCGAGTTCTTCGAGCGAGCGGACAATAGCTTCCGAGCCGGTCATCACCGTTGGGGGTACAACGTTGTTCGGCCCGAGTACAGGAGAGAGAGTTGCAGCATTGTCGACGACGGCGTCAGCCGGACGGTCGACCTTTTCCGGAGCCTTGGGGGCTCCAGCGGACTTTGCAGCCATCAGCGAGGGGCTGATCGGCGATCCTTTGCTCATCGGACTCTTCCTTTGGGGATCTTCAATTAGTGAAAGTTACTGCGTGGGTACTGCGTTCATGCTGGTTCTTGCTCAATGCGCCGTCCTGCGGGAAATAAAAAAACCCCTCAGCCTTGCGGCTCTTCGAGGGGTTGCGCGTGACGGTTCGTTACCAGTCGGGCTAGGAGGCCACGCGCTTGGTAAGTACGACAGTGCCCACGGTGGCGCCGACAGTAACGAATGCGATCATGCGTTCAGTGTTCCCTCTTAGTGAGATAGGTGTCAAACGATGAAGATGTCATCTCACTATGTGGACCTCATTGTCCACGGACTGGTCCTACCCCACCCTCCGGCGTGAACGCCGTCCGGCCGGGGCCCTCGGACCAGCCTTATTAAGCCCTGCCGCCTCCAGCGGCCTTGTCACCACTGGAGGCACGGGGTACTTAGCTTCAGCCGCAGTAGGCGCCTGTGGAGGCGCTGTGCACCAGCTTGGCGTACTTCGCGAGGACGCCCTTGGTGAACTTGGCCGGGAGGGGCTCCCAGCCGATCTTGCGGGACTCGAGCTCGGCTTCGTCCACCAGGAGGTCGAACGAACGGGCAGCGATGTCCACGCGGATCTTGTCGCCGTCCTTGACGAAGGCGATGGGTCCGCCGTCGACGGCTTCAGGCGCAACGTGCCCGATGCAGAGGCCGGTGGTACCGCCCGAGAAGCGGCCGTCGGTCAGCAGGAGCACGTCCTTGCCAAGGCCCGCGCCCTTGATGCGCCGGTGATGGCGAGCATCTCACGCATCCCCGGGCCGCCCTTGGGACCTTCGTAACGGATCACGACGACGTCCCCCGCCTTGATCCCGCCCTTGTCCAAAGCGTCGAGCGCACCCTGCTCGCGCTCGAACACGCGGGCGGTTCCTTCGAACACATCGGCGTCGAAGCCGGCGCTCTTCACGACGGCACCTTCCGGGGCCATGGAACCGTGCAGGATGGTGATCCCGCCGGTCTTGTGGATCGGGTTGTCCAGCGCGCGCAGGATCTTGCCGTCGAGGTCCGGCGGTTGATGGAGGCCAGGTTCTCGGCAAGGGTCTTGCCCGTGACCGTCAGGCAGTCGCCGTGCAGCAGGCCGGCGTCGAGCAGCGCCTTCATAATGACCGGCACGCCGCCGATCTTGTCGACGTCGGTCATGACGTAGCGGCCGAAGGGCTTGAGGTCGCCCAGGTGCGGGATCTTGTCGCCGATGCGGTTGAAGTCGTCCAGGGTCAGTTCGACCTCGGCTTCCCGGGCGATCGCGAGCAGGTGCAGGACGGCGTTGGTGGAGCCGCCGAAGGCCATGGTGACGGCGATGGCGTTCTCGAACGCCTTTTTGGTCATGATGTCCCGCGCGGTAATGCCGAGGCGGAGCAGGTTGACCACTGCCTCGCCGGACTTGCGGGCAAAGTCATCACGACGGCGGTCTGCCGAGGGCGGGGCAGCCGAGCCCGGCAGGGACATGCCGAGGGCTTCACCGATGCACGCCATGGTGTTGGCCGTGTACATACCGCCGCAGGCGCCTTCACCAGGACAGATCGCGCGTTCGATGCGGTCCAGGTCGCCCTTGCTCATCTTGCCTGCAGCGCAGGCGCCCACGGCTTCGAAGGCGTCAATGAGGGTGACTTCCTTCTCCGATCCGTCCTCAAGCTTGACCCAGCCCGGCATGATGGAACCGGCGTAGAGGAAGACGCTGGCGAGGTCCAGGCGGGCGGCTGCCATCAGCATGCCCGGGAGGGATTTGTCGCAGCCGGCCAGCAAAACGGAGCCGTCGATGCGCTCGGCCTGCATGACCGTTTCAACGGAGTCGGCAATGACTTCGCGCGAAACAAGGGAAAAGTGCATGCCTCGTGGCCCATGGAAATGCCGTCCGAAACGGAAATGGTGCCGAACTGCATGGGGAAACCACCGCCGGCGTGAACGCCTTCCTTGGCGCCCTGGGCGAGCCGGTTCAGCGAGAGGTTGCAGGGGGTAATTTCGTTCCACGAGCTCGCGACGCCGATCTGGGGCTTGGCGAAGTCATCATCGCCCATGCCTACGGCCCGGAACATGCCTCGCGCGGGGGCGGCATGGATGCCGTCCGTTACGACCCGGCTGCGTGGCTTGATGTCCGGCTGGTTGTCTGTCGCAATTGGGGTGTGGTCACTCATGGGCACGAGTCTATGACTCTTGGGCTGTGGCCAACGAACATGATCGGCGGGTTAAGGCGAATTTGGCACTATTTCAGCCAATATTTCATTCAAATAATGGACAGTCGTCTCGCTATGTGAGACATGGGTCTCATTGTCGGCTGCTGGCCCATCCGACAGGATCGCTGATGCGCTGAAGAGCCGCGAATCGATTGACTAACCTAGACAGCCCCGTGACACGGACGTAACGTCAAATCACGACAGCTGCGCCACTCGAACAGACATGCGCCAATTGAACAGACAGAAGGGCTCCTCCCATGGATTGGTTGATCTGGGTCATCGTCATCGTGTTGATCGTCGCGATTGTTTGGTGGCTCCTGAGCCGCAATAGCGCGAAGTCTTCTTCGGGCTCCGGGGCTTCGCCGTCGCAGGCCGCCTCGTCACCACAAATGGACGTCACAGCAGCCGCATTGACAGGCTCCGCCCCCTTGGTCGCCGCAACCGCGACCGCCGATCAAGAGCTAGCCGAGTCGCGCGCAGCCGCACCCGAGCCGGAGCCGGAAGCCGAAACTGAGGCAGGCGGCGTCGACGTCGACGACTGGGAGCGCC
>NZ_DF952468.1:843923-852233 GCF_001263615.2 Arthrobacter sp. Hiyo1 | reverse complement strand
CCGACAGCGCCGAATGGGAAGCGACCTGGAGCGAAGGCAGCGCACCAGTGGCTCCCGCCCCGATCCACCACCGCGAATACACGGACGCCCATGCACCGAGCTTCCCGGCGCGGAATCCGCCGCGGCGGAGGCAGTCGACACTGCAGCCGAAGGGGCGCAGGAAGACCGGGCCGAAAATCCCGACGCGGCACCTTCGCCGGTTGAGTCAACCACCGTGGCCCAGGATTCCGCAGCCGCATCGCCGCTGGGCGGGCATCTCGCAGCCGAGCAGCCGTATGGCGAAGGCTCCGCCGCGGCCGGCGCTGACGGGAGTGGCCCTGATGGCTACACCGTCAAAGGCAACGCGGACACCATGACCTATCACGATGAAGACAGCCCGTCGTACGACGAGGTCAAGGCCGACGTCTGGTTTATTTCCAGCGCCCACGCCGAGGCAGCCGGCTTCCGACCTCCTCGCAGGAACCGCCGCTGAGAGCCCCAAGGAGCTGACCCAGGGCGGCAAGCAGCCCTGCAACCAGGACCCAAGCAATGAACCAGGCAAAGGCGGGATCCGGGAGCGTCTTCCGGTCCCGCCTTGCGCTCGTCCGGGCTCCCGTAGCGGTGGCCTGCCTCGTGGCCCTGTTGCTGAGCGCCTGTACAGGGAGTGCCCCCGGACCGGGGCCTACCCAAGGCAACGGACCCGAGTTGAATCGGAAGCTTGACCTGAATCTGACAATTCCGTGGTCGATCGTGTTCCTCGACGACGGTACTGCCGTCATCTCCGAACGCGACACCAAGCTGATCAAATCGGTCCGGAACGATCGGGCCACGACGGTAGGCGAGGTTCCCGGCGTCGTACCCGGGGGCGAAGGCGGGCTGCTGGGGCTGGCGCTCTCCCCGACGTTCGCCAGCGACCGCCTGCTCTATGCCTACTTCACCGCTGAATCGGACAACCGGATTTCGCGCATCCGGCTGGAGCAGGCCGCAGACGGGCGGTTGAGCCTCGGCACACCCGAAGTCATCTTCACCGGCATTCCCAAAGCCGCCACCCACAACGGCGGGCGCATCCGCTTCGGTCCCGACGGGTTCCTCTACGTCGGCACGGGAGACGCGCAGCACCCGGAGCAAGCACAGAACCGCACTGCGCTTGGCGGGAAGATCCTGAGGCTGACCCCCGAGGGAAAGCCGGCACCGGGCAACCCGTTCGGCAATCCCGTTTACAGCTACGGACACCGCAATGTGCAGGGTTTGGCTTGGAACAGTGACGGCAGGCTGTGGGCGAGTGAATTCGGACCCGACGTCAACGACGAACTCAACCTCATCGAAGCGGGCGGCAACTACGGTTGGCCACAAGTGACCGGTGCGCCCGGCCGCGCCGGTTACATCGACGCCAAGGTGGTCTGGCCGTCGACGGCGGATGCCTCACCGAGCGGTCTGGAAATCGTGAACGGAACGGCGTTCACGTGCGCGCTGCGCGGTCAGCGTTTGTGGACCGTACCGCTGCGCGGAGAAACCGCGGGGAATCCCGTGGCGTACCTCACGGCCCAGTACGGACGGCTGAGGGACGTTTCGCTAGCGCCGGACGGCACACTGTGGGTCCTCAGCAACAACCAAAACCCCGACTTTGCACTGCTCCTGAAGCCTCCCCGCCAGTGACGCGCAGGAGGCCCGGGCCGATTTCACACTTCGGCAAGTGTCGTGTAGAGTTACATGTCGTTGCGGAGATCAACGAGGGAAGAAGAGCCCTCAGCCGATCGAAATCGACAAATGCACCTCTAGCTCAATTGGCAGAGCAATTGACTCTTAATCAATGGGTTCCGGGTTCAAGTCCCGGGGGGTGCACCAAAGGGAAGGACCCTTGAGCGGCAGTTGCCGCTCAAGGGTTATTTCTTTGCGTTGCGAGCAACAAACAATTGCACCTCTAGCTCAATTGGCAGAGCAATTGACTCTTAATCAATGGGTTCCGGGTTCAAGTCCCGGGGGGTGCACCAAAGGGAAGATCCCTGGATGGCTGAATGGCCGTCCAGGGATCTTTTTTATTTTCCCCCGGACTCGGCCCGGAGCCGCTTCCGCCCGGACCTGCGGAGGCCTAGTTGGAGGGCTCGCCCGGCGCCACAGCTGAATCCGCTGCGGCCACAATGTCGTTCACGACTGCCGAGGAATGATTGTTTGCCAGTTCGCGTACAAGCGACTGGAGCTCCCGCCGCAGTTTGGCGGTGTCCACGGGCACGGGTGCAAGCACTTCGCGTTCCAGCTGCGTGGCGAGTCCGAGGGTGCGCTCCCCCGCCTCGGTCAAACTGACCACTTGGCTACGGCGGTCGGACACGCTGCGTGCACGGCTGACGTGGCCGTGTGCCTCCAGCCTGGTGAGCGTCTTCCCCATTGTCTGCGCCTGAACCCGGACGATCTGTGCGAGCATCGACTGGGTGGTCGGTCCGTTGACGGCAAGTACTTCCATGACAATGACCCCGGCATGGGTCAGGTCCATACCGCGCAGTTTCTCGTTCCAGGCATGCTCCACGAGTCGCGCGGCCGTGGAGAGCAGGCGCCCAGTGGGCCACCGTTCCATATCAGGCATAAGGGCCAGTATATAGACCGCTGCGCGCGGAGCAGGACCGGGGTTCAATTCGTGAAGCGGCCAGCCGATCACTAAGCTGAGTGATCGCGAACGCTAGCAAGGAGCACAAATGGCTGAACGACTCATTCCAGGCGACATTGCCCCGGACTTCACCCTCAAGGACCACGCGGGCCGCGAGATCAGCCTGGCCTCGCACCGTGGCCGCAATACAGTCATCTACTTCTACCCCGCGGCTTCCACCCCGGCATGCGCCAAGCAGGCCTGCGACTTCCGCGATTCCCTCGCAACCCTCCAGGCCGCCGGTTACGAGGTTCTTGGCATCTCTCCGGACACCGTGAAGGATCTGGAGAAGTTTGTGGCCGAAGAATCATTGACCTTTCCACTGCTGTCCGACGAGGGGCACCACGTGGCTGAGGCCTATGCGGCGTGGGGCGAAAAGAAGAACTACGGGCGCACCTACCAAGGGCTGATCCGCTCAACGATCGTGGTGGACCCCGACGGCAAGGTGGCCTTGGCCCAGTACAACGTGCGGGCCACCGGCCATGTCGCCAAACTCCGCAGGGACCTCAAACTCGACAAGTAGCCACCGCATCGCCGCATAGGCGCGGCTGGAATGGGTGGCGCGAAACCGCGGGTACAATGGAGGCCGGTAGAAGACCGGGGCGGGAATCCCTGAATCCCGATCCGGAGACCAACACCAGCGCGAGTGGTGAAATTGGCAGACACGCAGGATTTAGGTTCCTGTGCCTTCGGGCGTGGGGGTTCAAGTCCCCCCTTGCGCACATTCAGGAAGTGCCCCGGTCCTTGGCCGGGGCACTTCCAGTTTCCAGCCGGGACTCAGGGCCCTGAACTAGACTGGACCGCGGTCCGGCTGCCGCGGGCCCCAAGCCCGTCCAACTGCCTTGAGGGGACAAGAGTGGTAAGCAGCAAGCTTCGCCGAGTCACGCTACAAATCGGCGCAGGCCTTCTGGCCCTGGCCTTGACCTCGTGCACGGTAAGTCCTGGACCGGCACCGTCAGCCTCGGCCGCGGGCAGCACCAAGGCAGAGCCGAGCAAGACCTTCAACTTCGGCACCCCGTCGATGCCGCTTGGGCTCGATCCCGCCGTGACGAACGACTCCGAGTCCTATCGCGTGACCCGGCAAGTGATGGAAGGCCTTGTGGGGGTCGACGCGTCCACCGGCCAACCAACTCCCCTGCTTGCCACCTCTTGGTCACAAGGGAACGACGGACTCAGCTACGACTTCACGTTGCGGTCGAAAGTCACCTTCCACGATGGCACCGTCTTTGACGCCGCCGCCGTCTGCAGCAACTTCAACCGTTGGTTCAATTTCCCGGCGACCGTGCGTCAGCAGGCACCGGGCATCGCATTCAAGAGCGTCTTCAAATCCTTCGCGGACGACGCTTCGCTTTCGCTCTTCAAGAACTGCAAGGTCATCTCCCCCGATCACGTCCAAATCAACCTGGCCAAGCCCTTCACAGGCTTCCTTCAGGCTTTGACCCTGCCGGCGTTCGCGATGTCCTCCCCGAAAGCAATGGCCGACGGCAAGGCCGACGTCCTGGACAAGAAGCTGTCAGGCCAGCCGGCGTCAGCCTATGCCTCCCACCCTGTGGCACGGGACCTTACCTTTTCTCCTCCTGGAGCCAGGACCGCATTACGCTGACCAGCTACAAGGGCTACTGGGGCGACCGGGGAGAGATAGCCACGGTCAACTTCATTCCGTTCGACTATCCGCAGGCCCGGCTCCAGGCCTTGCTCGCTGGAACCATCGACGGATACGACCTTGTTACCGCCGGCACCTTCGACCAACTGGTCAAGAAGGGCATGCAAATCGTCCAACGGGATCCGTTCTCCGTGATGTACCTGGGGATGAACGAGTCCGTGGCGCCCCTCCAGAACCTTGGCGTGCGGCAGGCAATAGAGATGGCCATCGACAAAGACACCCTTATCCACAAGTTCTTCATCGACAACACCTCACCTGCGACCCAGTTTGTTCCCCCCAAGCTGAGCGGCTTCAACAACAACGCACCGTCCTTGGGATACGACCCGGACAAGGCCAAGCAACTCCTCGCCAAGTCGGGCTACAAAGGCGAGGAGCTCAAGTTCTACTACCCGCTCAATGTCACGCGCGCCTACCTTCCCACTCCGGAGAAGATCTACGCGGAGATCAGCGCGGAGCTCACCGCCATCGGACTGAACATCAAGCCGGTGCCCGTGAACTGGGACGACGGCTACCTCCAGAAGGTCCAATCACCCGGTGACCATGCGCTGCATTTGCTCGGCTGGAATGGCGCCTACTCGGACCCGGACAACTTCGTTGGAACCCTCTTCGGTGAAAACAACGGTGAGTTCGGCTACAGCGATCCCCAAGTCTTCTCAAAGATCGACCGGGCCCGGGGACTCCCCGACGGCGCTGACCGCAACTCGCAGTACCAGACCATCAATGCGCAGATCGCTGCCACCGTCCCGGCGGTACCCATCGCCTTCCCGATCTCGGCTTTGGCCCTTTCCGACCGCGTCGAGAAGTACCCGGCATCGCCTGTCTTAAACGAAGTTTTTACAAACGTTCGCCTGAAGTCTTGACGTCCCGCCGCAATTTCAGTTATGTGCCCACGCGGGGATATTCTGTGACAGCCAGTGCCGCCGCTATCGGAGATAGATCGTGACCTTCATTTCCAAGACACACCACGCTGACGTCGTCCTTATTGGGGGCGGGATCATGAGCGCAACCCTGGGGGCGTTCATCAAGCAACTCGAACCCAGCTGGACCATCTCCCTTTTTGAGCGACTCGACGAAGCCGGCCTGGAAAGCTCCGGACCGTGGAACAACGCGGGAACCGGGCACGCAGCGCTCTGTGAGCTTAATTACTCGCCCGCAGCCAAGGACGGCTCGGTAGACCCGTCCAAGGCCCTCCACATCAACGAGCAGTTCCAGCTCTCCCGGCAGTTTTGGTCCCACCTCGTGGACAACAAATTGATCGGCTCCCCGAAGGGATTCATCAACACCGTCCCGCATATGAGCTTTGTCATCGGCGACAAGCACGCAGACTTCCTCAAGACCCGCTACGAGGCACTCAAGCCCAACACGCTCTTCCGCAGCATGGAATACACGGAAGACCAGGCACAGATCGCCAAGTGGGCTCCGCTGATCGTCAAGGGCCGCGACGCCAAGCAGCGCGTTGCCGCCACCCGCGCCGCTGAAGGCACCGACGTCGACTTCGGCGCCTTGACCCGCGAACTGACCGGCTACCTCGCCGCGAACGGCGTTGAAGTCAACTATGGCCACGACGTCACCAATGTGAGCAAAGCCTCCGACGGCGGCTGGGACCTTTCACTCAAGTACCCCGCTTCCGGCGAACACAGCCGGATCCACGCCAAGTTCGTCTTCGTCGGCGCGGGCGGCGGAGCACTCCACCTGCTCCAAGCATCGGGCATCCCGGAAAGCAAGGGCTACGGCGGTTTCCCGGTATCCGGACAGTTCTTCCGCTGCACCGACGAGGCCATCGCCAGCCAGCACAGCGCCAAGGTGTACGGCCAGGCCTCCGTCGGCGCCCCGCCCATGTCCGTGCCGCACCTTGATACCCGTTACGTCGGCGGCAAGCGTTCCCTGCTTTTCGGCCCGTACGCCGGCTTCTCCACCAACTTCCTCAAGACGAGCAGCTACCTTGACCTTCCGCTGTCCATCCGCCCGAGCAACATCATCCCGATGCTGGCCGTGGCCAAGGACAACATGGACTTGACCGCGTACTTGATCAAGGAAGTGGCCAAGCGCCACGACGCCAAGGTGGAGTCCCTTCGCGAGTACTACCCCCAGGCCGACGGCGGCAACTGGGAGCTCATCACAGCAGGCCAGCGGGTTCAGATTATCAAGAAGGACTCCAAGAAGGGCGGCGTGCTGCAGTTCGGCACCGAGGTCATCACGGCCCGTGACGGATCCATCGGAGCACTGCTCGGCGCCTCCCCCGGCGCCTCGACCGCCGTCCCCATCATGATCGAGATGCTCCAGCGGTCCTTCCCGAAGAACTTCAAAGGCTGGCAGTCCAAGCTCAAGGAAATGATGCCGGGCTACGGCGTCAAGCTAAACGACAATCCCGACCTTGCGGCCGAGCTGGAAGCGAGCACTGCCCGTTCGCTCCAACTCGAGCCTGCCGACGCCGTCCAGCACTAGCAACCGTCCGGGCTGCGGCCGGTTCACGACAAGAGACAGACCGTAGATCCCAGGAGACAGTGCGATGTTCCGTCTGGCAAAGCTTTCACTGGCGAACAGGGCACTGATCGCGCTGATCACCGTCTTCGCGGCGGTGTTCGGCGTGATCACCATGTCGTCCCTCAAGCAGGAACTCATTCCCTCGATCGAGTTCCCGCAGATCTCGGTGATCACGGCGATGCCGGGCGCGTCGCCGGAAGTTGTCGACAAGCAGCTCAGCCGCCCGCTCGAAGCAGCACTGAACAGCGTCGAGGGCCTGGAATCGACCACGTCGACGTCGCGGAACGGTGTTTCGCAGATCTCCATGGTGTTCACCTATGGTTCGAACCTGGACCGCGCGCGCAACCAGATCGACCGCGCCATCTCCAACGCCAAGCGTGTGCTGCCGGCCGACGTCGAGCCCCGATCCTTTGCCGGCAGCATCAGCGACTTCCCGATCGTGTACCTGGCGGTGTCTTCGGACAAGCCTCTCAGCGAGCTGAACACGGACCTGCAGCGATTGAGCGTTCCCCGGCTCCAGAAACTGGACGGGGTCCGCAGCGCTGACGTGACAGGCGGAGCCACCCAACACATCCTGATCCAGCCCAAAGCCCAAGCCATGGCCGCGAGCGGCGCCACCGTCCAGTCGCTCACGAACGCCCTCAAGAACAACGGGACCCTGGTCCCGGCAGGAACCATCGAGGACCAGGGCAAGACCCTTTCCCTGCAAATCGGCAGCCCGGTGGACTCCCTCGACGTCATCAAGGGCTTGCCGCTCACCGGCGCCAAGGGCGGAACCACCATCGGCTCCGTTGCCGACGTGAGCATCAAGGACGACGCCGCAACCTCGATTACCCGGACCAACGGGAAGCCGACGCTGGCCCTGTCCATCACGAAAAAGCCCGACGGCGATACCGTTGCCATTTCGCACGCCGTGAAGGATTCCATTGCCCAGATGGAAGCCGAACTCGGCTCCAATGCGCACTTCACGCCAGTGTTCGACCAAGCCCCATACATCGAAAAGTCCATCAAGGACCTCACGACGGAAGGCCTTCTTGGGCTGGGCTTCGCGGTAGCGGTCATCCTCGTGTTCCTGATGTCCGTACGCTCAACGCTCGTGACGGCGGTCTCCATTCCGTTGTCGCTCCTGATCACGTTCATCGGAATATCGGCGACCCACTACTCGCTCAACATCCTCACCCTCGGCGCGTTGACCATCGCGATCGGCCGCGTGGTGGATGACTCGATCGTGGTGATCGAGAACATCAAACGGCACCTCAGCTACGGCGAGCACAAGCTCGGGGCCATCCTCAATTCGATCCGCGAAGTTGCCGGCGCCATCACAGCGTCCACCCTCACCACGGTTGCCGTGTTCCTGCCGATCGCCTTTGTGGGCAACCTGGCTGGCGAGCTGTTCAGGCCCTTCGCCCTGACGGTGACCATCGCCCTGTTGTCCTCGTTGCTCGTCTCCCTCACCATCGTTCCGGTCCTGGCTTACTGGTTCCTCAAGTCGCCGTCGCCGGCTTCGGCTGCGGAGGACGCCCGTATCGCCGAGGCCGCCCGATCC
>NZ_DF952468.1:838823-842777 GCF_001263615.2 Arthrobacter sp. Hiyo1 | reverse complement strand
CCGGCAGGCGTTACCGCCACCATCGGCGGCGCCACGACGCAGCAGGCCGACTCCTTCCGACAGCTCGGGCTCGCGCTCCTGGCCGCCGTCGCCATTGTGTATGTCATCATGGTGGCCGCGTTCAAGTCCCTCATCCAGCCCCTCATCCTGCTCGTGTCCGTGCCTTTTGCGGCGACGGGCGCCATCGCTCTGCTCCTGGTCACGGGCGTTCCGCTGGGACTGCCTTCCCTGATCGGCATGCTCATGTTGGTGGGAATCGTCGTGACCAATGCGATCGTCCTGATCGACCTCATCAACCAGTACCGCAAACCACACGATGGCAGCCCCGGAATGAGCGTGGCAGACGCCATCACCCACGGAGCCAGGCAGCGGCTACGCCCGATCCTCATGACGGCGCTTGCTACCGTCTTCGCCCTGACACCCATGGCTTTGGGCCTCACGGGCGGCGGCGGGTTCATTTCCCGGCCGCTGGCGGTTGTGGTCATCGGCGGCCTCGTTTCGTCCACGGCGTTGACGCTCGTCCTGGTGCCCGTCCTTTACAAACTGGTCGAAGGCCGGCGGGAGAAGAAAGCGCTCCTCAAGGCACTCACGCAACGCCCCGACGTCGCGCAGGACGGGGTCGCGGGCCAGGGCGACGGCGACCACCTTGACTGGACCACCGGAATGATTCCCAAAGTCTCCGGCCGCCGATCCGCCTCCAGCCCCGCCGAGTAGGGCGACACACCGGGAACAAAATGATGCCTCACCCTGTTGCAGCCAGTGATACATGCAAATGCATCTATTTTGGGATAGACTGTTGGCAGAGCCCGGACACCAAATCGGGCAGGCAGAAAGGCACATCATGGAGATCGGCGTATTCAGCGTCAGCGACATCACCACTGACCCCACCACGGGCCACACCCCCACGGAGAACGAGCGCATCAAGGCCGCCGTGGCGATCGCCAAGAAGGTCGAAGAGATCGGCATGGACGTCTATGCGATCGGCGAGCACCACAACCGCCCCTTCTTCTCATCGTCCCCCACCACCACGCTGGCGTACATCGCAGCGCAGACTGAACGCATCACGCTGTCAACGTCCACCACGCTGATCACCACGAACGATCCCGTCAAGATCGCCGAAGACTTCGCGATGCTCCAGCACCTGGCGGATGGACGCGTGGACCTCATCATGGGCCGCGGCAACACCGCCCCCGTCTACCCCTGGTTCGGCAAGAACATCCAGGACGGGATCGAGCTCGCGATCGAGAACTATTCCCTGCTGCGCAAGCTCTGGGATGAAGACACCGTCAACTGGAGCGGCAAGTTCCGTACCCCGCTGCAGAACTTCACCTCCACGCCCCGCCCGCTCGACGGCGTCGCGCCCTTCGTCTGGCATGGCTCCATCCGCAGCCCGCAGATCGCGGAACTTGCCGCCTACTACGGCGACGGCTTCTTCGCCAACAACATCTTCTGGCCCAAGGAGCACTACCAGCAGCTGATCGGCCTGTACCGCGAGCGCTATGAGCACTACGGCCACGGCAACGCAGACCAAGCCATCGTCGGCCTCGGCGGGCAGTTCTTCATGCGCAAGAATTCCCAGGATGCCGTGAAGGAGTTCCGCCCCTACTTCGACAATGCACCGGTGTACGGCCACGGGCCCTCGCTCGAGGACTTCACGTCCCAGACACCGCTGACCGTCGGCAGTCCGCAGGAAGTCATCGAAAAGACCCTGACTTTCCGCGAATACTTCGGCGACTACCAGCGCCAGCTGTTCCTCGTGGACCATGCGGGCCTCCCGCTCAAGACCGTCCTGGAACAACTGGACCTCTTCGGCGAGGAAGTCCTGCCCGTCCTGCGCAAGGAATTCGAGGACCGCAAGCCGGCCCACGTGCCCGACGCACCCACCCATGCATCCCGGGTGGCAGCGTCCGTGATCGCCTCGGCCAGCGAGGCGGTTGCCGATTCCGCCGGGCGGACCCCGTGACCACCGCCGCGCCCACCTCGTCGTCCGTGCGCCTCGCCGCCGAAACCTGGGAGTCCTTGTTCCGCTCCCAGGTGGCGGTGATGCGCCGCCTCCAGGCCGGGCAGGCGTTCAAGAAGCTGCCCATCAAGGAGTATGACGTCCTGTTCACTCTTTCCCGTTGCCCCACGGGCAAGCTGCGGCTGAACGAGATCAACGATCACGTCCTGCTCAGCCAGTCCAGCCTGAGCCGGCTGGTTGACAGGTTGGAGAAGCGCGGGCTCGTGGAGCGCAGCATCGCTCCCGACGACGGACGCGGCATCCTACTGGGGCTTACCGCGGCCGGGCAGGAGCTGCAGAAGGAGATCGGGCGGGAGCACGTCCGCGACATCGCCGAACTTGTGGCTCCGGCTTTGACTGCCGAGGAGCAGCGTGAGCTCCTTCGCCTGACGGAAAAGCTGCAAGCGTTCGTCGCACACAAGCAGCCCCGCGAAGGCTAGCGGAGGACGACGAGCTTTGCCGGATCCTCATCCGGCAGCTCGTCGGCCACCACCGCGGTGACTTTCAGGCTCTTCAATGACAGGCTGCCGCCCACCGTGGATAGAAACGCGGTGTCCGAGGAATCGCGTCCGGCCGTGATGCGCAGCATGGACTCGCGCGGGGCCAAGCCGGTGGGATCGATCACGTACCACGTTCCGTCGATGTGGGCCTCAGCCACGGCGTGGAAGTCCATGGGGCTCAGTCCGGGCGCGTACACCGCCGCAAGCCGGGAGGGGATGTCCTTGGAACGCAGGAGGGCAATGGCAAGGTGGGCGAAGTCCCGGCAAACCCCTTTGCGGTGCAGGAGCGTCTCCACCGCTCCATCCGTCCCGCGCGAGGAACCACTGACGTAGCGGAGCTCGTCGTGGACCCAATTCCGGACTGCCTGCAACAGTTCTTCGCCGTGGAGCCCGCCGAACTCGGCGTACGACGTCGGAAGGAGCCGATCGGACTCGGCATAACGGCTGGGCCGCACGTAGCGGATGAGTTCCATACGGGAGGACTCATCCGGGGCACCCAAGCCCTCCACCGAGCACGGTAATCAACCGTTACCTCGCTGGGTTCCTCGAACTCCATGTACTGGAAGCGTCCGCCGTGATGGTCCCTCAACTCAGTGAACGGAACAGCTTCGCCCTCCACCGTGACGGACAGCTCTTCGGTCAACGAGTCATAGCCCGGATTGCTGGCCACGGCGATTGCCATGGCCACTTTGGTGTTGGCGACGGTTTTGAAAACGAGCTGGGCAGCAACGTTGCGTTCCATGGATCTCCGGAGTGTTGCGGCTGGACAACCCAGTAATTGGGCAGAGTTGGCGCCGACGAATGTCTATCAACCTTGGTTCTACAGATTGACCTTCAGAGACAATAGCATCCGCTGGACGTTGGCGAATTCCGAGCTCTGGTCAACGTACTTGGCGGCCTGGTCCAAGGTGTCGAAGGACTTCGCGGGAGCAACTACTTCATCCGTGGCGAAGGCATGCACGGCTTGCATGTCCCCGAAGTAGTAGTTGCCCTTTCCTGCAGGTCCCACCACAAGGTTCCGCAGTTGGCAGGCCTGCCCATCGGTTCCGGCTACCAGGTTGGTGATGCCGTACGAACCGAAGAATTTATAGCCCTGGATGACCCGGAACACCACGTGCGGGGGGATCGTGGAATCACCGTCGGCATGCGGCAGGTCAATAGGCACGCTGCTGACCACGACGTAAGGACGCTTGGCGGCCGGATTGCAGTCAGCCGGACTCGCCGACGGCAGCCCGGTGTGAAGGGTCGCCAGGTACCCTCCCTTGGCGTCTTTGACCTCGATCTTCAGGGCGCCCGGCATGGAACCGGCGTCGGGCGTGACCGATTGCGCAATCCAGTCACTCGGAAGATCGAAGCTGACCTTCTTGGCCGCATCCGAGTACGTTTTCCACGCCGCGGCAGTCGCCCCCGCCGTCGCGGTGCTTCCTGCGGAAGGGCTGGCACTGGAACCGCCCG
>NZ_DF952468.1:836752-838476 GCF_001263615.2 Arthrobacter sp. Hiyo1 | reverse complement strand
GGCAAACCCGGAGGAAGCTACGGCGCCGGCCGCTACTTGCTGGACACCATCAAGGGAGCCTTCCACGGCCTTCGAGGATCCGGGCAACAGGAGTTCGTGCTCGACTTCAATTTCGCCTACAACCCATCCTGTGCCTACAACGAGGCCTGGGCCTGCCCCTTGGCCGGGCCCGCGAATCGCCTGGCCGCGGATATCCCCGTGGGCGAGCTCTACTTGCCCGTCTAAACCTGCCGCCTCAAGAGGTTCAAGGACGTAGGATGTCTTCATGACTTCCTCACGTGCACGCCGGATCGCCCGCGTCCGCCCGCTCTCCCCCACCTCACCGGACGAACAGTTCTTCGTAGCGAACGACGCCGCCGACTTCGCTTCCGCGGAAGGCCGGAGCTGGACGGTGGTGGACAGTCCGTTCCCCGGGTCGCCGGCAAATAGCAGCAGCGCAGGGCGGCCAGGTTGGGTTGCAGGCTCTCGTGTCTCCGAGGATGTGTTCACGTTCCTGGCGCCGTCTGTTCCCGCCAACGTCTTCGGCATGGCGCACAACACCGGCCAGCCAGGCCGGGATTTGCCTGCGCAGGCGTTCCACAAGGCCGCCACAAGCGTCATCGGACCAGGCGACGCCATCGAGCTCGCCTCCGGCGTCGGATACGTGGACCCCGAAGCGGAACTGACCGTCGTCGTCGGGCGCAAAGTCCGCGGACTCACACTCGACAACGCGCGCGACGCCATCCTCGGTTTCACGATCGGCAACGACGTCTCGGCGCGGGACCTGCAGAAGACCGACGACTTGTGGATCAGCGCGAAAAGCCAGGACACGTTTACCCCTGCGGGACCGTGGATCGTCACTGACCTCGATGACAGTGATCTTTCGATCGGCATCGTGCACAACGGCAGGGAATTGCGGACGGCCAGCACCGCCGACCTCGGATGGAAAGTGGACGAGATCCTTGTCTACCTCACGTCGTTCATGACTTTGCACCCCGGAGACCTGGTCCTCACCGGCTTCCCCGCCGAGTGTGCCAGGATCGCGCCAGGAGACCTTGTGAGCTGCCGCATTGAGGGCATCGGGGAGCTCATCAACCCCGTCATCGCAGCAACTTGGGAGAAAATTCCCAGCTTGATATGACAGGCTTGAGCAATGGAGCCTCCTGCCGTGCCGGCAATTGAGACGCGGCAGACGTCCCTTTCCAGGCCAAATACAAGCAAGCGCCGCAAAGGCGTGCTGCGCTATCCGGTGGTCAGGCAGCTCATCCGTTTCACCGGCGTCGGGATCATCTGCACCGTCACCTCGCTGGCACTGTACGCGCTGTTCAGGCCGTGGTTGGGACCCCAACCTGCCAACGCCGCAGCGCTGATCATCACCTCGCTCATGAACACGGCCCTGAACCGTCGGCTGACCTTCAAGATCAGTGGCAACCGGAAGAGGACGCGGGACCACTTGAACGGTTGATCGTGATCGCCGTGGCGCTGGTCATCACGGGCGGGAGCCTGGGCGTGCTGCATGCGTTCCGGCCCGAGGCAACCCTCGAGGAGGACCTCTGGACCACCACGCTGTCCGGATTCGTCGCGACGGCCGTGCGGTTCACGATGCTGCGGCACTGGATTTTCCGCCGGGCCCGCCACGTCTGACTCCCAACTGACTCGCATTTGTGTCGTTTTGAGGGCTCAGAACGACAACAAATGCGAGTTACTTGGGGGTGGGGACCGTCAGCGGCGGCCGGAGCCCCTGG
>NZ_DF952468.1:833812-834944 GCF_001263615.2 Arthrobacter sp. Hiyo1 | reverse complement strand
GTTGCCGCTCGCCTCGACGACGGCGCGGCCCGCCACCTGCTTCACGCCGGCACGGAGCTCCTCAAGCGAAAAGTTGTCCAGCATGATCGTGTCGACACCGGCCGCCAGCACGGGTTCGATCTGCTCGGCGCGGTCCACTTCCACCTCGAAGTGCGTGGTGTGGCCCAGTTGGGCCTTGGCGGCCTTCAGCAGCGCGGTGAGTTTCGCGGAATCACCACCGGTCATCACGGCCAAGTGGTTGTCCTTCGCCAGCACGGCATCGGACAAGCTGTAGCGGTGGTTGGCTCCTCCGCCGCATCGCACGGCGTAGCGTTCCAATACCCGCAACCCGGGAGTAGTTTTCCGCGTGTCCGTGATACGCGCCTTGGTGCCCTCGACAAGCTTGACGAATTCCGCGGTCTTGGTGGCAATGGCGCTCATGCGCTGGGCAAGGTTGAGCCCGACGCGTTCGGCGAGCAGCACCGAGCGTGCCCGGCCGCTGACCCGCGCCAGGTGGGTTCCGGCGTCGAACGCTTCACCGTCCGCGAGCAACAGCTCCACTTCGGTGTCCGGGTCGACGAGCAACATGGCGTCACGGAACACCGTTCCGCCGCTGAACACCCCCGGAACCCGAGCATTGAGCACGGCGGTGGCCCGGGCTTCGGCGGGAATGAGCAGCTGCGAGGTGATATCGCCGCTCGGCGCGTCCTCCGCGAATGCCCGCTCCAGGATGTCCCGGACGGGTGCTGCGGGGAGGGTCAGGCTAGTCATTGACGAGGCTCGCTTTCCGGCGGATCGTGTATCTCTGAACAATTTCTTCACGCGGGGTTTCGACCGCATCACTCCGATAATGCGCCCCCAACGACCCCCGCCGCGCCCCCGCAGCCCGCACCAACAACTGCGCAGCCAGGAGCAAATTGGCATCCTCGTGAACCACGGAATCCACCGAGTCCGGCACATTCTCAGGAAGCACGACGTCGGCCCAAGCGTTGAGTGCCTCAGCGGCCTCCCGCAGCAACCCCCCGGTCCGAAGCACCCCGGCTTTGGCAGTCATCAACCGCCGAAGGGCGGCCCGGCTGAAGGGCTCCGGAACGAGCTCAGGCTGCCACACGAGCGCCCCGGTCGGCTCGGTGGTTCCCGAAAGCGCCGTTGT
>NZ_DF952468.1:825403-830586 GCF_001263615.2 Arthrobacter sp. Hiyo1 | reverse complement strand
CGATGCCGCTCCCGACGACGACGAGCCGCCGCCGCGCCTGGGCGCCGGGAATGCGTTCTGCAGTCATGTGAGGCTCGATTCGACTGGTTGGTACGGGATGTGGCCTAGAGCGGCCGAGCTGCGAGCATGCGTTCGAGGGCGATCTTGGCGTTGTCCTTGACCGAATCGTCCACAGTAATGCGGTTGACCACGCGGCCCTCCACCAGTTCCTCGAGTACCCAGCGAGGTAGCCGGGGTGGATGCGGTACATCGTGGAACAAGGGCAGATCACTGGGTCGAGGCAGAAGATGGTGTGCTGCGGGTTCTCCGCGGCCAAGCGGTTCACCATGTTGATCTCGGTGCCGATCGCGAAAGTGGTGGGCTCGGTCGCGGCGGCGATGGCCTTCTTGATGAAGTCCGTGGAGCCTGCGCCGTCTGCCGCGTCAACAACCTCCATCGGGCACTCAGGGTGCACAATGACGTTCACGCCCGGGAATTCGGCGCGTGCCTTCTCGATCTGGCCCACGTTGAAACGCTTGTGGACGGAGCAGAAACCGTGCCAGAGGATGACGCGGGAATCCAGCAGGGTCTGTTCGTCGTTTCCGCCGAGTTCCTTGCGCGGGTTCCACATGGGCATCTGCTCCAGCGGGACGCCTAGCGCCTTGGCCGTGTTGCGGCCCAGGTGCTGGTCAGGGAAGAAGAGGACCCGCTGGCCGCGTTCGAAGGCCCATTCGAGCACCGTCTTGGCGTTGGAGGACGTGCAGACGATGCCGCCGTTGCGTCCGCAGAAGGCCTTCAATGCGGCCGAGGAATTCATGTAGGTCACCGGGATGACCGGGGCACGGCCTTCGGAATCGGGGGCGGTCCCGAAGAGCTCCTCGAGCTGCTCCCAGCATTCCTCCACCGAATCCTCGTCCGCCATGTCGGCCATGGAGCAGCCGGCGGCCAGGTTCGGCAGGATCACGGCTTGGTCTGCGCTGGACAGGATGTCGGCTGTTTCGGCCATGAAGTGAACACCGCAGAAGATGATGGCCTCGGCGTCGGGCTTGGTCAGGGCAGCGTTGGCGAGCTGGAAGGAGTCGCCCACGAAATCCGCGTACTGGACAACTTCGTCGCGCTGGTAGAAATGGCCCAGGATGACAGCCCGGTCCCCCAGCGTCTCCTTGGCGGTACGGATCCGGGCGTCGAGCTCGGCGTCGCTGGCCAGCTTGTACTCTTCGGGCAACTGGCCTTGGCGGGGCGTGGCCTTCGGAGCGTCGTCGGCGCTGGACGCACCGGGACCGTAAGCGGGGATGCCTGCGAGGGCTTCGGCGAGGTCGTACTCCCAGGGGCCCTTGGCCAGAGCGGGGCTGCACGTCGACCCGGCCGCGGAACGGCCGTTTTCGGCTTCTTCCCGGGTGATCAGCTGGATAGCTGTATTGACGCTGCTCATGGTGTACTCCTGTTGTCTGGCCCGAGTCCGGGCGTGCCGGTGAAGCGGTAGAGGCGGGGCGGGCGGTGTTTTCCGCCCTGGAGGTATTCACCGGTTTCCTCGATTTCCGGTGTTCCCTTGATTTGCCGGCGGAAGTTTGCCGGATCCAGCTGACGGTCCAGGACAGCCTCGTAGACTTCGCGGACCTGTGCCAGGGTGAAGAATTCACCCAGCAAGTGATAGGCGATGGACCCGTAGGCCATTTTGTTGCGCAGCCGCCACAAGGCGTAGTCCACAATCGCGTTGTGGTCGAAGGCCAATTCCGCGAGCCTATCGGCCCGGAACCACCGGACGTTCTCGGATTCGTCGGCCAGGGCGGCTTCCGTGGGCTGTACCAGGGCCCAGTAGACAATCGACACGACCCGCTGGGCGGGCGAGCGGTGCAGGCCGCCGAAAGCGTAGAGCTGTTCGAGGTATTGGGGAGCCAGCCCCGTGGTTTCGCGCAGGTTGCGGGACGCGGCATCCTGGAGGGATTCGTCGTGCTGGAGCGGTCCGCCGGGCAATGCCCACATGTCCTTGAACGGTTCGCGGATGCGGCGCACCAGAGGCAACCACAGCGTGGGGCGGCCGGAGCTTTCACTGGGGCGGAGGGCGAAGATCACCGTCGATATGGCCAACGACGGCGGCGCGAGCCTGCGCTCTGCGACATTCGCGGAGGTGGCGTACACGGTACTCACCCCGCTTCTTTGCCGTAGGGATCAGAAAACTAGTTATAGTCAAAATGACTAGAACTAATGGTACGACTGTCGGCGGACAGTGTCCAAATGTTTCAGCCCGCGTTCTCCTTGGCGGCAGCTTCCAGGAGGGGCAAAGTGCGGCCTTGGAAATGCGTATTCAGCACGATCACCGAGGACGAACGGAGCACGGTCTTGGTGGCGATGAGCTTGTCCAGCACGCGCTGCAGGTCCGAGTTCGACTTGCCCACCACCCGCACCATGAGGTCCGAACTACCGGAAACGGTGTGGACCTCAATGAGTTCAGGGATCGCTGCCAAAGCTTCGACGACGGCGTCGTGCCCCAGGTCCTGGTTGATGGTCAGCGAGCAGAAGGCGACCACCGGATAGCCGAAGCCGGCAGGATCGGGCTGCGGAACCCAGGGAGCCACCACTCCGCGCTCGGCCATCCGGTCCAGCCGCGACTGGACCGTGGCACGGGCGACCTTCAAGACCCTCGATGCCTCCAGAACGGACGCCCGCGGGGAGTCTGTGAAAAATCGGACAATCTTGGCATCCAACTCGTCCACAACCATCAGTTTTTCCTGCTTCCGCCCAAGGGGATGTACAAATCGGCACTTCATGCCCAGATGCCACTCCAGCTTGTAACCATCCTCTCACGAGTGTTTTTCGCCACTTTCATCCGGAAGCGGTAAATTCGATAAGTCCTACGAGGACCAGCGAACAAACCATCCACAAGAAGGCAAACACGAATGACAACGAAGTCCACCGCTGTTCGACCCTCCATTCCTTCGCGAGGCCTTGGCCACTCGATGAAGCCGCGCCAGCTCACCATGATGGGCTTGGGCAGCGCCATCGGCGCGGGACTCTTCCTCGGTTCGGGCGCCGGAATCCACGCCGCCGGCCCGGCAGTGCTCATCTCCTACCTTGTGGCGGGCACCTTGATCATCGTGGTGATGTGGGCCCTAGGCGAGATGGCAGCCGCCAACCCGAACAGCGGCGCCTTCTCGGTGTACGCGGAAAAGGCCATGGGCAGGACGGCCGGGTCCACGGTCGGCTGGCTTTGGTGGCTGCAGTTGGTAGTGGTCATCGCCGCGGAGGCACTCGGCGCAGCAGGGCTGCTCTTCTCCGTCTGGCCAGTCATTCCTGTGTGGGCGCTGGCGTTGGTATTCATGGTGGCCTTTACCGCGATCAACCTTGCCGGGGTCCGGAACTTCGGTGAGTTCGAATTCTGGTTCGCCATCCTGAAGGTCGCGGCCATTGTCGCTTTCCTCGTCATCGGCGCAGCTTTGCTGTTCGGCTGGTTGCCCGGCGTAGCTTCCCCCGGCCTCGCAAACCTGACCGGCAACTTTGCACCGTCCGGCTGGTCTGGAATTGCCGCAGCCCTCTTCGTAGTGATTTTCGCCTTCGGGGGCACCGAAATCGTGAGCGTGGCTGCTGCGGAGACGCAGAACCCGGCACACAGCGTCGGCAAAGCCATCCGCACGGTGGTGTGGCGCATCCTGGTCTTCTACATTGGTTCGGTCTTCGTCATTGCAGCAGTACTGCCCTCCGATTCCGAAGCTTGAAGTCGCCGTTCGCCGGCGTCCTGGACCTTGCCGGCATCCCGGGAGCCGGCGCTGCCATCACGCTCGTCGCCGTCGTGGCATTGCTTTCCGCGCTCAACGCAAACCTCTACGGCGCCTCACGCATGGTCTTCTCCTTGTCTGAACGCGGCGAAGCACCTGCCTTCCTGTCACGGCTGCGCGGCGCCCAGGTGCCCATGGCCGCCGTCGGGGTTTCCGTTGCATTCGGCTTCATCGCCACCATCCTGGAACTGCTGTTCCCCGACCACGTACTCCCCGCCCTGCTCAACCTTGTCGGGTCCACGTGCCTCGTAGTCTGGGGAACTGCGCTCGTGTCCCAGTTCATCCTGCGCCGGCGCGCCGACCGCGAAGGAACCGAACTGCCGCTTCGCATGAAGGGATTCCCCTTCCTTACGGTATTCGGACTGGCGTTGCTTGCCCTGATCTTCGTGGTGGGCTTCTCGAATGCAGAGAGCGCCGGTCAGCTGATCGGCACGTTCCTGTTGATCGCGTGCATCGCCGCGGCCTGCCGGATCGGCGCCAAGGTGAAGTCCGCACGAAACGCCTAAGCTGACCCAACTCACTCGCAGTTGTTGTCGTTTTGAGCCCTCATAACGACAACAACTGCTGGGCCCACGCCGCCAGGGTTCCCTGGCCGAGCTTGCGAGGCGAGGGTGGCGGTGGGGAGTTAGTTGGGAGATGCGCAAATTGCTATGTGTCCCCAGGGGAAAGCTGGCAGTCCATGGCAGTTTGACTAGCCCCGAATAGGCGGATTGCCTACGTTCCGAACAGTGACTACGGTCGCCTCCATGGACTCATCTCTTCCCGTCGTGGCCGCAGCCGACGCCGCACCCCTGTCCCCTGGACAGCTCAGGGAGCTCTATTCCCTGATGGCTGCCGTTCGATACCTCGATACCTCGGCCGTTGCCTGGCAGCGCCAGGGAATCATCCCCGGCTACGCTCCGGAACTCGGCCAGGAAGCCGCCCAGGTCGGCAGCGCCTACGCCCTCGACACTGCCCGCGACTTCGCCTTCCCGACGTACCGCGAGATGGGTGTCGCCAGGACCATGGGCGTGGACATGGTGGCGTACATGTCCACCCACAAGGCAACGTGGCACGGCGGAATGTACGATCCCCTGGCTAGCCGCCTCGCGCCCATCCAGGCCGTGGTGGCAGGCTCGGTGCTTCATGCCGTCGGCTGGGCCCACGGCCAGACCCTGAGCGGCGGGCACGGAGTGGCCCTCAGCTACTTCGGCGATGGTGCGTCCTCCCAGGGCGATGTCCACGAGGCCATGAACTTTGCCGCCGTGATGAAGGCACCTGTTGTCTTCTTCATCCAGAACAACGGCTGGGCGATTTCCGTGCCCACCGAGCGGCAGGTGGCCGGCGGTTCGGTAGCTGCCCGAGCCGCGGGCTACGGAATCCCGGGCATCCAGGTGGACGGCAAGATGTGGTCGCCGTCCATGAGGCCACCCGCAACGCCTTCGCCCACTG
>NZ_DF952468.1:819227-821750 GCF_001263615.2 Arthrobacter sp. Hiyo1 | reverse complement strand
AGCTGTTCACGAGGGCGGCAGCCATGCGGACGGGGTCGCCGAAGAAGAAGTACTCATAGAGGGCCTGGCGCCCGGCGAACGCGGAAATGCTGGCATCGAAAGCGAGCTTGAAGAGGCGCACGCGCTCCGGGCCGGTCAGGGTCTTCGCCTGCAGGTACAGCTCGATGTCCGGCAATGCCTCGCTGGCTACGTCCGCTTCGCCCGGCAGGGCCATGAGGCCCGACGCCGAGAACTTCCGGATGATCGCGGGGAACCGCTGGGCAACCTTGGGGTACCAGTTGCGTGCCGCATTCAGGGTGGGCCAATGCGGCAACAACACGCCATCCGGGCTTGGAGCTGCCTGGGCCTCCGCGGCCACCATGAGGGCCTTGCCGATTTCGACGGTCTCGATCAGCTCCGCGAGGTCTTCCTGGATGTGCTGGAATCCGTCAATCCCGATCGACGCCGCAATCTCAGAGGCCAGGCCGAGGAAGAACTCGCTCTTCGCGATGGTCCTCGTGACCACCTGGTGGGTCATGAGGGCCCCGGCGCCGGTCTCGGAGTAGAAGGCATTGCACAGCTCGGGATGGCCGAGCATGAAGATGCGATCGTTCGGAACGAATACGTGGTCGAAAACGACGACGGCGTCCATCTCCTCGAAGCGGCTGGCGAGCGGCTCGTCGTGGGTGCCTCCGCCGTTGTAGAGCGAGGTCCGGCACAGGTAACGCATGCCCGGCGCATCGTTCGGGAGGGCGAACGCGTAGGAGTAGGGAGCATCTTCCGGCGTCGAGCGTAGGAGCGTCGAAGGGAACACGAGGAGCTCGTCGGCGATCGGCGCGATGGTGGCGAGCATACGTGCGCCGTGGACCACGATGCCGTCTTCCCGCTCCTCGACGACCCTGGCCGAGAGTTGCCCGCCGAGCTGTTCGGAACCTGACACCGAACGGTTGACTTGCGGCGGGATCAGCGTGTGCGTCGCAAGGAGATCGTTCTCGCGGCAATGCTCATAGTATTTGCGGATGTTTTCGCCGAACATCGGATCGGCCTGGGCAAACCATTTTTCTGCGGCCGCGAGTGCCGTAAGGGCGCCGTTCATGTAATCACCCGTCCGGCCCAGGAACCCATGGGAGTACTCCGCCCAAGTGCGGATGGCCGCATGCCGATGTTCGAGGTCTTCCTTGGTGCGCGGCACCAGGAACGAGGCGTTCACCCGGTCACCCGTCGTCGGGGACTCGTAGGTGAGGGCGTCCGCATACTTCGGGTCATGCTGCATGTCGAAGAGCTTCGCGTACGTGCGGGCCACATTCCTGAAGGACGGGTGGTCGGCGATCTTCCCGGTGACCATTTCGCCGTCGATCAGGACGTGGGGGTTCATCGAGTTGAGCTTGTCCAGGTACTGCTGTCCGGTCCGGATTCCCATGGTTGTCTCCAATGATGGTTGTGCTGAAACGGCATACGGATGCGGCGTCGACGGGCGCCGGCAACTACAGAAGATCCTCCATTCCCAATTGGCTTTCCGGGATAGTGGTGAAAGAGCTGTTGGCGAACGCGAGCGCGTCGCCGCTGCGGTAGTTGAAGTCCACCACTTCACCCACGTAGAGGGTGTGGTCTCCGCCGTCGTAAGCCGCCCAGGGCGTGCATTCGAAATAAGCGAGGACGTTGGATAGCCGGGGCGCCGTGTCGCCTTCTACCCAAAGGGGCTCGGGCCCGGGTCGGCCCGCGAAATGCAGGGCGAGTTGCTTCTGTTCGGCACCCAGGATATTGACGCTGAAGGGGCGCCCGGCCAGCTCATCGTGGGCTTTGGCGTTGCGGGCGATGCTGACCAGGACCAGCGGCGGTTCCATGGATACGGCGGTGAAAGAGTTGACGGTGATACCGTGCCGCTTGGTGGCGCCGTCGAACGTCACGATAGCGACACCTGTGGCGAAGCGGCCCAGGCTGCCGCGGAAATGATGTGCCCGCGGCCGCGAAGTGCGGCTCAACGGACCGGGCTCCGCATTATGGCTGGACTTGGCAATCATCGTTGATTCCTGGCTAGCGATTGTTCCATATGTGAATTTGTTCTATATTTGAACAACAAATTCTCATACAGAACCATAGTCTCTTGTGAGTGACAGCACAAGACGGCGGGCCGGTCGCATTAGGCCCCAACATAGGATGGAGCGCATGATGTCTCCCAGCGCCGCAAAAAGTCTGCAGGACACGACGGCGACGGTCTCGCCTTCGCAGACCCTCTCCCGCGGAATCCAGGCCCTGGAAATCCTGGCGGCAGCAGAGCGCCCGTTGACCATTGCAGAACTCGCCGGCGCCCTGGGCGTTCATCGCTCGGTGGCCTACCGGATCCTTCGCACGCTGGAGGATCATTCCCTGCTGGTGCGCGACGACGCCGGCCGTGTTCAGCCAGGTCCCGGCCTTGCGGTGCTGGCCCGGGGTGTCTCCCGCGACCTCCAGACGGCCGCCCTACCGGAACTGACCCAGCTTGCCAACGCCCTGAACATGACGGCATTCGTCGCGGTCTGGGATCATCAGGACTGCGTCACGCTG
>NZ_DF952468.1:817744-818457 GCF_001263615.2 Arthrobacter sp. Hiyo1 | reverse complement strand
CGCCGTCGAGCTCCACCAGCCATACGGCGCCATGCTGGTACGTAAACTCGGCATCCCGGGCCGCGAGGAAACTGCGTTCGGCGCCCTCGCCTGGTCCAACGGCAGGATCGTGCGTATCCTCAACCGGCCCCTCGCCGAGCGCATGCTTCGGCATGGAATCACCCAGGCTTCGCTTGACGCTGTGGAGGCACGCGAGCGCGGAGAACTCCTGCGGCGAGTGAAGACCTACCCGGGTATCAGCTTCGATCTCTCGGGCAAGACTGTTGTCCTTGTCGACGACGGACTCGCCACGGGCGCAACGATGCGCGCCGCCGTCGAGGCCGTCCGCGCGGGAGGCGCGGCGACTGTGGTAACCGCCGTCCCCGTGTCATCCCTCGAAGCCCAAGCGTCCATCAGCCGGGTGTGCGATTTCATGATGTGCCTGCACACGCCGGGCAAATTCCATGCCGTGGGCGCGTTCTACGAGCACTTCGAACAATTGACCGACGACGACGCGGTGCGGCTTTTGGAGCAGGCGGGGTAGTTCGCAAATTTGCCGGAGCGTTGCGCTTGTTCGCGCCAAACGCGAGCGAGCGTCGATGAATTTCCCGTCATAGCTGAGCGAGCGTCGGAGAATTTCGCGTCATAGCTGAGCGAGCGTTGGAGTGCGAACGACGACGGCGATAGCTCGCCGTCGTCGTCGGACGCGCCGTGGCGCGTTCAGTCCTTCCGCT
>NZ_DF952468.1:808014-812125 GCF_001263615.2 Arthrobacter sp. Hiyo1 | reverse complement strand
TGACCTCAAAGCGTCTTCCGCGCGCCGAAAATTCGCAAACGACCCGCGGCTCCGCAGCCGGTTCCGCGTGGTCGCTGCGCAAGCGTTTTCCGTCCTGGCGGGCGCCCGGTACCGAGCCGTACAACGCAAAGCAGATGGCGTCGAGCACGCTCGTCTTTCCCGCACCGGTGGCACCGTTCAAGAGGAACAGGCCCTGGGCGCCCAACTGATCGAAATCAATCGATTGAACCCCGGCAAACGGCCCGAAAGCCTCAATTTCAAGGCGGTGGATTCTCACAGCTCTGCCCCTTCCAACCGGACCGCTTCCAAGGCTTCACGAAGGGCGGAAAGTTCAGTCTCATCAGCCGGCCTTCCGCGCACATGGTCGAGGAAGCCGCAGCAAACACCAAGATCGTCCTCGGCCTCCGCAAGCCGGCTGCTGTAGCTGGCTTTGACCTTTCCCGCGGCGTCTTCAGGGTCAAAGCCCAGCACGAGCGTCTCCGGGAACCGGGCACGCAGCTGTTCCATCGCCTGCGCAGGCCGCGAGGAGTCTGTGAGGGTGACTTGGCAATACGCAGTCTCAGCCCAGGAATGCTCCTCCGACTCCAGAAGCTCAGCGAGCTTCCCCCGGAGAATCGCCAGCTCCCGTGGTGCTTTCCACAGAACTTCCTCGACGCTCTCAACACCGCCGACGCCGATATCAATCAGCCACGCACCTTCCGATGCCTGGCCTCGGAGAACGAATACGCCAGCGGCGAACCCGAATACCGGACGCGCTCCGAAAGTTCCTGCCGCCCGTGCAGATGTCCGAGGGCCGTGTAGCCGAAGCCATCAAAGAGATCCAGGGGCACTGCCCCCAAACCGCCGATGCTCAAATCGCGTTCGCTGTCCGAGGTGATGCCGCCGCTCGCGAAGGTGTGTGCCAGCACAACGGAGTGCACCGGCCCCGCTTCGCTTCTCCGGGCAATGTCCTCACGGATGAGCTCCACCGCGGCCTGCGTGACGTCAAAGTGGCTCGGGGTTTGGGTGCCGAGCCGTTCGGCGACAAGCCGCGGTTCAAGGTACGGAATTCCATAGACGGCAACCACGGGCGCACCCGGCTGAGCTGCACAGTGGTCGCTATCCAGGGGAAACAGGACGGGCGAATCGAGATCCTCTACGCGGGTCCGCAAATGGACTCCCCCGCGCTCCAGCAGGCGTGAAGCGAAACCAAGGCGGATCGCGGAATCGTGGTTGCCGCTGGTCAGCACCACCTTGGCTCCAGCATCCGTGATCCGTACGAGGGCGTCGTCGAGGAGCTTCACGACATCCAGGCCAGGCAGCGCACGGTCGTAGACGTCGCCCGCGATCAAGACGACGTCCACCGACTGTTCCCGGACGACTGCGAGCAATTGCTCAATGAAGTTGCGCTGGGCGTCAAGCATCCCGACGCCATGGAACGAGCGTCCCAGGTGCCAATCCGAAGTGTGCAAAAGCCTCATGTTTTCAAGCTAACTGGAGGCCCCGACATTATTGGTGCGGCGCGGCGGCACCGGCCGTAACAGGGCCTTCCGGACAGCTGAATTCCTGCGTCAGCCCCGCTTGCCGTCGAAGAAATCGCGGGCCGGGTCGACATCTGGCTTCTCTTCGACGGGTGCCACGGCGGACTCCGCAGCGGGCGTGGAAACCTCGGCCGCGCTTTCCGGGACAGCCGCTTCAGCGTCGTCGTCGGACTTTTCCTCCCAGCCGTCGGCCGGCAACGGCTCCTCGACCTCAGCCACGGCAACCGGGGTGGTTTCGCCGAAACCGCGGAAGATGAGGCCTGCGATCGCCGCTCCGACCAGCGGTGCGACCCAGAAGAGCCAGAGCTGCTCCACTGCCCAGCTCGAGCTGAAGATTGCGGAGGCAGTGGCACGTGCGGGGTTAAAGGCAAGGTTGCCCGTGGATTGGCCAAGCTGCAGCAAGACCGCGACTGTCAGGCCGACGGCGAACGGTGCTGCGAGCTTGCTGGGATTGCGTCGAGCGGTGACACCCAGGAAGACCCCTACCAGGAGCGCGGCGCCGAGGACCTCAATGAGCATCACGCCGGTCACGGGAACCTGGAAGCTGGAGTGCGTACCGAAGCCGGAGGTCGCCGTGTCAAACACAGTCCGGCTGTCCGTGATCCCCGGTACAGTTCGGACGACGGCGAAAATCGCCAACGCGCCCAGCAAAGCGCCCACAATCTGGCCCCCAGGTACGCGGCCCCATCCACAAGCTTCATCCGGCCGGCAACCAGGTGACCAACCGTGATGGCCGGGTTGAAGTGGCCGCCGGACAGGTAACCGAAGGCCAACATGGCAGCAGTGACGGTCAGGCCGCTGGCCAGCGACGCCGGCATCGGAACCGCCTGGGGGTTGATGAAGATCAACACACCCAAGCCAATAACCACAAGGAACAGCGTCCCCAGAGCTTCAGCGGACGCCCGGGCTAGGAGCCGGGTTCCGCGGGAGGAGGGAGCGGACACAGTTGTGGTCATGTCGAGGGATTCCTTTGTTCGAAGTTCGGGTGGTCTGTTGCGGAGGCGGACACTCCGGGCAAGGCAAGAAGCCGTGCGGCGGACCGCTTTCTTGCCCCGCAGCATCCTGTCAGCCGAGTCTGGACGCTTCCTGAATCCGAGCCTAGCCGCCCAAGGCGATTGCGGCGACCGCAGCGCCGGCAAGCGCGATGATGGACACGGCGCTTGCAAGCATCAAGACTGCCGACGCTTCCTCCGCGCCATGGTGCAACTGGTGGGACCTGGCCCACACAACGCAGCCGAGGACGATCGTCGCTGCGGCGGCGGTCAAGGCGCAGATTCCCTGGTAGTCGAGCCCCGGTATCCCGGTGGGCAGTTGCCCCGCACCGGATTTGGCCGTCAACCACCTGCGCCAGATGAAGAGATCCACCACCAGAAGCGAAATCAGGGTCCGGCGCCAAGCGAGCGTTGTACGCTCCGGCTGCAGCCCCGGATCTCTGGATTCAACGGTCAACGCGCCACCAGGATCAGCACGGCAAAAGTGAATGCCGCCACCGCAACCACGATGGTCATGAGCAGCATGACCCGTGAGAACGGCAGGGCCTGGTCGTTCCGCATGGCCGCCTCCATCTGCGCCCACCGGCGGTAGGCGAGCGTCGCGAGGCCCGCGCCGATCATGGAAAGAACGACGCACAAGACAATGCGCACGGGCTGGGGCGCGATGTTCGGAGCAAGCTGGTCGATGGCGACGGCACCGGCCAACAGGGCCAACGACGTACGGATCCACGCGAGGAAGGTCCGCTCATTTGCGAGGGAGAATCTGTAGTCCGGGGTCTTTCCGGTTTTCCGCCACGCGGGTTCACGCATCATTGCCTCCTGGTTCACGAGCCACCGTATCAGCGGGCAGGTGAAGACCGGCCGAGCAGCCACGGTAAATTACCACTATGAGCGCTGAACCATCCCCCTCCGCCGTGCCATCCTTCGAGTCCCGGGTTAACGGTTGCCTGCTGGGCGGTGCCTTGGGCGATTCGCTCGGCTACGCCGTCGAGTTCGACGACGTAGCCACGATCCGCACCCGCTTCGGCGCAGCGGGCCTCACCTCTTTCGGCCAGCTCGACGGCGGCACCCACTTTTCGGACGACACCCAGATGACGCTGTACACCGTCGACGGCCTCGTGGAAGCCCTGGAGTGGGCCAACGACGGCGTAGCCGCGGATGAAACTGCATGTCTCTGGCTGGCTTACCTGCGATGCTCGCGAGCCAGGGCGTCGCGTTGCCGGCATCCGCCCCCGTTCCCCAACCGCGGTGGATCGACGGCCAAGAAGTGCTCCGGCACCGCAGGCACCCGGGAAAGGCGTGCCTGAGCGGACTCGCTACGGGCGAGATGGGAACCAAGTTCCGGCCCGTCAATCCGGAATCGAAGGGCTGCGGCACGGTCATGCGCTCGGCTCCCTTTGGCCTGGTCCCGCATATTTCCGAGGCCGCGGTCTACAAGCTGAGCACCGATGCCGCGTGCTTGACCCACGGGCACCCTTCGGCACGGCAAAGCGCGGGTGCCTTCAGCGTGCTCGTGCACAAGGTGACCGCGGGCTCAGATGTGCGGACTGCGGCTGAGCATGCCCTGAGCGTGGTGTCAGCACTGCCGGATCCAGCCCC
>NZ_DF952468.1:802582-804952 GCF_001263615.2 Arthrobacter sp. Hiyo1 | reverse complement strand
CCACAGGGCGCCGACAGTGGTCAGGGCCAGGGCGCCATATCCGGCGCCCACGGCGATGCCCAGTTGAATGGTCACCACGGTCAAGCCGTTCGCGGCGTCCTTGTGCTCTCCGCCGGCGCGAAGGATAGCTGCCTGGTTGTAGATGCCGATGGCCCCGAAGGCGGTTCCCCACACGGTCACCAGCACAAGCTCACCCACCCACGTGCCGCCAAGCAGCGGCAAGAGGCCGAAGGCCAGCACCAGCAGGGCGACCGCGGAAATCAGGGAGCGCCGCGGATGGGAATCGGCGGTGAGGCCGGCGATCCAGATCCCCACGAGGCTGGCAGCCCCCACCACGGACAACGAAATGCTCGTGAAGGCATCCGGCAGTCCGGAGACGTGGAGGAAAGGCGCTATGTAGGTGAAGAGCGTGAAGTGGCCCAAAAGCAAGAGTGGCCACGCTGTGGCCACGGCGATCACGCCGGGCAGCTTCAGGGCTCCGCGGAGGGTCGGCGTCGCATGGCCGTCCTCGTCGGGGGCTGCGGGGAGTACCCAAATGGCCAGCAAAGCGAGAACCGCGCCGACTCCGGCCAGGATCAGGAAAGAGGCGCGCCAGGTGAGGACCGAGCCCATGAGCGTGCCGATCGGAGCGCCGACGGCGAGCGCGATGCTGTTACCGCTGAAGACCATGGCCATTGCTCTTCCGACCGAGTGCGCCGGGACGATCCTGGCAACGTAGGGGGCCATGCTTGACCACAGCATCCCGTGGGCCACGCCTCCGAGGAGCCTCGCGGCAACTGCCAATCCCAGGCTCGGGCTCGACGCCAACAGGACATTGCTGAGTGCGAACGCGAGCACGGTGCCGATCAACAACGCCTTGCGGGGAACTCGTCCGCCGAGCAGCCTGGACAACGGAAGCGCCGTGAAGACGATAACTGCCGCATAGGCGGCAGTCAGGGAACCTACGGCCGATTCGTCTACTCCCAGGTCCCGGCTGATCTGGGGCAGCAGCCCGGACGGGAGGAGTTCCGTAGTCACCGCGGTGAAGCCTGCTGCCGCGAGGATCAGGAGACCGCCCCACGGGAACACCGGGGCTGACGCAGGAGCGGCCGTCGCCGCTGTTTCGGGTATAGCTACGTCGCGCATCAAAAAGTTCTTCCTCGTCATTCATGCTCAGTTAGCTGCGGACGCAGAAGTTCTCGTCATTTCTGCCCACGTCCACCACGCTACGCATGTCCGGCGAGTGGAGGCAGTGTCTGTCAGACACCCCCAGCGGATGTGTCAAGGGCCCGACGGCGGTTGTCCCGTACCCTTGAAGGGTGACCCTTTCTGCGATGAACGACTTTGCCGTATCCGCTTTGGTGGGTGCAGGACCGGTGCAGCCGCATATGTCCGCGCTCCTCCCCGACTGGTTGAACCCCCAGATCTTCCTGGCCGACCCCGCCCTGGCACCATGGGTAGTCCTTCTCGTGTGCGGCATCGTGTTCGCCGAGACGGGACTCCTGGTGGGCTTCTTCCTGCCCGGCGACTCGATGCTTTTCACCGCTGGGCTCCTCGTCGCCACGGATACCATCAAATTCAACATCTGGGCACTCGCGGCCCTCATCATCGTGTCCGCGATCATCGGCAACCAGAGTGGCTACCTCATCGGTTCCAAAGCCGGACCGGCCATCTTCAACAAGCCTGATTCCAAGCTGTTCAAGCGGGAAAACGTCGAGAGTGCGCACGCCTTCTTCGAAAAGCACGGCGGCAAGGCCCTGATCCTGGCCCGCTTCGTGCCCATCATCCGCACCTTCGTCCCGGTGATTGTTGGCGTCGCGCAAATGGACAAGCGCAAGTTCTTCATTTTCAACGTCATCGGGGCGGTGCTCTGGGGCGGTGGCGTCACGCTGCTCGGCTACCTGCTCGGCGACAAAGTTCCGTGGGTCCGGGACAACCTCGACATCATCTTCGTGGTCATCGTCCTGATCTCGGTGGTCCCCGTGGCCGTGGAAGTCATCCGCGGCTTGCTGGCCAAGCGCAAGGCAACGAACGGCGGAGCAGAACCCGCCGAAGAATTGGTCGACGGACGCGAAGCCGGAAAGCACGGCGAGCGCTAAGCCCGTTGCTTCAACAGAAGAGGCACCCCGCACTTTGTCTGCGGGGTGCCTCTCTCGTTAATGCTGGCGCAAGTTCTAGCGCAGGGCGTCCACGATCGCCGGGAGCAGCGCCCTGAACGCCTTGCCGCGGTGGCTGATGGCGTTCTTCTCCTCGGAACTCAGCTCCGCGCAACTGCGGTCCAGTCCCTGCGGCTGGAGCACGGGGTCGTAGCCGAATCCACCTGCGCCGCGGGGCTCATGCAAGAGAGTGCCTTCCAGCTGGCCGTACTCGACCACCTCGCGTGCCCCGCCG
>NZ_DF952468.1:798068-801442 GCF_001263615.2 Arthrobacter sp. Hiyo1 | reverse complement strand
GGACTCACGGTCGGAACGCGTGTTCGTGGCCCGCGGCAGCATGGCGTATTCGGCCGTGACCCAGCCGCGGCCTTCGCCCTTGAGCCAGCGCGGAACGCCCTCGGTCAGGGAAGCCGTGCACAGCACCCGGGTGTTGCCGAATTCGATCAGGGCCGAACCTTCGGCCTGCTTGGACCAACCGCGGGTGATGCTGATGGGACGGAGTTGATCGGGTGTGCGGCCGTCGGCACGGATGACGGGGACAGATGTGGCTTCGGAAGTCATACTGCAAGCTTAGCGATCCCCCGGCCTCCGCTGGACTGCGGGTTCAGACGGTGTAGTGGACTCCGGCAACCGCGACGGCGACATCGCCGGCGAACTCGGGCCGCGCCTCGGCCATGACCTTGCTCTGCGATGTCCAGACCGGGATGTGGGTCAAGAGGAGGCGTCGGGCTCCGGCGGCTGTCGCTGCCTGGCCCGCGCGCTTGCCGGTCAAGTGCACATCCTTGATGTCGTCGTCGCGCCCTTCTTCGAAGGCGGCCTCGCAGAGGAAGAGATCGGCGTTGCGGGCCGCGTCCTCAAGGCCCTGGCACGAGTCTGTGTCCCCCGAGTACGTGAGGACCCTGCTGACCGCTTTGCCTTCTTTGTCCGGCTCGGTGACCTCGACGCGCAAAGCGTAGGCCTCTTCCACCGGGTGGTTCACGGCATACGGGGTCACGATGAAGGGTCCGAGCTGCACGGATTGCCGTTCGCTCCAGTTGCTGAAGTCGAATTCCTCGTGCATTCCGGGTTCCAGCTCAAGGCCGTAGGCGGTGGCCATGCGGTCGGCCGTCGCGGCGGGCCCCCAGACTGGGATCCTGTCCCGTCCCCAACCGCCCGGCTTCCAGCGGACCGCTACGTGCAGTCCGCAGAGGTCCATGCAATGGTCCGGGTGCAGGTGGGTCAGGAAGATAGCGTCGATGTCTTCGAGGTCCGTGTACCGCTGGATGGCCCCGAGGGCACCGCTGCCGAGGTCCATGACGATCTTCCACTGGCGTTCACCGTCGTGCGCGGTCAGCAGATAGCACGACGCCGGAGAGCCGGGACCAGGGAAGGAACCCGTGCAGCCAACAATGGTCAGTTTCACTGGATGCGGCCTCCGCGGGCCGCGCCGAATTCGTTCACTGTGAAGGCTGCGGGGTCAACGAAATTGGACGTCCTCGCATGATGCCGCCCGCGCGGGCGGCCTCCAACATTTCCGGGGTGATGCGGGCGAGGCTCCCGGTCGGGTACTGGGCGGCCACATGGTCCACGTGGCGCACGGACAGGACCTCCGGGCCGAGGAAACGGCGCGCCAGGGTCTCAAACTGGACGGCGTCGCCGGTGGCCATGAAGTCGTGCCGGGGCAAGCGGCATCGGTCCGCTGGATCCCGTGGGTGGCCAAGCGCGGTAAACGTCTTTGGCGGTCTCTTCGGCACTCGACACAAGAGTGACGTCGTCCCCCATGACGTAGGAGATCACGCCAGTAAGCAAGGGATAGTGCGTGCAGCCGAGCACCACGGTGTCCACGCCGGCTTCCCTGAGCGGTTCCAGGTATTCGTGGGCCGCGGCCAGCAGCTCGGGGCCGGTCGTAATGCCGGCCTCCACGAAACTCACGAATTCGGGGCAGGCTACCGAGGTGATGCTGAGGTCCGGGGCTGCGGCAAAGGTGTCCTCGTAAGCGCGGGAACCCACTGTGGCCGATGTCCCGATCACGCCGATCCTGCCGGATCTCGTCGCGGCCACCGCCCGGCGGACTGCGGGTTGAATGACCTCGATGACGGGAATCCCGTAGCGGGCCGTGTAGCGTTCGCGGGCATCGCGCAAGACGGCGGCCGAGGCTGAGTTGCAGGCGATGGTCAGGAGTTTCACGCCGGAGTCCACGAGCTCGTCCATGACGCCGAGGGCATTGGCCCGGACTTCGGCGATGGGGAGCGGCCCGTAGGGTCCGTTGGCTGTGTCTCCCACGTAGATGATCGACTCATGGGGCAATTGGTCGATGATGGACCGTGCCACGGTGAGTCCGCCGACTCCGGAATCGAAGACACCGATGGGGCGTGATCCCAGCAAGGGGTTGGGTGCTGTGCTGTTCAGTGTTTCCGGCGTGCGCTGGGATTCCAACGCCGCTGCGGCGCTCTCCCCATCCGATACCGCGTCCGATGCTGAGTTCATGATTCTTAGAGAATAAGCCAAGGCATGTGCTGCAGCGACGACATGTGGCGGGGGCCTCGTGTCTGTTTTGTCACACGGACGCCCACAAGCCCCACTCAGGCTTCCGGTCCATCGAGGCCATCATGGCCTGGACCAACGATTCCTGGAGCCACGTGGTGAAGTTGTAGACGAGCGCCAGGTAGCTCTCCACGTCTTCGGCCTGGGACCAGTCCTGCATGGCATGGACATGGTCGGCATCCGCTTCGTCGCGGATATCGAGCGCTCCGCCAGCACCAAACGAACATCGTTGAGGGCCATGGACCAGAGCTTCGCCTCCTCCGGGGTGAGGACGAGTTCGTTGCGGTCCAGGCCCATGGCAGCGGCTCGAAGGGCGCCGATTTTTCCTTCCCGCAGCGAGCGCTCGGTGAGCTGGCGGAACTCGAGGGACGCGGCGTCGTCATTCTTCATGACGTTCGGCAAGAGCCGCAAAAGGGCGCGATCGGACGGTTCCTTGACGTTCATATCCAGGCCGATCAAAGCCGTCAGGGGATCTTCGTTGCTGGACAGCTCCGGTTCCAGCATCGAAATGACATCATCCACGAGTCCGCGCAGGAGTTCGCGCTCGGCGGGCTCAAGATAGCCGGTGATGCCCTTGAGTCCGTACTTGAAAGCCTTAGCCACGTGCGCCGCCCTTGCGTCCCCGGCCGTCGCCGCTGCTGCTTGCCTTTTCAACCGTTGCCCACAGACCGTAGCCGTGCATGGCAACCGCGTGCTGCTCCACTTGTTCCTTGCCTCCGTGCGCCACGATGGAACGGCCCTTCTTGTGGACCTCGAGCATGAGTTTGTTGGATTTGGCCTCGGAATAGCCGAAGTAGCTCTGGAACACGTAGCTCACATAGCTCATGAGATTGACGGGGTCGTTCCAGACCACCAGGTTCCAAGGGATATCAGCAGCACTGAGAAGGTCGGTGGAGGACTGCTCCGAGATGTCCGTCCGTTCTTCTCCCTTTAAGCCTGCGTCTGTCACTGTGCAGGTGGCTGCATAAATGCCGGGGGCGACGGTAGTGGTCATCTGTCCATTCTAATGGTGATGGATGGGCGAGCTAATGACGGGCCCACACCGCCGAGGGCCCTGCGTTGAGCGAAGCGAGACGTGGGAGGCGGTGGGTGGGCCCACACCGCCGAGGGCCCCGCGTTGAGCGAAGCGAGACGTGGGAGGCGGTGGG
>NZ_DF952468.1:790891-794468 GCF_001263615.2 Arthrobacter sp. Hiyo1 | reverse complement strand
GCCGCTGGGGTTCAGCGCGGTCCGCCACGCCTGGGAGGTGATGTCCTTGGTCACGGCGGCCTCGCCGAGGGAAGCCGCCATTTCGTCTCCCCCGCTGGTGCGCCATCGCATCTGGCCCGAATACGCCATGAACAGCACGGGACGGACGACGTGGTCCCTCAAGGCATTGCCGTAACCGTAGGTGTAGTCCGCTTTCGAGCGGCGGATGCCGTCACGGTCTTCGGCGTATTCCACGAAGGGGATGGGTGAGGTGTCGGAACGGAAAGGCGTTCCTGTGAGGGCCAGGCGCCGCGCCGCTGGATCGAATGCTTCGCGCAATCCGTCGCCCCAGGACAACGCTTCGCCACCGTGGTGGATTTCGTCGAGGATGACCAGGGTGCGGGCTGCCTCGGTCTTGGCCCGGTGGAGCATGGGCTTGCTGGCCACCTGCGCATAGGTCACTGCGACGCCGACGAAGCCCCTGCCGTGCTGGCCGTCCGCATTCTTGAAGTTCGGATCGATGGCAATGCCCACCCTGGCGGCGGCGTCCGCCCACTGCCGTTTCAGGTGGTCGGTAGGGGCGACGATCGTCACGCGGTTCACGGTTCCGCTGTCAAGGAGCATGGACGCAATCCGCAGGGCGAAGGTGGTCTTACCCGCGCCCGGCGTTGCCACGGCGAGGAAATCGCGCGGGCTCGCGTTCAAGTACAGGTCCAGCGCTTCCTGCTGCCAGGCGCGCAGCTTCGGGGCGTTCCCCAGGCTGCGCGTTCCGGATAGGCCGGAGGCAGCGCCGGGCCGCCGAAGAGTGTTTCAGTCACGCGGATTCCCCCCGACCAGCACGATTCCAAGCAAGGCCGCTGCAAGCCAGCGAAACCCAAATAACCACAAAAAACACCAATCTGTTCCGGATGCGCCGAATCACGCAGGGCAGCACACAGGCAGGGGAAAGCGTTCCCCCGCCTACTACCAGGAAATACCCGACTACTGGGGCTTACTCGCTACTTGGAGCCGCCCGAGCCGCCTTTGTCTCCGCCGTCGTTACCCGGGCGAAGTCCTTCATAGATTTCTTTGCACTCGGGGCAGACCGGGAACTTCTGCGGGTCCCGGCCAGGGGTCCACACTTTACCGCACAGCGCAATCACGGGTTCGCCCGTCAGGGCGGACTCCATGATCTTTTCCTTGCGGACATAGTGCGAGAAACGCTCCCGGTCACCGGGTTCCACTTCTTGGCGCAATTCCTCGCGCTCAATGGTTGCAGTGGAAGTTCCGGCTCCGGAAAGCTCGCGCATGGGATCGTTTTCGAATGGGTCCGGAGGCAGCGTCGTCATGCCATCCATCTTAGCCGCTGCAGCTTCGCGATCAGATGCACCGTGTCAGATGCTCTGCCATTTCGGCTTGTTGTCATAGGTGTGGCGATAGTAGTCGGCGAGCTTGAGCGAGGACGCCGCAGCCTCATCGATCAAGATGGTGGCGTGCTGGTGCATCTGCAGCACTGATGCCGCGCAAATGGCAGCAACCGGCCCCTCGACGAAGTCCCTGACGGCCTGGGCTTTCTGGGCACCCGTAGCGATCAGGACCACGTGCCGGGCATCCATGATGGTTCCCAAACCCTGCGTGACCACGTGGTGGGGAACATCGTCGATGCTCTTGAAGAACCGTGCGTTGTCCTTGCGGGTCTGCTCGATCAGCGTCTTGATCCGGGTCCGCGAAGCGAGCGATGAGCCGGGCTCGTTGAATCCAATATGGCCGTCGGTGCCCACGCCGAGGATCTGCAAGTCAACGCCGCCGAGTTCGCGCATGGAGTCCTCGTACGCTTGGCAGGCCGCGGGAAGGTCGGCCGCGGTACCGTCCGGGCTGTGGACGTTGGAGGGGTCGATGTTGACGCGGTCCGTGAATTCACGGCGGATGACTTCACGGTACGACTCCGGATGGCCAGGCTCGAGCCCCACGTATTCGTCAAGGGCGAAGGCGTGTGCCTGGCTGAAGTCGAGGCCCCTTTCCTGATGGCGGCGCGCCAATTCGTCGTAGACAGGGAGCGGAGAGGACCCTGTGGCCAGGCCCAGGACGGCATTCGGCTTTCGGAGGAGCAGCGCCTCGATGGCATCCGCGGCAAGCGCCCCGATCTGCTTGCTTCCCGGAAGGATGACAACTTCCATCGTCCACGACCTTTCTAGCTGTGTTTCCCGGATCGACTGGTTCAAACTCGAGGTTATCCCATGTCCCATAACTTGTCATTGTCGTTCATGGAATCAACGGTTGACGCTCAATTGCGCGAAGAGCTCCGGCCCGCGCCGGTCAAGCCATCGGCCGCCGATCCGGACACCCGCAACGAACAATGCCGCTCCGAGAACCGTACCAATTGCCAGATTGATCCATCCCCACAGTGGATCGCCCGTGACCGACTGGACAATCACCAGGACAAGCTCCGGAAGGACGAGGAGGAACAAGACTGCCATTCCCCCGAACTGGACCGCCAGTGTCTGGGCAACGTTTCCCGGCGGCTTCTTGAACGGGCTGTCACCGGGCAACGGCACGGTGGACGTGTACCGTGCCGACACGATGGAGGCCAGGCCCAGTCCGGTGAACAGCACACCGAGGGAAAGACCCAGGACACCGGGCAACCAGCCCCAGTCGCCGGTCAGGAAAAAGGGCCCGACGGCGAAGATCAACACCACCGGGAGGGCGAATGCCAGGCAGGCCAAGGCCCGGCCGAGCCGGTCGTGAATGCCGCGGACCCCGGTGGCCAGATGCAAGGCAAAGGCGGTGTTGTCGTAGGAGACATCCGCGGAAATAGACCATGCGAGGACAAAGGCGGCCATGGGTCCCAGAATCACCAGCATGGAGTAGCTTCCGGACTGCGCTGACTGGAACAGGAAAATCACGGGCAACAACGGGACCACCATCAGCGAAGCTGCGTAGCGCGGATCGCGGACCCAGTAGCTGAGGGAGCGTGCGGCAATGGCACCGGTGGGAGTTGCCGGCAGCAGTCCGAACAAGCCAAGTTTGCCGCCGCGTTTCCTTGATCCACCCGAATATGGCGGAGTGACCAGCGCCCGCTTGAGCAACGCATTCCAGGCGGCAAACAACACGAGGAGAGTGGCGAGGCCGATCACTGCCTTCAGGCCGGCGGCGGCAATATCTCCGGACGCCAGATCCCCGCCAAGCGACCAGGAAGCTCCGAGTGGAGTCCAGGAGACCGTCCGGGCAAGTTCCGGGAGATAGCCCGTGGAACCGGATACTCCCCTGAAGACGCCGGCTACGATCGGTCCCATCAGCACGAGTGGCACAAAGACCACAATGCTGCTCACGTCTTTGAAACGGCGGGAGGCCGCGAGGCTTGCAGTCGCCGTCGTGATGACTTTCGACAGGACCACGCAGCTCAGCACGCCCAGCACGGCACCCAGCAGGGCGCCGAGCGCCGCCGGCACGCTGCGCCACCATGTGGCCGCAGTGAACAAGGCCACAATCGTCGTGGACAAGCCCGGCAATCCGATGAATCCGGCGAGGGTAAGCCCGGCCAGCAGCTGGCGCATGGGAATCGCCGACGTCGTGAAGCGGGAAGGGTCAAGCGTTCATGTCGGCGGCCGAGGCCATCAGG
>NZ_DF952468.1:781605-787097 GCF_001263615.2 Arthrobacter sp. Hiyo1 | reverse complement strand
CGGCGGTCCCCGCGGGGCTCGCCGTCGCGGATCCGGAGGGAGAAGGAGTCTCGGCCGCTTGGCACCTGCCGCGGTGCCACCGACGAGGGCCGTCACAACAGCTGCGGTACAAGCGAAATACGAAGTGCGGGACCCGCGGCTGTGCCTTTGTTGGTGTCCTGGGCAGGTGCGTCCCCGGCAGGTGTGTCCTCGCCCAGGGGGTCCTTGTCGGTTTCATCGGCGGTGCCTTTGCTGGCGGTCTCCGGGGAGTTTCCGGTGGTTACGCCGCCCCGCGGACCGTTGGGGCGGCCGCCCCGGCCCTTGGTGAACTTGCTGACGAACGGCAACGCCGCACCCGCGACAATGAGGATCGCGCCAATGACGATGAGCGGTACGGCCCACGGCATGGTGGCATCATTGGCGAATGTAATGGAGACCGACGACGGCGCCGGCTTGGTTCCGTCGCTCGCCAGAAGGAGGGACCAGTTGCCGCTCGCGGGAGGGGTGAAGGTGTACTCCAGCTGTCCGTCGGCGTTCTCCGTTTGGACCCACAAGTCCGATCCGGCAGGAGAGGGGGCGTTTGCTTCGCCGTCGGTGCCTGCAAGCTGGAGGGACTTGCCGTCCTCGGAGACGCCGTTGATGGTGTTGTGGGCGGTCTTGCCGACCCACGCATCGACGTCATCCGGACGTCCCACAGCCAACACGAACTTGCCGTCGCCCTTGACGCTGATCTGTCTCGGACCGCCCTTGTGGGTCAACACGTCTTGGGTGATCACCGTCAGCGGAGCGGCTTTGGAGTCGCCAGGGGCGGACGCGGTTACGGTCTCGGCCGGGGCCCAAAAGGTCAGCTGGCCAATGCCGGCCAACAGTGTCAGCAGGCCAAGCAGCACCAGCGAAACTGCAGTCTTCAATCGCACAGGAATACCAATCATCAGCGGTCGTTGAACTTCAAGGGTAACGGTTTTGTTACCAAGGAGTCAGTTCGGGGTCCTCCCAGAGGGCTTCCCGCCGGAGGGCTTACCCTCTAGAATTCGGCAATTCCGGCCTGCTGATAGTGTGGCGAACAACATGACATCGGGCACCCCTCGAGCCTGACCGCGGAACGAAAAGGCAGCTGAAACACGTGAAAGAGCGCAAGGATCCCACACCCGCCGAACAAGGGCCCGGCACCAGCCCGGGTGGCTTGGATGATGGGTCTGCCCAAGACGGCAGGGATCACGGCGAGGGCCTGATGGCGTCCTTCGTGCGCCGCCTCCGCCAGCCCATTCCCGGCGCCCAACCGCGGGTCCGTTTCGAAATGCCTCCCGAACTTGAGCACGATGCAACCGCCGAACCCGCCTTGGATGAATCCGACGGCCCGCGCTTCGGTTCCCCTGGCCCGAGGATGTCCGCGCAACACCCGCTGTATGTCGGCTTCATGGGCACGGCCGGCGTCGGCGTCGCCCTCATGCTGTACTACATCGGCACCAACACCGCCCAACTGCTGTTGTGGATCGTGACGGCCCTGTTCATTGCCTTGGGACTTGACCCTGTGGTCCGCGGGCTCGAAGAGCGCAAGGTGCCGCGCCCGGCCGGCGTCGTCATCGCCGTCGGGGTCCTCGTTGCCGGAGTGGCGGCGTTTTTCGCCACCCTGATCCCCACCATCGTGGAACAGGTCTCACAGATCGTCCGGCAGGCTCCGGACTGGATCCGGGGCTTCGTGGATTCGGATTTCTTCCGCTCCCTGGACAGCCAATTCGGCGTCCGCGACAAGATCAGCCAGGAACTCGACAAGTTCGTCAAGAACCCGGACGCCATGGGCGGTATCTTCGGCGGCGTCGTCGGCTTCGGATCCACCGTGGCCAACGGGGTCTTCGGGACGCTGATCGTCCTGGTCCTCAGCCTCTACTTCCTCGGTGCCCTGCCTGCCATGAAGAGATGGGGATACAGGCTCGCACCACGGTCGCGCAGGCCCCGGGTGGAAGCGCTATCCGAAGAAATCACGCGCTCGGTGGGCAACTACGTGATCGGCCAGGTCTGTGTTGCCTTGCTCAACGCGCTGTTCGCGTTCATCGTCATGAGCATCCTGGGCATTCCGTTCAGCGTCCTGTTGGCGTTCGTGGTTGCCCTGCTTGCCTTCATCCCCTTGGTAGGCGGGCTGATTGCCGCTGTGGTGGTCATCCTGGTGGCTTTGACCGCCGGCTGGCAGACCGCCGTGATCTACGCCATCTGCTACTTCGCCTATCTGCAGTTCGAGGCCTACTTCATCTCTCCGCGCATCATGCAGAAGGCAGTTGCCGTCCGGGTGCTGTCGCCGTGATCTCGGTGATCGCGGGCGGCAGCCTGCTGGGCGTGCTCGGTGCATTGATCGCCATCCCGACGGCCGCAGCCATCATGCTGCTGATCAAGGAAGTCTTCATCGTCCGCCAGGACCGCCACTGAGCGGTGGCTGTTAAACCGTAGCCATTAGGCCGTGGCCACTGGGCCTGCCCACTGGCGAGGCAAGCCATGGGGTCCTGCACCGGCTTCCGTCACGTCGTCCACAATCTCGTCCAAAACCCGGGCAGCGTACTTCTCGCCGACCCACAAGTGCTTGGCGCCGTCGATCCCCACCACCCGGGCCTGGGGCACCAAACTGAATCGTTCCGCGGCCTCGGCGGGCTGAAGATAGTCGTCGTGTTCCGGAACCAGGACCGTCAGCGGCTTTCCCGAAGCAGCCCATTCCTTCAAATGCACGTCCGTTGCACGGTGCAGCGGCGGAGACAGCAGGACGGCGCCCTCCACTTGGGAAGCCACCGGTTCCACCGCACCGTACATCAAGGCCAGCTCGGTGCCGAAGGACCAGCCCACCAACCAGCGGTTCGGAAGCCCGCGCTCCACAGCGAAGCGAACAGCAGCCTCGACGTCGTACCGCTCGCCGATGCCCTCGTCGAAGTGCCCCTGGCTGGTACCCCGGGGCGAATGCGTTCCCCGCGTGTTGAAGCGCAGAACCGCGACGCCGGCCAGCGCCGGAAGCCGATAGGACGCCTTCCGGTAGACGTGCGAATCCATGAATCCGCCGTGCGTTGGCAGGGGGTGCAGGGTAATAAGGGTCGCCGAGATCTCGCCGGATTCCGGCAGCGCCAGCTCACCCACAAGCAACTTGCCGTCTTCGGTGCGGAATTCCACGTTTTCGCGGTGCGCCGGCAAAACGGTGGATGCCCTGATGTCCGTGGCAGACTCCGGCTGGCTGAAAACGAGGGAAGCGGGATCGAAACTCATGCTTCCAAGCTTAAGCGCTCAGCGGTATCTGTAGGTCCGGCCGGTCCAGCAGTTGTTGTGCCAGTGGCGGCGCTCCGCCAGGCCCGCGGCATCGCCGAAGAGGTGCGTCTCGGACCACACCACCAGGTGGGCGATGCCAGGCACGATGGCCATCGAACAGCCGGGACATATATACGTCTTCTCGGCATTGCGTGCGGTCATGGTCCGGACCATCCAGTCGCCGTCGGGGGCGCTTTCCCGGCGGGCGATGCCCGAGCGGGCACGTTCCAGGTCCAGTTCCGGCGACTCGCCTGTCCGTTTCCAGCTTGCTTGGCTGATTCGGTGCGTCGGGGGCGGTTGGAGCGGGGCATGACTCCATTCTGCCCCAGTCGCTAGTTGCGCGGGGCAGGGGATGCGGCAGAGGAAGTAAAGTGGAGCGGGTGCGACTCGTCATAGCCCGTTGTTCCGTAGATTACGTTGGCCGCCTCAAGGCCCACCTCCCCCTTGCCACCCGGCTTTTGCTCGTCAAATCCGATGGTTCGGTCCTGGTCCACTCCGACGGCGGCTCCTACAAGCCGCTGAACTGGATGAGCCCGCCCGCAACCCTCCGGGTGACGACGCCGGAAGAGACCGAGGTGGAAGAAGGCGTGGTGGAGCAGTGGACCGTGCAGTCGGCCAAGACCGATGACCGGCTCATCATCAACATCTACGAGCACCTCCATGACACGTCCCACGACCTCGGAACGGACCCCGGGCTCATCAAGGACGGCGTCGAGGCCGACCTTCAGCGACTGCTCGCCGAGCAGATCGAAACACTTGGTGCCGGCTATTCGCTCATCCGGCGCGAGTACTTCACTGCCATCGGTCCGGTGGACATCCTCGCCCGCGACGGCGACGGCAGGACGGTCGCCGTCGAACTCAAACGGCGCGGCGACATCGACGGCGTCGAGCAGCTCACGCGGTACCTCGAACTTCTCAATCGCGATCCGCTGCTGGCCCCGGTGCGGGGCATTTTCGCCGCCCAGCAGATCAAGCCGCAGGCGAAGGTCCTTGCCAACGACCGCGGAATCGACTGCGTCACCCTGGACTATGACGCGATGCGGGGCGTGGACGACAGCGAGTCCCGCTTGTTCTAGCGGTCCGGGCCCTCATGCAGGGTAAACCGGGCCAAGCGCGGGCCCCGGCAACTAGAATCAAAACATGACTGTCCCAGACCGGCCTGTATCTTCTTCTGCGCCTGTGCGCCACCTGATCACCGGAACCATCGTCAGCGACGGTGCGGTGATCGAAGATGGCCTGGTGGCGGTGGAAGACGACCGCATCGCCTTCGCCGGGCCGGCCGCCGAATTCCACGAAGCAGCCTTCGAGGGGTTCGAGGAAACTCCCCGGACCGATTTCCCCGCTGAACGGTATATCGTTCCCGGGTTCGTGGATGTGCACTGCCATGGCGGCAATGGAGGCGACTTCCCCGGCTGATGAATCGTCGGCGCGCAAGGCCATCGATTTCCTGCACCGCTCCGGAACCACCACGCTCCTCGCCAGCATGGTCACGGCGCCCCGGGAGGACCTGCTCCGCGGCATCGAGCTTTTCGTGCGCCTGGCCGATGAAGGACTCGTAGCGGGAATCCACCTTGAGGGGCCCTTCCTCTCGCACGCGCGATGCGGTGCCCAGAACCCTGCTTATTTGCTGGAACCGGACCTGGACCTCATGACGGAGCTCGTTGAAGCCGCTGCAGGCAAGCTCGCAACCATGACCTATGCCCCAGAGCTTCCGGGTGCCGCGGCACTCGTGGACTTGATGACGTTCCACGGAGTAACGCCGTCCCTTGGCCACACGGATTGCGACGACGCGACGGCGGCAGCCTCCCTCACTGCGGCGCGCGAGGGCCTGGAATCCGCCGGTTTCGACGGCGTCAGCTCTCTGCCCACCGTCACGCACTTGTTCAACGGCATGCCTCCCATGCACCACCGCTCCCCCGGCCCCGTGGCCGCCTCCCTTCGCACGGCCCAGGAAGGCAAGGCCGTGGTGGAACTGATTGCGGACGGCACGCACCTGGACCCAAGCACGGTCGCAACCGTCTTTCAGCTGGTAGGCGCAGCAAACGTTGTCCTCGTGACCGATTCGATGGCGGCGGCGGGACTCTCCGACGGAAACTACATGCTTGGCCCCTCCCCCGTGACCGTGACGGACGGCGTCGCTACCTTGGATGCCACGGGATCCATCGCGGGTGGCACCGCCACCATGCTCGACGTCGTCAGGCGCACGGTTGCGGCCGGCGTCGGGCTCGCCGACG
>NZ_DF952468.1:779181-780949 GCF_001263615.2 Arthrobacter sp. Hiyo1 | reverse complement strand
CGATGAACTTGGCGGCCTTCGCAGGGGCTTGCGGGCCGATCTCGTCGTCGTGGACAAGGAGCTTCAACTCGCTGGCGTATTGCGCAATGGTGATTGGCTCGCCTAGGCCGAATTGGCGGGTTCCCCATGGCGGATCCCGTGGCCGGCGCGCTTTCTTCCGTTACCTTCTTTTTACTTAAAATTTGTCGGAATTCCCCAGCAGACCGTTGACCTCCACTATCCGCCATGAAAGTGTTGTAGCAGTCTTTGTGTAGGTGTGATTCATGCTCGCAAGACGTGTTGCGAGCGTGAAGCTCCTGCGAAGCCAACCAGGCCTTGCTTGGACGGAATACCAGGTCTTCTCGCGGAGTAACCAAGGCCGGCACGCGGTGTGCCGGACTTAATAGTTCCACAATGAGGAGAAACAAAAATGGCACTGGGCACCGTCAAGTGGTTCAACGCTGAAAAGGGCTTCGGCTTCATTACCCCGGACGACGCTGAAGGCGACGTCTTTGTCCACTACTCCGAGATCCAGACCGGCGGATTCCGCACCCTCGACGAGAACCAGCGTGTTCAGTTCGAGATCGGTCAGGGCGCAAAGGGCCCGCAGGCCACCGGCGTAACCGCCGTCTAGTTTGACTGCTTGAATTCTGCTTGGCAGGTTCAGGGAAGGGGTTCCGCACAGGCTGCGGGACCCCTTTTCCTTTTCAGGCGACCAGGGTGCGGAGAAGCCTGGCAGTTTGGCGAACGGATAGCCCGGGCAAATATGCGCGGCTTAGCGCGGCGCCGATCGCGGGAATCTCCAGGCTGTCCTGATAGTACATATACAAAGTCCTGTACTCCGGCTGGAACCTCGATTTGAAGCGGGCCAATGAGCGGAATCCGTAAACGGGTTCCAGGGTCCTGCCCACGAGGTCGAGAATGCCCGCCAGGCCGGCTTCCCCGCTGGAGAATTCCTCGGTCTCGCCGGCAAGAGGAGAGCCCGACAAAGAAATGACCTCCACTCCCTGCCGCAACTCGTGCACTGCCGAGGCAATCATGAATTCCATGAGGCCAGGAAAGGCATCGCTTCGCCGACGCATGAAATCCAAGGTCCAGCTGATCACCCGCCCGTCACGAAACACCGGCAGCCAACTGGTGACCCCAAAGACAAACCCTTTGCGGTCGACGGCGATGCAGCACAGCACTTCATCGACCATCAGCTCGTCGAGGGAACCCAAGGTAAAGCCCATTTCGGGTACTTTTTTCCTGGCGGCCCACTCTTCCGACACTTCGCCGAGTTGGGAGCGTACGTGTTGCGGAAACTCCGAATAGCGCCCCCACCGGGCTTCAACGCCGGCCTTTAGCGCGCGGTTCTTTGCTGTACGGACGTTTTGCCACGCTTTGCCCGTGAACTCAAGGTCACGGATGGAGAGCCGGGTTTCCTGGGCGACCGCAATTCGGCGAAATCCCGCGGATTGCAGCATCGGCCACAATTCCTCGGTGCAGGAATAGAGGCACGGCACCAATGCATGGTGCGCACAGTAGTCCAGGAACCCTTCGGTCGCGGCAGGGGCTTGTGCGGGATCACCGAACGGTCCGGCAAGGGTCAGTGCCACGTTTCCGTGCTGCTGGTAGGCAATTCCAGCGTCCATTCCGGGAGTGAACCAGAACTTGTTCGGCTCCCACAGCGCCATCCACGAAAGCGACTCCCCGCCGCGTTTGACCAAAGCCTTGGCCGCCAGGCGGGCCGGATCGTCGCCGCCGGGCCCGTGCTGCCGTTTCAGGAGCAGCGTCCACACCGCTGCCA
>NZ_DF952468.1:777822-778498 GCF_001263615.2 Arthrobacter sp. Hiyo1 | reverse complement strand
CGCTGCCATGGCCACGAGCCAGAAGATGATCCCGGACCACGCGAACAATATCGACTCGGCGGCGCTACGTTCCGCGAACACTCGACCGAAGGCCGTGGGTATGGGCAAGGGAAGATACTGCCGGGCGAGTTCCGCAATGAGGCCGAGGATGCCGCCGTCGTGCGCCATACCGCCCGAGCCGAGCCAGGCCCCGGTGTAGCCACTCGCCAAGATGAGCCACGTACCGCCAACCAGCCATGCCATTTTCCGGCGGAGCGGCGCCCTGGAGCCCACCACAAAGTTGCCCCGGAAAAGGAAGAGCAGGACCGCCAGGATAAGGGGAACCAGGGCGAGGGTCAGAATGTGGAACACCGCGGAGCCCATGACTACCGTGCGGCCCCGCCCTGGAAAATGCGGAATGCTGGCAAACAACACCAGATAGGCAAAGGACAAAGCCACCACACCGAGTTGCACGGCGATGGCGATTTTCAATGCCAAGCGCCTTCCTTGGCGCATGCCCACCGCGCAGATCAGGAGAAGCAACGCGGGCACCACCGCGAGGGCCACGCCGGCGGGCCCGGGATAGCCCTGGCGTCCAAGCTCAAGGCAGCTGATGTCCACGGTTCCACCGCAGTTCGCCTGTAACTGGTTGAGCGTCGGGACCGGGTTCAGGACCATTTCGCGGAGCAACGCGAGC